>UCJH01000033.1 GCA_900472785.1 Hyphomicrobiales bacterium | reverse complement strand
GTCAGGGCCAGCCCGGTGCTTACCTTCGCAAAAAGGATGCCGCCGCCGGCAGCGCTGCCGTTGGCATCATAGTAAAGTTCTCCCGTATCTCTCTCGTAGATGATGCGGTCACTGGTATCCTGCGCCAAACCGGATGTGTTGGCGCGGAAGGCCGCCGATGCGAGAACACCGTTTGCCAGCGATGTGAAGACCAGATTATCCAGCTGTATCGTGTCCGCCGGCACGCTGAAATCGGTGATGGTGTCTACGTTCGTGGATGCATTGAGCGCTGTATTGAAAACGAAGGTGTCGTTGCCCACTCCCCCAATAAATCTGTCGTTGCCGGCATATCCTCTGATGAGGTCGTTGCCGGCGCCGCCGTTGATCAGATTAGCGACAGAGTTTCCCAACAACTGATCGTTAAAGTTTGAGCCGGAAAGGTTCTCGATCGATACAAAGCGGTCGCCGGCCGCTTCGCCGGTATTGCTGGCGGGGTTCGAGAGATTGACGAACACGGCGCTGGTAGCGAAATTGTAAGATGCAGCGTCGAATCCGCTTCCGCCGTCAAGGTAGTCTGCACCCGTGCCGCCCATCAGGGTGTCGCTGCCTTCTTGACCGTAAACTTTGTTGTTCTCCCTTCCGACGTAAATCCTGTCGGAACCAGCGCCGCCATAAATCGTCCCGTCTAGCCGACCGGCGCGGCCATCGAAATAGTCGTCCCCGCCGCCGAGGTCAACTGTTCCGATCAAGATGCCTTTATTGCTAATCGTGTCGTTTATAGTGTCGCCCGTGAAAGAGAGCGCGATGGCGTAATTGACACCCTTGATAGTGCCAGTATTCAAAACATTAACTGATTGAAATTCTTCGTATCGAGCTATGCCTAGACCGTCCGATTCAATAGTTCCGCTATTATTAACTGTAACGACACCAACCGATCCCGCAATATAAATACCCTGGTACGCACCGAATATATATCCGGCGTTATCAATTTTGGCATTTTGACTGTACGCCGAGACTCCCGAGCCCGTAAAACCGCGAACGTCTCCAGATTGTTCTATTTCAAAATAATGGCCAGAACCGTTTAATAGATAAATCCCCGAGCCGTCAGATGCGACCGATCCTTGAACTACAATCTTGTTGTTCGAGCCATTATTAACAATTTGGCCAACTAATATTGATTTTGAGACAAACAAGTTATCGGCATTAATCAGGTCGATTTCAGGAGTGTTTTGCATCGGTATTATCCAGGCCATTGGTTTCTCCCACTTTTCATTAGTGCGCTTTGCATATTAAATTTGGCGTGCGGATATTTTACGCTTTACTGTCCTCAAAAAGGACTTGGCTGGTTCCATCGATCCAGCGTACCGCGCCGCAACGCGCGCGTTCTACGACAGCAGACGCCATCAGGCGCCATCGAGACTGGCTCAAAGTAATTGGCCGTCTTCGTTCGCGCTAGAAAATACCGTGGCTGGAACTAGAATGACCCAAAAAAAGACCCGCGCGCCTTGCAGGCTTGAATACTGAGCGAGGTCATTGTGACCTTCGTCCACGTTCAATTCGTTCATCGTCGCTGACGACCATCCTGGATTTGCCAAGTTCGTTGATGACCCAATCAAGCTCACTGGCAATCCGTAGGGCGAAAAGCGGAGTATCGGCACTCATGCGCCTCCCGAAAGAATTGTATTTGGCAAGATACACGTGATGGAAAGACAATGTGATGAGGGCGGACACAACCATTTATAGTTGCTCAAGCGCAGCCTGCACGGATCAACGCACGTCCAGCAAGAGCGTCTCAATTTCAAGATCAAGGCGCAGCAACTCGGTATCCGGAGGAGTTTGCGCACCACCCAGCTTGATCAGCAATAGTTCGCCAACCGCAACAGGGTCACGGTCAGATGCGACCAACCCTACGATGTCCGCGCGTGTACCCTCCAACGACCTCTCTCTGGGAAGGCCCCAGTGCTTTTCAAAGGGGTAGTTTTTCAGATCGCCAAATTTCATCCTTGTAGTACCGCCGAAAGCCTTGAACGGCGTGGTGAAATGCGTAAGGCCGAAACGCCGAACCCACTTTTTCTTGACCGCTTTTTTCAACCTGGATTGCAGTCGATCCTTCGTTTCGGCTTGCACTTCAGTTTTTGAGAACCATGCTCGTACCTTGTCGGCGACGACCCTGATAGCCCACTGCACTTTGGGCTCGCAACTGCGGAAACACAGAGCGCCGGAAGCTTCGTCAGCCCCAATGGACAATCCCGCAGATCCATGGTGCGTTCCGAATATGTCCATACTCTCCCGGGCCGATGCTCCAGACTTCATGCTGAATCAAACTCGTACCGACTATCCGTTTCGTCGCCGAAGGGAAGACAAGATCGACCTCCGGGATGGCAAAACAATATGGTGCATCCGAGAGGAGTTGGCGCGAGGGTTTTAAATGGCGCAGCGGGGCATCTAGTGCCTTTCGGGCGACCTTGGCCAAAGCCGCCTGTGCGGAGATACTCATGTGCATAGGGTCTGAAAACCAGCCTGAAATATCCAGGGCCTGGTTCTGCAAAATTGAGCGGAGCGGCTTGTAGAGATCGATATAGTGCACCCCGTAGCGCTCACATAGCTTCCGCGTAATATTGTAGGTGGCATCCCGGCGTTGATGGCTGACGGCGTCGCGGATAGGCATGATCACGACAATCGGAACACACCGCGCCGCTCGCTCTGCAAAATGCCGCAACAACGCAGCAAGAGACCCGGCGATATAGCTTTCCGTCAGTTGTTGTATTTCCAGGATCGCCTGATCGTTGATCGCAAACTCAAGAAATGCAAAATCGTAACTTTTGGCGACCTTGTAGCGCGTTGCAACGTAGCTGCCATAGAGTGATGCACTACCGCCGATAGAGTAATTATCGACAACTGTCCCCGCCGGTACAATCTCACGCAGACTGGCGACCCAACCTAGCTTCATCAAGGAATTGCTGGTTCCGATAATCGCGATCTTCAAATATCGTCCCCCGCTGTGGAACGTTGGTCCACCCCGGCAGACGTTTCGAACCTTGACAGCTCAATGTAGCCAAGGTCCGGGAACCAATCTACCCAAAACCTGCAACAAGCCGCTCTCCCATCCCGACCCACCTTATTGGGGGGAACGAGCGGGGATTATGGCGAAATCGTCTTCGGTCGTAGAGATACATGGATGTGGTCGGGCCATGGCAGCCGCGGCCGCGAAAGCCTCACGCCCCATCAGGGATATGAGCCCACCTGCCAAAACATCGTTGAGTATAATCAACTGTGAATCTGTTGTGGCTAAGGGCCCTGTAGTGCATCATCTTGCGTACGAAAGCGCAGATTAAATGGAATTCGCGAGTTCCACGAAAAATTATCAAAATTTTCAAGAGGATAAACGATGGCAATTTCACTTTCGCAAACCCAAGCATACTTTCTCGGCTCAACACAAGTTGAAGCTAGCCCAGCAAATTTTTACGACGCGACAATTTATGCCAACGGCGACAACATGATCACCATTCAAGGTGGTGTCGATGGCTTAAGCACAGGAATTTATAGCGCGGGGACGGGAAGTTCGTCGATCTTCATTGGCAGCACAGGAACAGTGAGCGCCTACTTTACTGCCGTTGGACTGGCTGCTGGAGGGGATGCCATTGTCAATCACGGCAGCCTTTTTGGTCGCGTGCAGGGGATAGGCAGCGAAACGGCGGTTTCCTTCGCGAGCCTTGATAATAGAGGATCAATCATTGCGGGAAATGGGTCACTCGGCAGCATTGTCAACGCAGCGATCTCTACCGGCAGCGCAAATGGCGAGAATGTACAGATTCGCAACAGCGGGTTAATTCAGGCGCAAGTCTCCGTCGGGTTTTCGCTGGCCCTGGACGGCAATTCCAACGACACCATCATTAATACCGGTGAAATTATCGGCAACGCTCGACTCGGTGCCGGCGCAGACGTGTTCGACAGTCGCAAGGGCGTTTTTGAAGGCGTCCTGGATGCCGGTGCCGGCGCAGACAAACTTTACGGTACGACTGAAGTCGATCGTTTCAACGGCGGCGACGACAACGATGTTATCTACGGATATCTTGGTGACGACCAACTCAGCGGGGGCATTGGAAACGACACGCTGATAGGCGGCGTAGGTGCAGACTACCTTAATGGTGGGAGCGGCACCGACGCCGCGTCTTACAACTCCGCTACCAGCGCCGTTTTTGTCAATCTCACGAACCCCGCCAGCAATACCGGCGAAGCCGCTGGCGACCGCTTTGTATCGATCGAGAACCTTTCCGGCTCAAACTACAATGATCAGCTGTTGGGCAACTCTGTCGCTAATCTCATCAACGGCGGCGCCGGCAACGACATCATCAGAGGATATGCCGGCAACGATACATTTATTGGAGGAGCGGGCAACGACACCTTTGTTTTCAATACCGCGCTCAACGCTGTTTCAAACGTAGACACCATCACAGATTTCAGCGTGCCGGCGGACACGATGCAACTGGATAATCTGGTCTTCACATCGCTGGCGAACGGTGTTTTCGCATCGGCTGCCTTCCGCGCCAACACATCCGGTTTGGCGCAGGATACCAGTGACCGCATCATCTACGAGAGCGATACAGGAGAACTTTACTATGATGCCAACGGCAGCGCTGCCGGCGGCGGCATCCTTTTTGCGAAGGTAGGCACCGGGCTGGCCCTGACCGCTGCGGACTTCTTCGTCATCTGATGCGACCGCCCGCCCTGGTAGCTCATCCCAAGGCACTATCATCTCGGCGAGTTGAACCACGCAAAAAAGCCCGGTGGCAAGCCGATCAGTGCTGATCGCCTGCCCGTCGCCGTCCGAAACAGCCGCTGAACTGCTCAACCTCGAAATCATCCAGGACGATCACGTCGCTAGTGACGGTAGGTGCGGCATGAGGCACCCGGACGCAAAGACCATCGAAGATGCGCTGGCAACAAGTCGACCGGCGCATCGAACAGCAATCCGATGCTCAATGGCGCGGACGATCCGCTGCCGACCGGATGGACGTCAAACGCGCTTCCGACCGGCCGGACAGCAGTTTGCAGCAATGGCGTCGATAGCAAAGGGACGTGCTCACAACAAGGTCGTGATCACCGGCACGCCGACGACGGCCTTCCCGAATTGGGATGTCTTCCGGCAGGATGTTGTCCTCGGGAACAACGGCCTTGTTCCCGGCGCAAATGTTCGTGCTGTCGGGGATCTGACGATCGAGCCGGGCGCGACCGGCTTATGAAATGCGGATGCCTATGTGTTGTCCGGCACTCTGTCCGCACGTGCCGACGCTAAAAGCATCGACGCGACGAACTCGATCGTTCCCTCTGGCGGCGTGTTCCGCACACCGATTATCCCGGTTTCGACCGGGCCGATCCGCACGGGGTACCGGCTGTATTTCAAGCAGAACGCGACGGTGAACATCGAACTGCATGCTTATCGTTGGCGACATTGCCCAACGCGGTCGGGGATTTCGTCTGATCGACACCAGGTGCCCAGAGCGGTCTCCCGCTCCGGGTGATTGGGAAGCTAATAGGGTTGCTTCCATTGCATAAAAATGCGTGCCATTCTGCACCTACAAACTTTACGTTGCAGCGAGACATCATGGCGGACGTAAACAAACACGGCCTTAAGAGATCCGACCTCACCAATGAGCAGAAGCGCATTATTCGGCAGCAAGCGGGTTTCGGTTGCGTTATTTGCGGCAACGCGGTTGGCGACTATGAGCACATAGATCCGGAATTCGCCGACGCCAAAATTCATGACCCAGAAAAAATGGCGTTCCTTTGCATTCAGTGCCACGGAAAAGTCACTCGAGGCCAACTTTCCAAAAGCACTGTAGCCCGGGCCAAATTAGGCCCAAAAGCTTTACAGTCAGGGTTTTTGTTCGAAGCTTTTGACGTTGGGCCGGACGCACCGCGCATTCATTTCGGACCCCTTTCAGCGGTGAACTGCAAATGGGCGATACGTGTAAATGGCCGCCCAGTGTTTTGGATAAATCCCCCCGAAACCATTGGAGGACCATTTCGTCTAAATGCTGAACTGCGCGATGCGGTAGGCGGAGTGGTGTTCAGTATCATCAATAACCAGTGGCAAACTCGCACCGATAAATGGGATGTTGAGGTTGTGGGCAGAACAATCACCGTTCGGGATGGACCTGGCCAAATAGCCCTGAAGATTAAGACCATGCCGCCAAAGGAACTACACATTGAGAGAATGGACATGTCCATCGAGGGGTTTAAAATTCGATGCGATGGTTCGCAATTTACCGTTGTCAGCCCGTCTGGTGCAACTGCTCAAGCAACGCAGATGGAAATGGATGGATGTCTGGCCGCCGTAGAATTGGATTCGGGAAATATTATGTTTGGCTTCGGTGGAGGACGAACTACATTTTCGGGCACTCTTGGCGGGTTTACACCACAGGCGCCCGCCAGAAAGTTCGACAAGAAAATCGGGAGAAATGAGAAGTGTCCTTGTCAGAGCGGCAAGAAATACAAACACTGCTGCGGGTCATACAGATGATTTCCGAAATTGGTGCGCAAGGGAAATGCAACGATGGCAGGCTGCCCTTGATCTGCCCGCGATACCGTATCGAGCACTGACATAGCGAGCGCAAGAAATTGACCCTTGAAGCTTTCATTGACGACTCTCTAGAAACCAATGAAGTGCTCGTCCTGGCAGGGTATATCGCTCCCGCCACCGAATGGGACAAATTTTCAGTCGATTGGAAAACGCGGCTGGATGAGTTCGGTTGGGCGGAATTCAAGATGGTTGAACGCGTGAACGGTTTCCCAGAGTTCAACGGTTATTTGCATCGCGTGATCGAGAAGTATGTTCCCCACCTCATATGCATAGCCGTCCCAATAAAAACCCTCCAGTCAGCCTGTAAAAGGGTCGGGTTGCCGTATGAGCACTCTCTGCCCTACTATTTCGGGACAAAAGCGCTAACCGACATGTTAGCAAGTCTTTACCGCGAGCCTGTCAACTTTACGTTCGATGAACAAGATCAGATCTCCAAGACCATTGAGCGGATGTGGCCAACCTACCTCAAAAATGCCAAACCCTATCTTCGAGAGAATATGGGCCGGCAGCCGGTATTTGGAAAAAGCGTGGCGCTCATGCCTTTGCAGGCTGCCGACATGGCCGCGTACTGGTGTCGCCGGCTCTGGCTTAAGGAAGGCAACTTTAAAAATGCGCCTATGCCTTTCCCCTGGGAATCAAAGGTGAACTATCCGCGTACTTTCATGGCGTTTTCAGAGGAGGAGTACGTAGACAGACTTTTGGATGCACGAAACGCGATGAGGATGATGCAAGTCAAAATGTCCTACACCTTTCAGGGGCGAGACCTGTTCGACTAGGTTGCGACGTTCGGCCTAAGCCACGCGGATAAAGCTACTGACCCGGCGCATTTTAAGAAACAAAAACTGTTGCCATCTGATATTGCGCGTACTGCCATTCGATTTGCGCGCTACAGGTGAGGCGAGCAAGAAGCGGGCTAACACCTGACCACTTCGATGTGCATGTAATTGAGAATGCGTCGGCATGCTTTTGCTAGTGAAGTGGAAAAATCTGGATTGATCAGCGTGCCAAAATGCAGAACGCCGCGTCCCGCTGCACCGTTGTTTCCGTTAAGCTAAAAGCGATCGAAGGGACGTTTCTGACAATCATTTGGAAAGATGAAAAGTCCGGATTTGCGTCTCAGAAATCCGGAAAGCCGCGTCACGCTACATACATCAGTTTGGTCAGTCCGGAAATCTCGGCTGTTCTGATGGTAGCGGGAGACCGTTCTGGTTCTTATCACCGACAGAAGAACTGCCGATTATAGACCTTGGAACTTGGCAACATGCCTTGATACGGGCGATCCGCACATACGAGCCGGAGCCCTAACCTCCCCCGCAAGAAATCCTGTTTTATTTGCCTAAACCGGCGGCGGATTTTGCCGCACGATCCACAACACTACCCACCTACACAACCACCCGCTGACGTCGTCCGCGGGCGCGCCTTTGTGCGCTTTAACAAGGAGCATCCATGCGAGTCCTTTATTGCCATCGCCTTCCTGTCGCCAAGCCGCGGGACGCCGTCGCCTTCGTCGATTTCCAGATGACCGACGATCTGCGCCTGTACGGTCTTAGGCTCATCCGGCACCCCGACGGCCGCTTTATGATCTACAGCCCGCAATGCGGACAGCGCCAGGCGGCAAGCTTCGGCAAGCCGTTGGCCGAACAAATGACTGCTTTGGCCATCGAAGCTTATGAGGCCGCAGTATGAAGTTCATTGATTGGTTCGGCAGCGACGTTCCCAAATTCAATAAGGCGCAGAACGCAAAGATTGCATTCCACCGAACGTTTGAAGAGGTGAAGCCAAAAGAGTATGTGATTGACGGTTTTCTCGCCAAGGGTGAGACCAGTTGCGTGTTCGGCGAGCCGGGGGCGACCAAGAGCGCCTTCGTTGCGGATATCGCCTGCCACGTTGCTGGCGGGTTGCCTTGGATGGGGCGCGGTGCAGGTCTCTATGACCCGCCGCATGAGTTGCGCGGTGAACTGCAGCCTGAATCTTGGTACCCCGGATCCGTGCTTTATGTCGCCCTCGAACGTGGTGGCCAAGTCCAGCGACGGGTCGAAGCTTTCTCTCAAGACCGCAATCTCCAGGAACCGCTGAACCTCGCCATACATCCCGGCCCGCTGGATTTCGTCGGTGACGACTCCGATCGTTTGACGCAGATAGTCATCGATACGGAAGACCAGTCGGCCACGATGGAATATGAAGATCACGAAGGCGACGGCTTCAGCATTGACCTGATCATTATAGATACGCTCGCGCGCACCATGGGTAGCGGATCGGACAGCGGCGGCGAAGAAACAGCGAAGATTGCGCGCCATCTCGAGCGCACATTGAAGTGGACCGGCGCGCACATCATGATCGTCCACCACACCCCCATCGGCGATGACAGCCGATTGCGCGGCCATGGCAATCTACTTGCGGCGCTGGATATGACCATCCGCGTTAAGAAGGGCAAGACCGGGTCGACGGCCATGGTGATCAAGGACAACGACACCGCCGAAGACCAGAAGCCGAAATTCGCCTACACCCTGAAGAGTGTCGTTATAGGAAAGGAAGCGCGGTCTGGCCGCGAAACGGTGGCGCCTGTTCTTGTTCCGGCGACCGGGAACGTCGTGGGTCTGGTCGACCTGCCGGAACCGGCGGATGACAAACCTAGCCTCACGGACGGTCAGCAACAGGCGTTTGACGCACTGGAGGCATGCGGTCCCGATCCTGTAAGTGAAGAGGCGTGGCGTGCCGCCTACGACCTGAAGGCCGGCAAAGAGCTTAAGGCGCCGGCCCGCAAGATGCGGTTCCATAGGGCCAAAGACGCGCTTTCCACAAAAGGCCTAATCAGTTGCTGCCAAGATAAATTATGGAGCGTAACGGTTAAACGTAACGGTAACGGTCAAGCGTAACGTTACAGTTTGTGACGGCGTTACGTTTCGCCACGGGGCTAAGGTCGCAAGCGTAACGGTAGTAACGGTAACACCCCCTTTCTTTAGAAGGGGGGTAGACCGTTAAACGTTACCGCGCTGTGACCCCGTTCGAAATGAAGGGGATTTGGAAATGGAAAGAGAAGAAATTTTTGATGTAGTTGAAGATGCAGTCTCAAAAGCATTTTCAAAGCATGAGGCCGAGGAAATAGAAAATCCTCAGATGATGGCCATTCAGGCCTTTGACGCTTTCAATGAACTGGACGAGCCAGTGCGGGTGGTGGGCGTCATCAATACCGGCACGGGCCTGGACTTCGTTGTCATCCGTGAAGATCCGGACGGTGATGGTGAAATCTACCCAAGCACGGCGGGCGGCGTCTACCGGAAGAAAACGACGGACAGCGCGGCCCTTAACTCAAGCGGGCAACGATTTCGCTCAATAGCAGGTCGAGGGAGTTTGACGAATCGACCTGCGTGATATTCGGAAGAGTTTCTTTCTTCTTGATCTGTGAATGGAGGTGAAGATCCGCAATATTCCTTGAGGTTGTCTCCAGGTTCTTAAGCTCCCGTCTCAACGAATTTGAGCCCGCATAGTTATTAGCCACCTCGGAAAAGTTTTTCATCCCAAAAATGGGAGGCACGTGGTCGATGATCGCTCGGGTGAGCATTGCCATCGAAAGATAGGACTCCGTTGCGAATGCCAAGTTTAGCTCTTCACAAAGTCTGACGAGTTTCTTCAGATCGAATGTGTCTGATGAGATGGCCTGCAGCTCGTTAATTCGGATCGGGTCAACAATTGCGCGAGCTGTCAAGGACAGCTTTACCTCTCGACGTCCCACCTCAACGCTCTTCGCGTTCACCTTCTCCGGTGTGCTCATCCCCTTTAACGCTACACGTGATGGCAACGATGCTAGCCAACGCAGCCGTTGATCAAGGTTCATCTCTGTCATGCCGCGCTTAAAATCTGTCGGCCTGTCGAGCGGTAAGCCTAATTCAATAATGGGCTGCGCTGCCCATTCGGCTGCAAGCCCCGTTTCAGGAAAGCTTTCGCAAAGCCACTGGTTTACTCGGGCAGTCCAACCGGCTGCACTCATATTCAATTGCAGCGGTTCTGACCATTTAACTTGCGTTTTCAGTTCAGCGCCGAGCCGTGCCAGCTCGTCCAGTCCGTTCATAGTCACCCCCCCCTGGCAAGCTTTCATAGTACACGCTGCGCTCGTCGATAGAAGGACTGTCTTCATACGGGGCATCAAACTTCAGCACCTTCCGCCCTGCCCACCGGTCGGACAAGTGAGCACGTATGCTAAGAAGAATTGGAGTATAAACACGGGAAAGGCCCCCTCAAATCAATGAGGGAGCCTCAACTTTAAAACATGCGTTCGAGAATCTGGATGGATAGTTGGATGCCTTCGAGCACGCCTACCACCAAGAAAATCCACGCACTAACAGACCGCCTATTCATGGCGACTCCTATTGTGCTGTGCGACTAAGCCGCGGATTCACTAAATAGATTATAGGGGCTCGGGCACCGGAAGCCGGTGGTATGCCGAACAGTATCTGAATTTGGTAGCGACAGCTTCATTTGTCAAGAAGCATCAATTTTTCGTAGCACCCCTTTACGTTTTCGAGCGGTGTGCGGTTAATGGATAAAAGGCTGGAACGAAACCGGACGCATCTCTATATTTAGCGTTTGCAGTTGTTTTCAGCACAAGATCTAGGAACAGCCGCAACGACGGCAATTAAACCTCAATGACGAGCCGCGCCAAGCGGACGGGCAACAGCCATCCGGCAAAACTTTCAGGAACTGCACAAATGCCATTCATCACGGACGAGTCTTGGACTCCTTCGACGTACCGTCTTGCCCTGGCCAGATGGCAGCAGAACGCACCTCCACTTGATTCCAAGGTATTGCCGCGAAAGGCTGCGGCGCAGGCAAAACCTCGCCATGCGGCTCTTGCTGATCGTCTACGCGTTCTCCTCACATGGCGCTCGATTACCTCCGGCTCGGATTGGACGGCGGCCAACGATAACCGGTCGGAGGCGACCTCGGAGCTAATCGATTCAAAGTGCGAGATCCGACCGCGCGTTCAAGACATGATCGTCGCTATAAGGAATGTCACGTTCGCCGAGCAGCAACATGCAAAGCTGGGTGGCGGCGGCGAAGTAAATGTCATCCCGACCGGCGGTGACATCGCGCGCGAGGCAATTTGGCCAGCGGCTTTGCGGCGAAAACAAAATCCGGCACTGTGCATCACTCGGCTTGGAAGTCTGGAATTTTCCAACGGAGGCAAAACAGAGCCAGCCTTGGTGCGTGATGCCGTCGGCAAGATCGTTCGTGGTTCGATCCGCATTCCGCTTGGCGGGCTCACTCGGTTTGGCAATTTCAAGCCACGCGATCGGTTCAAGGGAGCGAAGGGCGCCGATAACGACAATCTCCCGCCGGCTAATGTGGGTGTGGGCGGAATTGCGAGCCATGGAGCTTTCGAATTCGTGGATCCAGTGGCTGACGCCCAAGAAGCACGGCGCGTTAGAACGGCAGTCACGCCAGCAACCGCGCAAATCCTAGACTTCGCCCTGGTGGCATCAAGCTTCTCGGAAATTGGCGAGCGGTTAGGATTCCAAGGAAAAACGGCAGAGCGGCAAGGGAAAACGCATCTTCTTAAGGCATGCGAAGAACTGGAAAATGCCCTAGCGGCTTGACGTCCCATTTCTGCGATCCAAAAGGTACATTGTAGACGGCGGCGCTTTCGGGCGCCGTCTCGCGTTTTGCCGCATCTGTCCTTGCAGTACGCAGGCGCGGCCTTTTCTCTTGTGGTGCCTGGCAGCGCACCCGCCGCCGTCCTCGCTGCCCGAGGCGGCGGCATTTTCTTTCACCCAAAACATCCATTCAAAATTGAAAGGAGCCACCATGGCTTTTTCAGGTCTCCACGTCGTCTGCGGCTTTGCTGGCTCATCCATCCAGCGTGACAAGTCCCAAGCTATCCTCGGCAAGACCCTCTGGTCGGAAGCGCCATCAACGGGCGTTACGTCGACCAACCTTGCGCCTTCGGTAAGCGATTCCAATGGTCAGCCGCTTTTCCGCATTCGTGCATCGGCGGACGCATGGGTTTCAGTCGGTGCATCCCCGAACGCAACGTCCGGCACGCGCTTTTTCGTCCCCGCAAATGAAGACTACGACAAGTTCGTTGAGCCCGGCGATAAGCTGCAGTGGAGCGCAGCCTGATGGCCACCGCTCGTCAGACATGTCAAATCATTGACGACGTCCTACGCTTGCCAGAGAACACCGCGCGCTGGCATGCGGACAGGCTTCGCGGAGAAGGCCTGCTGCCGGCCACCCAAGGCAGGCCCGAACAGATCGACAGCGCAGAGACGGCGCGGCTCCTGCTGGCGGTTCTGGTCGGCACTTCGGACATCCAGAGCTATCTGGCCATGGTTCCAATTTTAGGCGGCGCAACGTTCGGCACGACCCTGGCGAACTTCATCAATGCGCCGAATGACCTGCTCGAACTTCGGATTGACGCAGCCGCACCCGGCGCAACACTGACCTTTCGAGGTTACGACAATGGGGTGCGCACCAGTACCTTTGCTAGCGCCGAACGTCACTCGCGACCCGCCTTCGATCGGGAAATCCGCATCGGGCCGGAGGTGTTCGTCCACTTAGCCGCGGCAATCCGAAACGCTCCTCCCGTTCGCGTCGGGCGCCGGCGGCTAAGCGAGCGATATGAAACCACCTCTCGATACTAGGATTCCCATGTTCAAGAAACCCACACCAGCGGCTGCACCAGTTGTTCGCACGCTTGAATCCGCCGACGCCACTTATGAAAGTGCGAAGGCGCTTGTTGCCCGCCTGCGAGCGTCGATGGCCAAGATCGACGCTGAGGAATCGGATCTACTCACCCGACTGGCCAACCGGCCGGCCACACCGGAAAAAACGGGTCGCGTTGCCAAATTGCTCGGTGATGCCGCTCCTGACGATGACGAGGCACCCGATGGCGTTCGCGCACGGCTGAAGGCAATAGCAGTTGAAAGGGTGGATCTGCGGGCTGCGATCGACATCGCGCAACAGCGCCTTACGGCGGCCCGTTTCGGGGCGAGCAAGACGATCTGCGACGAGGTGCGGCCCATCTACACCAAGAGGGTCAAAGCGGTTGCTGCAGCCTTGGTGGCCGCCCACGATGCCCATGCCGAACTGCTGGTTCTGATCGACGAGTTGAATGCAAACGATATCGCCTGGACTGGCGCGCTGCCGCCAATGCAAGCGGACCGGATCTTTGGGCATCGCTCCGATCGCCTGTCGGTATGGCTGCGCGACGCCGTCACTGCCGGCTTCATTACGAAATCTGAAATTCCCACGGAGCTACAGCAATGACCAAGCTTTTCGTGAACAACAACCGGGGCTCGCGTCTCGAAATAACGAGCAGCGAAGTTCGTGCTACCATAGTCGATGGCAAGCGCGAGTTGCTGCCCTCAGACCCACATGAAGTCGTGAAAATCCTCAAGCAACGCCGCAACAAGCCGGGCGCCAAAGCTAAGGCCAAGATGGCCGCAGCGCTCAATGCTCGCGGGCTCTGACGTGTGGCTTACAGAATCCGGTAGACCACCACGACCTGGCAGCCGCACGGTGAGCGGCTACGCCATTCAATGGAATATCGTGTCGCCGGTGAGGCCCACCTTCGATGAGGTGTTTCAGCCGCGCTCACTGGACATTCCCTCAGTGGTGAAGGCGCACATCAACCATGATCGCAGACAACCTGTCGGCTCCACGTCGGACGGCACGCTTCGTCTCCGCGTGGATGACGTCGGCTTGTGGGTGGAATTGGATTGTCCCGATACCTTAGAGGGCGATCATCTTCTCCATGGATCCAGGTTCGGATTGTTTACGGGGTGGTCGATCTCTTTTCGCGCCAGCCGTGAGTATTGGGACAGGACCGGAGACCGCCCGCTTCGGATCGTCGAGAAGGCAAATCTCCTAGAGGTAACCATCGCAGACCGAGGCGCGCACGTTACAACGCTTGGCGTCCTGTCACACATGAGGAGATGACATGCCGACACGCGCACCCACATTCAAACCAGCCCATCAACGCACCACCGCACAGCGTAGGCAGGACTTCGATCGCAGTCGTGCCGATGCACCATGGCGTCGATGGTATGGAACGGCCAGATGGCAGAAGCTGCGAACCCATCAGCTTTCGCTGCATCCGCTTTGCGAATGGTGTTTGGAATCCGAAATCGTCGCACCTGCCACAGAGGTCCATCACACCGACGGTGGCCACAAGGGTGACGAGGAGAAGTTCTGGACCGGCCCGTTCGTCTCAACATGCAAGCCCTGCCATTCATCGCGAGGCCAACGTGAAGACCATGGTCAGAAGGTCGTGGTCTTCGGTGCCGACGGCTGGCCTCTCTAGGGAGGGGCGGGTCAATTCCCTTAGCCCGTCTTAGCCCCGGACCGGTGGCTCCCCAACATATGCGTGAGGGACTCCCCCGTTCAAACAAAAATCTGGAGGGCATGAACATGCCGCAAATCAAGGATTCGGCCCGTCCGAAACCTCCGAAACATCTTCGTCCAGCGACAGCCAAGTGGTTCAAAGCAGTGGTCGAAGACTTCGATCTCGAGCCCCATGAGATTCGTTTACTAACCCTTGCCGGTGAAGCTTGGGACCAAGGCCAGGCTGCCCGCGAGATCGTCGCCGAAAAAGGCATGACGTTCGACGACCGCTTCGGCCAACCGAAAGCGCGTCCTGAAGTGGCAATCGAAAGAGACTCCCGTATCGGCTTTGCTAGGCTGTTGCGCGAACTGAATCTGGACCTCGGCGCGCCTGAAGAGGCCCGGCCACCAGCGCTCGCAACCAATCGAGGTTACTGATGCCCCGAAAGTTTCGACGCTCGAAACGCAGGCAAACAGTTAGCGACGGATGGCTTGCGTGGGCTCTGGGCATTCCACTGGATCAAGATGACCCCCGATTTCAGCAGTGGGTCGATTTCGAGTATTTCGCATCTGACGAAGAGATCGCGGCGATGTGGCGGCCAGATGGAAATCGCGTCGTTGAAGCATGGGTCGTCGACAACCCCGGTTCACGGCCGCCTCTCTGGTGGCGTCACGACGCTTCGGAACCGCGGCGCCATATAAGCGGCTCGGGACGCCCGATGAATGCCGACTGCTACAGAAATGGCATGCCTCGGTTCATGATCGAGATCGAAACCGAAGATCCGCCAATATTCGAATCGCAGGCAACCTACCTTGATCGGCTCGGCCTGCTACTGCCAGGCGAACGTAAACGGTTGACCGCGGAAGATTTTGAGCCTGACGTACTCGGCTCGTACAGTCACTAGGAAGCCACCCACACCTCCAGTCGGGCGGGGGAGCTCGCCGTAGACGCGGTTGCGGCGCTACAGGCGGCTTAATCAATCGCGACGAGCAGCGGCAAGCCGACGGCCACCATCCCGAGGCCTACCGCGGCGCCGATGCGTAGCATATTCAGCAGCCGCGTTCTGCGGCCATTCCAATCGTAAACCATCCGATTCCCCGTTTCGACGCCAATTTGGCGTAGCGCACGACGAATTCAAGCCCCGATTTTTTAGGATTAACCATGACCAAAATCACCACACCGGCGGACAGAAAAACCGTGCCCACATTGGCCACCGGCATTGATGCCGTCATTCTCGGCCAGTCGCGCCGATGCGAGATCCACCGCAACGACCTTCGATATTTCGAGGCTATCCACGGCCCCGCACTGCATCTGATGAATCGAATCCGGGATCTCGCCTGGGATACGGAGATGATCCGCTCCATCATCGCGTTCGCAACAGACCCGAGACCCAAAGACGGCGAGGCGGTTGAGTCCTTCCGGTTGGCGTGGCTCATGTCGGAAACCACCCGCCGGGAGCGCTCGGCGTTGATCGACGAGGCATTCGCCACGCACGGTCCGGTCAGATATTCGGGTTTGGCTCTAGGCATTCTGGGCGCCGCTCTAATCGGCCTGCCGCCCGAATCTGCCGTTTTCGATGATGAGGTGACTGATGCCTGAAAAATCAGATGACCTGCTGATTTCGATTTCGACGGATGTGGCGACACTCCGTCGGTCGCTCAAGAAAATGGAAGCGGCGATCGGTGAATCTACCGGCGTTGCGGTCAAGAAGTTCGACAAGCTTGGCGCGGATATCGATCGCTCCATGTCGAAGTCGCTCGGCAAGGCTGGCGCTGCGGTGAACAGGATTGGCAACGTGGCAGGTGCGGCCGCTGCGAGAATCGCGGGTGTATTCGCGGCTGGTGCATCACTGCAGGCGGCAAGCCGGCTCGCAGATGCCGCGAAGAACGTCCAGAACGCGCTAAAGGTCGCTGGCCTGGAGGGTGCGGCATTGACCGTTGTCTACGACAAACTCTTCGCATCGGCACAGCGGAATGCCGCACCAATTGAGTCGCTGGTTACATTGTACAGCCGCCTTGCGCTCACTCAAAAAGAGCTTGGGGCATCACAAGAGGAGATCTTGCAATTCTCCGACCGCGTGAGCCTTGCCTTGCGTGTGGGCGGTACATCAGCGCAGGAAGCAAGCGGCGCTCTCTTGCAGTTATCACAGGCACTCGGCGGCGGTGTGGTGCGAGCCGAAGAATTTAACAGCGTGCTTGAGGGTGCGCCAACTATCGCACAGGCAGTTGCCGCCGGTCTCGACGAAGCAGGCGGCAGCGTTGCCAAACTGCGGAAACTGGTCGTCGACGGCAAGGTTTCATCCGAAGCATTCTTCCGGGCGTTCCTTGAGGGTTCGAAGACGCTCGACGAGAAGGTTGCCAGTGCAGCCACAACCACCGCTCAGCAGTTTGTCCGACTGCAGAACGTGCTGCAGGATACGGCAGGCAAGATCGACGCGGCTACCGGCGCCAGTGACAAGTTTGGCAAGGGTCTCGAAGACTTGGCCGTGACGATTGAAGGCTTCGGCAAGATCGTGGTGCAAGCGTCGGACTCAGAGCTTGGCGCGTTCGTCGGCTGGCTTTCGGAAGGTGTCGACAAGGCTGCGCAATTCAAAAAGATAATGGGTGGGATACCCGGCATCATCTCGAACATGGGCAAGCTGAATCAGGATCTCTTCAACGGCCAGCCCTTGGGATCGACGATGTCTGAAGACGCGATTCAGGGTCGCGTTGATCAGGCCTTCGACTACCCGGCGGATAAGAAAACGGGCCGACTACCAGCGGCGGCGACCACGGCGCCCGTCAAGCCGGTGAAACTGTCTGACTATCCCGTCGACGCAGATCCCAAGAAACCGAAAGACAAGGACAAAAAGAAAGCCGAGCTCGACGATTTCCAGCGAGAAATTGCGCAAATCAAGGAACGAACGGCCAGCCTGAACGCTGCTTACGCCGCCCAGGCCGCGCTCAATCCACTCGTCGACGATTACGGCTACAGTGTCGATAAGGCCGCTGCGGCCCATGAGTTGCTGGCCGCCGCTCTGGCGGCTGGCAAGGGCAATACGCCAGCCCTCGCCGCTGAGATTGACGCCGCGGCCGAAGCTTATGCCCGCGCAACCTCGGCCGCTGAAAAACTTGCCGAGAAGCAGGACAAGGTCCGCGATCGGGCCAAAGAGGCGGCCGACGAGATCACGGGCATTCTCGGATCCACCATTGATGCCGCCATAGCCGGCGAGAGTGTTGGCAAGGCTTTCATAAAGTCGGTCGCGGACGCGCTGGTCGGCAGGTCATTTTCCCTCCACGTGGAGTTCTCTACATGAGCGCTGTAATTTCTTTCGCCAACGGCGACTTCGGCTTCGTCCTGACCGACCGCGCAACGTACTCAACCGATGGCGTTGTCCGTCAAATCGGGCGTAAGGTCACCGTAGTGAAGCCTCTGCCGTTTGCGATTGCTTGCCGCGGCGACAAGGCCATGGGTGACGCCTTCCGCTCCAAAATCAGAGAAGGCGTGCTCCAGTTCGGCATCGATGCCTTTTTGGAAATCTTCGAAAGGTGGCTGGATGGCGCGCGCATTGATCCAGCCTTGAGGGCAGCAACTTCCGGCGCGAAAACCGTTGAGGTCGTGATGAACGGCTGGTCGCCAAAACGGGGCGCGTTTCATTTCGTCTTCAAGACCGATGAAGTTGATGCGGATGGATCGGCCTACCGGCTCATAACACCCGACAACATTCACCTCGGCGTGCCGCTGTCGGTAGAACCAAAAGCTTGCGATTTTGAAATGCCGCTGCCCGGCGAGAAACCGATGGCCTGGGCCATCCGAACCGGCGCTGACATGATGGAATTTTTTCGCCGGCAACTGGGCGTCTCTCACTACGACTCGGAGGCCTCGAGCTTCTATGCGGTCGGTGGAGGCGTCGATTTGACAATCATCACGCCGGACGGTGCGCACACGGAAACACTGCGAACTTGGCCGGACAGGGTTGGCGAGAAGATCACTCACGCCGCCTAACCACCCCATCCATCCCCCTACCACAGCCCGCCATCGCGCGGGATTTTTCGTTTCGGAGAACACATTGAACAGTCGCGACCCAATCTTCACCCCGCTTTTTACCGCGATGCTTGGCACCGCGACCATTGGTGCAACGTCCATCACATATGCAGCCGTCGCCTCCGCCATCGCGACGACTTCAAAAACCAGAGGGGTAGCCATTGCATGACCGCTATCAACATTCTTGTCCTCAAGGACAGCGTGTCGATAATTACCGACAGCCTGGCGCGATCAGCAATCGGACCAGACTTTCACGTATCGAAGACGGTACCGATACCGCACATGCGGCTTGCTGTGGCGACCCGTGGTCCGATCTCCGCACTGGACAAGGTAGCGAGGGCCGTCAGCCAGTGTGCCTTTGACTTCGCCAGCGCGCGGTCGTTCATTGCTGTCAACTACGGCGCCATGAACCTCAACGACACCGAAGTCTTTGCGGCCGGTTGGGACGGCGACAAGCCGTCGGCTTTCGTCATCTCTGCGACGAACACCGACTCGAAAATTGTCGATATTCCCTATGTCACCGTGACGCCAATGGTATCTCCAGAAGAGTTTGACGCCTACACCGACGATCCTATCGCGGGAATGCGGGCGCTTCTTCAGGCCCAAGCGCAGGCAAGTTCCGCCGTCGGCGGCGTGGTCAATGTGACGCAAGTCGGGCCTGCGGTGATCGAGGTCTATACCGCTGGCATCATTGAGCCAGTTCAGCAATTTGTGGAGGCTTTTTGATGGGCTGGGTTCCCGACAACGTCATCGCCTCCCTTGGCCAAAGTCACCAGCTTGGCATCTTCCTCCGCATCGATACGGACCCGGCGCTCCACTTGTGGATGGGCGTCAACGACGTGCCGATCGGTTTTGATAGCATCGACCCCGACGGCACGGTATACCTCGGCGGCGGTCGCCTGGTTGGCGTTCCGACGCTTGAGGTGCTGGTAAACGGCACGTCCGACAGCGTCGAGTTCTCGATTTCAGGCGTCGACCCGGCAACCGGCGCGAAGATGCTGGAAAGCCTGCCGTCCGTCCGCGGCTGCGCGGTGCAGATGGGCCTCACGACGCTCGACGATTATTTTCAGCCAATGTCGGACGTTATTCCGATCTGGACCGGATCGGCGAGCCACGTTGGCGAGGCCAGCACGGCGGTTCAAGGCACATCGAGCGCAACGCTGACGCTTAGTTTGAGTGTTGTCGCTGGCGAGAATACGCGTTCGCGTGCGGCGCGGGCTGTTTGGTCGTCTGCGCAGCAGCGTTCGCGTGGCGCTGTGACCTACCAACTGAATCCGCTGTACGTGTCTGGCAGCACGGATCCCGCCACGCGCGATTACTATCTCCGCGACGGCGACGGCAAAGCGATCCCCGTCCTTGACGGCTCAGGAAATCCAGTCCCGTTCGTAGACAGATTTTGTGATGGCACGGCTCGACTTGCGCGAGGCGTGGCTCCTGTTTGGCCGAATTATTGAGTGGGCGCCGGTCTGCGGGTCGGCGCTTTTCTTTGCGGTGGGGACTTCAAGGCGCCCTTGATTTCAGTATGTTTGCAATCGACGCGAGCGACTCTTCGACATACAGAAGCTTCGAAGTTATGACGCCATCTCGACTGGGCAGTGTCGGAGAAAAATGTATCTGCGTTCCGCTTTTGTGTTCGTTGACATGCAAAACCTTTGAAAAATCAACAACTACTTTGGCTTTGCTTGTGGTCGTAAGTGAAATCCACATAGAATCATCCCGATTGGTTTTAAATATACATCAATATTTGCTCAACTACATCCGAGTTTCGAATGTTCGTTTGACATCCCGTGGCTTTTGCTCACTAGCAGCCCGCTGGAGCAACGTCCGAATCCGATGGTTTATTCGATGGGAGCCCGTCGCGCGTGCGCCATATTTGGGGACGCAACGAAAAACCGCCATCCGTTTAGAGATGGCGGTTTGGTCGCGTGTCGCTGGTGTGGTCGCTGATGGTGGCCGAATTCTTGAGTGGGCGGTCAGCGGGACGGCGCTCTACTCTGTAAGCACCCTCAACTCATTAGTACCCAACAACTCGATGACGCCTTCTCGCGATAGGGTAAAAAGCACATTCAAAATCTCGTCCTGGCTGAATCCCTGCGATACCAACGGCACGCCGACCTTGTAGACACTAACTGCGTCGGCACCAAACGTGCGCAACAGTTCGACCAAGGCCGCTCGGGTTTCGTCGTATCGGTTCAATCGGCCACCGCCTGCAGCGTGTTTGCCATGCGGCGTGTCTCGAGAGCATCCTCCAGCGCCGAAAGGGCGCCGTGCTCGTCCAAGCCACCCGCCTCTAGGACCTCGATTGCCTGGGCAACGAGTTCGGCTGCAACGGCTCGTGCCTTCCACTGGCGATTGTCAGAATAAACGCCCATCACACTTCCTCCGGATTTGCCACAGGTCGCCACCCGCGCAAGAATCCAACGCTCATACCGATTTCAGCGAGTGCAAGCTGCTCACGGAGATGTCGACAATCCCCTAATAAAGTCCGGATCGTCGCGCGGACGTCGCCGTCGTGCCAGGCGATGGCTGCCGCCACTTCGTCTACCGGGCCGCTGTATTGAATTTCGTGGGAGGCGCGCGAAATGGTTGGCATCATGGTTCCTTCTCCCGCGCGGATGCACCGGGCCGATGATTGCACAGGTTGGTTTAATGGCTGCGGGTGCTTATCGTCGTCGGAAAAACAAAGTGCAGCTGCCCTTTAGTAATTTGTGCCAACTCGATGCGCGCCTTCAGTTCTTCCCGGCCGGCATCACAGCGCTCGCGGAAAGCGCGGTTCTTCGACAGGATTTGCTGTGTGCGTTCAAGGACGGCTTGTGTGTCGCGCATCATCGTCTCCTACATTTGTTCCTGTTTTGTTCTTTTTCTCACTTTGGAGAACGGGAGTCAAGCCGAATGGTAATGGCAATTGACTGGGTCAGGACACCCGAAAAAGTGGTGCCCAAAGCGCGATCGCGGCGACAAGGTTCAAAACGCAGGCAGCAGCGCAAGCCCAGATGGTAGGGCGAATAGCGGCCAGAATGCCAGAGATGATGGCGAGGAAAGAGATGATGTAGCCGGTGGTCATCTTAAAGATGTCGAACCCAATGTTCCTCAGAGACAATTGAAATCGGGTACCCCTGTGTGCGCCACTCTGCTGCCTGCAAAATCTTGTTCCCAAAGGAGGAGTGCTTCCAAGACTCCGTGGCGTATACGCCTATCACAAGGACATTCGTCTTTTGAGTAATGCCGCCGGCAATCGCGCCCCGTTGAGTGACGGCCCCTTCGCAATGCTTTCGCTGCCCATAGTTGAACGTTCCGGTAAAGCAGTAGCGAAGCCCTTGGAAGCTAAGGGATGGAGCAGGACTACATAATGGCAACGTCGTCGCCTTCAGCGTTTCGCCCAGTTCAAAATCTCGATTTGAGAAGGCATTCAGCGTATCGAGCAATTCTGCTTTCTCTGTCTCGTCCACAACGCCATCAGAGAGTATTTGGTTTATCCGCCAGTAGAGCCGATGAATTAATGGCTGCTGGCTAACAGCGGCGTTCGCGGCAAGCCACTTTTGCAGAAACTCGACTTCCGCCTGATTGATCTGATTGTCGGCGACGAGTCCCCTGGCGAGGCCAATTAGCTCATCGATTTGCCGACTTGTAATGCGGTCCCCGCCAACGCGATTGTAGAATTCGTCATTCATCTTAGCCTCCCCAAGCTGAGGGGATGCTGACATTCCTTCATTCGGTTGTCTATAGGGAACGATGCAACTAAAAAAGCCCGCCGCTTTGGTGGAGCGCGACGGGCGTGTAGAATGACCTTGGTCAAGCCGCTTTTGGAAGCAGCCCTTTGCTTTGAAGATCGTCGGCAATTAATTTCTCGATATAGGACGCCACAGAGCGGCGGTCAGCCCGCGCGGCCTCCTCTAAAGCTTCTTTAAATTCCGGTTCAATTCGAATGCCAATACTGGCAGTCTTTGCCATGCGTGGGTCTCCTCTTCGGTGGGCATTGCAGCGTGGTGGTGACACGCATGCTAACATTTACAGTAATTTGCCGTTGACCGCCATACAAACAAAAGATACACATATGCTATCATTGATTCCCAATGACAGGAGATGATTGTATGAATATGCAGATCGATCCAACCACATTTGCGGAGCCGCTCAGACCGGCGCCAACCGAACCCAACCCTGCAGTCCGAGACGCCTTCTTTGAAATCGACGACGCGCTCGGCCATCTCAGCAATGCGATCGACGTGATACGGATTGTTGCGGAGGGTTCTCCCACCTCTATGGCTGTCAAACCGCTTGTAAACGAATACCAGCGGCTTCGCGATCTCGTTGATAAAGCTTGGCCATCTGCGGTCGGGAGGGCGTCGGCATGAACGCAATATCCCACGCCAAGTTCACCGTATCGCTCGCCGATCTCATAAAGGCCGAAGCCGACTATTTCACTTCGTGCATCGAAGCAGAAAGGCGCGGCGAGCCAGAGGCCGAAAGCGGCTCACCAGTGCATGATACCATCATGTCCTACCGTTGCAGAACGCTCGCCGAAGTTCGCGCCAAGCTCCACTGGATGACCTGTGAGGGCGCGGGGCTGGAGGGCGAAGACGATGCTTTCCAGTTGATGTTGGAAGACCTCGACCGGCTGATCGCGGCAGCGTAATCTCGGTCGCCGAGCAACATGAGCAGCTACTAAATGGCCAAGCTACCACCGGGATTCAGCCTGCCCGCCATCCGAATCGAGTCGGCTCTTTCCGAGGGGCGAACGGGAGACGCGTTGAAAATGGTGGTGGATATACTCCGGTCCGGGACGGCAGACGCAGTTGTGCAAGGCATTGCCGCGAACATGTTGAAGCCGCCAAAGCGAGGTCGTGGCAGACAAAAGGCGCTGCCACAGTTTTGGTACGATATTGGTCAGGACTTTCACGACCTCCGTAGCCGAGGTCATCTGTATGAGGCTGTGCTGGCAAAGCTGGCGGGCAAGTACGGGTTCAGTGAAACACATGTGCGCAATGCCGTGCGGATTTTTGACGAAGCTAAGGCAGAGCACGACGAGGCGACCCGCGATTAAATCAGATTTGTTTGCCTAATCAAGAAAAGCAGACTCGGTTACGGCTTCCTCACCATACACAGAGGAGACCCCATGAACCCGAACACCTCCCGCAGAAGATTACTTCTCGGTCGCGATCCGCGCCGGAGAAGACAAGGACGCATTCTTTCAAACCTTGTCATTAAAAAGGAGACCGAATGACCGCTCTATCTCAAATGATAAAGTCGCGGCCCAACATGCCGGAGCTGCCTGAAGCCCTTCTCGCTCTCGTTCGGGCAATGGCCATCCGACAGGCACGAATCGATGCGCGCCAAGTCGAAGCCGCAAACGACAACCGTCCGAAATGAAGAGAGCGGTTATCTATGCCCGGTATTCGACCGACCTGCAGAACGACCAGTCCGTAGAAGATCAATTTCGGATTTGTACCGCCCACGCCGATCGTCTAGGCGCACAGGTCGTAGCGGAATACCACGATCGCGCAAGGTCGGGCGCCTCAATGTTCGGCCGGCCCGGGCTCTCATCCCTTATGCAAGCAGCGGATCTTTCGGCATTCGACATCGTGATTGCAGAAGCCCCAGACCGTCTCTCTCGCGATATCGGCGATCTCGCCCACATCCACAAGAACCTCACTTTCCGTGCCGTCGAGATCAACTGCGTCAACGGCGGGAAGATCGAGACGCTTCAGGTTGGGATGTACGGTGTCATCGGCCAGATGCAGCGCGAGGAGGGCGCCAAGAAAGTACGTCGTGGCATGGTCGGCGTGGTGCGCTCCGGGCGTAGTGCGGGCGGAAAAGCTTACGGATATGAACCTTTGCCTGGCGAACCGGGTACCCTGAGAATTATCGAGCCCGAGGCAGACATTATTCGCCGTATCTTTGAGCTTTATGTCTCAGGGACCGCGCCGAGAACAATCGCCGCGATGCTGAATGCCGAAAGGACTCCTGCCCCGCGTGGGAGCAAGTGGAACGCTTCAACTATTAACGGAAGCGGACAGCGTGGCCACGGCATCTTGAGAAACCCGCTCTACAACGGAGAGTTCGTATGGAACCGAGTCCGGATGGTAAAGGATCCCTCTACCGGCCGGCGTGTCTCACGAGTCAATGAACAAACCGATGTTGAACGGCGAGACGTGCCCGAATTGCGCATTGTCGATGCCGACCTCTTCGCGGCTGTGCAGCGGCGTAAGGCAGCCAGAGCAGGTCCGCATAAGGAGAAGCTGCCGCGGTCCAAGCGACTTTTGTCCGGATTGCTACGTTGCGGCTGTTGCGGTGGTGGAATGGCCCTTGTCGGCGCCGACAGATCGGGCGACAGAATCCAATGCAGCACTTATCGTGAATCGCGAAGCTGCGAAAACGCCCGGCGATACTACATCGATCGCATCGAATCGCAGGTCATTGACGAGCTACGCATGCTGTTCGCCGATACGAGCGTTATAGCGGAGTATGTAAATCACTATCGCGCGGAGCGTCGACGCATTGCTGATGAGCTTCGACGAGATCGCTCTGGATTGGAACGGAAGCTGGCCGGAGCAATAGACGGCATTGTGAAGATCGTTGAGAAGATTTCCAAGGGCCTGATCGAGGACGACGAAGCAGCGTTCCTGCTCGAGCCTCTACGAGCCGAACGAGATCGCATAAAAGGGCAGCTATCGACCCAGAATGGACCAACTAACGTCATAGAGTTGCACCCACAAGCCGTCATACGGTTTAGGGAGAACATCGAATCCCTGTCGCACGTCATTTCAATGAAGGATGCCGAGGCGAACGCCAATGTTGTGAGCAAATTCAGGGAACTAGTTGCGGCAGTAATCATCCATCGCACCGAGAAAGGCGAACCATATGCCCTACAGATCAAAGGGCATCTAACAAGCTTTGTAAAAAGTGGAATTGTCGGTGATAGCGATGGTAGCGGGAGAGGGACTCGAACCCCCGACACGCGGATTATGATTCCGCTGCTCTAACCACCTGAGCTACCCCGCCACTGGCCGGAAACATCTGCGGCGTGCCGCTGTCTCCGTCGTCAGTGGGGCGGCTTATAAGGTGCGGTTCGGGGCGGTGTCAAGCACGCTGCTTTCAAAAAAACAGCGATCGTACACGACCCCGTCAGAAAGTTGCGAAGGCTCAAGCAGCCGCAAAGTTCTGCAGAAGATCCTTAAGGGCCGCCTCGGCGTTGGGCTCGCGTTCCGAGCGCAGGATGAAGCCGCCGCCGTAAACGCGGGCATCCTCGCCAATGCCGGAATACAGGGCGCAGGCCTGCCCGGGGGCGACGCCCGCCTCCCCTTCCAGCAGTTCGACCGAAATGCCGTGACCATCGGCGCGCAGGATCGCCGGCGCCGGCTGGCGGGTGGAGCGCACCTTGGCAAAACATTCGAAGCCGGCGGCCGCGACATCCTGGATATCGCCGTCACCCAGCCAGTTGATGTCGCGCAGATAAACCCGGCGGGTTTCGAGCGCTTCCCTGGGGCCGACGATGACCCGCCGCGAGCGCGCATCGAGGTGCACGACATAGAGCGGCTCGCCGGTCGCCACGCCGATGCCGCGCCGCTGACCGATCGTATAGTGCAGGATGCCGTCATGGCTGCCGAGCACGCGCCCGTCGAGATGGACGATCTCGCCCGCCAGCGACGCATTCGGCTTCAGCTTGGCGACGATGTCGGAATACTTGCCCTGCGGCACGAAACAGATGTCCTGGCTGTCCGCTTTCTTGGCAACGACAAGGCCCATGTCTTCCGCCAAAGTCCGGGTTTCGGCCTTGGTGAGGGTGCCGAGCGGAAAGCGCAGGTAGTCGATCTGCTCCTGCGTCGTGGCAAACAGGAAATAGCTCTGATCGCGATCGGCGTCGGTCGGACGAAACAACGCGCGGCGGCCGGGCGCGCCCGGCTGAGGATTGGCCTTCGAGCGGATGTAGTGACCGGTTGCCAGCGCATCGGCGCCGAGATCGCGCGCGGTCGCCAGGAGATCGGCAAACTTGACCGTCTGGTTACAGGCGACACAGGGGATCGGCGTCTCGCCGGCCACATAGCTTTCGGCAAAGGGATTGATCACCGTCTCGCGGAAGCGCTGCTCGTAGTCGAGAACGTAATGCGGAATGCCGAGCACCTCGCAGACGCGGCGCGCATCGTCGATATCCTGACCGGCGCAGCAGGAGCCGGCGCGGTGCACAGCGGCGCCGTGATCGTAGAGCTGCAGTGTGATGCCGAGAACATCATAGCCCTGGCGTTTCAGGATGCCGGCGACCACGGAACTATCGACACCGCCGGACATGGCGACGACGACACGGGTGTCTTCGGGCTTGCGATCAAAATCGAGACTGTTCACGGCATCCAATCCGGTCTTCCTGCCTTTGGGCGACCATACCCTTTTTCCGGCAAACGGCCAAACGGGCAAAACGCCCATTCCGGACCTTGCACTGCAGGCCGGCACCGCCGCTATATAGAAAGTCGCAGCGCTGCTAGCAAGAGCCGGGAAAACAAGGCCTAAGCCGCGTTTGCCAGCGCACTCAGATGAGCTTCAGTCGCATGGCGCGGGCGATGGCCTGCATCCGGTTGACGGAATCGAGCTTCTTCGCCGCCGTCTTGAAATAGCTGGAGACGGTGTAGACGGATATGCCGAGGATCGTGGCAAT
>UCJH01000005.1 GCA_900472785.1 Hyphomicrobiales bacterium | reverse complement strand
CGGCAATCTACTGACAGCACATCGGCTTCACCGGCACCGAAATCGGGCTTTTGTGGAGTGCCGGGGTGCTGGCGGAAATCGTCATGTTCGTCTTCACCAAGGCGATTACCCGCCGGTTCAGCATCTGGACGATGATTTTCTCGGGCTGCATCCTCGCCGTCGTGCGCTGGATCATCTTCCCGATGTCGCTCGGTTTCTGGGGCTATTTCGTGCTCCAGTGTTTCCACGCCTTCACCTATGCGATCATGCACACCGGAATGCAGAACCGGCTCGTGCAGCGCGTACCGGAGGAGCAGGAATCCTCGGCGCAGGGCCTTTATTTTTTCTACACCGGGTTTTTTACCGCCGTCGTCACCTTCTTTTCCGGATATCTCTACAGCTGGTTCGGCGTTGATGGTTTCCTCGTCATGTCGGCGGTTGCCCTTGCCGGCTGCGGTTTTGCTGCGGCGTCCTTCGTGCTTCAGCCCCAAAGGTTGCTGGTTGGCGGAAAGACCAGCGAGGCGTCGTAGCGAAGTCCGGGCTCGCGGTCGCGCGCCAAAAGCAGCGGTCCGTCGAGATCGACGAAATCGGCGCCTTGCGCCAAAAGAACCGCCGGCGCCATGGCAAGCGAGGTTCCGACCATGCAGCCGACCATCGTCAGCAATCCAAGCGCTTTCGCGGAATCCCGCATCAAAAGCGCCTCGGTCAGCCCGCCCGCCTTGTCGAGCTTGATGTTGATCGCGTCGTAGCGGGTGCGAAGAGTGGCGAGATCCGCCGTCTGGTGGACGCTCTCGTCGGCGCAGACTGGGATCGGCCGGGGAATGGAGGCAAGCGCCTCGTCCTTGCCGGCCGGAAGCGGCTGCTCGATCAGGAGGACGCCGGCTTTTGCGCAGACAGCGAAATGGTGGGCGAGATTGTCCGGCGTCCATCCCTCGTTTGCATCCAGCACGATGCCGCTGTCGGGAGCTGCCTGGCGGACGGCGAGAATGCGTGATTCGTCGTCGGCGGTACCGACCTTGATCTTCAACAGCGCACGATGGGCATAGCGGGCGGCCTGCGCAGCCATGACCTCCGGCTCGCCAAGAGAAATCGTATAGGCAGTTGTCAGCGGCTTCGGCGGCTCCATGCGCGCGAGCGCATAGGCCGGCACTCCGGCGGTTTTGGCCTCAAGATCCCACAGGGCGCAGTCGATGGCGTTGCGGGCCGCACCGGCCTTCATCGCCTTGCGCAACCTGTGGCGATCCGTGCCGGCCTCGACCAGGGCGCGCGCGGCGTCGATCTCGGCTATGACGCCCTCGATGGTTTCGCCGTAGCGGGCGTAGGGCACGCATTCGCCGATCCCCTTGATGCCGCCTGCGTCGATCGCACAGGTGACGACCGATGCGACGGTCTTCGAACCGCGCGAAATGGTGAATTGTCCTGCAATCGGGAAGTGTTCGACGGCGCTATGCAGGAAAATCGACATGGAACATCTCCGGAGGTGTCTCGTTCGGGCTTGCGGATTGTATGCGGCATGCTTTCCATCCGTGACAGACGCAAGCCAAGTCGCTATGAGTCGCTGACGTTTTATCAAATGTAGCCTTTGCTGGAAGACCTCATCGACGTGACGCGTTCCAATGCCCCGACCGATGCCGACGTTGAGATCGAGGATGGCCGCGCCGATGCGGGCCGCGTCTATCGCTTCAGCGGCGACTGGCGCAATCGCTCGGCTCATGCCATGGCCGAAAAGCTGAGCGCCATGGAGGGCGAGGCGGCATCGGGATCCGTTGCTTTCGATTTCGGCGACGTCACGGCCATGGATACCGCCGGTGCGTGGCTGATCAGGCGTTTCATGGCAAAGCTGTCGGAAGGCACCGATGTGCAGCTTGCCGGCGACAATCCCCGCTATATCGAACTCGTCGGCGCCTTGCCGGAAACGCTGCGTGCGCCGTCGCAGGACGAGACGAAGAAGCCGTCGCTCTTCGAGCGCTTCTTCAAGCCGATCGGCAAGGCGGTGATATCGACCTGGGACGACACCGTCGCGGCGATGTATATTCTGGGCTCGGCCGTTCGCGGCGCGCAGTTGAAACTCGGACGCCATAGCGGCCTTTCGCCTGCGGCCATCGTCAACCAGATCGACCGCATGGGCGTGCAGGCAGTGCCGATCATCACGCTGATGTCCTTCCTGATTGGTGCGATCATCGCGCAACAGGGCGCCTTTCAGCTGCGTTATTTCGGCGCCGAACTCTTTGTCGTTGACCTCGTCGGCATTTTGCAGCTGCGCGAAATCGGCGTTCTCCTGACGGCGATCATGATCGCCGGCCGCTCCGGCAGTGCGATCACGGCCGAAATCGGCTCGATGAAGATGCGCGAGGAAATCGATGCGTTGAAGGTCATGGGCCTCAGCCCCGTGGGCATTCTCGTATTTCCGCGCCTCGTGGCGCTGACCGTCATCCTGCCGCTATTGACGATCATTGCAAATTTCTCGGCCTTGACGGGTGCTGCCGTCGTGACCTGGAGTTACTCCGGCATCACATTCGCGACGTTTCTCGCCCGTCTGCAGGAAGCGGTGGATTTCTCGTCCGTGCTCGCCGGCATGATCAAGGCGCCGTTCATGGCGCTGATCATCGGCGTTGTGGCGGCGGTCGAGGGTCTGAAGGTCGGCGGCAGCGCCGAATCGCTCGGCAAGCAGGTGACATCGTCGGTGGTCAAATCGATCTTCGTGGTCATCCTCGTCGATGGCCTGTTTGCCATGTTCTACGCCGCGATCGATTTCTGATGGAAAAGGATCTGCCCATGACCGCGGAGGAAACATCGGATGCGCGCGATCGCGGCGACGCCGAAGCAGTCTTGTCCGTTCGCGACCTGACCGTCGGCTTCGGCTCCAACATCGTTCTCGACAAGCTCAATCTTGATATTTTTCGCGGCGAAATCCTCGGTTTCGTCGGCGCGTCCGGCACCGGCAAATCGGTGCTGATGCGCACCGTGCTTCGCCTCCTGCCGCGCCGGTCCGGCTCGATCAAGATCCTCGGGGCGGAATATGATGCGGTCAGCGAAGAGGAGCGCGTCGAACTCGACATGCGGCTGGGCGTGCTTTTCCAGCACGGTGCGCTTTTTTCCTCGCTGACGGTCATGGAGAATATCCAGGTGCCGATGCGGGAATATCTCGATCTTCCGCAGGATCTGATGGATGAGCTCGCGCGCCTGAAGATCGAGTTGGTCGGTCTGGCGCCGGAAGCAGCACACAAGTTTCCGTCCGAACTTTCCGGCGGCATGATCAAGCGCGCGGCTTTGGCGCGCGCTCTGGCGCTCGATCCGGATCTGGTTTTTCTCGACGAACCGACCTCCGGTCTCGATCCGATCGGTGCGGCCGAGTTCGACGAGCTGATTGCCAAACTGCGCGACACGCTGGGATTGACCGTGTATATGGTGACTCACGATCTCGACAGCCTGTTTTCGGTCTGCGACCGTATCGCAGTGCTGGGACAGAAACGCGTTCTGGTCGAGGGGACGATCGAGGACATGCTGGCTTTCGACGATGAGTGGGTCCAGGCCTATTTCCAGGGAAAGCGCGCCCGGTCGATCGTTCCGCAGGACAAAAGACCGTCCTGAGCCATTTGTTTTATTTGCCGGCGAAATTGCCTGCACCAGTTTTGTTTGAAGCAAGGGCCGCATCGTCGCAGTCCGAAGGTACCGGTATCCATGGAAACTAAAGCCAACTACGCCATTGTCGGATTTTTCACGGTCATGGTCATCGCTGCAGCCTTCGGCTTCGTCTACTGGATGTCGCAGTACGGCCGTAGCGGCGAAATGGTCGAGCTTGTCATCAGCATCCCCGGTTCCGCGAACGGCCTCAGCGTCGGTTCGCCTGTGCGCTTCAACGGTATCCCGGTCGGCTCTGTGCGCAATCTGGCGATCAACTCCAATGACCCGCGTTATTCCGTTGCCGTCACCGAGGTTTCTGTCGATGCGCCGGTCCTGAAATCGACGACGGCGACGCTGGAAATCCAGGGGCTGACGGGCGCCGCCTATATCGAGCTCAGCGGCGGCAACAAGGGCGACGAGAACATCCTGCGGGCCGCCCTCGACAAGGGGACGTCGGCACAGCTGACGGCCGACCAGTCGAGTGTCACCAGCCTGCTGGCCACCGCCGACAAGATTCTTGACCGGGCGAATACTGCGATCACCGACATCCAGGGCTTCGTCAAGGACGTGCGCGGGCCGCTGACAGATACGATCAGCAATGCCGACCGCTTTTCGAAATCGCTGGCGGACAATGCCGAAGGCATCGACAAATTCCTCGAAAGCGTCAGCGGCATGTCCGACTCGATCAATTCGGCTTCGGCGAAACTCGATTCGACGCTGGGCTCGGCCGAGGCGCTGGTAAAATCCGTCGATCCGAAGAAGGTCGAGACGATCGTCGCCAATGTCGAGAAGATGAGCAAGGACCTGAGTGCGGCATCCTCAAGCGTCTCGGATACGATCGCCACCTTCAAGCGAACAGCCGAAACCTACGAAGCCTTCGGCAAGGACGCGACAGCAACCCTCAAGCGTGTCGATACGCTGATCGCCGCCGTCGACCCGCAGAAGGTCGGCCTCGTGGTGAACGACGTTTCTGCAGCAAGTGCCGATGCCCGCAAGGCGATCGCCTCGATCAACCAGTTTGCCCAGAAGATCACGCAGCGCCAGCCGGAAATCGACCAGACGATCACCGACGTGACGCAGATGGCCAATACGCTGAATGCGGCTTCGAAGCGCGTTGACGGCATTCTCGTCAAGGTCGATGGTTTCCTCGGCGATGCGGATGCGCCGTCGCTGTCGGCCGACGCACGCGCCACGCTCGAATCGTTCCGCAAGGTGGCGGACAACATCAACGCCCAGATCGGACCGATCGCCGAAAACCTGAAGCGTTTCTCGGGTTCCGGGCTGCGCGATATCGAGGCTTTGGTCAGCGACACGCGCCGGACCGTACAAAGTCTCGACAATACGATTTCGACTTTCGACAAGGATCCGCAGAGGCTGCTTTTTGGCGGCGAAACGGTAAAACAGTATAATGGACGCACGCGGCGCTGAAATTGCGCTGGAATGCGTTGCAAGACTGCATGGTTGGTGGCCTTTCTGCGTTCAGATCAGCAGGATTGATGAGTTTTGTCTTGTGTTGGCCGCATGGCGCTCTAAGTTGCCGATGAATCGGCAAAGGGTATAGGCTGCATGAAATTCCCGGGTGTTTGGTACGGTCGCATGGCAGGTATTGCCCGGTTCGCTATTGTCTGTTTCCTGGCCGGAGTCGTATCCAGCTGCGGGGGCAAGGCCAACAACGACACCTACAGCCTGTCCGCATCGCCACTGGTCGAAGGGCCGAATTCCACGAGCAAGCAAATCCTCGTGCCGGAACCGACCGCGTTGAAGGCGCTCGACAGCGAACAGGTGGTCATCCGGCTGTCGCCGTCCGAAATCCAGTATCTCGCAGCCTCACAATGGAGCGATCGCCTGCCGAAAATGGTACAGGCCAAGCTCGTCCAGGCCTTCGAAAATACCGGCAAGGTCGGCGGCGTCGGAAAGCCGGGCGAGGGGCTCGCCATCGACTATCAGGNNCAGGTGATTTCCGAAATCCGGTCCTTCGAGATCGCGACCGACGGTGGCGACACGGCAATCGTCGAAATTTTCGCCAAGATCCTCAATGACAGGAATGGAACGGTGCGGTCGCAGAAATCGTTCCGAGCCACAGTTCCGGTCAAGGGCAGCGGCAATGCCGCGTTCGTAGCGGCACTCGATGCGGCCTTCGCCGATGTCTCGGCCGAGATCGTCAGCTGGACGCTGAAGGCCATCTGACCGTTTCTCAGGTCGGCTCTTCAGGCCGACGGCGAGGCGACGATCCGGTTGAGCACTTCCGCTACGCCATCAATGGACCGTGCCGCGTCTTCCGCACGACCGATCTCTGCCGGGCTCATGACATTGCCGGACAACAGGATCGTATTGCCCTTGGCTACGACGACCACATCCGAAGCATCCAGCCCGTCCACTGTTGCCAGACAGTCGGCGACACGGCTTTCGAGTTCGGCTGGCGATTGCGGCAAGACCAGTTCCGGGGCCTGACCATAAAATGTGCGTTCCTTGAAGACCATAGGACGTGCTCCCTGCTGTTTGACGACAGGAAAACGCACCGAGAGGCATTTTGTTCGAGCGGGGAACGGTCCTAAGGCCAGCGCACGACTGGCGGCATGGAGGACAGGATCGATTCGACATTGCCGCCGGTCTTCAGGCCGAACAGCGTGCCGCGGTCGTAAAGCAGGTTGAATTCCACATAGCGGCCGCGTCGAACGAGTTGCTCGTCGCGATCCTCTTCCGTCCAGGGCTTGTTGAAGTTGGCGCGAACGATTTTCGGATAGACGAGATTGAAGGCTTTGCCGACGTCCTGCGTGAAGGCGAAATCTGCCTCCCAGCCGCCATTTTCCTCCGGCGAATGTTGCCAGTCGTAAAAGATGCCGCCGGTACCGCGCGCTTCGTTGCGGTGTTTCAAGAAGAAGTATTCATCGCACCAGGCCTTGAAACGGGCGTGATCGGCGACCGCATGGCGGTTGCAGGTGATCTCCAGCCCGCGATGAAACAGAAGCGTGTCCGGATCGGTCATCACCCGGCGCCGGTCGAGGACAGGGGTCAGATCCGCGCCACCGCCGAACCAGTGGCTGGTGGTGACGACCATGCGGGTGTTCATGTGCACGGCCGGGACATTTGGATTGACCGGATGGGCGATCAGCGAGATGCCTGACGCCCAGAAGCTCGGGTCTTCGGATGCGCCCGGGATTTGCGCGCGAAACTCCGGTGAGAATTCGCCATGCACGGTGGAGGTATGAACGCCAACCTTTTCGAAGACGCGCCCCTCCATCATCGACATGCGACCGCCGCCGCCATTGTCACGAATCCAGTCCTTCGCCGCGAAGCGGCCGGGCTGTCGATCCGACAGCGGTCCTGTCAGCTCATCCTCGATCGTCTCGAAACTTGCGCAGATGGTATCCCGCAGGCTTTCGAACCAGGCGCGGGCACGCGCTTTCTTGTCCTCGATATCGTCAGGCAGTCCCTGCGGCAGATCCGGTCGTTCCATCGTCTTTTTCCTGATTGGCAGGGCTTCGAGCCCGGTAGCCAGTCCCTGCAGCCTGCCGATTCGCTATGCTGCGCACAGTTCATTTTTTTGCCATCTTTGGCAACGTCGAGACAGAATCGTCGAACCTATGCCGCATGCCGTCTCCCTGCGGATGCCGAGCGAAAAACGGACTCGCAAAGTCCCGGCGATCTGCCTATCTTTATGGAAATTGTCCGGCTGGCAAAGGAAAGTCGATGGCAAAAATACCGGCGACCCCGCCGCTTGACGGCCTGAAGCGTCAGATCGACCGGCATCGCCTTGAAAAGCCTGCTGGCAGCGACGGCCTGTTCGTCCGCGAGACATTTCGGCTGGAGCGCACTGAAGCAAGAGAAAAGGCGCGGCAGTGGTTTGATGCCTGGCCGAAAGCTGCCTACTGGACGGAGGTCGAAAGCTGGCGCCAGCTGAACGACAACGAAATCGAATTCACCATGCGCCGCCTGCCCAGCGCCGACTGATAATTACCGTCTCATGTTGGCTCAATCAGTTGCGGGCCCGCGCCTCGCGCGTTGAGGGTGTCGTAAGGGTTTCGTAGCGGACAGTCCTCCATCGACAGGCAGCCACAGCCGATGCAGGAGGTCAGCTGGTCGCGCAGGGCGGTGAGTTTTTCGATACGCTCTGTGAGACTGGCGCGCCAGCGTTCGGAGAGGGCCGCCCAATCATGGACAGTCAGCGGCCGGTCGTGGGGCAGGGCGGCAAGTGCCGCCTGGATATCGGCGAGCGGTATGCCGGTGCGCTGCGCCACCTTTATCACCGCCACCCGCCGCAGAACGCCGCGCGGATAGCGCCGCTGGTTTCCGCGGTTCCGCAAACTGTGGATCAGCCCCTTGGTTTCATAGAAATGCAGCGTCGAAACGGCAACGCCGCTGCGCGCGGCCACTTCGCCGACGCTCAGTTCGCGGCGAATGTCCCCGTGTTTGTCTTTTTTCGTCATGGCGTATTGACCTCAACTATAGTTGAGGTTTTATAGCATTGGCTCCAACGACGTCAAACACGGAGCTTTTCTCGATGTCCGATTCCATGACCATTGGCCTGATTTACGGCAGCGTCCGGCAGGGCCGCTTCTGCGACACTGTTGTCAACTGGGTGCTGTCCGAGCTTTGGGCCGAGAGTGGCGTGCGGGTGACGCTGATTGATCCGCGCGTTCTGAGAGATCAGCCGGAGACCGTCGATCTGGTCAAACGGCAGATCGACGAAGCGGATGCGTTCATTGTCGTCACGCCGGAATACAATCATGGCTATCCCGGTGCGCTCAAGGACCTGATCGACAGCTGCTACGAGCCCTGGCATGCCAAGCCGGTCGGCTTCGTTTCCTATGGTGGGCTGTCCGGCGGTCTGCGCGCGGTGGAACAATTGCGGCTGGTCTTTGCGGAACTGCATGCGGTGACGATGCGCGACAGCGTCGCGTTCGCCAATGCCTGGTCGCAGTTCGATGCCGCCGGCAATCCGTTCAAGCCGGATACAGCGCGCACGAGCCTGTTCCTGATGCTGCGTCGGCTGAAATGGTGGGCGAACACCTTGAAGAATGCCCGCGACATCAGGCCTTATGAGCAGGCGGCGTAAGGATCAGAGCGTGACCTGGCGGAGAGCCTCTCCGGCAATCATTGCAACCGACATGGCGACATTCAACGAGCGCTGGCCCTCGATCATCGGGACGATGATGCGGTGCGGCGTCGCTGAGTGGACGTGATCCGGCACGCCGGCGCTTTCACGTCCGAACAAAAGGATGTCGCCGGCCTGAAACACAAACTGCGTATAGGGCAGGGCGGCTTTGGTGGATGCAAGCACAAGGCGGCGGCCTTCGGTTTGTCGGAACGATTCGAAGCGTTCCCAATTGACATGTCGGGTAAGTGCGACAGAGGCGATATAGTCCATTCCGGCCCGTTTCAGGTTGCGATCGGAAATATCGAAACCAGCCGGCTCGACGATGTCGACGGCAAGGCCGAGGCAGGCGGCCAACCGGAGAATCGTACCGGTATTGCCGGCAATATCCGGCTGGAACAGTGCAATGCGGAGATCGTGTATGGACATATCACCAGGACTGATGGGGTCGATCACCGGCGATAATCAATCTGTGCCCGATTGGCAACAGCCGTATGAGGAGCGGCCGCAATCGCCGGAAATTTGCCTGCGACAATCTGGCATAGGGCGCCGAAACGCTTTACGGATGGTGCATCTGCAACGCGAACTTGATGGAGGCACGCATGGATTTCCCAATGACCACCGGCCTTCGACGCATGTCACCTGTGATTCTGGGCTGACTGTCTTCGCGTTTTTTCCCCGTACGGCATGATAGGACACAAGTCTTCGTTTTGGAGAGCAGCGATTTTCGCGTGAAAAGGCTCCTCGTTCTTCGTCTTGACCCTTGACTGTCTCCGAAGCGGATCGGCCGCTTCACCCGCCTGTCTTTACTATGGAGCTTGCCATGTTCGGCTGGTTTGAATCCCGCCTCAACCCCTATCCGGTGGAAGAACCGACGGTTCCGCCGCAGGGCCTTTTTGCCTTCTGCTGGCACTATACGAAGCCGGCGGCGCCCTGGCTTTTGACCATGTCGATTTGCACGATGCTGATCGCCATCGGCGAAGTCGCGCTGTTCCAGTTTCTCGGCAATGTCGTCGACTGGCTGTCGTCGGCCAAGCAGGAAACATTCCTGCAGACGGAAGGCACCAAGCTGTTCTGGATGGGCGCGCTGATTCTCGTCGGCTTGCCGGGCGTCGTGGCGCTCGATTCGATCATCATGCACCAGGTGCTGCTTGGCAATTATCCAATGATCGCCCGCTGGCAGATGCACCGCTATCTGCTGCGCCAGGGGATGACGTTCTTTGCCAACGAGTTTGCCGGCCGTGTCGCCACCAAGGTGATGCAGACGTCGCTTGCCGTGCGCGAAACGGTGATGAAGATCCTCGATGTCTTCGTCTACGTCCTCAGCTATTTCATCTCGATGCTGGTCGTGGTTGCCGCCGCCGACTGGCGGTTGCTGGCGCCGCTCGTGCTTTGGATCGCCGTCTATATCTGCATCGTCAGCTATTTCGTGCCGCGCCTGCGCAAGATCTCCAAGGAGCAGGCCGATACGCGCTCGATGATGACGGGGCGGATCGTCGACAGCTATACCAACATCGCGACGGTAAAACTGTTTTCGCATGCCGGCCGGGAAGAGGTCTATGCCAAGGAAAGCATGGATGAATTCCTCCAGACCGTGCACAAGCAGATGCGCAAGGTCACGCTGTTCCATGTGCTGGTCTATACGAACAACTGCATCGCGCTGTTCTCGATCGCAAGCCTCGGCATCTATCTGTGGTTGAACGGCGGCATCTCCGTCGGCTCGATCGCGATCGCCGTGTCGCTGGCCATGCGCATCAACGGCATGTCGCAATGGGTGATGTGGGAAGTCTCGGCCTTGTTCGAAAACATCGGCACGGTCTATGACGGCATGGGCATGATGACCAAGGCGCACGACATCGTCGACAACGACGATGCCAAGACGCTGAAAGCGCAGCACGGCGCGATCGCCTTTGAAAACATCCGCTTCCACTACGGCAAGAACAAGGGGGTCATCGACGACCTGTCGCTGACCATCCAGCCGGGCGAGAAGATCGGTCTCGTGGGACGCTCGGGCGCCGGCAAGACGACGCTGATGAATGTGCTGCTGCGTTTCTACGATCTGGAATCGGGCCGGATCCTGATCGACGGGCATGACATTGCCGGCGTCACGCAGGACAGCTTGCGCTCGCAGATCGGCGTGGTAACGCAGGACACGTCCCTGCTGCACCGCTCCATCCGCGACAACATTGCCTATGGCCATCCGGAGGCAACCGATGCGGAAATCATGGCAGCGGCCAAGCGCGCCAATGCCTGGGAGTTCATCGAATTGCTCGAGGACAATCAGGGACGCAAGGGTCTCGATGCCCAGGTCGGCGAGCGCGGCGTCAAACTGTCCGGCGGCCAGCGTCAGCGGATCGCGATCGCTCGTGTCTTTCTGAAAGACGCGCCGATCCTGATCCTCGACGAGGCGACCTCGGCGCTTGATTCCGAGGTCGAGGCGGCGATCCAGGAAAACCTGTTTGCCCTGATGGCGGGCAAGACGGTCATTGCGATTGCCCACCGCTTGTCGACGCTGACGGAGATGGATCGGCTGGTCATCCTTGAGGCCGGCCGGATCGTCGAGACCGGAAGCCATGCCGAACTCGTGGCAAAGAGCGGCCTTTACGCCGACCTGTGGTCGCGCCAGTCCGGCGGATTTCTGGCGGATGATGACGAAAAGGAAGAAGCGGCCGAGTAGCGCCATTCCGACACAGTCTCTCCCTGGCCAGAAGGGGGAGACGCCTTGTCTTCGCACGTCTCCGGATCATTGCCTATTTGTAATCCGGCACGGAGCTTCGCGCGGTGATTTCCGGTTGCCGCATTTCCAAAACCACCTATATCGGTTTCATGGTCTTGAACGCGCTCTTCAAGTATTTCGAAAACTGGATACGGCCCTTCGATCCACGGGAGGGATTGCGCCCGCCGGAGCGACTGGTGCCGTTCGTCTGGTTCTATATCCGCCAGGCAAAAGCGCCGTTCGTAGCGATGCTCGTCCTCGGCGGAATGACGGCGGCAATCGAGGCGGCGCTGTTCTGGTTCGTCGGGCGTATCGTCGATATTCTGGGCACGATCAAGCCAAGCGATGGCTGGGATGGCATCCTGCAGGCGCATGGTGCCGAGCTTTTCGGCATGCTCGTGCTGATCGGCATAGTGCGCTTCGTCGTCTCGCTGCTGATGTCGCTGGTCGACCAGCAGATCATTACGCCCGGTTTCTACAATCTGGTCCGCTGGCAATCCTATCTGCATGTCGCGCGGCAATCGGTGTCCTTTTTCCAGAACGATTTTTCCGGGCGAATCGTCACCAAGGTCTGGTCCGGCGGACAGGCGACCGGGGATCTCGTGACGTCGCTGATGGAGAGTGTCTGGTTTGTCGGAATCTATGCCGTCTCGACGCTTGTCCTCGTCGGCCAACTCGACCCGTGGCTGGCTGTCGTGGTGCTCCTGTGGCTTTGCGCCTTCGCGCTGCTTGCCCGCTTCTTCGTGCCGCGCATCCGCCTCCACTCCAAGGAAACGGCGGAAGCCTCCTCTATGCTCAGCGGCCGCATGGTCGATGCCTACAGCAATATCCAGACGCTTAAGCTGTTTGGCCGGGATGACGAAAACGACCGCTACATGCGCCAAGGCTTCGACATCTTCCAGAAGACCATCCTGAGCTTTACGCGCTTCATTACCGGCGTTCGTGCCTCGATGGCGTTTCTGTCGGGCATCATGATCGTCACCATGGCGGCGCTCAGCGTCGATCTGTGGCTGCGCGGGCTGATCAGTTCGGGCGCCGTCGCCTTTACGCTGGCGCTGGTTCTCAGGCTGAACTTCCTGCTCAGCCGCATGATGGTGCAATTCAACGGCATCATGCGCAATATCGGCACGATCCAGAACGCCGCCGAAATGATTTCCCAGCCGATCGGTCTCACCGACCGTCCGGGCGCGCCCGATCTCGTTATCCGCGAGCCGGAAATCCGTTTCGAGCATGTCCGTTTCCACTACGGCAAGACCGCTGGCCTGATGGATGATCTTTCGCTGACGATCCGGCCCGGTGAAAAGGTCGGTATCGTCGGACGGTCGGGAGCGGGCAAGTCGACGCTGGTCAATCTGCTCATGCGTTTCTACGATCTCGAAGGCGGGCGCATCCTCATCGACGGACAGGATATTGCCGGGGTGCGGCAGGAAACGTTGCGCGCGCAGATCGGCATGGTCAGCCAGGACACGTCTCTGCTGCACCGTTCGATCCGCGACAATATTCTGTTCGGCCGTCCCGATGCGGATGAGGCTCGCCTGATCGAGGCCGCGCGGCGCGCCGAGGCCTTCGATTTCATCGACAGGCTGGAGGATCAGCGCGGCCGCAGGGGTTTCGACGCCCATGTCGGCGAGCGCGGCGTCAAGCTTTCGGGAGGCCAGCGCCAGCGCATCGCCATTGCCCGGGTCATGCTGAAGGACGCCCCCATCCTGGTGCTGGACGAGGCGACTTCGGCGCTTGATTCGGAAGTCGAGGCCGCGATCCAGTCCAATCTCGATCGGCTGATGCATGGAAAAACCGTGCTGGCCATCGCCCACCGCCTGTCCACGATCGCGGCGCTTGACCGGCTCCTGGTGATGGACAACGGGCGCATCATCGAGGATGGAAGCCATGCCGAACTGGTGGCACGGGGAGGGCTCTACTCCGAGCTCTGGTCGCGGCAATCCGGTGGCTTCATCGGCCGCGACGAAGCGGCGGAATAAGGCACATAAGTGCCTGTCGCCATTGGCTTTGCGTCGTCTTGCGCAAATGCCGTGCGCGGCCTTTCGACACGGCTTCTCCGAGGTGCTGGGTTTTCCCGCGACATTGTGCCCACCCATGGTCTTCAAGGCTGGACATAATTCCCGATCAAGCATAGAACGCGCCAAATTGCCGGGGAATCTGTGGCTGAACTGTGTCCAGCGCTCACCGGATGTTGGTCGTCGGCTCCGAAGATGAAAAACTTCTCCGGATTCGGCATCGGCTTATTGATTTGGCGCGGTTCTTTCGCTCAAGTGTCGAAACGGAGCGAAAACGTGCCGGGGACAGATGCGGTTTCCGCGAAACATTGCGTGAAGAGGATGGTTTAGCCGTGAGCGAACACGAGACATCAAGCGAAACCTTGGGCGAGCCGACGCGCCGCGACTTCCTGTATCTGGCCACCGGCATGGCCGGCGCCGTTGGCGCTGCCGCCGTTGCCTGGCCGTTCATCGACCAGATGCGGCCGGATGCCTCGACGCTGGCGCTCGCATCGATCGAAGTCGATGTTTCGAGCCTGCAGCCGGGCATGTCGCTGACGGTGAAATGGCGCGGAAAGCCTGTCTTCATCCGCAACCGGACGGACGAGGAAGTCAAGGAAGCAGATGCCGTGGCGCTCAGCGATCTCAAGGATCCCGTCGCCCGCAACGCCAACCTTCCCGCCGATGCGCAGGCGACGGGCGTCGATCGCTCCGCCGGCAAGGGCAAGGAAAACTGGATCGTCATGATCGGTTCCTGCACCCATCTCGGTTGCGTTCCGCTCGGCCAGTCCGGGGAATACAATGGTTGGTTCTGTCCCTGCCATGGTTCGGCCTATGATACGGCCGGCCGCATCCGCAAAGGTCCTGCACCTGAGAACCTCCCGGTTCCGGTGTTTTCCTTTGCCACTGACACAGTCATCAAGATCGGTTGAGGGGAATACTGATTATGAGTGGGGATCATTCAACCTACACACCGACGACCGGTATCGAGAAATGGATCGACTCACGCCTGCCGCTGCCGCGGATGGTGCATGACAGCTTCGTTTCCTACCCCGTTCCACGCAATTTGAACTACGCCTACACCTTCGGCGCCATGCTGTCGGTAATGCTGATCATCCAGATCCTGACCGGCGTCGTTCTGGCCATGCACTACGCAGCCGAAGTCAGCGTTGCCTTCGTCTCGGTCGAAAAGATCGTGCGCGACGTCAATCACGGCTGGCTGTTGCGCTACATGCACGCCAACGGCGCGTCGTTCTTCTTCATCGCGGTTTACCTGCATATCGCCCGCGGCCTCTATTACGGTTCCTACAAGGCGCCGCGCGAAATCCTCTGGATCTTGGGCGTCGTGATCTATCTCCTGATGATGGCAACCGGCTTCATGGGCTACGTTCTGCCTTGGGGACAGATGTCCTTCTGGGGCGCGACCGTCATCACCGGCTTCTTCTCGGCCTTCCCGTTGGTTGGCGAATGGCTGCAGCAGTTCCTGCTCGGCGGTTTTGCCGTCGACCAGCCGACGCTGAACCGCTTCTTCTCGCTGCATTACCTGCTGCCCTTCATGATCGCCGGCGTCGTTGTCCTGCACATCTGGGCTCTGCATGTTACCGGCCAGACCAACCCGACCGGCGTCGAGGTCAAGACCAAGACCGATACGGTTCCCTTCACACCCTACGCGACCCTCAAGGACGCACTTGGCGTGTCGGTGTTCCTGCTCGCCTATGCCTGGTTCGTCTTCTACATGCCGAACTATCTTGGCCACCCCGACAACTATATCATGGCCAACCCGCTGAAGACCCCGGCCCACATCGTTCCGGAATGGTACTACCTGCCGTTCTACGCGATGCTGCGCGCCATCACCTTCAACATCGGCCCGATCGATTCCAAGCTCGGCGGCGTTCTGGTGATGTTCGGTTCGATCATCATCCTGTTCTTCCTGCCCTGGCTCGATACATCGAAGGTCCGTTCGGCCGTCTATCGCCCCTGGTACAAGCTGTTTTACTGGATATTCGTGGTGAACGCGGTCCTGCTCGGCTGGCTTGGGTCGCGCGCTCCGACCGATCTTTACACCCTGATGGCCCAGATTGGCACGCTCTATTACTTCGCCTTCTTCATCGTCATCATGCCGGTTCTCGGCCTGATCGAAACCCCGAAGCGCATTCCGAATTCGATTACGGAAGCGGTTCTGGCAAAGAAGAACAAAAGCTGAGCGCGGCTGAGAGGAACTGAACCGATGAAAAAGCTTGTTACAAGCATCCTGTCGCTCGCACTCGCAGCCGGTCTCCTTGGTGGCGTCGCCTGTGCTGCCGAGGAAGGACACGACCTGAAGGAAGCGACGGAGCATGCCGCTGCGAATGCGCATTATCCGATCCTGAAGCCGGAAGAAATGGACTGGAGCTTTTCCGGTCCCTTCGGTCACTACGACAAGGGGCAGCTGCAGCGCGGCCTCAAGGTCTACACCGAGGTCTGTTCCGCCTGCCACTCGATGAAGCTCGTTTCCTTCCGCACGCTGGAAGATCTGGGCTATTCGGAAGCCCAGGTGAAGACCTTTGCGGCGAATTACGAAGTCCAAGACGGACCGAATGGTGATGGCGAGATGTACACCCGCAAGGCTGTCGCATCCGATCACTTCCCGTCGCCGTTCCCGAACGACGAGGCGGCCGCTGCGGCCAACAATGGAGCGGCACCGCCGGACTTCTCGCTGATCGCCAAGGCGCGCGGCGTCGAGCGTGGCTTCCCGCTGTTCATCTTCGATATCTTCACCCAGTATCAGGAAGGCGGGCCGGACTACATCCACTCCCTCCTGACCGGATATCAGGAGCCGCCGGAAGGCGTGACCGTTCCGGAAGGGACGCATTTCAACCCGCATTTCAACGCAGCCATGTCGCTTGCCATGGCCAAGCCGATCTCCGACGATCAGGTTACCTATGACGACGGATCGCCTCAGACCGTCGAGCAGTATTCCAGAGACATTTCGGCCTTCCTGATGTGGGCTGCAGAGCCGCACCTCGAGGAGCGCAAGCGCACGGGCTTTATGGTGCTGATCTTCCTGTTGATCTTCACCGGCCTGATCTACCTGACAAAGAAGTCGGTTTACGCCAACAAGGAACACTGAGCGTTCCCACATGGTCTGATTTTAAAAAAAGGCGGTCCTCGGGCCGCCTTTTTGTTGTCCGCAGGCGCACGCAAAGCGATAGTCCGACGGATGGAAGACTGTGTTTTCCGGTTTCCGGGCGGAGTGAAATGGCGTGCTGAACAGGATCGTGATTTACACGCGGGACGTCGAGGTCACGGCGCGCTTTTACGAGCGACATTTCGGCTTTGTCCGAAACACCGATCCCGCCGACAGAATCACCGAGCTCCGAAACCCGCAAGGCGGCATCGTCCTTTTGCTGCATAAGGCGGGCAAGGCGCAGAAGTTGGGACAGGTGCTCGTCAAGCTCGTCTTTGACGTCGAGGATGTTCCGGCCTTTGCGGAGCGCCGTGCAGGCGCCGGTCTGGTCTTCGGGCCGGTGCACCGGGCCGACGGCTACGTTTTCGCCAATGCAAAAGATCCCGACGGCAACAGTATTGCCATATCAAGCCGGGCTTTCCGCAGGGATCCGGAGCAGAACTGAGATGCATCCAATCGTTGGTTTTCGTCTTGGCAGCATCAATCGCACACATTCGACAATCATGTCGGTGAGATCAATGGCAGCGACGTACGCATGTTTTTTTGTCTTGACACCCATCGCGAATAGGTAGATCGGTCTATCTATTGTTGAGCGGGAGATGAGCAATGGGGAAGGTGTCGGCACGAGAACGCTTGCTGAAAGCCGCAGCAGAGCTCTTCTACACGGAAGGGGTTGGCGCGACCGGGATCGACGTCATCACCGCACATGCGGGCGTCGCCAAGATGAGCCTCTACAACAATTTTTCCTCCAAGGCCGATCTGGTGAACGGATATCTCCAGAATCGTCTTGTGGAATGGCACGCGCTGCTGGCTCTGCGGCTGGACAAGGCGAAGACGCCGGACGAGCGGATTCTGGCGGTTTTCGATTCCTATCTGGACCATGCGGGACTGGCCTTTACGTGGGGATTTCGCGGCTGCGGCCTGCTCAATGCCGCCGCCGAACTGCCCGTCGGCGATCCCGGCAGGGCCACGGTCGCTTTCCAGAAGGAGGAAGTCGACCGGCTGTTCATGCAATACCTCACGGAGATCAACCCGAACGCCGGACCTTTGATCGAGGAAACGGCCCAGCACCTGTCCTTTCTTCTCGAAGGCGCGATGGCGCGCGCCGGCTTGGACGGACATGATGGCCGGTTGAGAACGGCACGGCGGATCGCCGCTTCCATCCTCGAACAACTGTCCTGTTCGAATGTATCGCCGCAGCCTGTGCTCTAAGCCGGGACTCACCCTTTTGAACTGGAATTCCAAGATGAGCGATATTGCTTCTTCGCCCTGGGGCGCGCGCAAAGGTCTGATCGCGGTCGCGACTTTGGTCGTGCTGGAACTGGCGCTGGTGATCTCCTGGAGCGCAGGCTTTGTCGGTGTCCGCTTTGCAACCGACCATGCGCCTATTTTTCTGATCCTGCTATGGCGCAGCCTTGTCTCCGGTCTTCTGCTCTTGCCTTTCGCACTCCTGTTCGGGCCGAAGCTGCGCTTCAAGGACCTCGCGCCGCAGGTTCTGTTCGGCATCCTGGCGATGTCCGGCTATCTCGCGGGGTTCGCTCTTGCCATTTCCTATGGCGTGCCGACGGGCCTCGTGGCGCTGATCACCGACATGTTGCCTTTGGCCGTGGCCTTCCTGTCCTGGCCGGTTCTTGGGCAGGCTCTCTCCGCGCGCCAATGGTTCGGTTCCTTCATCGGCCTTGCGGGCGTTCTGATCGCCTCGGCGTGGTCGCTCGATGTCGGCGATGTGCCGCTATGGGCCTATGGGTTGCCTGTGCTCGGAACACTGTCGCTTGCCATGGCAACCCTGTTGCAGAAACGCAGTCCGAGTGTGTCCATGCCGGTCTATCAAAGCCTGTGCATCCAGTGTCTTTCGGCATCCGCAATCTTCGCCATTCTCGCTTGGCGGGAAGGCAGTGTTCTTCCGATCCTCGACAGGGGTTTTGTGGGTGGAATCTTGTGGCTGGTGTTTGTGGCGACGTTCGGCGCCTGGAGCCTTTACTACATCGCGTTGCGCAAATCGTCTCCGGCGCGCGTCACGGCAATCCTTTATCTCAGCCCGCCGGTGACAATGATCTGGGCCTGGATCATGTTCGACGAACCCTTGTCCTGGATGATGGCCGCAGGCCTGGCAGTATCCTTGGTGGGGATCGTCATCGTCGCGACGCCGCAGAAGCCCGCGCCTCTCTAAGCCTGCTGCGCATCCGATCAGAGTGTTTCCGATTTCGGAAATCGAGGTTTCCCCATCGCCACCGGCATTCGCTTGAAACGAAAACGGCCCCGCCGCGGAGGCGAGGCCGTGAGTTCTATGCATTTCCGCCCGATAGTTAGTTGAAGCGTCCGGCCGCATGCGCCAGCATGGTGTAGACCTTGCCGGTATCCGATGTCAGGTAGGTCTGGGTCATCATCTTGTCGCGGTCGTTGCGGGCGACATCGGCAAGCAGCTTTTCAAAATCGGCGATGTAGCGATCGACGGCCGTGCGGAATTCCGGCTCGCGATCATACTTGCGCTTGATCTCGTCGAAGGTCTGCTGGCCTTTCAGCGTATAAAGCCGGCGGGTAAAGACGTCGCGCTCGCCGCGCTGGTAGCGGCGCCACAGGTCGACCGAGGCATCGTGATCGATGGCGCGGGCAATATCGACCGAGAGCGAGTTCAACGATTCCATCACATGGCGCGGATTGCGGCTATCGCCGGGACGGGCGGCAGGCTGGGTTTCGGCGGCACGCTGGACCGGCACCGGTTGAGCCGGCTGTGCTTCATCTCGAGAAGCGCCGCGCAGCAGGTCGCGCATCCAACCGCTGCCTTCCTCCTGGCGTCCCCGCGTTTCCTCCAGCGGCTGCTCCGGCTGACGGATAGCGGGCTGCTGGGCGATCGGCTGCGGCTGGAGGCCAAGGCTGCCGCGCAGGGCCGGTTCCGGTGCCTGACGGCGCGGCTCGGGGGCCGGCTGCTGAACCACACGGGCAGGGGCCTGCGCCACGATCGTCTGGGCAACGGGCTGCTGCTGAACCACCTGTTGGCGGACCACCGGCTGGGCGACTTCCATCTGGCCGGAGGACTTACCGATGATCTCGGAAAGTTCCTGCAGCGCCTTGATCTGTTCGGCAACGGCGCGCCGCATGACCGAGGCATTTTCCTTGGCTTCCTCGGGAAGATCGAAGGCGCCGCGCTTCAGTTCCTCGCGGGTCATGTCGAGTTCCTTGCGGATCTCGTTGGCCGAGCGGCGGATGTCGTCGGTCGCGCCGCTGAACTTGCCGATTGCATCCTCGACGGCCTGGCGCAGGGCCTCGCGCATCAGCTGGGCTGCACCGTCGGACTTCTTGCCTGTTTCCGCCAGCATGCGTTCGATATCGGAGAGCGAAGCGCCGACACTGCCGCGCAGACGCGAGGCGACTTCCTTGGAGCGTTCCTCTGCCCGTACGAAAGCGCTTTCCACCGAAAGGCCGGCATCATCGCCCGCTTTGGTGACGGCGGCGCGCATCGCATCGGCGGCCGACGTGGCGCGGATCTCGGCATCATCGAGTGTCTTGCTGACTTCAGCAAAGGACGACTGGACGCCGGCCCGCAGATTGCCGGCGATCTGGGTCGAGCGTTCCTCGGCGCGGACGAAAACCGCTTCCACAGACATGCTGGCCTCGTCGCCGGCCTGAACCAGCGCGGTACGCATGGCGTCGGCGGCGGAGGCCGCACGCTTTTCCGCGTCGGTCAGCAGGCGGCCGACATCGGCGAAGGAAGACTGGATACCGGTGCGCAGATTGCCCGCGACCTGGGTCGATCGTTCCTCGGCGCGTTCGAAGGCGCCATCGACGAAACCTTCCAGCGCATGCATGGTCTTTTCGATTTCCTCCGACCGGCGCACCAGGCCCACCGACAGGGTGCGCAGGGCTTCCTGTCGTTCTTCCAGCGTGCTGACCAGGTTGGACTGTGCAGCACCAAGCAGGTCGGAAGCCTGGCTGAGCACGCGGGAATGGTCCTCGAAGCGGCCGACGATGCCGCCGATCTGCGACAGGGTCGAGCCGGAGATTTCCGAAAGCTTGTCGACCTTGCCTTCAAGAAGGCGCGTCGATGTCGAGAGCATGTCCGAGGCGCGGGTGGCGGATTCGGAGAAGCGCGCCGTTGTCGCGTCCAGCTGCTCGTCCATGGCACCGAGATTGGCGCCCGCCTGCTCGATGACCGAAGCGATCGCCGAATTGCTGGCGGCCAGCTGGTTGATCAGGCCGGTTGCCGTCGACTGAAGGCGGTTCTCGACCATCTTCATCGCCTTGGCGGTTTCTTCGGCACGGCTGGAAATCGCGTTCAGGGTTTCACCTGTGCGGGCCGTCAGGCTATTGATCAGGGAGGCGCTTTCAGCACGCAGGCGATCGGCACTTTCCTGGGTTACGGTCGTGATGCGCTCGGCAGTCTCCCGGCCCGTGACGGCATATTGCTCGACCAATGGGCGGGCTTGCTCGTCGATCAGGCGGGAAAGCTCCGCCGAACGACCGGACAGCATCGAGTTCAGTTCGCGCGTCTTGTCGTCGAGCGTCGAGCGGATGGCGTTGCCACGGGCTTCAAGCGCTTTTTCGACGTCTGACAGGTTCTGCTGCAGGGAGGACGCCTGTTCGGCGACGCGCCCCTGCGTTTCGGAAATCCGGGCGCTGGCGGTATCCGAGGCTTCGCCGACGGAGCGGGCGAGTTCGGCGCTGCGCATGGCGACCTGGGCCGCCGTCTGCTCGATCGAGTTGGCGAATTCCGACTGGCGGGCCGCCATGGCGCGAGCGAAATCGTCACCAGCGCGGGCAAGCAGATCGGCGGAGCGTGCGGCTTCCGCGTCAATACCCTGGGCCGCGTCGCCGACAGCGCCGCGAAGACTGGTGACGAGGCCGGCAGCCTTGCCTTCGATCGTCCGGCTGACATTGTCGAGACCGATGGTCAAAGCCCGGTCCATAGTACCGAGGCGTTCTTCGATCCGGTTCGTGCCGCCTTCGATGCTGGCCGAAATCCGGTTTGCCGCTTCTTCGCTGGCGCGGCCGAGTTCGGAGGTGTGGCTGGACAGCGTATCGGCAATCCGCGTGGCTGCCGCTTCGCTGGTCCGGTCGAGCTCGGACGTATGGCCGGAAAGAGCGTCGGCGATCCGGGTGGCAGCGGCATCGCTGACCCTGTCGAGTTCGGCGGCGCGACCGGAGAGCGTTTCGGAGATGCGGGCTGCAGCGACGCTGCTCACCACGTCAAGTTCCGAAACCCGGGCTGCAAGCGTCTCGCCGATCTTCTGGCCGGCATTGTCGACGAATTCGTTGACGCTACCCACGCTTTCGCGGATGCGGCCTTCCAGAACACCGAGGCTGTTTTCGATTCGCAGGCTCGTATCTTCCAGGCTGGCATTGATACCGGAGGCGGACGCATCCATACGATTGGTCAGGGTGTCGGCAGCGCGGCTGATCTGGTCGGCCGTCTCGGCCAGGCGGCTCGCCACAAGGCCGGTGCTGTCGCGCATCCGCTGGTCAAGCG
>UCJH01000027.1 GCA_900472785.1 Hyphomicrobiales bacterium | reverse complement strand
GTACCGAACAGCAGGCCGCATCCGTCGAGCAGACCGCCGCCGCGCTGGACGAGATCACCGCGTCCGTCAGGGATTCGACCGTGCGTGCCGAGGAAGCCAGCCAGCTCGTCGCCAAGGCGCGCGCCGGCGCCCAGACGTCCAGCGGCGTCGTGCGCAATGCGATCGAGGCCGTTGGCCAGATCGCGACGTCGTCACAGGAAATCTCCAGCATCATCGGCGTGATCGATGAAATCGCCTTCCAGACCAATCTTCTTGCGCTGAACGCAGGTGTCGAAGCGGCGCGTGCGGGGGATGCCGGCAAGGGCTTTGCCGTCGTCGCCCAGGAGGTCCGCGAACTGGCCCAACGGTCCGCAACGGCCGCCAAGGAAATCAAGGCATTGATCTCGAAATCCGGCGATCAGGTCAAGACGGGCGTGTCGCTGGTCGGCGAAGCCGGAAAGGCGCTGGAGGTTATCGTTCACGAGGTCGACGAGATCAATATCCGCGTCATCTCCATCGTCGAGGCGGCGCGCGAGCAGTCGATCGGATTGAACGACATCAATCGCGCCGTCAACATCATGGACCAGGGCACGCAGCAGAATGCCGCCATGGTCGAAGAGCAGACGGCCGCCAGCCACAGCCTTGCATCCGAGGCCTCGGCGCTGAACGACCTGCTTGCCAATTTCCGGCTCGGCGGCGCACAGGAGCAGGCGCATCAGGGCAACCATCGTCAAGCCCCGGCAGCCAGCGCATCGCGGCCGGTTACGCCATCCTATCCTGCTCAGGCGATCCGGACACAGCCCGCGCTGAAGCCGGCATCGGTTGCAACGCCGGCCGTTCAATCGCCTGCGCGGGCGCTCGGCCAGAAACTGGCCGGTGCCTTTCAGGGTGGATCGTCTGCGCCTTTGGCATCGAATGACGGCTGGGACGAATTCTGATCGCACTGCCCGCGAATCGACGAGGTCATGCCTAAAATTTGAGCGTCGGCTTCCATGCCGGCGCTCAATGTTTTTCAAGGTAGTTCATTGTTCTATAATGGAATTTTATCCTGCACCCAATGTGGCACGCTTCCTGCTTTGTAAAAGGTAAGGTCCAGAGGGGACCAAATAAAACTGCGCCCAAGAAGGTCGCGATCCAAAAGGCTGCTTCGCGCCGCAGGTGATCCCGGATGAACGGACACCAGCGGAGGGGAAGCAGCCTTTCTCTTTGCGGCGGCCTCTTTTTCGCGAATGCCGCATTGGCGAAGTTCTTTCCCTCGACTATCTAAGCATCAGCTGAGAATGCGCGCATAGGCCTTGGGAACGATCAGGTCCGGGCATGCGCCGGTGGACAGGGATGCGAAGTGATGACGGATGTGACCAGCGCGCAGGTTCTGGATAAACTCAAGGGCGTGCGCGGGCCGGACATGGATGGAAACATCGTCGATATGGGCCTCGTTTCCGATGTCTTCATTTCCGACGGCAAGGTCTATTTCTCGATCACGGTTCCGGCCGACCGGGCGCGGGAACTCGATCCTTTGCGGGCCGCTGCCGAACGTGTCGTCAAGGATATCCCTGGCGTCAAGGGCGCGATGGTTGCGCTGACCGCGGACAAAAAGGGTTCAGCGAACGCAGCGCCGGTCAAGCGTCCGGCGCAACCCGCCGCGCACGGCCATGCCGGCCATGACCACGCGGGTCACACGCATGCCGCTCCGCCGCGTCCGACGCCGACCGCCCAGCAGAAGGCGGGCATCCCGGGCGTCGGCGCGATCATCGCGGTCGCATCCGGCAAGGGTGGCGTCGGCAAATCCACGACCTCGGTGAATCTTGCACTGGCTCTGCAAGCCAATGGTCTGAAGGTCGGCATTCTCGATGCCGATATTTACGGCCCGTCGATGCCGCGGCTCCTGAAGATTTCCGGCCGCCCGCAGCAGATCGAAGGCCGGATGATCCGGCCGATGGAGAACTACGGCCTCAAGGTCATGTCCATGGGCTTCCTCGTCGATGAGGAGGTGGCGATGATCTGGCGCGGCCCGATGATCCAGTCGGCGCTCCTGCAGATGCTGCGCGAGGTTGCCTGGGGCGATCTCGACGTGCTGGTGGTCGACATGCCGCCGGGCACGGGCGACGCGCAGCTGACCATGGCGCAGCAGGTGCCGCTTGCCGGCGCCGTTATCGTCTCGACACCGCAGGATCTTGCACTGATCGACGCGCGCAAGGGCCTTGCCATGTTCCGCAAGGTCGAGGTTCCGGTGCTCGGGATCGTCGAGAACATGAGCTATTTTATCGCGCCAGATACCGGAGCGCGCTACGACATCTTCGGTCATGGCGGGGCGCGCAAGGAAGCGACCCGCATCGGTGTTCCCTTCCTTGGAGAAGTGCCTTTGACCATCGGCATCCGCGAGACGTCCGATGCCGGAACGCCCGTCGTCGCTTCCGACCCGGATGGTGCGATTGCAACGGTCTACCGCGAGATTGCCCGCAAAGTCTGGGAGCAGGTGGCCGCGGCACAGGGCGATGCATCGCGCAGCATGCCCAACATCGTCTTCGAGTGAATTTCGACGGGCACGATCACCGATTCGCCTTGCGTTCCTGTTGACGAAGGAAGGCAGGCCGGCATTAACTCATCGGGCGACATTGTGGCGCCGTCGCACTTTCTCCATTGATTTTGAGAGAGGGTTGCGCCATATGCCGTCCCGCATCCGCGAAGGCGGGCAGGTCGCGCTGTTTCGGCGCCCGGCCTAAAACCGCGTAATGACCGAGTTTAGGAATTGTCTTGACCGACGGACGTCTCCATTGGGACCTGCTTGCTGCAGATTTTGCGATGTCCGGCGGATGTTTGCCGGGTTGGCTCATCTTTTCTTTTCCGCCCGCATGTCATGAGGCCGGGCGCGGCAGAACCGGGACGGTGGCGTGCAGCCTGTCCACCAAAGGTGTGGAATGATCACTGCCTATCGCGCGAACGGCGAGAATATCGTCATCACCGCCTATGAACCACCCCAATCCTTGCCCAAGGATATCGTCTGGATCGATCTGGAAAGTCCGGACAAGGCCGAGGACCTGCTGGTTGAGCGCCTGCTCGGCATCTCCATCCCGACCCGCGAGGACATGAAGGACATCGAGCCTTCAAGCCGCCTTTATACAGAAAACGATTCCGTCTTCATCACCGCCTCGCTGCTGCATCGCGCTGACAGCGACCGGCCGGAGCTGACCGATGTGGCCTTCGTGCTGACAGGCGAACGGCTGGTGACCATCCGTTATGGCGCGCCAAAATCCTTCCTGCTGTTCAAGGCGGCCATGCACCGCATCGAAGGGGGTTGCACGACGGGCACCGTGCTTCTTGCCCGGCTGATGGAAACCATCATCGACCGCACGGCCGAGATTCTCGAGCATGCCGTCCTAAAGATCGATGCCCTGTCGCTCGATGTTTTCGAGAGCCGGCTGCCGGGGAAAAGGCGCCCGCCGCAGTTTCTTGAGGATCGCCTGCTCGATGTGGCTTCCCATTACCGGCTGGTCGCGAAAACCCGCGACAGTCTGGCATCGCTGTCCCGGGCCATGACCTTTTTCTATACCATCCAGCGCGTGCAGGAGGATCGCGAGGTTCGCGATCTCTGCCGGACGATCTCGCTCGACATCCAGTCCCTGTCGGAACACGCATCGTTCATTTCCGGCAATATCACCTTCCTGCTCGATGCTTCTCTGGGTCTGATCAACGTCGAGCAGAATGCCATCATCAAGATCTTCTCGATCGCCGCGGTCGTCTTTCTGCCGCCGACGCTGGTCGCGTCGATGTACGGCATGAATTTCCGTGTCATGCCCGAACTTCAATGGACCTATGGTTACCCGATGGCGATCGTCGCGATGATCGTTGCCGGTATCGTTCCATTCTATTTTTTCCGCTGGAAAGGCTGGCTGTAAGCAGATGTCCCATTCGGTTGAAAAGACGGACGGTTCCCGCAAGAAGGAGCTGACCAAATTTCTCGGGCTTGCGCTCGGCTCCGTCGGCGTCGTCTATGGCGATATCGGCACCAGTCCGCTCTATGCGTTTCGTGAAGCGCTGCGTCCCGTCGCTGAAGACGGTGTTTCCCGTGTCGAGATCATCGGCCTGATTTCGCTGATGATCTGGACGCTGACGATCATCGTCACGCTGAAATACGTGCTGTTCCTGCTGCGCGCCGACAACAATGGCGAAGGCGGTACCCTGTCGCTGCTCGCCCTTCTGATGAAGTTTGCCGGCGGTCATACCAATCGGTTGTTTTTCATGGGCATTGCGGGTGCCGCCCTGTTTATCGGCGATGCAATGATCGCCCCGGCGCTGTCGGTGCTGTCGGCCGTCGAGGGCCTGAAGCTCGTCACCCCGACCCTGACGGATTATGTCGTCCCCATTTCGGTGGTGATCCTGCTGCTGCTGTTTGCCGTGCAGTCGCGCGGGACGGCGGCGGTATCGAAATTTTTCGGGCCAATCACCGCCGTCTGGTTTCTCGTGCTCGCCGTTGCCGGCCTCAGCCATATCTCCGACGACATCGGCATCCTGGCGGCCTTCAATCCATGGTATGCGGTCTATTTCCTGTTCCACGCAGGCTACGTCGGCATCGTCGTTCTGGGTGCGGTCTTCCTGACGGTGACCGGCGCAGAGGCGCTCTATGCCGATCTCGGGCATTTTGGCCGCAAACCGATCCAGTGGGCCTGGATTTGTCTCGTGTTTCCGTCGCTGGCGCTCAACTATCTGGGGCAGGGCGCGCTAGTGCTGAAGCACCCGGAGGCGATGTCCGATCCGTTCTACCTGATGTTTCCCGAATGGGCGCTGCTGCCGGTGGTCATCCTGGCGACGGCCGCGACGATCATCGCCAGCCAGGCGGTGATCACCGGTGCCTTCTCGCTGACCCGGCAGGCGATCCATCTCGGCTTCCTGCCGCGCATGGCGATCTTCCATACGTCCGAGACCCAGACCGGCCAGATTTACCTGCCCAATGTCAACGTGCTCCTGATGTTCGGGGTCATGGTGCTGGTGTTCGTGTTCGGCTCTTCCGAATCGCTTGCCACCGCCTACGGCATATCTGTGACCGGCGCGATGGTGGTCGATACGCTGCTCGCGTTCGAATTCGTCCGCGGCCGCTGGAAATGGCCGCTCTATACGGCGGTTGGGCTGCTTTTGCCTCTGCTCGTGCTGGAAATGGTTTTCCTCGGTGCAAACCTGCTGAAAATCCATGATGGCGGTTATGTGCCGGTGTTGATCGCCGCGACCTTCGTGCTGATCATGTGGACCTGGCGTCGCGGCACGAAAATCCTGCACGACAAGACGCGCCATACGGATATTCCGCTCGCCTCCTTCGTCAAGTCGATCGAGCGCAAGAGCGAACACGCGCCGGTGGAAGTGCCGGGAACCGCGATCTTCCTGACCAGCGATCCGGAATCGACGCCGGCGGCGCTGCTGCACAACATCAAGCACAATCACGTGCTGCATACGCAGAACTTCATCCTGACGATCCGCACGTCGAACACGCCGATCGTGCCGAAGGAGGAGCGCGTCAGCATGCGCGCCATTTCCGAGCGATTCAGCCTGCTCGAAATGCATTTCGGCTACATGGAGACGCAGAACGTCTCGCAGGCGCTCGGCCTGTTCCGCAAGACCGGCCTGAAGTTCGACATCATGTCCACCTCCTTCTATCTGGGCCGGCGCAAGCTCGTACCGGACGCGCAGTCCGGCATGCCTCACTGGCAGGATCGGCTGTTCATCGCGCTCGCCAATGCGGCGATCGACCCTTCCGATTATTTCCGCCTGCCGACCAACCGCGTCGTCGAACTCGGCTCGCACGTCATCATCTGATGCCGTGCGCCGGAAGGCGGGGGCAATCTGTGGCGCAACCCCTATTTTGCCGGGCGGGCCGTTAACCAAGCATCAAGGTTAATGCTTCATTGTCGGGGCTCGATTGAAGCACCGGCGGCCAGTGGCGCGGCCAAGCTTCTGTTGTTTACATCCGCGTGGAAATTGCGTGCCGGCCCTTTCGCCGGGCGGACGACTGCGTCTTGTGAGTGCGTGGGGTATGTTGGTGCGTCAGAGTAAACAGTTCGGCCGGACATCCCGGCTTTCGCCCGTTCGCCGGTTTTCGCTTGGCAGATGGGCGACCCCGCTGCTCCTTGGCATCGGTATCTTCACAGGCTTTCCTTCGGTTTCGGCCCATGCCGATCTTGCAACCTTCATCGCCGGCATCAATCGCGGCGGCGAGCGTTGGCGCATGCACATGACCCGCTCGCCGGCCGGGTCGCTGCATGAGGTGGAAATGGCCTTCAACGACCCGATCGTGACCGGCGCAATCGGCGATGGCGCGGGCATCGATATGCCGGGCGGCGGCAAGGTCTCGCTGATGGCAGAGACCAAGCAGGCCGATCCGCTGACCGACGAGGAGCGCGTCACCCGCAAGCTCAAGAAGGGACGCATCGTCGCGGTCGCGCCGGTCACCCCGCCCAAGGATTTCTCCGCCGGTTCGATCCTGCAGCGCACCAGTTCGCTGATGCGGCCGCTGTTCGACAACGACGAGCGCATGGTCTTCGGCAGCCCGAAGATCAAGGGCAAGGAAATCTCGATCGCAACGGCCTTCTACAAGAAGAAGGCCATCATTCAGGATGCCGGGGTCTCGCCGATGCTGGCGAGCCTCGTGACCAACCGTTCCGCCGATGTTCTCGCCACCGCCTATGCGCCTGCGGAGCCGGACTATTCCCGCGAATCGCCATTCGATTCGATCCTGAAAAAGGATGAGGCGAGTGGTCGCTTCATCCCGGAGATCGCGCCGGAAGATCATGCCTGGGCGGCCACGCCGCTGCCGGCCGGCGTCTTCAGCGCTGCAGAACAGAAGTGCCTGGCGGACGGCATCTATTTCGAATCGCGCGGCGAATCGGTGAAAGGACAGGCAGCGGTCGCCCAGGTCATCCTGAACCGCGTCCGCAACCCGGCCTATCCGGACACGATCTGCGGCGTCGTCTATCAGAACAAGGGCTGGTATAATCGCTGCCAGTTTTCATTCGCCTGCGACCGGATCCCCGACATCATCTGGTCGCGATCAAGCTGGCAGACGGCAAAGGAGATCGCGCTGGCGGTCACTGCCGGCAAGATCTGGTTCCCGGAAGTCGGCTCCGCGACACATTACCACGCCACCTATGTCCGCCCGGACTGGGGCCCGACGATGAAGCGGCTGACGAAGATCGGAAAGCATATCTTCTACCGCACCTATGGCGGCGGCTGGAGCTGACAACGCGCCTTGCCGGATGCAACCGAAGCCCCGTTCAGCGCGGGGCTTTTTGCCGTTCTGCCGACGCTGGGCGGCGAGTCTTTCCGGATGATTCCGCCAAAGCGGCCGTGATCATTGTTAAATATATGTTTTTATTCGATAATAATGTGTCTTCCCAAGCGGCCTGCACGCCTTGACTATGCAGGTCTTGAAAACTATGTTGCGGCCGACTTCAAACGGGCCGAAAGGTGGCTGGCAATCTGGCCGTTTGTGTGACCGGATGTCGGCTTCAAGCCGGCGCGGGCAGGCAAAAGGGGAGGCGCCACATGACGGATAACCGGCAGGAAAGTCTGGAAGAACGACGCAAGCGCCTTGATAGCGAGCTGGCGGCACGGCGCGCGACGGATACGCGCGAGGCCGCCGACGAGAACCGGGCGATCGAAAGCCGCAAGGGCTATGCGGTCGCCGTGAAGCTCTCGAGCGAATTCATCGCGGCCATCATCGTCGGCGCACTTCTGGGCTATCTTTTGGACCATTTTGCGGGTACAGGGCCCTGGGGAATGATCATTCTCCTTCTTCTTGGGTTCTGTGCCGGCGTGCTGAACGTGATGCGTGCAGCGGGCATGGTGGCAGCGCCACACCCCGCAGATCGCGTGGGCGGAAGCGACGGCCCCGCCGATCCGATCGGCAAGGGCAGCAGAAACGACCGCGATGACGCCTGATGGCGGCCGTCGTGAAAGGCAAAGATCTCCGCCCCGCGGCGGACAGTAACGAGAGAGAGCGGCTGTGGCAGGCGACAAGGTAGATCCGACCCACCAGTTTATGATCAACGAGATCATTCCGATCCATATCGGCGGCGTCAATTTTTCGTTCACCAACGCATCGCTGTTCATGGTTGCGACCCTGGTCGTCGCAGCCGGCTTCCTCTACTTCACGACGTCGACGCGCAGCCTGGTTCCGGGCCGCATGCAGTCCGTCTCGGAAATATCCTACGAATTCATCGCCTCGATGCTGCGCGAAGGCGCCGGCTCGCACGGCATGAAATTCTTCCCGATGGTGTTCTCGCTGTTCATGTTCATCCTGACAGCCAACATGCTCGGCATGGTTCCCTACTTTTTCACCATCACCAGCCAGATCATCGTGACCTTTGCGCTTGCGTTGTTCGTGATCGGCACGGTTCTGGTTTACGGTTTCTATAAGCACGGCCTTGGCTTCCTCAATGTGTTCGTGCCCTCTGGCGTACCCGGCATTCTCTTGCCACTGGTGGTTTCCATCGAAATCATCTCCTTCCTTTCCCGTCCGATCAGCCTGTCGGTTCGTCTGTTTGCGAACATGCTGGCTGGCCACATCACGCTGAAGGTGTTCGCAGGCTTCGTCGCCTCGCTCGGAACCCTCGGTGCGCTGGGCATCGGCGGGGCGGTCCTGCCGCTCATCATGACCGTTGCCCTCACGGGCCTCGAATTCCTCGTCGCCTTCCTCCAGGCCTATGTCTTTGCGGTGCTGACTTGCATGTACCTCAATGACGCAGTGCATCCGGGTGGCCACTAAGGAATAAAGTCGTGGGCTTTCTCAGGCCGTAAAGGCCGGTGGAGGCACCAAAGTTAGCCGCAACAACCATTCTAAGGAGATCATCATGGAAGCGGAAGCAGCAAAGTACATCGGCGCAGGTCTGGCTTGCCTCGGCATGGCCGGCACGGCTCTTGGCCTCGGCAACATCTTCGGCAGCTATCTGTCGGGCGCCCTGCGCAACCCTTCGGCCGCTGACAGCCAGTTCGGCCGCCTCGTATTCGGCTTCGCCGTTACGGAAGCTCTGGGCATCTTCTCGCTGCTCGTAGCTCTTCTTCTCCTTTTCGCCGTCTAATACCGGCTTCAAGGCAGGGTCGCGGTGAACGCCGCGGCCCGTTTCTTTCTGCCAGACTATTTCTGAATGCACCTGGAGGGTGAGCATGTTTGTGACCGCGGCCTACGCCCAGTCGACCACCACCGAGGGCGCAGAGACCCACGACGCCGTAGCCGGCGAGGTCCACACCGAAACTGGTGTAGCCCATGAAGGCGGACATGGCTCGGGTGTGTTCCCGCCCTTCGATTCTTCGACATTCGCATCGCAGCTCCTGTGGCTGGCGATCACCTTCGGCCTGTTCTACCTGCTGATGGCCAAGGTCATCATGCCGCGCATCGGCGGCATTCTCGAAAACCGTCACGACAAGATCGCCCAGGACCTGGACGAAGCGTCCCGCTCCAAGGCGGAAGCCGATGCGGCGATCGCCTCCTATGAACAGGAGCTTGCCGCTGCCAAGGCCAAGGGCAATGCCATTGCCTCCAGTGCCCGCGAAGCTGCCAAGACCAAGGCCGCTGCCGAGCGCGCGGCGATCGAGGCGAGCCTGAACGACAAGATTTTCGCGGCTGAAGTCCGCATTGCCGACATCAAGACCAAGGCTTTGGCCGATGTCGGTTCGATCGCTGAAGAAACCGCCGGCGCCGTCGTCGAGCAGTTGATCGGCGGCAAGGTATCGAAGGCCGAGATCGCGACAGCGGTCAAGGCATCCTCGGCCAAGTAAGGGAGAGCATCGTGGATATGACATCACTGGCCACATTCTGGGCCACAGTCGGCCTGGTTCTTTTTCTGGCGCTGGTCGTTTACCTCAAGGTTCCCGGCATGATGGCGAAGGCGCTCGACGAGCGCGCCAACAAGATCACCAATGAACTGGCGGAAGCCAAGCGCCTGCGCGCAGAAGCCCAGGCTCTGCTGGTTGAGTATCAGCGCAAGCGCAAGGATGCCGAAACGGAAGCAGCCCAGATCGTTGCTGCCGCCGAACGCGAAGCCGAGATGCTGACGGCGGACGCCAAGCAGAAGACCGACGAATTCGTTGCGCGCCGCACGGCGCTCTCCGAGCAGAAGATCGCCCAGGCCGAGGCCGACGCGATCACCGCGGTTCGTTCCGCCGCCGTCGACCTCGCGGTTGCGGCCGCCGAAAGCGTGATTGCCGCCAAGTCGGACGCCGCGGTGCAGAACAAGCTGTTCAGCCAGGCGATCAGCGACGTCAAGACACGCCTGAACTAGGCCTATACGCAGAATAGAATTTGAGCGAAGGCCGGAGCGATCCGGCCTTTTTCATGTTCGGATGCCACGTCAAATTCGCATCGCGTGCTCCGCTTTTCAGTTGATCAACTTTCATCGATCTCGGCAGCCTGCTCTAACCCCCCTCTGTCGGCGGCGCCGACATCTCCCCCTCAAGGGGGAGATTAGCCGTAGGCTCTCTGCGTCCCTGACATCGAGCGAATTAAGGGAAAAGAATGATCTCCCCCCTTGTGGGGGAGATGTCACGACAGTGACAGAGGGGACGCCGCGATCACCCAACAACCCGAATGGATCAACCGCAAGCCGCATCATTCCTGCCGGAGCGGACGAAAGCTCATGCGGTGCAGCGGGCAGGGGCCATGAGCGTCGATGGCAGCGCGGTGTTTCGCCGTGGCATAGCCCGCATGCAATCCAAATCCGTAGAGCGGAAACGGCAGGTGGGCGCGTGCCATCATCCGGTCGCGGGTGACCTTGGCGATGATCGAGGCGGCGGCGATCGAGACGGAACGGGAATCGCCCTTGACGATCGCTCGGCCTTCGCAGATCAGTCCGGGCGGAATGTCGCGTCCGTCGGCCAGAACCATGTTCGGCCGGATTGTCAGCCCGAGAACCGCGCGCCGCATGGCATCGAGGCTGGCCTTGCGGATATCCGTCGCATCGATCGTCGCAGCCCCCGTCGAGGCGATGGAGACGGTTGCTGTTGCCATGATCTGCTCGAACAGGCTTTCCCGCTGGACAGCGGACAGTTGCTTGCTGTCATTCAGCCCATCCGGGATATTTTCAGGATCGAGAATGACGGCGGCGGCGACCACAGGCCCCGCCAGAGGCCCGCGACCGGCCTCGTCGGTTCCGGCGACCGGCCAGAAACCGTCGCGTCTGGCAGCGGTCTCCAAGCTGAAATCCGGAGCAACGATCGTTTCGAAAAGAAAAGGGGAATCGGGCGGTGTGCGTCGTGACATGCGGCGAAACTCGCACACAAGCCCGATTCCCTGCAAGTCCTCCGGCATGAGGCGGCTGCCGGAGGAGGCCGCCAAGGCTCGGGGCAAGAACCTTGGCGGAACTCATAGGACGGCGGTTCACGGACCGCCGCCGTTGATATCCTTCAGAGCAAAGACAGCTGCACGCCGGTGCCAAGCGGCGGCACGAACAGGTCCGAGCTGAGCTGCCGGCGCGCAAGGTTGAGGCCGAGCCGCTTGGCTGCAAGTTCGAACCGGCGGCCGATCTGCCAGGCATAGGGGCCTGCCCCCTTCATGCGCTTGCCAAACTCTGCGTCGTAATCCTTGCCGCCGCGCATCGAGCGGACCAGCGACATGACGTGCTGATAGCGACCCGGATAGTTGCGCAGCAGCCAGTCGCGAAACAGCGGGCTGACTTCGAGGGGCAGGCGCAGAAGCACGTAGCTCGCCTCTCCGGCGCCGGCTGCCTTGGCCGAATCGAGGATGCGCTCGATCTCGTGATCGTTCAGCGCCGGGATGATCGGCGCCATCATCACCGAGGTCGGGATGCCGGCCTGCGACAGTGCGCGTACCGCTTCCAGCCGCTTGGACGGCGTCGCGGCACGCGGCTCCATCAGGCGCGCGAGCTTGCGGTCGAGCGTCGTTACCGAAAGACCGACCTTCGCCAGACCCTTCTCCGCCATCGGCGCCAGGATATCGATGTCGCGCATGACCATCGCCGATTTGGTGACGATCATCACCGGATGATCGGCCTTGGCAAGCACTTCGAGGATCTGGCGCATGATCCGCCATTCCTTCTCGACCGGCTGATAGGGGTCGGTGTTGGTGCCGATCGCGATCGGGCGGACCTTGTAGCCGGGCTTTGCCAGCTCGCGTTCCAGAAGCTTCGCAGCATCCGGCTTGGCAAACAGCTTCGATTCGAAATCGAGACCCGGGGACAGGCCCATGAAGGCATGGGTGGGTCGGGCGAAACAATAGATGCAGCCGTGCTCGCAGCCACGGTAGGGATTGATCGACCGGTCGAACGGGATATCAGGCGAATCGTTGCGGCTGATGACGCTACGCGGCTTTTCGACCTGAACCTCGGTGCGGAAAGGCGGCAAATCCTCCAGCGTCTCCCAACCGTCATCGACGAGTTCGCGCGACAGGGACTCGAAACGTCCGGATGTATTGAGGGCCGCACCGCGCCCGCGCCGCCGGTCGATCTCGATCCGCAGACCCGATCCAGCGACGATCGCGTCCGCCACGTCTGCCGTATTGGCGGGCGCAAATGCATCCCGCCGGATGTGAGCCAGCTCGTTCATCGGGTTTCTCCGCGGGGTCCGGTCAAGTCCGGAACCGTTGTTCTCTGATTATTTTCCTATCGTGAAAACGAGAACATTGCAAGAACAAATATCCGCCATGGCCATTTTTGGGGAGGCGAAAGCAAGCTTTGAAGGCGTCCTGCGAATTTTGTTCGAACACGGATTCATCATGAATGAAGAGTGAATGTCCCTAAAACGAACGGATTGTGGCAATCCTGTGTGCAATGCGGTATGGACGGGCATGATGACGATTATCCTGGAAACTCGCGACAATGAGGCAGAACTGGCGCAGACGCTGTCGGCGCTTGTTTCCGGTGCCGTGGAGGGGTTGGTCAGCGATGTCATCATTCTCGATCACGGGTCGCGCGATGGCTCGTCGCGGGTCGCGGATGCTGCGGGCTGCCGGTTTCTCGTCAGCTGGGATATCAAGGATGTCGTCCGCTCCGCGCGGGGCGAATGGCTGATGCTGCTCGAAGCTGGGGCGCGGCCCTCCGGCCGCTGGATCGACGATCTCGCCGAGTATATTGCGCTGAACAAGGCGCCGGCGCGGTTCTCGCCGTCGCGGCTGCATCGCAAGCCGTTTTTTCAACGCATCGGTCGCCGGGCGGCGCTGGAAAGAGGTTTCCTCCTGTCGAAGCGGCAGGCTGTTTCCGCTGCAAAGACCGGAATGCTGCTTGCCGATCTGGCCAAGGGACATTCCGTCCGCACGCTGGCGACGGAGATTATTCCGGCCTGGGTCGCTGCCGGCAACCGGCCGATGCCGCAAGACGACTGACACGGTCGCCATGTGAGGCACCCATAAGGGTGGGGTTCGAGTCGGCGCTCCCGCAACGCAAAAAAGGCGGACCCTTTCGAGCCCGCCCTGCCTGCTGAAAAATAACGGATCAAAGCTTTTCCTGAAAATGACGTCGCCGTCTTCACAATATTCGTGAAGAGCAGCATCGATGGGCAATGTTGCGGCTGCCTGCCGCTCTGTCGTCCTCCGATAGGTCTGTTGTAGACAGGGGAAGCCGCGCCTGCTGTTCCCATTGGAACAGGGATGGTCGCAGGGTCGACCGGAAAGACCGGTCAGCCGCGCTTCAGGTGTTCATCGAGCCTCGGCATGATCTCGACGAAATTGCAGGGCTTGTGGCGGTAGTCCAATTGTTGCTTCAGGATATTGTCCCAGGCATCGCGACAGGCGCCCGGAGAGCCCGGCAGCACGAAAACGAAGGTGGCATTGGCGAGGCCGGCCGTGGCGCGCGACTGGATGGTCGAGGTGCCGATCTTGTCGTAGGAAATCCGGTGGAAAACTTCGGAAAAGCCGTCCATGCGCTTTTCGAACAGCGGCTCCAGCGCTTCTGGCGTGACGTCGCGGCCGGTAAAGCCCGTGCCGCCCGTGGTGATCACGACGTCGATCGCCGGATCGAGTGTCCAGGTTTCGACCTGGGAAAAGATGGCGACCCTGTCGTCCGGAACGATCGCCCGCGCTTCGAGACGATGGCCGGCTTCGCTGATCCGCGCTGAAAGCGTGTCGCCGGACTTGTCGTCGGCCATGGTCCGCGTGTCCGAGACCGTCAGAACGGCAATGCCGACGGGGATGAAGGATCTCTCGGCACGCGTCTCCACTCTCTTATCCTCGCTTGTCAATATCACCGCCCGCCACGCTCCGGCACGGCAGAACGTACCAGTTCAGATGGCGTTGCGAAAGCAGATCGGCTGCCGCATCGCGCTCCGCATCATTCGCATAGATGGCAAAGCAGGTGGCGCCGGATCCCGACATGCGCACGAGGCTTGCCCCTGTGTCGGAGAGTGCATCGGAAACCGCCGCGATCGTCGGCTCGATGCTGCGGGCTGGCGGCTCCAGGTCATTGCGCATCGTCCGCATCGCCGCGATCCAGTCCGCTGCCGTTGCAGCATCGGCGATCGAGGGCAGGGGCGGGTTGGACTTGTTGACGAGCGTGCGGAAAATCACCGGCGTCGATACCGCCATCCGCGGATTGACGAGCAGCATCGGAAAAGCCGGGATCGTCTCGATCCCGTCTAGATTTTCGCCGATGCCGCGGGCGATCAGCGGTCTGCCTTCAAGGCACATCGGCACGTCGGCACCCAGTTTCAAGGCGATCGCCTGGCGCTCGTCCGGGGTCGGTCCGGCATTCCACAACCTCATCAGTCCGTGCAGGGTTGCCGCGGCATCCGCCGAGCCGCCGCCGATGCCGGATGCGACCGGGAGGTTCTTTTCCAGGTGGATATGAACCGGCGACGCAGGAAGTGCCCGTTCAACCTGATGGGCTCGCAGGAGATCGCGGGCACGCAGCACCAGATTGTCATCGGAAATCGGCACGTCGTCGGAAAATGGCCCGGATACGGTGAACCGATCTTCGAAAGCAGGTGAAATGCCGATGCGGTCTCCCACATCGGCAAAGGTCACGATGCTTTCCAGCAGGTGATGCCCGTCAGGCCGCTGGCCGACGACATGCAGCGCCAGATTGATCTTTGCAGGCGCCGTGCGCGTCAGCGCAAAGCCGTCCAGTCCGCTGTCTGTCGTCATGGCGGATGACGATCAGGATTTCTTGCCCGGAACGGTTGCGTCCGGCCCGGCCTCTTTCGGCTTGGTTTCCTTGGTCGCATCGGCGGCAGCCGGAACCTTTTCGGAAAGCGGCGGCAAGCCGTTTTCGATCTTCGCCTTGATCTTCGGAATTTCAGCTTCTTCCGGCTTTAGCGCCAGCGTCTGGTTCCATTGGAACACGGCCTCCAGCTTGCGACCGACCCGCCAATAGGCATCGCCCAGATGGTCGTTGATCGTCGCATCGCCGGCCATCAGCTCGGCGGCGCGCTCCAGTTCGACCACGGCGTCGTCGAATCGGTTGAGACGGAAATAGGCCCAGCCGAGCGAATCGACGATGTAGCCGTCATCCGGCTTCAGGTCGACGGCCTTGCGGATCATGCCGAGGCCTTCTTCCAGATTGGTATTCATGTCGACCCAGGAATAGCCGAGATAGTTCAGGACCTGCGGCTGGTCGGGGTTGAGTTCCAGCGCCTTGCGGAAGCTGGGTTCCGCCTTGTCCCAGACCTTCAGGCGTTCATAGGCGATGCCGCGTTGGAAGAAGATCGTCCAGTCGCTGCGCTTCGGCACAGGGCCGATCGCATCCACGGCCTGATCGTAGATCACGGCCATTTCCTTGTAGTCCTTGGCATCCGACAGCACGCTGCCATAGGCGAGATAGCTGCGGATATCCTTGGGATCGAGCGCGATCAGGCCCTTCAGATGCTTTTTGGCCTCGTCCACCTTGCCGACGGCGGCGAGGCTCAAGCCCAGCTGCAGTTCCGAGAGACGGCGCATCGGCGAGTTTTCCGGCACGCTCCGGTAAAGGGCGATGGCGCGGTCGGTCTTCTTCAGGTTTTCGGCGATGCCGCCGAGCATGACGAGGATATCGGCGCTGTCGGGATCCAGCGCCCGTGCCGATTGCAGATACAAGGAAACGATGTCTTCGGCACCATCACGGTTGAGCGCGGCGCCAATCGAAAACAGCACGGCCGAAGCACCCTGCGTGGCATTGCGGACTTGCTGTTCCTGCGGCTTGCCGTCCTCGATGCTTTTGCGGAGCGCCTCGAGCGGCGTGTAGTTGTTGACGAGGTTTTCGCCTGCAGCGATCGTGTCGAGTGCTTTCTGCTTGTTACCGTCCCGGGCCTCGAGGCGGGCTAGAGCCATCACGGAGCGCATGAATGTGTCGGGGGCCGCTGCACCGCCATTGCGATCAAGCACGGCATCGTTGAGGCGCGCGCGTGCGGTGGCTTTATCGCCGGCTGCGAGCGCAATCGTGCCTGCATGGTAGTTCTTGAAGATCGCGAACCACTCCGGCCCTTCCATGGCATCGATCGCCGCGATCGCCTCCTTGGGGTTTCCGTCGCCGGCCTTCGCCCAGCTGAGCAGAAGGTTGTTCATCAGGCGGTCGAGATCGTTCGGACCTTTGTAGTTGAGAATTTTCTGCGCCGAGCGGTATTCGCCCTTGCGGATGGCCTCTACGGCGCGGGCAATGGTGGTGATCCGCTCGACGGAACCGTCGGATTTCAGCTCCTCGGCGAGCTTCACGCCCTCCTGAAGATTGCCGTTCATCAACAGCGTGATCATCAGGCGCTGCTTGACATCGACATTGTCCGGCTCGAATTCCAGCGCCGTCCGGTAAAGTTTCGTCGCGGTTTCGAGGTCATGATCGACATCGGCTGTTCGGGCGGCAAGAAATGCGCCGGAGAAGCTGTTGATCGAATTGATATCGAAGGGCTTGCTTTCCTCGACCGCCGGCTTGTCTTCGGCAAAGCCTTGCGAGGTGGCCGAAAAAGAGGCCAAGGCCAGCAGAGCCGCGCCGCACAGGAGGCGAAGAATGTGTTTTTGCCGCATAACAAGCCTTTCGTTGCAGATGGACGCTGCCGCGCCTCTGCCGGTCCCAACTGGAATCAGTCCAAATCAACTGGACTTAAGTGTTGGCGAACAGAATGGCTTTTTTGGCGCATTGCGGCAAGAAAATCCTCGATCCGTCGAGCCGGCTCGCGAGAGCGTGATCAGCTGACCCGGTCGATGCAGAAATCGATGACTTCGAGCAGCGCCGATTTCCATGGCGACGCCGGCAGCGGCGCCAGTGCGTCGCGGGCGATCGTGCCGTAGTGCTGGGCGCGTGCGATGGTGTCCGTCAGGCCGCCATAGCGGGTGATCAGGCCCAGCGCCTTTTCAAGATTCTGATCGGTGGAATTGCCGGCTTCGATGGCATCGCGCCAAAAAACGCGCTCCTCCTGCGTGCCGCGGCGATAGGACAGGATGACCGGCAGGGTGATCTTGCCCTCGCGGAAATCGTCGCCGGTGTTCTTGCCGAGATCGGCGGCCTTGCCACCATAGTCGAGCACGTCATCGACCAGCTGGAAGGCGAGGCCGAGATTCATGCCGTAGGATTTCAAGGCGTTGCGGCTGGCCTTGTCGGTCTTGGCGACGATCGGGCCGACCTCGGCGGCAGCGGCGAACAGCGCTGCGGTCTTGGCGCGGATGACCGAGAGATAGTCGTCCTCCGTGGTTTCCATGTTCTTGGCAACGGAAAGCTGCAGCACTTCGCCTTCGGCGATCACCGAGGCGGCGGTGGACAGCACGTCCAGCGCATCGAGCGAGCCGACGTCGACCATCATGCGGAAAGCCTGCCCGAGCAGGAAATCGCCGACCAGCACGCTTGCCTGGTTGCCCCAGATCATCCGCGCGGTCGACTTGCCGCGGCGCAGGTCGCTTTCATCGACGACGTCGTCGTGAAGCAAGGTCGCGGTGTGCATGAATTCGACGCTGGTCGCCAGCTTGATATGGGCATCGCCGGTAAAGCCGAACATCGAGGCGGAAGCGAGCGTCAGCATCGGGCGCAGGCGCTTGCCGCCCGACGAAATCAGGTGATTGGCCACTTCCGGAATCATCTGAACGTCGGAGCCGGCTTTCGACAGGATGAGCTGGTTGACCCGCTCCATGTCCGCCTTGGTCAGATCGACGAGCGGCTTGACCGATGCCTGTTTGTTTTTGCCGTCTTCCAGCGGTATCACTACGCCCAACGCAAGGCACTCCTGTTCCATTTCGGGTTCGACAATAGAAAGGGGGGCTGGTGGCGGCAAGAGGCGAATTGTCCCGATTGCTTAAATTAAGGCAGGAAAACCATACGAAATGAAGGAATTGATCCGCACCAACGACGTTGTCGTCCTGTCCTTTGCTGAAAGTCTGATGAACGATGCGGGCATCCCCTGCCTCATCGCCGATCAGGGCATGAGTATTCTCGAAGGCTCGCTCGGCCTCCTGCCGCGTCGCTTTCTCGTTGCCGAGGATGACGCCGTCGAGGCCCGGCGCATCCTTGTCGACGCGGGTCTCGAATCGGAACTTCGGGAGGTTTGACGGCGTATGAATTGCTTTTGGCTGGCTCTCGGTCGTTGCGAGAGCGTCACCGCATGACGACGACTGTGACCGAAACCATCGACAGTTTCCACCGTGGCCGGTTCCACCTCGTGCAGCCGCTGGGGCAGGGGCATCGCTCCGGCATGGATGCGATGCTGCTTGCCTCGCTGGTTGCGGCGGTCAAGCCGTGCAGGGTCGCTGATCTGGGTGCCGGCGCGGGTGCCGCCGGAATGGCGGTCGCCTCTCGGCTGGAAGATGCCACGGTGCTGCTGGTCGAGCGCTCGCCGCTGATGGCGGAATTTGCGCGCAGGAGCATTGCGCTTGCCGAGAATCAGGCTCTCTCCGCGCGGGTTTCGATGCTGGAGGCCGATGTCGGGCTGATCGGCAGGGCGCGCGTCAGCGCCGGTCTTCGAGACGACAGCTTCGATCACGTGATCATGAACCCGCCCTTCAATGATGGCTCGGACCGCAAGACGCCTGACGCCTTGAAGGCGGAAGCGCATGCTATGGTGGACGGTCTTTTCGAAACCTGGATCCGGACGGCAGGCGCCATCCTCAAGCCCGGTGGGCAGATGTCCTTGATCGCGCGGCCGGAATCGATCGTCGATATCATCGCTGCCTGCGGCCGAAGGTTCGGCGGCATCGAAATCACGCCGCTGCATCCGCGACCGGGCGAGAACGCCGTCCGGATCCTCCTGACTGCGATCAAGCAGAGCCGGGCGCGCCTCGTCCTGCGCGCGCCTCTGACTATGCATGAAACCGAAAGCCACAAGTTCTCGGCTTTCGTCGATGACCTAAACAACGGACGGGCGGCCTACCGCCGCAAATGAATTTCCGGGGTGGCCATTGCGTTTGGCGGTGCAGTGCATACATCCGGTGCTCGACGGTTGAAGCCCAGCAGGAGATCAGATGGCCGGATTTTTCAAGAAACTGATGCCGAAGCGTTTTCGCAAGGACGGTGTCACGATCCCGGTTGTCCGGCTGCATGGAACGATCATGGCCGGCGGCGGCCAGTTCCGACCATCGCTCAATCTCGCAAGTGCCGCCCCGGTTCTCGAAAAGGCCTTCTCGATCAAGGATGCGCCGGCGGTTGCCATTTCCATCAATTCCCCCGGCGGCTCGCCGGTGCAGTCGCGCCTCATCTACCAGCGCATTCGCGATCTGGCGGAGGAAAAGAACAAGCGCGTCATCATCTTCGTCGAGGATGTCGCGGCGTCCGGCGGCTATATGATCGCGCTGGCCGGCGACGAGATCATCGCCGATCCGACCTCGATCGTCGGCTCCATCGGCGTCGTCTCCGGCGGCTTCGGTTTTCCGGAACTCCTGAAAAAAATCGGCGTGGAGCGACGCGTCTACACGGCCGGACAGAACAAGGTGATCCTTGATCCGTTCCAGCCTGAGAAGGAAAAAGACATCGAGTTCCTGAAAGGCCTTCAGCTCGAAATCCACGAGATCTTCATCGGCATGGTCAAGGCGCGCCGCGGCCATCTGCTGGCCGACAATCCTGATATTTTCTCCGGCCTGTTCTGGACGGGAAACCGGGCCAAGGACCTCGGTCTCATCGACGGCTTGGGCGACATGCGCGGCGTGTTGAAGACGCGCTTCGGCGAGAAGACGACGCTGCAGCTGATTTCCGCCTCCCGCAGCTTGTTGGGCCGCCGGCAGCCGGGTGCATCGATTGCCGGCGAGATGGCCGAGCGGATCACCGCATCGGCGATCTCCGGACTTGCGGATGTTGCGGAAGAAAAGGCATTGTGGGGCCGCTTCGGACTATAGGCCTATAAAGGAGATCGGGGGGACACCATGCAAATCCTTTTCCTCATGCTGTTTGCCGGTGCCGCCTGGCTCGGCTACCGCAAATTCGTGGCCGATGCCGAAAAGCTCACCCGCCGCCGCCAAGAAGCCCGTCGCCAGCAGGAAACCGGCACGCAGGGCACCCTCGTCAAGGATCCGGAGACTGGCGAGTACAGGCTGAAGAAGCTGGAGTGAAGCAAATGGACATGTCGCAGCAACGGCTGTGGCCTTGGAAAAATCCAAAAATTACAGCTGGAGCTTCCAGCCGCTTGGAAATTCGATCGGGACGACGCCAATGCGAGACGCAAAAAGAATGCTACTGGCGTTCCTTTACCCGAGCTTCCCAATCCGCTCCGCCATAACTGACGCAAACGACATAGACTTCGCGCCGATCATCCGCGACGGTAAAACAGATAACCGCCTTACCCGCCGCAGGAATGATGCGCATCCCGGGACGTATTTCGTTTCGGACCGCGCCGATATTCGGGAAGTCGCTCAAGGACAGCAAGGTGGTTTAGATCGCGTCGATTTTCCTTCGGCGATATCGAATCCCGCGTACTCGCCGATGAAAACAGTTATCGCGGAAAGATCATCTCGGACAAGAGGGTGGCGAACGACCCTATAGCTCATTCTGTCTCTCGGCCTTTTTGGCACGGATAAGGGCGCGTAAGTCGCCGAACAATGTATCGCCTTCCAGAGGGATCCATTGGTCTCTCGGTAATTCCATCCGCCGCCGGATTTCGTCCGCCATCCCTGCCAACGCATCGGTCGGAGTCGCGTCGTTCTGCATCATCTGCTCGATACCGGCCTGAATGACGCTGGACACGCTTGGATAAAAGCCGTCCGCCACCATCTTATCCGCGAATTCACGGTGGGTGTCATCCAGTTCGATAGCGATCTTAACGGTCATGCACCGATCCCCTGCTTCATTGGAAGCCTATCACAATGAGAGAATTGTCTGCAACGAGGCTGCAATAAGCGGATCGGCCGCGAGACTTATATTTGACCAGCTTTGTACGCCTCTTGACCCCTCCGACCTCCCATGGCACCAGACAGCCGACACATTTCAAGCTGGACTGATGCCATGACACCTGTCGCCCTGCCGGATCACATGAACCCGAAGCGTTCCTTCCAGGCGCTGATCCTGACGTTGCATGCCTACTGGGCCGACAAGGGCTGCGCGGTGCTGCAGCCCTACGATATGGAAGTCGGCGCCGGCACGTTCCATCCGGCAACGACGCTGCGGGCGCTCGGACCGAAGCCGTGGCGCGCTGCCTATGTGCAGCCGTCGCGCCGCCCGACGGACGGCCGCTACGGCGAAAACCCGAACCGGCTGCAGCATTACTATCAGTACCAGGTCATCCTGAAGCCGAACCCTTCGAACCTGCAGGAGCTTTATCTCGGCTCGCTGGAAGCGATCGGCCTTGATCCACTGCTGCACGACATCCGTTTTGTCGAGGATGACTGGGAAAGCCCGACGCTCGGCGCCTGGGGTCTCGGCTGGGAATGCTGGTGCGATGGCATGGAAGTCTCGCAGTTCACCTATTTCCAGCAGGTCTGCGGCCTCGAATGCTCGCCGGTCTCCGGCGAACTGACCTATGGTCTCGAGCGTCTGGCCATGTATGTCCAGGGCGTCGACAATGTCTACGACTTGAACTTCAACGGCCGCGAAGGCGCCGACAAGATCAGCTATGGAGATGTGTTCCTGCAGGCCGAGCAGGAATATTCACGACACAATTTCGAATATGCCAACACGTCGATGCTGCACCAGCATTTCATCGATGCGGAAACGGAATGTCTGGCGCTGCTTGCCGCTGGCGCCCCGCAGCCGGAAACGAACGCCACGCTGCACAAATGCGTTTTCCCGGCTTACGACCAGTGCATCAAGGCCAGTCACGTCTTCAATCTTCTGGATGCACGGGGCGTGATTTCCGTAACGGAACGCCAGAGCTACATCCTGCGCGTCCGCACGCTCGCCAAGGCCTGTGGCGAGGCATTTTTGCTGACCGATGCCGGCGGTGTGAACCTCGCCGAGCGGGCTGCTTAAAAAGACCCCGGAGTAAGGCGGCTCCCTGTCGGCCGCTTCTCCGGTTGTCGCCGGCGTCACTTCAGGACACCTGAAATTCCGCCGGCTTTTTTGTGCTTGAAGTTCTAAATTGGAACAGGGCGCCCAGATACGCAAACACCCTGTTCCCGTTCAGCACCACGCGCGGCCGAGCCTGCGTGAAAGGCCGAACAATGGCTCGGCATGCTGCAGTCCGCCAAGCACGGACGGCCGCATGGCCGTCAGCGGTAGCCCGGACGGTTGACGCGGACCGGGACCAGGCTCTTCTGGCGCCGTTCGTGCTTCTGCGCCCGCATTGCCGCCATGTGGCTCGCGCAGACGAGCACCAGTGCCGAGAGGCTGATCATGGAGATGATGGTCATGTTTCAATGTTCGCACTTCACGAATGTTTGGCGAGGCAATTGCCTGCATCTCGCCTTAGGTTTCGAAGCGGCCTTCATGGCAGTGGTGGCGGCCTTACATGGCCGCATGATGCTCAGAACATGGCAAAAGGATACGCCTTGCCTGTATTATCGCAATCGCCAGTTCTAACTAGAAAACCCCGGAATTTGCCGCGGACGTTGAACGCGGCGCATTTTTCCAGCAGCCTGTGGCAAAGCGTAAAGTCTAAAATGCGTTCTGCGGTCGATCGAGGAGCGCATCAGAATGTATCGCTTGCCTCGACGCCGATCTGCCAGACCGGTTTGGGTATTTTGCCGCCGGTGGGGAGTTGCCCGGAATAGGTCTGCAGCGCACGACGCAGCCCCACGGGCCGCTGTGCCGGCATCGCCGTCACGTGGAAAATGAAAAGCGCGGTAAAGGCCAGGATGTTGATCAGAGTAACAGTCATGGGAGCGTCTCGCACTCGGGTTTTCTGCTGGTTTGCAAGCGGCTTTCATGCCACCGAACTCCGGTCCAACATCGACCGCGGCAAACGAAAAACGTGAGGAAAGAATAGCTTCGCTGCCGCTGTACCGGAATCGCGACCCCTGCTTAGGTAAGATTAGCGATGGACCGCGCCGAAGGCCTTATTCGTTTACCCGCGGTTAAGAGTTTCGTGCGCGCAGATCAGATCAGGTCGCTTGCATCGACGCCGATCTGCCAGACAGGCTTCAGGGTCGGGAAAGCACCGGTCGAAAGCTGGCCGGCATAGGTTTGGAGTGCGCGGCGAACGCCGGTCGGCTTTTCGATCGAACCACCGGCGGAATAGGCAACGAAGAGAGCCGTGAAGGCGATAACGTTGACCAGGGTTGCAAGGATTTTCATCGGTTTGATCTTTGTCGGTTCGGGTTGCTTTGATGACCCGACTATCGCCGATCGGCCGCTGTCGCGCGGTTCCGCGGGGAACACCGGTTCCCGCGGTTTTGCAGGTGCCGGGGATCGAATTTCGCGGCAGATGCGTGCGTAAGTCCGATGTGCTACAGCGTGTGCCGCAGCCGCGTTCTTGATGCTGGAATTTGGGTTTTGGGAGATTTTTGATGATTGGTCTGGCTATCGGCGCCGTCGTGATCGGGTACCTGATTTTCGTCTACAACAGCCTGGTGAAGGCGCGGCAGGTGAAGGAGGAAGCCTGGTCCGGCATCGACGTTCAGCTCAAGCGCCGCGCCGATCTCATCCCCAACCTGATCGAGACGGTCAAGGGGTATGCCGCCCATGAAAAGGGCACGCTCGAGGAAATCGTCAACCTGCGCAATCGGGCCCAGTCCGTGCCCGGCGGCGACGTTGCCGGACGGGCGGCTACGGAGGGCCTGCTTTCCCAAGCATTGGGCAAGGTGTTCGCGCTCGCCGAGGCCTATCCGGATCTTAAGGCCAACCAGAATTTTTCCGAGCTCCAACAATCTCTGGAGGGTATCGAAAGCGAAGTGCAGATGGCCCGGCGCTATTATAACGGTGCGGCCCGCGACCTGAACGTCAAGGTCGAGAGCTTTCCATCCAATCTGATCGCCGCGCCCTTCGGCTTTTCCAAGGCCGCCTATTTCGAAATCACCAATGAAGCCGACCGCGCCGTGCCGGCCGTGAAGTTTTGATCTAGCCCCAACCGCCATTCCGTCGTAGACGGCTGTCCATCAACGGTAGAACATGCACGGCAGGCAGAGGTCGTGCTGAAGGCATCATATGACCACGGGCATTGCAGACCAGAAATTGACGATCCTCCCGCCGGACCAGCCGCTTCAGGGCCGCGTCAGTCCGCCCGGCTCCAAGTCGATCACCAACCGGGCGCTGCTTCTGGCCGGCCTCGCCAAGGGCACGAGCCGTCTCACCGGTGCGCTGAAAAGCGACGACACGCGCTATATGGCCGACGCATTGCGGGCCATGGGCGTGGAGATTTCCGAACCGGACGACACGACCTTCATCGTCACCGGTACAGGCCGGCTTTTGGCCCCGGAACAGCCGCTGTTCCTCGGCAATGCCGGTACCGCGACGCGCTTCCTGACGGCGGCCGCAGCCCTGGTCGGTGGCACCGTCGTCGTCGATGGCGACCAGCACATGCGCAAGCGGCCGATCGCGCCGCTGGTGGCCGCACTGCGTTCGCTTGGCGTGACGGTCGAAGCCGAGACGGGCTGCCCGCCGGTGACCATTTCGGGCACCGGCGATTTTGCAGGCGATCACGTGACGATCGATGCCGGCCTTTCCAGCCAGTATGTTTCGGCGCTGTTGATGGCGGCCGCAGGCGGCTCGCGGCCGATCAGCATCGAGCTTGCCGGCGACGATATCGGCGCGCGCGGTTATATCGACCTGACGGTCGCTGCCATGCAGGCTTTCGGCGCAAGGGTGACGCAGGCGAATTCCTCCGTCTGGCAGGTCGCTCCGACCGGCTACACGGCGACCGACTACCTCATTGAGCCGGACGCCTCGGCAGCCACCTATCTCTGGGCTGCGGAAGTGCTGACAGGTGGCAGGATCGACCTCGGCGTTGCGGCAGATGCGTTCTCCCAGCCGGATGCCAAGGCCCATGCGGTGATTGCCAGCTTTCCGCATATGCCCGCCGTCATCGATGGATCGCAGATGCAGGATGCCGTGCCGACGCTTGCCGTGCTTGCCGCCTTCAACGAGACGCCGGTGCGCTTCGTCGGTATCGAGAACCTGCGGGTCAAGGAATGCGACCGCATCCGGGCGCTCTCCACGGGCCTGACGAACATCCGTCCGGGCCTTGCGGTCGAGGAGGGCGACGATCTCGTCATTGCCTCCGATCCGGGGCTGGCCGGCCAGACGCTGCCGACGGATATCGATACCTTCGCGGACCATCGCATCGCCATGAGCTTTGCGCTGGCGGGATTGAAGATCGGCGGCATCACCATTCTCGATCCGGCCTGCGTCGGAAAGACCTATCCGCGCTACTGGGACGAACTCGCCTCGCTCGGCGTCAAGTTTACCGGCGACAAGCCTTGAAAAGCGAGCTGGAAAACCTGACGGAATGAAGCAAGGACAAGAGCTGAAGGGATTGATCGCATGAACCGTCTCCTTGGCCTGTTCGGCATTATCCTCATGCTCTTTGCTTGTGCCGGCGCGGCGCGGGCGGAAGAGGTTTTTACCTCCTATCGTTCCGATATCGCCGTCGCGAAAACCGGCGTGCTGACCGTCACGGAAACCATCGTTGCGACGGTGGAGGGCAACCGGATCAAGCGCGGCATCTATCGGGATTTTCCGCTCACCTTTCGCGATGCCGGCGGTCGTATCGTCAAGGTCGATTTCAACGTGATCTCCGTCACGCGCGATGGCGCCGACGAGCCGCATCGAACGGAGGCGATCAACGGCGGCGTTCGCATCTACACGGGCGACGCCGATGTCTTTCTCGCCGACGGCGAACATACCTTCGAACTGACCTATGAGACCGGGCGCCAGATCCGCTTCTTTGACGATCACGATGAGCTTTACTGGAATGTTACCGGCACAGAATGGGACTTTCCGATCGAGGAAGCGTCGGCAACCGTCACCCTCCCGGAAGGGGTGAAAGCGCAGGCGCTGGACGTTTTCACCGGTGGCCACGGCGCGACCGACAAGAACGCCCGTGCCGTGGAGGATGGCGACAGGCTGGTTTTCACCACCACCCGACGTCTGGAGCCGGGCGAAGGGCTGACGATCGCGGTGAAGATGCAGAAGGGCAGCATCGATCCGCCGTCGGTCTCGCAGGAAAAACTCTGGTGGTTCCGCGATCATCTGGCGCCGACGCTGGCGATCGCCTGTCTCGTCGTCGTTGGGCTCTATTATTCCCGCATGTGGTGGAAGGTCGGCCGCGACCCCGCCCGTGGCGTCATTGTGCCCCGTTGGGATTCGCCGGACGGCATATCGCCGGCGCTCGCCAACTATATCGACAACAGGGGCTTCTCCGGGCAGGGCTGGACGGCCCTGTCTGCCGCGGCCCTCAATCTCGCGGTCGGCGGCTATATACGTCTCGAGGACCTGAAGACATCGCTGGTTTTGCGATCGACGGCAAAGGACCTGCCGGGATCGCTGCCAACCGGCGAAATGACGCTGATGAAGGCTGTCCATGCCGGCGGCGGCGTTCTGACCATCGACAAGGCGAACGGGGAGGCGGTCAAGAAGGTCGGTGCGGATTTCCGTTCGGCCATGGAAAAGGAACACCGCAATAAATATTACCATGCCAATGTCGCCTATGTGGTCGGTGGCATCGCGCTTTCGGTGCTGTTCTTGCTGGCCATTCTGGTGTTCGGCTCGCTCGATGAGATGATCGTCATGGTTGTGATGTTGCCGGTATTCGCCTCGGTCGTCGCCACGCTTTTTGCCGTGGGCATCGGCCGCATGGTCTTGCGGCGCGGCAGCCTGTTTTCACGCATCGTCGCCGTGCTGATGGCGGCATTCTTCGGCTTCATGCTGCTCTCCGGCATCCTTACCCTGTTTGCAGCGATCGTCGCCACCGCGCTTGAAGCCCATCAGGTTCCGCTCCTGATCGCCGTCGGCGGCATCGTGCTGCTCAATCTCCTGTTTTTCTACCTGATGGGCGCGCCGACGCCGCTCGGGTCGAAGATGATGGATGGCATCGACGGGCTGCGGCAATATCTGACGCTGGCCGAAAAGGACCGCATGAACATGGCCGGCGCGCCGCAGATGTCGCCGCAGCATTTTGAAAGGCTGCTGCCCTATGCGGTGGCGCTAGGGGTCGAAAAACCCTGGTCGCAGACCTTCGACCGCTGGCTGCTTGCCGCTACCGCAGGGGCCGCCGCTGCAGGCGCGGCCGCCTATCAACCGGGCTGGTACAGCGGCCAGTCCTTCGGTACAGGCGCCTTCGGCGACCGCATCGGCGGTTTTGCCGGCTCGATGGCCGACACCATGACAGCCTCGCTGCCAGCGCCACCCAGCAGTTCATCCTCCGGTTTCTCCTCGGACGGCGGCTTCTCCGGCGGCGGCGGTGGCGGGGG
>UCJH01000020.1 GCA_900472785.1 Hyphomicrobiales bacterium | reverse complement strand
CTGCTGAACGAAGGGCTGCGCCGACGGCGTCGACCAGGGCGAGGCAGATGGCGCGCGGAAAGGCTGGTTCGCCCGACAGCACCCGCCCTCTCCCGCCCGTCGAGCGGAAAGCCGGTCCATAGCGTTCGGGCAGCAGCAGGGGCACGGGCTTTTGCCATTTCAGCTTTCGGGCCATCACGACATCGGCCAGCCCCATGGCGAGCACCTCGGCGTCCGGGCGAACAGCAGAAACCGCCGCAATCAGATCCGCCATGGCAAACGGCGCTGCTCGACGGGACTGGATCGCAAAATCGGCGAGATCCGGAATAGCGGCAAGGTGATCGTCCCATCGAAGGTCGAAGAGACCGGCGGTCTCCCGGACGAACGATGTAGTAATTGGGCCGGAGTGGCGCGTGAACATTCGCGTGGCCAGAAACAGCTTTCCGCCAGGCCCCGGATCGTCACCCGGCGCCGTCAGCAGCACGGCATCGCGCAGGGCATATTCCTCATCTTTGCGGCCGGTCATTCTGGCGGCGATAGTCGCGGATTTGAGGGCGAGACGATCGCGCCAGCAACCGAACCACGGAGGTTCGGAACGAATGAGATCGTCAAGCGATTTCAAAGCGCTGCCGGCAGCAAAGGCCGCGTCGGATTCGTTGATTTCGCGGCCGCTGCGCAAGACCCAACTCGGGAGGCTGGTCGACCAGATCGACGCCGTTTCTGTAACAGTTTTGAGCGAATCCATTGGGTACAGGATAAATCAGGTGCGCGGTTTATGCCAGCGCCACCAATGACAACCGCACAATCCACAGGCATCTGACTTTCATCTGCAATTTGCCCGACCGGAACCATCGTCCGAACCTGGCGCTCAGCCGAAGACAAGACGGTGTGAGACCTCAAACATGATACAGGTCGCGCAAGATCGTGCTGCGCGTTAGGATGGCAAAGACTGCGTTTCTCACTTCCTGTACCGGATTTCCATGCCGTTCGTCCCGCTCCCCTTCGTCGTCGCCATCCTGCTGGTCATTCTTTTCGCCGTGGCCATATGGCAGGACGACGAGCGACCGGCGAACCGGCCGTTTCTAGCGCTGATCCTTGTCAGTGCTTTTCTTTCTGTGCTTTCCGGCCTGCGCTGGGGATATGGGGTGAAGGAGGTCATGTATCTTGCGCCGGTGGGCGCCGCCACCGTACCGCCGCTGGCCTATGCGGGCGTGATGGCGCTCGTGCGAAAAAACGGCCAACCCACGTTATGGCGTCTTGCTCTTCATCTTGGACCGGCTCTCGTCATCATATTCCTGCTGGCGACGTCGTGGCGGAGCGCCATTGATGGCGCTCTCATCGCGATCTTCGTTCTTTACGCGATTGCGATCCTGTTGCTGATGGTGCCGGGTACGGATGCGCTGCGCTTCGCGCCGTTTGAAGAGGCAGCCCCGGCCTATCGCGCCATCCTATTTGCCGCTTTTGCCCTGCTGTTCTCGGCGGCCATCGATACGTTCGTGTTTTTCGATTTGACCTGGATGCAGGGAAAATATGTCCCGCCGCTGATTGCGATCGGCAACCTTGCCTTGCTGATCATCCTGTCGATCGCTGCGGCGACGGCAAGCAGAAGCCATGCGGCGCCGGAAACGCTCGAAGCGGCAATCCCGTCCGAGACGGGTGGCGACAGGGAAACCCTGTCAGCCGTCGAAGCATTAATGACGACCAGGCGTGCTTACCGCGATGTCGAGCTCAACCTCGACCGGCTCGCACGCAAGCTTGGCATTCCGGCCCGACAGATTTCCACGGCGATCAACCGGGCGACGGGCAAGAACGTTTCGCAATACGTCAATGAGTACCGGATCGCCGAAGCTTGCGCGCTTCTCGCCGAGACCGACAGGACAGTGACCGAAATCATGTTTGACGCGGGCTTCCAGACCAAGTCGAATTTCAACCGCGAATTCCGTCGCGTCACCGACATGTCGCCGCTCGAATGGCGCGAACGGAAGGCCACGGCGTCCCGAATCGCGATCAAGCACGACCGATAGCGCGTTTCAGGTCTCGGTTTTCCCCTCGCCGGACATGATGACCGGCATGAACACACATTTCGACATCACCGCAGAGCATAACCGCAAACGCGCCGAGACGCTCAAGTCGCTTTCGCTTGAGGTCGTCTCCCATGAGATCGAGATGTCGAAGCCGATGCTGCGGCGTCTTACCCTGCCGATCTGCCTTTGTGCACTGATGGTCACCACAGGCGGCGTCTTCTATTGGCCGGATGTGGTTCTGCAGATGGTTGGCGCCATGTCGGAACCGAAACCCGCGACAAATGATGCTGCCGCGGCGATGCAAACCGGCCGCGAGCAAACCGCGAAGCGATCCGCCATACATAATCCGGGCCCCACGACCCGCGAGATTACCGGCTCCGGTTTCGTCGTAGCACCAAGAATGACGGCGGTCTTTGCGAAATATGAAGGCAGGATCACGCGGGTCGCGGTGACGCCGGGCGATCGTGTCGTCGCCGGTCAGGACTTGGTGACGCTGGAAGATGCCGGAGCCCGTTTCGCGCTGGAACAGGCCAAGGCTGCCAAAGCCCAAAGCGCATTGATCCGCGCTGCCCGCGATATCGACCTTGGGCAAGCTCGCATTCTGCTGGAGCGCACCGAGGTTCTTGCCGTGCGAGAGGCAACCTCGAGGCAGACGCTTGACGATGCGCGCATCGGGATGGAGCGGGCGTTGAACGCCGTGGCGCAAGCCCGGCAATCCGTCGAAAATGCCGATCTCGCGATCCGCATAGCCCGGGAACGGTTGGCGGAACTGACCGTTCGCGCACCATTCAGCGGCACCGTCACCCGCCTCGATGCCCGTGTCGGCGACATGGTGCTGGCGCGGATCGACAGCGTTCGCGACAGCCAGAGCCTGCTGACGATCACCGATACCACGGGCCTCGTGATCGACGCCGACGTCGCGGAGACCACCATCGCCGCGCTGAAACCCGGCCTTCGCGGACAGGCTGTGCTCGACGGTTTCCCCGACCGGCCCTTTGCCGTCTCGATCCTGCGGCTGGCGCCGACCGCTTCTGCCGAAAAGGGCACGCTCTCGCTGCGCCTGTCGCTCGACGATCCGCCGGACGGCATCCGTCCGAACATGGCTGCCCGGATTCGCATCGCCCTTGATGAAACAGGAGAAACGCAATGACAGAGAATATCGTCCCTTATATCGCGCTTGCCGGAGTGAGGAAGGCTTACCGGATAGGTGGAGAAATGATCCCGATCTTCTCCGGGCTCGATCTGGCGATCCCGGACGGCGATTTCGTTGCCGTCATGGGTCCGTCCGGATCGGGAAAATCGACGCTGCTCAACATGCTGGCCGGTATCGACAGTCTGGATGCCGGAACGCTTCGGATCGGCAACAGCTGCCTCGACCAGATGGGCGAGGCAGCACGGGCCGCCTGGCGGGCGCACAACATGGGCATCGTCTTCCAATTCTACAATCTGCTGCCCATGCTCACAGCCGCCGAAAATATCGAGTTGCCGCTGCTGCTGAAACCCCTGTCGCGCAAAGAGCGATACATCCGTGTTGAAAAAGTCCTCGACCTCGTTGGCCTCGCCGGGCGTGAAAGACAATATCCCGCGCTGATGTCCGGCGGCCAGCAGCAGCGTGTCGGCATCGCCCGTGCCATCGTCTCGGATCCCGGCCTGCTGCTCTGCGACGAGCCGACCGGCGATCTCGACCGCAAGTCCGCCGACGAGATTCTGGACATGCTGCGCTTTCTCAATCGCGAATTGGGCAAAACCATCGTCATGGTGACCCACGACCCGCAGGCAGCCCTTTACGCCTGCCGTACGCTGCATCTCGATAAGGGCGATTTCGTCGAAGAAAAGAGGGCTGCCTGATGACCTTTTTCGATCTCGCCCGAAAAAATGCATGGCGAAAACCGTTGCGAACCGTGCTCCTGATGGTTTCCATCGCGGTCGCCTTCCTGATCTATGGCCTGACCGAAAGCTTCGTCAACGGAACGCAGGGTGCGGCGGGCGCTAGCGACGACCTTCTCGGCGTCACCAGTGCGAGCGGTCGCACACAGCCTCTGCCGATGGCGGCGATGTCCCGCATTGCCGCCAATCCCGACGTCGGGGCCGTTGGATATGTAACGCGGCTGCGCGGTTTCGTCGGCGTGGAAAAGAACGTCGTTGCCATCAGCGCCGCAGATCCCGACCTGCTGATGGCCGTCAACGGCAAGGCTCTCGGGCTGACGCCAACTTTGATCAATGCGGTCGCTGAGGCCCGCGACAAGGTGCTGGTTGGACGCGCCCTGGCCGAGGCGCAAGGCTGGGTCATTGGCAAGCGCGTGACGGTCACTGCCTTCAATATGCCGAGAGCGGACGGCGCGCGTGACTGGCGCTTCGAGATATCAGGCATCTTCGAGGGTGAGAACGCCGCCACCGACACCTATTTCATGATCGCCCGATACGATTATGTGAACGCCGCCCGGGCAAGAGGCAAGGACATGGTGGACGCTTTCGTCGTCCGGCCTCTCGCAGGCGTTTCCTCGGGCACGCTCGCCACCGAAATCGATGCGCTTTTCGCCAACTCGCCGACGCCCACGCGCACGCAGTCGGAACGGCAGTTCCTGGACGCCTTCCTCCGCCAGTATGCCGATATCGGCCTGATCGTCACTCTTGTCGTCGGCGCGGCCTTCGTCACGCTGCTGATGATCGTCGTCAACACCATGGTCTTTGCCGTGCGCGAACGCAGATTCGAGATTGGCGTGCTGAAGACGCTCGGCTTCTCCCGCCTCCGCATCACGGCGCTCATTCTCGCAGAAAGCCTTTTCGTCTTTTTCATCGGCGGCTCCCTCGGCCTCGTTCTGGCGAAAATGGCGACCATGCTTGCCGGTCCGGAACTGGGGCTGGTCTTTTCCGGGTTGGTGCTCGCAAAGGCGCTTGCAATCATCACCGTTCTTGGCCTGGCGACGGGTGCGCTGCCGGCCTTCAACGCGATGCGGACGCCCATCATCAACGCTTTCAGAACGAGGTAGTCCCGATGCCGATATCCCTGTCCACCCATAGCCGACAAGCGCTCGTGATGATCCGGACCAATCTGTCCAGCCTGCCGCGGCGTGTCGCGATTTCCGCCTCCATGTGCTTGTCTGTCGCGCTGGTTGTCTGTGTGCTCGCAGGATTCCTTTCGATGGCAAAAGGCTTCGAGACGGCGCTGACAGGCGCCGGGTCGCCATTGATCGCCGTTGTTCTCGGCGGCGGCACCAGCCAGGAGACAGGCTCGGAAATCCCCGCGTCGGTCATCCGCACGCTCGACGCCATGACAGGTGACCTCGGCGTCGCGCGCGACACCGACGGCAAACTCGTCTTGTCCCGCGAGCTTGTCGTGCCGATTGATCTGAGCCAGACGGCGGATGGCGCGGCAAGCATGTTGGCGCTGCGCGGCATGGATGCGACCGGTCCATTGATCCGCGACGGCATAAGCCTTTCTGTTGGGCGCGCCTTCACGCCGGGCACCCGCGAGATCGTCGTCGGAGGCCGCCTCGCCGGTGAATTCGGCCTCGACGTGGGCAAGGTGGTTCGCCTCGGTGCGGTCGATTGGACGGTAACGGGATATTTCTCCGCCCATGGCAGCGCCTTCGAATCCGAACTTTGGGCGGACCTTGATGCGGTGCGCGCCGCCTTTGACCGGCAGGGCGAGGTGCAAAGCCTGAAACTGCGGCTCACCAACCCCTTTTCGATCAACCTTCTGCAGGAGAAACTTGCCGCGATCCCGGAAACACCGCTCATCGCGCTATCCGAAGCCGATCTCTACGCTGCGCAATCCGGGCGAACCGCAGGCCTCATCCGCCTGTTCGGCTGGCCCATCGCCTTGCTCATGGCCGTTGGCGCGACGGCCGGTGCGCTCAACACGATGATGAGCTCTGTTTCCGACCGCACCGTAGAGATCGCCACCGTCCGCGCGCTCGGCTTCAGCCGCTTCTCCGCCTTCCTTGGCACATGGACGGAGGCCATTGTGCTCGCGGGCACTGGCGTCATGCTCGGCCTCCTCGCGTCATGGCTGATCTTCAATGGCTGGCAGGCAAGCACCATCGGTGCGAACAACGCCCGCATGGCATTCCAGCTCGCCGTCACGCCGGACGTCCTCACGATATCCGGTCTTCTCGGCCTCGCCATCGGCATTTTCGGCGGTGCTGTTCCTGCTCTTGCCGCCACAAGGCTGGCGCTGACCGCTGCACTTCGGGCACGGGGCTAGCGAGCTTCGACCCGGAGGAATTCAGATCGATTTGAGCTTCACCCGCTGTTCCAGCCTCTCGGCGTCTTCCTTGCGCTCGCTGTAGCGGTTTGTAAGATAACCCGACGTGTCGCGTGTCAGCAGCGTGAATTTCACCAGTTCTTCGCAAACATCGACCACACGATCATAGGAGGAGGATGGCTTCATGCGGCCGCCTGGATCGAATTCCTGAAATGCCTTGGCGACCGAGGACTGGTTCGGGATGGTGATCATCCGCATCCAGCGGCCGAGCAGGCGAAGCGCGTTCACCGCGTTGAAAGACTGAGAACCGCCCGACACCTGCATGACCGCAAGGGTCTTTCCCTGCGTCGGTCGGATCGAACCGACGGCCAGCGGTATCCAGTCGATCTGCGACTTCATGATGCCAGTAATCGTTCCATGCCGTTCCGGACTGACCCAGACCTGACCTTCGGACCACTCGCAAAGGTCTCTGAGTTCCTGGACTTTCGGATGGCTGGCGGGCGCATCGTCCGGCAGCGGTAGTCCGGAGGGGTTGAAGAAGCGGACCTCGGCACCGAAGTGCTCCAGCAGACGCCCCGCCTCTTCTGCAAGCAGCCGGGAATAGGAGACCTGTCGAAGCGACCCGTAGAGAATGAGGATGCGCGGCGCGTGGGTCGAAAACGGCGGACGAAGTGCCTCGACGTCCGGTTTCTGGAAATGGCGTGCATCGGCGGCGGGAAATTCAGGCAAGGCGGCGACCCCGCTCGTCGAGAACCGCTTCGCCGTCCTCCTTGGCAAACGGTCCCTTGAAGGCATCGGCCGGCAGGATATCGAGAACGGCTTCGGAGGGCCGCGCCAGTCGGGTGCCGATCGGCGTGATCACGAAGGGCCGATTGATCAGGATCGGATGTTCGAGCATGGCGGCGAGCAACTGATCATCTGACAGCGCCGGATTGTCGAGCCCGAGCGCCGCATAGGGCGTTCCTTTGTCCCGGACCGCCTCGCGGACTGAGAGACCGGCGTCGGCAATCATTTCGGCAAGCGCTTCCCGGCTTGGCGGCGTGGTCAGATATTCGATCACTATCGGCTCGATGCCGGCGTGGCGGATCAGCGCCAAGGTGTTGCGCGAAGTCCCGCATTCGGGGTTGTGATAGATGGTGACGTCCATGGTCATCTGGTTCCCGTGACTGATAGTGGCGACGTTGAAACGGTTCGCTCGGTCAGCATCCATCCGGCCACTGCCGCGGCAACAAGCGCGCCGATCACCTCGGCGATGACGAAGACTGGAACGTCCGCCGGGCGGATGCCCGAAAACGTATTGGAGAAGGCACGCGCCACGGCGACGGCGGGGTTTGCGAACGACGTCGAGGCCGTGAACCAATAGGCGGCAGTGATATAGAGCCCAACGAGCCAGGGAATGGCGTCGCTGCGAAAGCGCAACCCCGCCAGGATCGTCAGCACCAGCCCGAACGTGGCGACCGTTTCCGCGATCCACTGGCCGGTTCCCATGCGGACCGTTTCCGAGATCTGAAGCAACGGCAGGTCGAACATCGCATGTGCGATCAGCGTCCCGGCAATGCCGCCGATGGTCTGTGCGAGGACATAGAGCACGGCGGCTGTCGCATCGATCTCCCGCCTTGCCGCGAACACCATCGTCACCGCCGGATTGAAATGCGCGCCGGAAATCGGCCCGAGAATGCTGATCAGCACGACAAGGATCGCGCCTGTCGGGATGGTATTGCCGAGCAGCGAGACCGCGACGTCGTCGGAGAGGCGATCGGCCATGATGCCTGAGCCGACGACGGTGGCGACGAGAATGGCCGTGCCCAGCGCTTCCGCCGTCAGGCGGCGTTTCAGATCAAAAGCCATGCGTCACTCTGCCTTTGGAAGAACAGCACATTAGAGATCTTGTCGCGGCGCTTTCCTGGAATGGTGTCAACATGTCTGAGCCTTTTCCCGGGGAGCGCAGCACGGGGTTAGATCAGAAATCAATGGTGCGCAAAGACTCGCATTGCCACCGCAACAATCCTGCAGCAGGTAAAGCAATACGGCGCGAAACTGCCCTAAATCGACGCGGTAGATGATCGAGCGGCTTTGCCGCTCGCCCGTCACCAATCCAGCCTGGGAGAGCGTCGCAAGGTGTGCCGACATGGTGTTCTGCGGCACGTCGACCAGTCTGGCCAGTTCGCCCGCCGGGATACCTTCGGGTTCGCGCTCGACCAGCAACTTGAAAGTCCTCAGGCGCGTCGGCTGCGCAAGAGCGGCCAATGCCGCAATCGTTTTGTTTTCATCCATATATCCAGATTAACAGATATATATGACGAGTCAACAGCGGCCTACCTTTCGATTTCACACCGCTGGAATTCGTGCCGAGAGTGAAAATGTATGATGCTTCAGCGGATATATTCGCATCGGTCATCCAGCGAGCCATCAGGAAAACTCGATCTGTTCAGGATCGGTGTGCACTGAGAAGGGACGGAGTCGGAAAGAACCGTGAGGGTGGTTCCGGCTTGTCCCTTTTTCTCAACTCTCACCAGAGACCGGTGGTCGCAGGGCGTCCTAAAAATACTGGACACGGATGACTCGCAGAACGCGTTATCTTCTGTCATGAGTGTCCGTCATGCCAATCAGCACACGCCAATTCGTCAGCTCGACCTTTGCCATCGTCGTTTTTGGCATTCTCGCCGTATGCGCGCTGATTGGCTCGTCCATATGGCTGTCGGAGCGGTCGCAAAGCCTTTCCGAGGCTGTATTCAAGGCCAGAGACGTCAAGGCGCTTGCCGTCGACCTGCGCTCAGCGTTTCAGGCGGCGGAATCCAGTCAACGGGGCTTCCTTTATACCGACAATGAAATCTACCTTTCGCCCTATGACCAGGCGAAGCAAAGGGCTGCTGCTGCTGTCGCGTCGCTGCCCGCTGCGTTGGTCGATTATCCCGACCTCTCGCCGGCAGTCGAGCAACTGACGCGGGTTGCTCGGGAGAAAGTGTCCGAAATGGACGAGACGATCGCCTTGAAACAGGCGCGTCAGGAAGCCGATGCCCTGTCACTTATCCGTACCAACCGCGGCAAGCTGCAGATGGACGAGATCAACGTCTTTGTTTCCGGAATCATTCTTGCTTCGGACGATCGCCTGTCGGCGCTGGTGAACGAGCAGACGGAGAACGCGATCTGGCTGAGGCTAGTCTCGATCGTCGATGGCGGGATCATGCTCCTGCTGGTCGCCGGCGCCGTCTACATCGTCATCAAATACACGCGAGAACTGAAAATGTCGCAGCGCGCTCTGGCCCGATCGAACGAGAGCTTGGAACAGAGGGTGACCGAGCGCACTGCGGAACTCGCAATTGCAAATGAGCATATGCGTGCGGCGCGCGACCGGGCGGAGGTGCTCCTGAGCGAAGTTAATCACCGCGTCGCCAACAGCCTGACGCTTGTCAGTTCGCTCATCTCGCTGCAGGCTCGCGCCCTGAACAGCGACGCCGCCAGAGAGGCGCTGGACGAAACGAAGACGCGCGTGCAGGCGATCGCCATGGTCCACCGGCGGCTCTACGAAGCCGGCGACGGGCAGGACGTCGCGCTGGACGAATATCTGATCGGGCTTCTCGAACAGTTCAAGACGACAACCGGCTCGCTCAATGCAATCGCGGTTACGCACGCGCTTGAGCCGATGAAGCTGAAGACGGATGCCAGCGTCAATCTCGGCGTTATCGTCTCCGAGTGGGTGATGAACGCCTATAAGTATGCCTATCCCGATCAGACAGGGGAAATCAGGGTCGTCCTGACGCGGCGGGGGGATGGCTTCGGCGTTCTGAAAGTCGAGGACGATGGTGTCGGACGGCGCGAGGGCAGCGTGGCGCAGGGGACCGGGCTCGGCACGCGGATCGTGAGTGCCATGGCGTCCAGCATGGGGGCAACGATCGAATACGTAACCCGCTCGCCGGGCACCAGCGCCAACCTTTCTTTTCCAACGTAGCGGTTCGCACTCTGGCCAAACGCCTGTATTCCGTGCATAGCCTTTTTGCCCGGAGGAGCGCAGTGGCCCGCATGTTCAAGAAAAATTTGTTTCCAGCTGTCCTTTTCATATCTCTGATCGGGACGTTCGGCAGCGCTGGAAACGCTCTGGCCGACGGGATCACCGCACCTGTAAAGCTGCCGCCCTTCAACAGGTCGGAGGCCGGCTGCAAACCGCCTTCCGGGCTCGATCGCAGCCTTGTATTTTTTCAGGACAATGACCGCCAGTTCATGCAGGGCGTGAAGTTCGGCCTTTCACGCGCCGCAGAAAAACGCGGCCTGAAATTCTCCATCATGCTTGCCGATGACGATGCCGGCAAGATGGTTGCAGGGGTCGATGCCGCCGTGGCCTCGAAAGTGGGCGCACTCGTTGCCGCACCAATCGATGCGATCGGCCTTTCACCGTCCCTCAAGGCGGCAATCGAAAAAGGTCTTTATGTCGGCACCATCGTTCCGCCACCCGCAGTGACCATCCTCAACGCGCCCCAATATCTCACCGGCGAACGTCTTGCGCAGGCGGCTTCGGACTACATCGTCCGGGAGCTTGACGGGCGGGCCAATGTTGTCCTTCTGACCCATGACAGCCTCCAGTTCCTGGCACCGCGATTCAAAGCGATGCGGGATGTCTTGGGAAAGCTTCCGGATGTGAGGATCGTCGCCGACATTTCCCCTAGCCCCGTCAATGTCGAAGGCGGCTATGAAATGATGAAACTCATCCTGCTTGCGCATCCGAAGATCGACGTTGTCCTTGGAGCCGATACGGTGGTGATCGGCGCTCTGAAGGCACTGCGAGAGGCCGGCCAGGCAACGCCGAAACAGTTTCTTGGCGGCATCGATGGCGAGCCGGATGCGGTCGCCGAACTGAAAAACCAACAAAGTCCCTACAAAGCCAGTGTCAGCCTTGCCTCTCCGATCTTCGGCTACGCGCTCGGATCGTTCGCCGCCGATTGGCTGGATGGCAAAAGCGTGCCGCAGGCCATGGATATTCTTCCCAAGCTTCTGAATGCCGACAATATCGCCCAGTACGAGACCGATCTTGGCGATCCCGCCTCTGTTTTTGCGGATGACAGCAAAAGGGACGAGTATCTCCAGATGTACGGCAATATCTGCTTCGAAAGCCGTGACCGGTTCTTGAATTTTCCTTGGTCCTCGGATCGCTAAGGTTAGGGCTGCTTTTTCGCTCAGCGGGTTATGTGGCGATCCGACATCCGATCAAAGCCATATCGACCACAGGTTTTCCTACTGCCCCAGGTTCTTCAGGTAGATCGACAACAGCTGCGTCTGCGAGGAAATGCCGAGCTTGCGATAAACGTTGCGGCGGTGAACCTTCACGGTTCCGGTGGATATGCCGAGCCGAAGACCGATCGATTCCGACGAGTGGCCCTGTAGAACCAGTTCGATGATCGAGGCCTCCCGTTCCGTCAGGTTGAGATTGCGCCACACCCGGTCGGCAGCCGGATGGGTCGGTTTGCGTCCACCGTTGATGCTCTTCGCGCGTGCTACGTCGAAACGCCGCCCGAGATCCGGCCAGGCATGATGGACGAGACCGGCGACCATTGGTTCGGCCTTTTTCAAAAGAGCGAAATCTGCCCCGGAGAAGACGCCTGAACCTTCCCGCCGCATCAAAGACAGGACGACGGTTATGCCCTCTTCCATTGCAATGAAGAACCCGATTTCCTCCGCCAGCCCCGTCTGCGTATAGTAACTGCGGAAATATTCGCTGGAGAAAAACCGATCCGGGGCAAGCTCGCGCATGCGCCAGACACCCGGCTTCGGCTCGCGGGCGGCGTGATAGAATGGATCGAGCAGGAACGGCCCGGCCTGGTAGAGACTGACGAAGACGAGATGTTCTTCGGGTGTGAAGGTGCTGTAGAGGTCGATCGGCCGCTCTTTCTCCCGGTAGGCGAAGATCACGGCATAATCAAACGTCGCCAGCGACCGCATCAGCGCGCAGAAGACGCCGCCCGCCTCTTCGTCGCCGATGTTGCCGGCACCGATTATCGGCCCGATCGCCCTGAACAATCCTTCCAGATCAATGCCCATGTAATCCCAGATTCTGCGAAAAAGAATGGCAATTCCCTGCGAGATATACACCTTCCACAGCCGCAAACGTCTTGAAATACCTCTTTCGGGGTATATACCGCAAACAGCCTGCTTGAATAGGTTGATAACAGACGGTGAGAAACGGGGCAGTCGCAGGATCGCCCGGTATTCTGAAAAACAGCCGCGGGGAATTTGAGACGTGACAGCCGCTTCAGCGAACGACATCGAGTTCCGTTCGGTCACCAAGCGCTATGGCAGCGTGACCGCCGTGACGGACATCAACCTGACCGTGCCCAAGGGCGCCTTCGTGGCGCTGCTTGGCCCCTCCGGCTGCGGCAAGACGACATGCCTTCGAATGATCGGCGGTTTCGAGCAGCCGAGCGAAGGCACCGTGCTGATCGACGGCCGCGAGATGAACGGCGTGCCGCCCTACCGCCGCGCCGTCAACATGGTATTCCAGCACTACGCGCTCTTCCCGCATTTCGATGTCGAGCAGAACGTCGCCTATGGCCTGAAACAGGCACGGCCGAAGCTGGCGTCATCCGAGATTTCCGCCCGCGCGCGCCAAGCGCTGGAGATGGTCCGCCTCGGCGGCTTCGAGAAACGTCGTATCCATGAAATGTCCGGCGGCCAGCAGCAGCGCGTGGCGCTCGCCCGCGCCATCGTCAACAAGCCGTCGGTGCTCCTGCTCGACGAGCCCCTGGCGGCCCTCGACAAGAAACTGCGCACGGCCATGCAGATCGAGCTTCAAACCCTGCAGCGAGAACTCGGCATCACCTTCGTGCTCGTCACCCATGACCAGGAAGAGGCCCTGTCGATGAGCGACATGGTCTGCGTGATGAATGCTGGGCGGATCGTCCAGATGGCCAAGCCGCAGGACGTCTACGACAAGCCCGCCGATCTCTTTGTTGCCGATTTCGTCGGAAAGACCAACCGCATCATGGCGACGGTCGAGGCTGACGGGGCGACGCTGCGCCTGTCGAACGGCACGGCGCTTCCGGCCGGATCCGGCTTGAAGCCCGGCGTTGCGACCGTGGCGCTGCGTCCGGAAGCTATCGAGCTTGCGCGGCAGGCAGGCAGAGACGGCGGTGTGCTTGCTGGCACCGTCACCCACCGCATCTTCCTCGGCTCCACGGCCGAATACCAGATCAGCGTCGATGGCTTGGGCGATTTCCTCGTCACGGCCGACCGGCGCAGCGTGCAGGAAAGCGACCTCGTCGAACCGGGCGAACGGGTCGTGCTCACCTTCGACCCCGGCAAAGTGCATGTTTTTCCGGCCTGAGGAACGGCCGTACACGTCAAGACAAAAAAGGGAACACAGTCATGACAAAGTGGTACAGAGAAAATGCCCCGATCACTGCTGAAAACCTCACTGATGAATGGATGCGCCTGAAGCGCGGCTCGGTTACCCGCCGCCATTTCCTCGGCGTCACCGGGCTTGGACTTGCGACCGCGGTGCTGGCCCGCCAGCCCGGCCTGTTCAATTCCGCCGCCTATGCGCAAGACCTCGGCACGACCATGTCGCTCGCCACCTGGCCGAACTACCACGACCCGGCAACCTTCGAAGCCTTCACGGCGGCGACCGGCGTTGCCGTCGAGGTCAATGTGTTCGGATCGAACGAGGAAATGCTTGCGAAGCTGCAGGCCGGCGGCACCGGCTGGGACCTCTTTGTCCCGACCAACTACACGATCTCGACCTATGTGAAGCTCGGCCTGATCGATCCGCTCGATATGTCCAAGCTGCCGGCCTTCTCGCAGGCCTCGCAATCGGCGCGCTTTACCTCCGAAGGTGCTATCGACGCCAAGACCTATGCCCTGCCGAAGAACTGGGGCACGACCGGCATGGCCGTCAACACCTCCAAGATCAAGACCAAGATCACGTCATGGAAGGACTTCTTTGAGGTCGCCATGACCGAGGCCGACGGCCGCGCCATGGTCCACGACTACCAGCTGACCACGATCGGCAGCGCGCTCGTCTCGCTCGGCTATTCCTTCAACTCGATCAAGCCGGAGGAACTCGCCAAGGCCGAGGAACTGCTGATCAAGGTCAAGCCACATCTCTACGGCATCAACAGCGACTACCAGCCGGGCATGCGCGCCACCGATGCGTGGATGACCATGTGCTGGACCAATGACGGCGCCCAGCTCAACCGCGACATGCCGGAGATCGCCTATATCCTCGGTACGGACGGCGGCGAGATCTGGACCGACTTTTACGCCATCCCGAAGAGCGCAGCCAACAAGCCTGCCGGCTACGCCCTGCTCGACTACCTGATGACACCGGCAAATGCTGTCAAGGAACACATCGCCAACGGCGCGCCGACGACAGACAGCCGCGTATTGGCGTTGCTTCCGGCCGACGTTACGTCGAACAAGATCGTCTACCCGGACGAAGCTTCGCTCACCAAGCTGGAATTCGGCGCCGCCGTGACGCTGACGGATCCGGCGCGCGCCGAGCTTATGGCCCGCTTCAAGTCGGCTTGATGCCACAGTTTATCTCCCCTTGAGGGGGAGATGTCACGAAGTGACAGAGGGGGTAAGCCAGCCCCGAACTCGAGGTAGCCTACCCCCTCTGTCGGCAAAGCCGACATCTCCCTCTCAAGCGGGGAGATCATATCCGAGCCTTATCGCAGCCTTCTGCACCAACAGGACAATGCTTCCATGCCCCTCGCCCCGGACAGAAAACGACAGCTGACGACTGCCGCGCTTGTCGCGCCGGCCGGCCTGTGGCTGTTCGTCTTTCTCGTCCTGCCGTTCATGGCCATGGTGGTCTTCGCCTTTGGCGAACGGGCACCGGAGGGCGGGTACCAGGCCGCCTTCACCTTTGCCCAGTTCGCCAATCTTCCCTCGCGGGCGGCAGCCTTCTGGAACACGCTGATGATCGCGCCGATCGGTGCCTTCCTCTGCCTGATCGTCGCCTACCCCGTTGCCTACTACCTCGCCATCAAGTCCAATCCGAAATACCGGCTGGTGCTGGTCTCTCTGGTCGTCGTGCCCTTCTGGACGAGCCTGCTCGTGCGCACCTATGCCTGGATGTACATCCTCGGCTCGCGCGGCATTCCCAATCTGCTGGGCATGATCGGCATCGAGGACGTGCGTCTGCTCAACACGCCCGGCGCCGTGCTGCTCGGCATCGTCTATGGCTATCTGCCGCTCATGATCATGCCGATCTATGTCAGCCTCGAAAAGCTCGACCGCCGCCTGCTGGAAGCCTCCGCCGATCTCGGCGCAAAGCCCGTCTCGACGTTCTTCGGCGTTACCTTGCCGCTGTCGCTGCCCGGCGTCATGACAGGGGTGGCGCTCGTCACCATCCTGCTGCTCGGCGAATATCTGATCCCGCAGCTGCTTGGCGGTGGCAAGGTGTTCTTCATCGGCAATGCGCTGGTCGATCTCTTCCTGCAGTCGCGCAATTGGCCCTTCGGCTCGGCGATCGCCGTGACGCTTGTTGTCGTCGTGGTGATCGTGCTCAGCGTCGCCATGCGGATCGCCTGGAAAGTCTCCGGCTCGAGACAGGTGGATCTCGTCTGATGCGCGCGCTCGTCACCTTTGTCTATCTGTTCCTCTATGCGCCGATCGCGCTGGTCGTGCTGTTCTCGTTCAACGCGGGACGCAGCGCCAGCGAGTTCACCGGCTTCTCGACCATGTGGTATGGCAAGGCGCTCGGAAACACGTTCCTGATTACCGCCCTGCAGAACAGCCTGATGATTGCCTTCACCAGTGCCGTGCTGGCCGCCATTTTCGGCACGATGGCAGCGCTCGGCATGCAGCGCCTGAGCAGTCGCGGCCGCGCCATCTTCGACGGGCTGTTTGCTGCCGCCATCGTCGTTCCCGGCGTCGTCATAGGCATTGCCACGCTGGTGGCGCTGGTCGAGGTCTTTTCCTTCCTCAACCCAGCGCTCGCCTCGATCTGGCCCGGCGACAAGCCGCCGCAACTTGGCCTCGGCTATGGATCGATCATCGCCGCTCACGGCCTGTTCTCGCTGGCGCTGGTCACCATGATCGTCAAGGCCCGCATCGCCAGCCTCGGCCGCGATATCGTCGAAGCCTCGAGCGATCTCTATGCGACGCCCTTCACCACCTTCCGCCAGATCGTCCTGCCGCAGATCCTGCCGTCGGTCCTCGCCGGCTTCCTGCTTGCCTTCACCTTTTCGTTCGACGATTTCATCGTCGCCTTCTTCGTCGCCGGTTCGAAGACGACACTGCCGATCTACGTCTTTGCCTCGATCCGCCGCGGCGTGACGCCGGAAATCAACGCGATCGCCACCATGGTATTGGTCGCGTCACTCCTGCTCATCCTCATTGCCCGCGTGCTGATGCAGGACAAGACAACAAAAACGCAGACCGGGGAGTAGACCATGATCCTGAAAGACCGGGTCGCCATCGTCACCGGGGCCGGTTCCGGTATCGGCCGGGCGGGTGCGCAGATCATGGCGCGCGAAGGCGCCCATGTGGCCGTCGCCGACCGCAGTGCTGCGGGCGCAGCCGAAACCGTGGAGTTGATCCGCAACGCCGGCGGAAGTGCTGAAAGCCTGATCCTCGACGTCACCGACGACATTTCCTTGGAGGCCGGTATCGCCTCTGTGCTGAAGCGCCATGGTCGCATCGACATTCTCCACAACCACGCGGGTGCGCAGATCGCCGGTGATTTGGAACAGGTGGAGGTCGAGGGTTTCGATCTCTCGTGGAGCCTCAACGTCCGCGCCCATTTCATGGCGGCCCGCTTTGCCATGCCGGCGATGAAAGCTGCAGGCCGCGGCGTTGTCCTCAACACCTCATCCTCTTCCGGCGTACTCTACGACCGCGAAATGATCGCCTATACCACCACCAAACATGCCGTCATCGCCATGACACGGCAGATGGCCGGCGATTATGCGCGGTTCGGCATCCGCGTGAACGCGCTTTGCCCAGGTTGGGTCGATACGCCGTTCAATGGCCCCTTCATCGCCCAGATGGGCGGGCGGGATGCGATCGAAGCCTATGTGCGCGAGAAAGTGCCTATGGGACGCTGGGCGCAGGTCGAGGAAATCGCCGAATCGATCCTCTTCCTCGTCTCCGACCGCTCATCCTACATGACCGGCCAGATCCTCGTGGTCGATGGCGGTGAAGCCGTTGTCTGATGCGAGATGAGCCACATACCGTGCCGGCAACCGATCGCGACCGACCACAGCCTACTTCCGTTTAACAATGAAAGGCTCTAGGCTTCGGATATCAGGTCGACGATACGCCGCGCAGACCCCATCGCCAGTGTCCATCCCAGCATGCCGTGCCCTGCATTGATGTAAACGCCGCGCAGACGCCGCGAAGGAGCGATGATCGGGCGCGAGGAAGGCGTCATCGGACGTTCACCGGACCAACACGTTATATCTGTTGCATTCTCGAAAACGGATGGCAGGACATCGAACGCCGCATGTTTCAATACGTCAAAACGGCCCGTATCGAAGCCGGCTCCCGGTTTCTCGATGTCGGCAAGGCCAGCGACACGGAATCGATCGCCGATGGAGGCGAATGCCAGCTTCCGGCGGACATCCGTGAGACTGATTGCAGGCGCGGAAGCGTTGCGGGGCACCGTCAGAGAATAGCCGCGAACCGGTCGTATCGCCCGCGCCTCCGGAAGATCGGCGGCAAGACCGCGTATCTGCGGCCCGGCGGCCACGACAACGGCATCGACGGGAAGATCTTCCCGATCGGCGAATTTCAACGCGGAAAGCGCATCACCCCGGCAAACAAATCCGGAGACCGTCCGGCCGAACAGAACAGAAACCTGATGCTGCCGGACCATGTGCGACGTCAGCTGGCGACAGAAGCCGGCAGCGTCCCCCAGCGCGTCGCCCGGCGTATAAACGGCCCCGGCAATCTCGCCCTGATAGCCTGAAAGAGCCGGCTCCAGTTGCTCGGCTTCAGCACGGGACAGCATGGTTTGCTCGAAACCCAAGGCCGTCTTTCGGGCAACGGCAGATGCGGCCGCGGAAAAACTCCGGGCATCCGGGTAGAGATGCAGTTTCCCCGCGGCCCGATAGTCGAAGGCGATCCCTGTTTCGGCAAGCACCGTATGGAACTCGCGGCGGGACAAGTCGGCAAGCTCGAGGGTGGCACGGGTGTTGCTCCACCATCGCCCGGACGGCATGTTGGCGAGAAACCGAAGACCCCAAAGCAGAAATTCCGCGTCGAATTGCCACCGTATCCTGAATGCCGGATCGCGGCCCATGACGATCGCCGGCAGATGTCTAAACAGGGCCGGAGAGGCCATCGCGTCGCCATAAGCCCATGACAGCTGGGCGGCATTGCCGGCGCTGGCTCCCCCTCCCGGCTCAGACGCCGCATCGATGAGCGTCACGTCATATCCTGCCCGGGCGAGCAGATAGGCGGAGGACACGCCGACGACCCCGGCACCGATCACTGCGACCCGCATCATCTCAAGCCTCGCCTTCCACAAGCGCGCTCAATTCGATTTCCACGGGAACCCCGCGCGGCAAGGATGCAACGCCGATGGCGAGCCTTGCATGCTCCCAGCGGTCGGGGAAAAGATCGCGCAGCAATTCCGAGGCTGCATCGATGACGGCGCCGTGCCGGCTGAAATCCGCGCCGGCAGCGACATAGCCCGCCAGCCGGACAAAACCGCGGACCTTGCCGAATCCGCCGGCAGCACGCTCCAGATGGGCCAATGCATTGAGAAGGCAGAAACGCGCGCAGTCACGTCCTTCCTCGATCGTGACGCCCGATCCCAGCTGCCCGGTCTGCCAGACCCTTCCGTCCACGAGCGGCACCTGCCCCGAAACCGTCACGATGTTCCCGGCTCGAACGGCGCCGACAAAGGCGCCGGGCGGGGGCGAAGCTTCAGGCAGCCGCAGGCCAAGTGCTGTCAGGCGCGCGTGGATCGCATCGGCCCCGCTTGACGGGCCGGTGTTCCGTCGCCTGCCCGCGGCTTCGGCGCTATCGACGAACGCCTTGAGAATTTGCGCATCGAATGCCGTCAGGCGGTATTCGGGATGCCATTGAACGCCGAGGCAGAAAACCTCGGTTTCCCCCTCGAAAGCTTCGATAACCCCATCCGGCGCGCGCGCGGTGACGCGAAAACGTCCGTGACCGGACAAGACGTGACGATGCAGGCTGTTGACCCGTATCGTGTCCGCACCGGCCCAGCCGGCAAGCCTGCTGTCCGGCTCGATCACAATCTCATGCGCGAGTTCATCCGGCACGGGCCTGGGAATATGAAACCCCGAGCCGGGCGGCAACTCGCAAACCAGTACGCCGCCAAGGTATTCGCCGATCATCTGCATGCCGTGGCATATGCCCAAAAGCGGCTTGCCGGCCTTCAACGCCGCTTCGACCAGCTGCCGCTCGAAACGCCGGCGCCGATCGGCCACTTCTGCACCGGGACGGGCGCCGCTCAACAGGATCCCGTCGGCAATTGCCAATGCTGCAGCGATGTGTGCGGCCTCATAGGGCAGGATCAGCGGAACGCCACCGGCCTTGGCGATCGCATCGGCATAGTTTGTCCTGACCACATATTCGGTTTCGGTTAACCGATCCGGCATCTCGTTCAGATCGGGTGTGACAAGGATGACGGGACGGTCCTCGTTGCGCGGCAGCACGGCAGGTGCATACGCGCCACAGGGAGCAGCGGTCGTTTCGGTGATCATGATATCGCCTTATGATGGATTAGCGTGCGGGCAATGCGAGCCGGCGGGATAGTATCGAAAACGGCCAGGCGATCGCGAAATAGCAAAAGCCCACAGCCACGTAGATCTGCAACGGCAGGAAATATTCGGTCGCCATCGCTCGCCCCGTCAGGACGAGTTCATTCACGGTGATCAGCGAGGCGAGCGACGAATCCTTGAGAAGCGACACGAAGGTGACGATCAGCGGAGCAAGCACCACACGGACGACCTGCGGCAGGATGATCAGCCGGAAGCTCTGCGCCGGGGTCAATCCCACGGCAAGCGCAGCCTCGCTTTGTCCGGACGGTACGGCTTTCAGTCCGGCGCGGAGAAGCTCGGCGATCTGGGCAGCAAAACAAAGGGCGAGCCCCACAACCGCGGCCGTGAAAGCATCGAATACGATGCCGATACCGGGCAGCCCGAAGTAGAGCAGGAAGAGAACGGCCAGCAAAGGCACGCCTCGGACCACCGTGACATAAAGCGCTGCAAAGTGACGGAGCATTGCGACAGACGATTTCTGGCAGAGCGAAAGCAAAAGTCCGAGCACCAAGGCCAGCGCGAAGGCGGACACCGAAAGCAGGGCGGTATTGAGCATAGCTTTCAGCAGTGCCGGCGTCCACTCGGACGCATAGTCGCCATAGGGCGTAAAGAAGCCGCTCATACATTCAGTCTCCCATAACGCATTTCCAAGAAGCGCGTCGCCTGTATCAGCGGCAGGCTCAGCGCGAGATAGAGCACAGCCGCGGTGGTATAGATGAGGGTCGTCTGGAAGGACGACGTGACCATCGAGCGGGCGAAGAACATGATTTCGGGGGCTGCGATCGCCGAGACAACGGAGGTATCTTTAAGAAGCTGCACTGCATAGTTTCCGAGCCCCGGCAGGGCGATCCGCATCGCCTGTGGCGTCAGGATGCTATCGATCATCTGCGAAGGCGTCAGGCCTGCCGCCAGTGCGGCTTCCGCCTGACCGCGCGGTATGGATGAGAACCCGGACCGAAAAATAGTGCAGGTGATCGCCGCGCCGATGAACCCGAGCCCCAGTATGGCCGCGGTGATCGATGTCAGCCGCACGCCAAGGCTCGCCAATATGACGTCACGCGCCGTGCCGGACTCAACGATGACTCCGCCATCCAGAAACAGCACTCTGTCGGCGATGTCGCGGGCGAAGGCTATTTCATGCGTGACGATCAGCATGGTCCGCCCCTCGGTGGCCAGTTCCTCCATCACGTTCAGCACTTCGTGCACCAGTTCCGGATCAAGCGCCGAGGTCGGCTCGTCGAAGAGCATCAGCTTCGGCTTTTGCGCCAGCGCACGGGCAATGGCCACGCGCTGCTGCTGTCCGCCTGACAGTTCCAGCGGCGATGCATCGGCCCGGTGGGTCATGTGGACCTTCGCTAGCATTTCCGCCGCAAGCTCCCGCGCCTCGGCAACCGAAAGACCACGCACTTTACGGGCCGCGATTGCGACGTTCTCCGTCACGGAAAGATGCGGCCACAGATTGAAGAGCTGGAACACCATTCCCATTTCCGCCCGCTGAGGCGCAAGCTGGCGGTCGTTCATGCTGCGCCCGCCGCGTGCCCCGATGCGTTCGCCATCGAGATAGACTTCGCCGGCGCTCGGTTTTTCGAGGAAGTTCACGCATCGAAGACAGGTAGATTTTCCGGAGCCGGAAGGTCCGATCAGCACGATCTTCTCGCCCTTGGCGACATTGAAATCGATGCCTTTCAGCACCTCGACGGGGCCATAGCTCTTGCGCAGGCCGTTTACGCTCAAAAGCGCATCCATCGCCATTTCCTTTTGATGTTATTTGGACGAGGCTGCGGGACGAAGGCATGGTTACGCTCGTCCCGCACGGGTCGGCTCAGCCGCCAGCCGCGCAAGACGGCAGTTTGTAGTCTGCCGGACGATCGACCCCGGCGCGGAAATTCTCGCCTGTCGGCATAAACCACACGTCGGCGGAAAGCCCGTAGCGGGCACCGATCTCCTTCATTTCGCAGGTCTTCCACATGTCGGCGATGACGGCATCCATCTTTTGGCGCAGGTCGTCGTCCGCCTGGTTAAGGCCGTAGACGACCTGACCCAGACCGGTCAGCAGCGGAAACTCCGGGCTGTTGTCTGTAAAGGCGCGGAACTGCATGTCCCAGTCGGGATTCTGCTTGATGGCGTAGGAAACGACCGGCGGATCGCCGATGACGGCGTCGATGCGGCCAGCAATGAGATCGCGGACGGCGGCATCTGACGTGTCGTAGAGCGACAGCTCCAAGCCGTTGATCTTCTTGAGCTCCGGCACAAAGGAGAAGCCGGTTATCGTCCCTACCTTTTTGCCTTCGAGGTCGGACAGCTTGTCCCAGCTGGTCTTGTTCGACTGCATGATGCCATTCTTGAAATAATGGATCGGCTCGGAAAGAGCCATGATCTTGGTGCGCTGCTCCGTCCAACCCATCGTGCCGAGCATCACATCCACGCGGCCTGCCTGAACGGAGGCGATGGTGCCCGACCATTCCATCAGCGCCGGTTGAATTTTAAGGCCGAGCTTGTCGGCGATGCGCTGCATGATCTCGCCGTCGTAGCCGATCAGCTTGCCGTCCTGCCAGCCGGAGCCAGGCATGTCGCCGGTGAAGGCAACGGTCAGCTTGCCGTCCTCGACAAGCTCGAATGCATAGCCGAGCGACGGCATCGACAGGATACTGCCTGCCAAAAGCACGCACATCATCATCCTTCTCGAAAGAGAAAGTGCCATTGTTCTGTTCCCTGATTTTATGTGGTTCCCCGATCCGGCGGCTCATGCTTCCGGATGTCTTTCCGACAAGGACACTCTCTCACCGGAAACCGCCGATGAATTTTGAAAATTGGACATTTTCTTTGAAAAAAGGACATAAATAATGTAGCGTTTCCACCTACGATGACGATGTTTCACCCTGCCGCCGGCGAACCCGACTACATAGGCTGGCTCGACGGCCTGTGGGCGGAGCGTCTCCTCGCCGCCCGGGACCGCAAGGCCGACCTGTCTGTCGGCATCCTGCTCTGGCCCACCTTTCCGATGATGTCGCTGACGGGTGTGGTCGAACCGCTGCGACACGCCGCCGATTTTGCCGACAACTCGCGACCGCTGCATTGCCGCTGGTCGATCATGGGGCCGGTCGGCCATGCCGCCGTTGCCAGCTGTGGCATAAGGGTCCAGTCCGATGCACCCTATATCAACCCGACAGACTTCGATTATATCGTCGCCATCGGTGGCCTTCTGCCACATCTGCGCACTGCGCCAAGCCGGCACCGGGATTACCTGCGCGTGGCAGCTTCAGCGGGCGTTCCCATCATCGGCGTGTGCACCGGCGTCTTCGTGCTGGCACAGGAGGAATTGCTTTCCGGGCACAAGGCCTGCGTCCATCCCTTTCATGCCGAGGATTTCCGGATCGCCTTTCCACGCATCGGCTTTTCAACGCGCGATGACTTCCTGATCGAGGGCGACAGGATCACGGTTCCGGGCGGGGTATCGGTCCTGTCGCTGATGACGGAACTGATCCGCACGCATTGCGGACCCGACCGTGCGGCAAAGGCTGTGCATCAATTGTCGCTGACCGACAACAGGGGTCTCGGCGCCTTTGATCAAAGCCGTGTTTCGGCTTTCCGCCATGTAGAGGATTCGCGCATACAGCGTGCCGTCGTCCTCATCGAAAGCCGCAAGGGACGGGATGTTTCACCCGAACAGGCCGCCCGCATGGTCGCCCTGTCCCCGAGGCAGTTCGGCCGTCTCTTCCAAGACAATATCGGCATGACGCCCAAGCGGTTCATTGTCGAGACGCGGTTGCGATACGCCCGGTTTCTCGTGGAGAACAGCATGCTGGCAATGACCGAAATCGCCTTCGAAACCGGTTTTTCGGATGCGGCACACTTTGCGACGGCCTTTCGCAGGAAGTACGGTCGTCCGCCCAATAAATTCCGATGACGGATTTATACGCTGATTTCGTCCTTCCCGAAACGCAACTGTTCGGCCGAGGTAAGCGCCTCGTCACAGGGAACTGAAGCCCGGAATGGGTACAGCTTCAGGCGCCTCCTCCGCCCGATGCCTGACATGTGCAAGCGGTGATGCGGAACCGTCGAGCGCATCGCATGCTTTGGCCCAGGCACCACTGTCGACCCGAAGTGCCGTCAGCAACCAGGCAGCGGTCAAGCGCTTCGTTGCTTCCAATGCATCGGGGGCTTCGGTTTCGGTCTCGCGCGCGTCAAGCCCGGCGATGCCCCCCAAACCGTGCCCCATCCCATGCAGGGTCAGCAAGGCTTCCGCGCCTGGGCCATCGTGGAAGGCGTCCGCGTGCCAATCAGGGCCACGCGAGGTGAAATGCGGATCATCGGCATCTGCGCAAACAACAAGGCTGCGCGTCTTCAGAAACGAGAAGTCCACGTCGAAGAAGGGAAACCGGGCAGCATTCTCGTCAGTCATGTCTTTGCCACCCCGCCCCGGAGCAGCCAGCAGGATGCCCGCCATTATGCGGGAATCGGAAAAGTCCTCTCCCTTCAAGCGCGCGCCCAACAGCAGCCCGACGGTATGACCACCAAAGGAGTGACCGCCCGCTGCGATCCGGGAATGATCGAGCCGGCCCGCAATAGCGGGTGCCTGATGCTCCACCTCGACCAACCGGTCGATGATCGCCCGCAGTTCTTCCACGCGCGCCAGAAGAAAGGGGCACCGGGCGCGTCTGCGGGAAGCCCGCCGACACGGGAACTGGCATGCGTCGGCTGAATGACCGCGAAACCGCGTTCCGCCCAGAATTGCGCGAGCGGCGCATAGCCGTCCTTTGACGGAATGTAGTTGGACGGGCCAAAGCCATGGGACAGCAGCACGATGGGCAGGTCGCCGCCAGCCGCCGGCGCGGTCAGGCGCAGCTCAAGCGGCGGCCGGCCATCCATGGGCAGACGGATCGGCGTATAGGCTACGGTGAGAGTGGCCTCCGGCGCGGGAATGTGACGGGCAAGGTTGATCAGATTGTTCATGGTCGATTGCCCTCAAGAATCGTTCAATTGACGGAGTGGCCTGCCGCGCGGAACCAGGCCTGCGCATCGGCCCCGGCGGGGGTTTTCATCGGCGCATCCGGCACCGTCACGGCATGCCAAACTGCCTGTGCCACGTCTCCCGGTGTCGTGACCTCGGTTCCGGAACGCAGGTCATCGAGATAGTCATGGACAAACTTGGCATAGGGTTCGGGAATATCCATTCCCATGCGCGCCATGGCATTTCGTCCGAACGGAGTTGCTGGAGCCGAACCGGGCAACACCATCCGCGCACGCACACCAAACATGGCCGCTTCCAGGGCCAGACTTTCGGTAAATGCGTTCAAAGCCGCCTTGCTGGCGCTGTAGACGGACAGCGCCGGCAGCGGCTTGATGGTGACGCTGGAACTGACATTGACGATGACGCCCGATCCGCGTGTCCGCATCTGCGGCAGAACGGCTTTGGTCATTGCCATCGCACCAAACACATTTGTCTCGAACAGCTCGCGTATTTTTGACATTTCGGCGCCCTCCAGCACGTTCAGCATGCCGACGCCGGCATTGTTGACGAGAGCATCAATTGGACCCGCCGCTTCGACGGCCTTCGCGATGCTTCCCGCATCGGTGACATCCAGTGCGAGGATGCGGAGCTTTTCACTTGCGGGCAGCAGGTCGGTCCGCGGGCTTCTCATGGTCGCGACCACGTCCCAGCCCGCAACCAGGAAAGTCTGCGCAACGGCAAGTCCGAAGCCGGAAGAGCAACCTGTGATGAGGATGTTTGGCATATGTGTTTCTCCTGATGATTGTCGCCAAGAGATGGACCAGCCAAGCCGGACTTGCTATCTCTGTTTGTCCGAGATGATTTAGCAAAAGTCGAATTCCATGAGCGATCCCATCGCAGAAGTCGTTTCCCTGCTGAAACCAAGCCCGTCGATATCCAAACTTGTGACCGGTGGCGGTCGCTGGCTGGTCGAGCGCACCGAGCTGGGAAACCCCTTTTATTGCGCTGTGATGGAAGGCCATTGCCAGATGACGATCGCCGGCCGCCAGCCGATGCAGTTGAGGGCCGGAGACTTCGTGCTGGTGCCGGAGATCTTCTCGTTCACGATGAGCAGTGCCGAGCCGCCGCCTCGCGGCGCGCTTGCTCAGCGCCTGGAAACCAGCCCCGGTATATTCCGGCTGGGAGATCCCGATGCGCCGACTGAAATCAAGGCAATGGTCGGACATTGTGCTTTCGGCTCCGATGACAAGGCTCTGCTGGTTTCGTTGTTGCCGGAGGTCATCTGTGTTCGCGGCGAAGATCGGCTGACCACGCTGGTTGGGATGATCAACGATGAAACGCGACACGATAGGCATGCGCGCGAAATGGTGCTCCGCCGGCTGCTGGAAGTGCTGTTGATCGAAGCGTTGCGTTCAACGGGCGGTACGGCAGCCCCGCCGGGCCTCCTGCGCGGCATGGCCGATCCGCAACTGGCGCCGACGTTGCGCCGAATTCACGAAGATCCAGCTCGAGATATCACCGTTGAAGCACTGGCGCGGGACGCAGCCATGTCACGGTCCACCTTCTTCGAGCGGTTTCGCAGGGAAGTCGGAGTGGCGCCCATGGAATACGCGACCGGCTGGCGCATGTCGCTTGCGAAGGACCTCCTTCGCAGCGATGTTGCTACGGCCGAAATCGCACGACGCGTCGGCTATGGTTCGGCAAGCGCCTTCAGCGTGGCTTTCAGCCGCCATGTCGGGACATCGCCGAGGGCTTACTCGCGTTCAAGTGTTCCGGCTGGATAAAGGGTGCTTAATTCCATTCTCGATGGACGCAATACGACCAGGCCATGGGCAACAATGACAAACGTCTCACACCGCTTTTTGCGCATTCGAGATGGCCAGCGCAGCCGCATGTATCGCGGATGTGGGCTTGCCGTAGTGATAGCCCTGCCCAAGCTCGCACCCGAGGCTCGCAAGCAACTTGACGATCTCCTTGGTCTCTACGCCCTCTGCAACGGCCGGCAATCCAAGGCTTCTCGCAAGCGAGATGACCGCAGAGACGATCCCCGCACTTTCCCGATCCTGCTGCATGGCCATGACGAAGGAGCGATCGATCTTGATCTTGTCGAAATTCAGCTCCCGAAGCGTGTAGAGGTTCGAATATCCCGTTCCAAAGTCATCAAGGGCAGTCTTGACGCCTGCGGCACGAAGCGCTGCCAGAATACCTCTCGCCGTATCGAAGTCGGCCACCAATGCAGTCTCGGTTATCTCCACTTCCAGCCGACGGGGCGAAAAACTCTCCTTGGAAAGAACGGACAGGATCTGGACGGGCAGGTTGGGATCCTTCAACTGAACGGCGGAAAGGTTCACGGACAAGGTCGTGGTCGACGGCCAGTCCCTTGCGTCGCGGCATGCCTGGCGCAAAAGCGGCCAGGTCATCGCCGACACGAGGCCCATCTGCTCCGCCAAAGGCACAAAGATCTCGGGCGAGATATCGCCTCTCAGCTTGTGGTGCCACCGCGCCAGCATTTCGAAGCCGTAGATCTGGCCATCCTTCATGGTCACCAGCGGCTGGTAGAATGGCCTGATCTCTTCGTTTTCGATCGCCGCCCGCAAATCCCTTTCAAGATCCGCCGACTGGCGCAGATTTTCTTCCATCTGCGGTTCGAACCAGCAAAGCCTGTCGCGTCCCTCACGCTTCCCCTGATAAAGCGCAAGATCCGCCGCCCGCAGCAAGGCTTCCGGCTCCATGGCATCGGACGGACATGAGGAAATGCCGATCGTCGCGGAAATCTCGACGGAGGCTCCATTGACCAGCATAGGCTCCTCAAGAGAGATCAACGCTTTCTGCGCCACCTCCAGCACATACGCCCGATGATCGGCCGTCTCGCTCTGCAAGATGACGGCGAATTCGTCACCGCCAAGCCTCGCGGCCAGATCCTTTTGGCCGAGCACCGTCCTCAAGCGTGTCGCAACCTCGCAGAGCACCAGATCGCCGACCGCATGACCGAGCGTATCATTGATCGGCTTGAACCTGTCGAGATCGATCATCAGGACCGAGCAAGGCGCCGATCCTGTTTGCGACAGCGTGACTGCCTTTTCCAGCTCGTTGGTAAATACGCGACGATTTGGCAGGCCCGTCAGAGCGTCATGCCGCGCAAGAGTCTGGGCTTCCTCTTGTGCGAGACGCGTCGCGGCATGGGCGGCCTCCAGTGCCAGCGCATTCGACCGGAAGACCTCGAATGCCTTTGCCATTGCACCGATCTCATCCCTGCGGCCAAGCGCCGGCAACACGACGTCGCGGTTTCCCTGAGACAGGTCCGTCAATGTCTGCGTCATCGCCCGCAGCGGACGGGTGATATCGATCCGCGTCCGGTAGATGAGAAGGCAGGCGATCAGAATTCCACCGATCGACATGCCCACCATACCATTGATCGTCACATGGATAAGGTGATCGACGCCATCGGCCTGCAGATGGGCGCTCTCGAAGGTGGAAACGTAAAGCTTTTCAAGCTCCGCATCCACAAGGGTGTAAAGCGCTTTTATTTCCTCAGGCAGCGCCGCGGCGCTTTCCGAGCCCCGACCACTTGTCTTCTCTGCCCAGTCGGCATGCCTGGCAAGCAGGTTCTGCCACGCGGAGTGGAAGGGAACGAGAACTGAACGATCCTGGTCTTCAATATCGTTGAAGTCCGTTTCCAACGCGACGATTGCGGCACGATGTTGCTCGGTGGCCTGTTCGGCCAGCAAGCGTCCCCTTCCGTCCGATGACAGGGCCATATCGATCTCGGCAATCCGGAACTCCGCGGCATGGTGAGCGATCTGTCCGAGAATCTGGGAGGAACGCAGCAGGCGACCCTCGAGATTCTCCAGATTTTCATCGATTGCATGCAGTCCGCTGGTCGCGGCGACGGAGAGGGCCAGAACAATCAGCGCAAAAGCCGCAGCAAAGGCTGTCAGACGCTGTTGGATCGATAGGAAGAGAAACATTGCGAAGCCAAATCCGGTTTGTCGCTTCACCGTATCAAACGATGCTTAAAAAACCCTGCGCATCGCCTCCATGCTTACCTCACCTTCTCATCGTCAGACCGGTCGTCTTGTCGAACAGATGGATTCGAGCCTCGTCAAAGGACAAGGTCACCCGTTCACCGGTCTTCGGGCAGGAGGACGCCTTGACTAGGGCTCCGATTTCCTTTCCAGCGAATTTGAAGGTGACCAATGCATCGTTTCCGTGGAACTCGATCAGGTCAGCCACTCCGGTCAACACGTTTTCGCCTGCCGAGGCGGTCTGCACCAGATCCGGCGGCCGGATACCGAGCACGGCTTCCTGTCCAGCCTTCAAGTCGAGGCCGTCTCCATTGATATGAATGTCGGTCCCCTCCGTCCGAAGCAGCCAGCCCGACTCCCCCCGCGCAACGGTCACGTCGATGAGGTTCATATTCGGCGTGCCGATGAACCCGGCAACGAACAATGTTCGCGGTTTCTCGTAGATCTCCGCAGGTGAGCCCACCTGCTCGATCGCACCACCCTTCATCAGGACGATGCGGTCGGCCAGCGTCATGGCCTCAAGCTGGTCGTGCGTCACATAGATCGTGGTCGTCTGCAGCTTCTGATGAAGCCGGGCGATCTCGACCCGCATGTGATGCCTGAGCTTGGCGTCGAGGTTGGACAGCGGTTCATCGAACAGGAAGACCTTCGGTGTCTTGATCATCGCCCGCGCGATCGCGACACGCTGCTGCTGTCCGCCGGAGAGTTCGGCTGGTTTGCGGGAGAGATACGGGCCCAGGCCCAGCGTCGCGGAAACCGCATTGATACGGTTTTCGATCTCGGCTTTAGGCACCTTCATCCGCTTGAGGCCAAAAGCGATGTTGTCGTAAATCGACATGTGCGGATAGAGCGCGTAGTTCTGAAAGACCATGGCGACGCCGCGGTCTCGTGGCTCCAGCTCATTCACCGCCATGCCATCGATCGACACTGTCCCGCCCGATATCTCCTCCAGGCCGGCAATCATCCGAAGCAATGTCGACTTTCCGCAGCCTGACGGACCGAGGAAGACAATGAACTCCCTGTCCGCCACATCGAGATTGAAGTCCTTGATGACGTTGATCGCGCCGTAATTCTTATCCACGCTGGAGCAAACGATATTCGACATTTCAGTTTCCTTGCGCTTTCATCCGTATATGCAGTTTGACATCTGTGGGTCGAGCGGATGCTGCGCGCTCGAAGGCGCTTATGCTGTCCGCAAAATCGAAGGTTTCAGTGACAAGAGGCTTCAAATCGACTTTGCCGGAAGCAATGAGCTGAAGCGCGCGGTCGAAAATATTGGCATATCGAAAAACCGTCTCGATACGCACCTCCCTGGCGATGGCGCCGGAAACGTCAAACACAGCTGGTTCAACAGGCAAGCCGACCAGGACCACTGCGCCGCCCGGCCGGACGAGATCGAACAACCCGGAATAGGCCTTGGCGCTGCCGCTGGCTTCAAAGACGATATCGGCACCCCAGCCGTCCGTGCCCTTCTGAACGATATCGTTGAGATTCTGTTCGCCGATATTGACGGGGACGACCCCGGGGTAGCTGCCGGCGATCGCCAGCTTCTCGGCGCTGAAATCGGAGACATAGACGCAGGCGCAGCCACCGGCCAAAGCGGCCAGCGCCACCATGATGCCGATCGGTCCGCATCCGACGACCACGGCGACGTCGCCTGGCGTGATGCGCGCCCGTGCCGCTGCCTGCATGCCGATCGCGAATGGCTCGACCATCGCGCCTTCCGCGAAACTGACATTGTCCGGAAGCTTGTATGTGAAGGCAGCCGGATGCACGACGTAGGGTGTCAGCACGCCATGGATCGGCGGTGTCGCCCAGAACCGGACATCAGGGTCGACGTTGTAAATTCCAAGCTTCGACGCGCGCGACGACAGATTGGGAATGCCCGGCTCCATGCAGACGCGATCGCCGGGCGCCAACCCTTGGACGTTGCCTCCGACCTCCACGATCGTTCCGGCAGCCTCGTGACCCAGGACCATGGGCTCGCGGAGAACGAACGGTCCGATCGCGCCATGTGTGTAATAGTGGACGTCGCTGCCGCAGATGCCGACCGTATGGATCCTGATCTTGACGTCATCGACGCCAAGTTCGAGCAGCAAGTCGATATCCCTGAGCGACAGCACGCCCTTTTGCTCCAGAACGAGAGCTTCCATTCTCTATAATCCTTTACGATGACTTACGCTTGAAGGCGCTGTTGAGCATGCCGCTGAGAACGCCGATGAAGAGCAGCGGGGGAATGGACAGGAGAACGACCGATGCGTTCAGGATGCCCCAGGGGACGTCGCGGCCCAGCTGCGTCAGTTCCGACGCGACAATCGGAAGGGTCTTTGCATCGGACGTCGTCAGCATCAGCGCGATCAGGAACTCGTTCCACACGAGCACGAAACTGAAGGCGACAGCGCCGATCAGGGATCGGGACGCGATCGGAAGCGCGATAAGGAAGAAGACTGCGAATGGGCCATAGCCGTCGACGCGCGCCGCTTCCTCGACCTCTTTCGGGACACGCGAAAAGGCAGGAACGCTAAGCCACACCACGGTCGCCAGCGTCAGCAGCGTATAGGTAATGATCATCGAAAGCCGTGTGTCGTAGAAGCCGAAATCCAGCCAGATCACCATCAGCGGGATAGCAACCGCGACCGGCGGCAGGAACCGCAGGGATAGCACGAAGAACTGGATATCCTTCGACCAGCGGTTTGGGTAGCGCGCGATCGCGTAAGCTGCCGGCAGGCCGAGCACGGTTCCGATCAGCACGGCCATTCCAGAGATGATCACGGAGTTCAGCAGGCCGGCGAAGACACTGTCGCGCCCCAGCACGTAGGCGAAATTGTCCAGCGTCGGCGTGAAAATGAAAAGCGGCGTCGGCGTGACGATGTCGACACGGTTCTTGAAAGCGTTGAGCACCGTCCAGAACACGGGGAAGACAGCCGAGAATGCAGCGAGTGCAAGAGCGACCTTGCCAACGGTGCGGCCGATATGGCGATTGCTCATATCCTTGCCCTCTTCCAGATGAAGGTAAAGGCGATCGACGTTGCGACCATCATCAGAACCGCCATGCTCGACGCGTAGGAAATACGGCCGGATTCGATAAAGCCCTGCGAGAATGCATACATATCCAGCGTCTCTGTCGAGATGCCCGGCCCTCCCCGGGTCATTACATAGATGAGATCAAAGGCGCGCAGCGACTCGATCATCTTCACGAAGGCCAGCGAGATAAGGGGCGCCTTGAGCATGGGAATTGCGACATAGGCATAAATTTCCCATGTTTTGGCGTGATCGAGCCTGGCTGCCTCGAACGGTTGCGGCGGCAACGTCTCCAGCAGCTTCAGCACGATGACCGAAAAGAATAGTCCCCACTGCCAGACGTCAACCAGAGCGACGGTTCCAAGAGCGGTCAGGGGATTGGAAAGCAGGTCCAGCGGCTGCCCGGTCAGCGCCTTGTAGGGATAGGTTATGATCCCGTAGAGCGGGTGAAATGCGAACTTCCACACAAACGCGGCGGATACGCGCGGAAGAATGACCGGCACGAGAAATAGCAGAGAGAGCAGATTCCGCACCTTCGGCGTCGTGCATTCGAACAACAGGATTCCCAGCCCGATGGCCATCACCAGCGTCAGCACCACGGTCAGCACTTCCCAACTCAGCGAGACCTGGATGGCATTGATGAAGCGCCTGTCTGAAAAAAGGGACAGATAGTTTGCCAGACCGACGAACTGGCCGTCGGGTCGGCTCAGCTCCCGGTCCTGAAAGGAAATCACTACGGCATAGACGGTCGGCACAAGTGCCAGAACGGCGAGGATGACCATTGCAGGCGTCAGGAAGACTGCCGGCAGGATATGTTTGGTTTTCATTCGTTACCCCTCCGGCGATCGAACGCGCCGATGGACAGCCAACCCGGCGGACACAAGTCCGCCGGGACACGAAACGGGGGACGCTCGGCCTATTGGCTGCGGGCCACAAGGTCCTTGGCGAAGTCGTTGAGTTCGTCGAGACCACCCTGGACGTCGGTTCGGGTGCCGGTGATCAACTCCTCAAGGATGATCCCCCAGCGGTCGCCCAGATCCGGCCACTGCGGGCTCTGCCAGAAATTCACCGCGGTGACCTTGCCGGTTTCGGCGAGCGCCTGCCCGAGATCCGGGCCGTAGAGTTCGGCGAACTTCGGGCTCGTCATGACGCTCGTGCGGTTCAGTTCGCTGAACTGACCTTCCTCGAGGCGGCGCTGTTCATTTTCCTTCGACGTTGCCCAGCCGACGAAAAGGCCCGCGCACTGCTTCGCAGCGTCGTCGGCGTTTGCCTTCATGCCGATGGCGAGACCGTGGCCGTAGCCGCCGCCGGTCAGCGGGGTCGGAGGCGGCAGGTAGCCGATCTTGTCCGCGACCTGGGAGGACTTCTTGTCGAGCGCCATGCCGACCAGCGGCGTCGATTCGATCAGCATCGCCACCTGCCCGGACGTGAACGCGCCGACGGCCTCGTCCCAACCGCCTGTCTGGCTGCCCGGTGCGGAATATTTGAAGATCTTCAGATAGGTTTCCGTCGCCTTGACCGCTGCGTCGCTGTCGAAAGCCGGCGTCTTGCCGTCGAACCAGTTGCCGCCGAAGCCCTTGAAGAACGGCATCCACCGCCAGACATTGGCGCCGGAGCCGCGCTGGCCGCGAAGCGCAGTGCCATAGATCCCCTTGTCGGGCTGGTTGAGCTTTTCGACGGCTGCGACATATTCGTCGAGGGTCTTGGGCGGATGGATGCCGGCGGCTTCCAGAAGATCCTTGCGATAGACCATCAGATCGCCGCCGCCCGTCAGCGGAGCGAACCAGACCTTGCCGTCATAGGTTGCGACTTTCTGGCGACCGGGATCGAAATCGCTGTAATCATTCTCCTTCGGATAATAGTCCAGAAGGGGCGCCACCCAGCCAGACGAGGCGAAGAGCGCGACGTTGGCTTCGTCAATATAGTACACATTGTACTTGCCGATGGTCGAGGCGTCGGCCTTCGTCTTGGCACGGCGATCGTTTTCGTTCAGGTAGTCGATCTGGAAGTCCGCCCCGCCGCTGAGCTTGACGAACTCATCCTTGTACCTTTCCAGCAACGTCAGGCCGTCACGCGGCTGAGCGAGAACACGGATGGTGCCCGAGCACTGTGCAGCATAGGCTGCGGATGATGTGACGCCAAAAACTGCGCATGCGATAGCGATGCTCGAAACGAGCGATTTGGTGATCATGGATGTCCTCCTAAAGGTCTCTAACGCAGACGATCTCCCAATCGTTCTGCGCCTCCCAGCGATGTTGGTCGCAGGCAGATACTACGATCCGTGCCGCAGACTACTAGCGCGCTCCATGCATCGAATCTGTACTTTAATGCGGGCGTGAATTAGCTCTCAAGGGCGCGGACGGGCCGCCGCTGGCTGGTCAGCTTGCGATAGGCCGAGGGCGTGACCTTGTGCTGTTTCAGGAAAGTCCTGTTGAAATTCGATATGTTGAGATAGCCGACCTCGAAGCAGATATCGGTAATCGGCATCTCCGTTTCCGACAGGAGTTTGCAAGCCTGCCAGATTCGCAGCTTGTTGACGTGATCGGTAAAGCTGTTGCCGGTGTTCTTCTTGAAGAACCGCGAAAAAGCGCTTTCGCTCATGCCGGCGAGATCGGCCACTTCATCGATGTGTATGTCGGATGCGAGGTGTTCGAAAATGTAGATGAGGGCGCGCTGCAGGACATCCAGTGTCTCCGAATCGAGCCGCGGCGCAAATTCCGGCGACGACAGGATTTCGTATTCGTCCGACGATGACAGGAGGTCAAGGAGCTGAATGAAAAGGGACAGACGCGCAAAGCCCTTCAGGCTGCCCATCCTCTCGATCATGTCAGCCCCTTGTTTTTGGGTGTCTCCGGTAAACACCAGCCCTCGCTCGCAACGCCGAAAGAATGCATCGAGCTGATTGAACTCCGGCAAGGTCTCCGCAATCGCCTTTACCCTTGTCGGATCGAACTGAATGACGACATCCCGTCCCGGAATGATTTCACCGGGCTCCGTTGCGGTCACCCAATCGTGCGGCAGGTTGGGACCAACGACCGTAAGGTAGCCCGGATGGAACTCACCGATATGGTCTCCCACGAAAGCCATGCCGCTCGACTTCCTGAGAAGGTGGATTTCGATTTCCGGATGGAAATTCCAGACATTTCGCTCCCATGGGTAATCATCGACCCGCCACAGGAAGGTCTCGTTCACATCCGTGACGATATGCTCATAGGTTGGAAGATTACCGGCGAGAGACGCCGTCTTCGCGCCCAAAGCGCGCTTCGCGGCAGAAGGCTTGTTGTTCTTCAGCATGGCGACTCCCAATCGATGCGCCACGCTATAACATGGCAGGTGACAGCTTTGGAGATCCTGCGCTTTTGACGGAGTAGCATTGGACACCCCTATTTTCATCGTGCTTGCGCCGCTTTAATGCCAGCATTGGCGCGTTGTTTGATACCAAGGCCGCCGGCCGCCTGAAATATCCGAATTCACTTCGAAGCGAGGGCTATTGATGCTTGAGAAGTTGCGGCATGGCTACCAGTTGCCCGGAGCAAGCGGGGAAGAAATTAACGCCTGCGAGACAACGCTTGGAATAAAACTGCCAGATGATTACAAGTTTTTCCTCGGTGTTTCGAACGGCTTTAACGATGAGGTCGGCGCAGGGTATCTGATCCTCTGGAGCGTCGGAGAATTTACGTCGTTAAATCAACATGAACTTTTCGCGCTCCAGGCTGATCGATTTTTAATCGGCTCCAACGGCGGCCCCACGGCGTATGGAATCATTGGCAGCCACTACATCTCGATCCCGTTCGTCTTTGCTGGCCCATGGGAAAATGAAGTTCGGGTTCTCGGCCAAAGCTTTGATCACTTCATCTCAGCCATCGAAGCGGGGCTCGGTTGGTAGACAGTTCGGCTACTTAGCCTCGTTGCCTGAACAGGTCCGCGCTGCCTGTGCCTCGACATCTCTGGGATCCAGCGTCGCAGTCTGATTGCTGCTGTATATGTCTGCCGAAATGATCGCGATACAGCGATCGAAACCGGTTGGCCGGAGTAGAATTGCACCGCTTATGACGAATGCGGCGACCAACATAGCCGCAACCGACAAAATATCCTTCGCCATCCCGATCTTCTCTCCATGGTCTCGAACTTTCGATGCAAGGGTTTGAGTGCCCGACTCCGACCTCAACTGCGCAGGTACGGCACCTCTTCCGCACCCATTGCAATCACTGGGGTATAATCCAAAATAACCTTGAAAGCGGCCCTCCGAAACAGGCTGTCGATCGCCTCATTCTCAAAGCAGGCAACAAGGGTATCGAACTCTTGCAATCACCTTGACTATAATCGCGACGCAGCGAAAGTATTTTTTAATCAGAAAGGTTTTTCCTGTCGGTCCCGGATTTTCTCTGGAGCAGATCACTGCAGGACGAGACGCAGCGCTTGTTCGTTTCGGTTCCAGCCGCGCATCCTGCGGCGAAAGCGATATCCGCCCGGTCGGTCACCGACCGGTTGAACAAGGTTGCCACAGTTGCCGACGCCCTATCAAGCGCGTCGGGCAGTGGTGGAAATAAGCCATTCATGTGCGGTTATGGTTAATTATACGGGCAAAACCACACATCCTGTCGCAGCATAATTACGTCCGATAATCTTGCATTATCGGACGTAATCGCCTCTATATGGGAAATGACCAAAATCATCGAACTGAATAGTGAAAGCGACCGTCAAATGAGGGCGGCGACATCTGACAGCACAGATGTGGGAAGCAGTGTTTCGGTATCGCGTCTGGACAGGAACGACAGCCCCTCCTTACCTCTCCCGGAGGTGGCTACCTGCCTACCGCCACAGCTCGACCAACTCGCCGATCGGGCGCGCGACTATGTCGAGGCTGCGAGTTCGATCAACACCCGCAAGGCCTATGCCGCCGACTGGAAGCATTTTGCCGCATGGTGCCGGCGTCTGAATGTTCCGCCCCTTCCGGCCGATCCGCAAATTGTCGGGCTCTACATCACGGCATGCGCATCTGGAACGGTCACGCGCGGCGCGAAAGCCAGTTCCGTCGCCACCATTGAGAGACGTCTGTCGGCCATCGGCTGGAATTGCGCGCAGCGCGGCACGCCCCTTGATCGCAGCGACCGCGCGATCGCGACTGTGCTTGCAGGCATCCGCAACACGCACGCCGCCCCTCCCCGGCAGAAGGAGGCCATTCTGCCCGAAGACTTGATCGCTATGCTGGAGACACTGGATCGCGGTAGCCTACGCGGCATGCGGGATCGCGGTAGCCTACGCGGCATGCGGGATCGCGCCATGCTGCTGATAGGCTTTGCCGGCGGTCTGCGCCGCTCTGAAATCGTCGGTATCGACCTCGGCCGCGATCAAACGGAAGACGGGCGCGGTTGGATCGAAATCTTCGACAAGGGGATGCTGGTGACGCTTCGCGGCAAGACCGGATGGCGCGAAGTCGAGATCGGGCGCGGTTCTTCCGACGTCACCTGCCCTGTCATCGCCGCTGAAACCTGGATCCGATTTGGCAAACTTGCGCGCGGTCCCCTGTTCCGTCGGGTTACCGGCCAAGGAAACGCCGTCGGACCGGAACGCCTGAACGATAAGGAGGTCGCGCGACTGGTAAAGCGAACAGCAATAGCGGCGGGAATTCGCGGCGACCTCAGCGAATTTGAGCGGGCTTTCAGGTTTTCCGGCCACTCGCTGCGCGCTGGTCTCGCCTCATCAGCGGATGTCGACGAGCGCTATGTCCAGAAACAGCTTGGCCATGCCAGCGCCGAAATGACGCGGCGGTATCAACGCCGCCGCGACCGCTTCCGCGTCAACCTCACCAAGGCATCCGGGCTTTGACGACCCCTGCCCTGCGTGACGAGGTTTGGTCTTCAAGTTAACCTACAGCATCATTTGAAAATGGACTTTTGACAGGAATTCCCTGGCCCAGGCCGTGGGGCATCTCGGGTCCGCGCGTGCGTCGCATGTCAAGAGATATTGGTGACCAGGAGAAGTGCCGCTTCGGCAAATTTCCCGTTCGCTCGCCAATAACTTGACAGTAACGCTCATGCATTTCATAGGGAACGTCCAATATTCCCTTCCTCTACGGTAATCATCGCTAACATGACACCGCTTTTTACGTCCGCACTGGCAAATTGGTGCGATGCACCGGCGCTGCTTTTTCCAGACCGGGACCCGATCACATACCGAGAACTGGCAGTTCGCGTCGACCAGAAATCTTCTGCACTCCGTGGCGGAAAAATGCTGCTCGGCATCGAGGCAGCGCATTCCGAACACGCCGTCATCACCTATCTAGCAGCGCTTCAGGCCGGCCATGCCGTTGTCCTGCTTCCTCCGTCGGATGTCTTGCAAGGCGCCGTCATCGACACGGCATTTGAACCGGATATCACCTTTCGCCAGATCGACGGTCGCTGGAGATCGATCAGGCAAATGCAAGGCCGCGGCGAAACCGGTATTCCGCCACATCCCGACCTGGCGCTTCTGCTGATGACGTCCGGAAGCACGGGCGACGCCAAGGCCGTACGACTTTCCGCTCGAAACCTTGATGCCAACGCCATGTCGATCGCCCAGTATCTCGGCCTGTCCGCCTCAGACCGCGGCTGCATGGCTCTTCCACTGCATTACTCCTACGGATTGTCCGTTCTGCACTCCCATCTATCGGTGGGCGCGAGCCTGTATTTCCCGAAAATGTCGATATCGGATCCACAATTTCTGACGCGGCTCGACGAATCCCGGTGCACGAATTTTTCCGGGGTTCCCTACTCCTATGAACTTCTGGAAAACATTGGCTTTCGCAACAGAAAACCCTCTACCCTAAGGTTCATGACCGTCGCCGGCGGCAGGCTCTCGCCCGATATCATCCGCCGTTACAATCGCCTGATGCGTGAGAATGACGGTGCGTTCTTCGCGATGTACGGCCAAACGGAAGCGACCGCGCGCCTGGCTTATGTGCCGCCTGATCGGCTTGAGGGCAATGAAGACTGCATTGGCATTGCGATTCCCGGTGGCGAGCTGACACTGCAAGACGAAAACGGCCGGCCGATTCTGGCGCCCCGGCAACCAGGCGAACTCGTCTATCGCGGTCCGAACATCATGATGGGCTATGCAAGCTCGCGGCGCGAGTTGACGCATGGTCACGAAATCGACTGCCTGAAAACAGGCGATCTTGCCGAGTTCGACGAGCACGGTCTTTTTCGCATCTGCGGCCGCCTCAAGCGTATTTCAAAGATTGCAGGCCTGAGAATAGGCCATGATGCGATGGAACAGGCCCTCGAGAAACGTGGCATTCAAGCCGCTGTCGTTGGCAACGACAAGGCAATTCATGCCTATTGCGCTGGTCCAGCCGATGAACATGAAGTCAAACGTATTCTGGCGGCAGCAAGTGGGCTCACCTTGCTGCAGGTCGGCGCCACCCTATCGGCAAGCCTGCCACGCCTTCCATCTGGCAAATTTGACTATTCCCGGCTGACGCAAGAGTTTTCCGCAAAAGGCGCAGAAAAGGACAGTCGGCAGGAAACCGTCCGCGAGGTCTTCGCTCAGCTGTTTTATCCAACGCGCATTGGTTCACGCGACAGCTTCCTGTCGTTGGGTGGCGATTCGCTACGTTTCGTACAGCTTTGATCGCGCTCGATCGCATCCTCGGCGAAGCGCCGCCGAATTGGGAAAAACTCTCCATTTCAGAGCTGTCCAAGAGAGAAGGGCGCTCCGGCGCTGCGCCCAGACTTGACGTTGGGCTTTTCATTCGCGCACTTGCCATCCTCCTCGTCGTCATCCAGCACGAGACGCTCTGGCCAATCCCGGGTGGTCCGCCACCATGCTCATGCTTGTCGGCTTCGGTCTCGCGCGCTTTCAATGGAAGGCTGTCACGGATTTCGACCTCGTTCGACTGTTCCGTTCTGCGCTTCCGATCATCATCCCCTATTATCTTATCGTCGCGGGTTATGCAGTTGCCTGGGGTGAGGTACCGTGGGCGTCCGTCTTCATGATCGGCAATTTCGGTTTTGCCGATCCGGAGCGGCATACGATGCTCCCCTACCTCTACTGGTTCGTGGAAGCGTACTGCCAGATGCTTCTCCTATTCGCAGCTTTCTTTGCCTTTGCACCTATTCGAAAAATAGCAGCCTGGTCACCCTTCTCGTCAGGCCTTGTGCTTCTGGGCGTGGCGCTGCTTTCACGCCTGTTTGTTCCCGAGCTGTTGGAAATCGGAAATCGGCAGATTTTCACATTGGCGTGGATACTCTACCTCGCCGCTATCGGCTTCCTTGCCGCTCTCGCGGATACCACCGAAAAGCGGCTGCTGCTGATGGCAGTCGGTACGGCTACCTTCTTCTTCTTCGCCTTCCACGAAAGCGTCTGGATCGGCACCAGAGTGAAATACTTCCTGCAAATACCCGTTCTGGCTTTGCTGCTGTTCCTGCCGAGAATATCTGTTCCGAAATGGCTGCGGACACTCATCCTGCCGGTTTCCGCGGCTGGCTTTCACATCTACCTCGTGCATCGCTTCGTGCCGGAACTGCTCCTTGTCCGGTTTTCCGGTGAAATCCCCGCGCCGGTCTTTTCCGGGCTCTCGATCGGCGGCGGGGTGCTTTTGGGCCTTATCACATGGTGGATACAGAACCAGATGCTGTCTTTTCTCGCCAAACATAGCGATATTCGGATCAGAATGCCAACGGCATCCACTGTATTTCGCCGTCTTTGATCCGTTGAACGTTATGCATTTTCAGATATCGCCCGCCGCTCGCCCTGGGATCATTTCAAACGCACTATGCTAAGACAGCCTCTCGTGCCTGTCGTGCTGGACCGGAGACGAGTATCGAATTTCCACTTTCCGGTTTTTTTCGAGGTCCGAAGACGGTTTTTGGGTTCCCGAGCTCACCGAAAACCGTCAATTTGACAGATCGAGAGGCGATATCAGAAAGCATAGTCTTTTCAGCAATTTAGCGCTGTGGTCAGCTGACCACAGATAAATCGGGTTTCGGCGGCTTTTGACTGCTCCAGAGCCGTCCCCAACTGGATGCTTCCCTTAGTTCTGATTGGCTCTATGCCCTAACCGGCGCGCAACGCGCCTTGTCCATTGGCCTTCAAGAGAGCCATGATCATCGGCCCCAAGGAGAACTCTTCCCGTTCCGCCCGTCGGGTGAGATCCCTGAGATAACCGCCCGCCGAGTGGATGAAGTTCGTACGCTCCAGGATACAGGCCATCGCTGCGGCCGCGTTTTCCGGCCCCATGGCTTCACAGGCATCCTGATATGCCGACGGGCTAACTCCCAGCATCGACCGCACCACCACCGCGGCGGACATCAGATCACGCCAGCTTCCAATAGCGCCACCCGGCCCATAATCGCTGATCGTGGGGCACGCCTTCAACACGATACCCAGCGGGAACGTTTTCAACGGCCGACTTCTCTGCCTGTTGCTATCGCTCGAGTTTTCGCCCTGCTCTTTTTCAGAGCGAGGTTCAAGTTCAGTGTAGGATTCGGATTTTGAATTCTGTATGTGCCGCTCAATGTGAGCATCATTGGTGCTGGTATTTTCTGTTTTCTGCTGGATTTCCAGTCGATTAACGACCTCCTCCTGCAGCATTCTCATCTCTTCGAGAATAGCTGCTACGTCTGCCAGTGTGGGGGTGCGGGGAATCCGCCCGACCAGTGCGACATATATCGCCTCAATCGCATGCCAATTGCCGTCGGCGCCCTCCTCCATCGCAGCGGTTATCAGCTTGCGGACGTCGCGACGACAAATTGTCAGGCTTTCCTTTGTCTTCCTGAACACGGCTCGATCAACCATGACCTGTTGCGCAAGCAGGGCAATCTCTTCCGATCTGGCGAGCAAGGGAGACAAATCGAAGCCGAACGCATTCTCGATCTCGCCGACGCTATCCTTTCGGGCATATCGCTTTCCGTTGGCACTGTCTTTTCTGACAATCAGTCCCGCCTCTACCAGGACGGCAATATGCCTGCGCAAAGTCGCCCCAGCCATCCCATGGGCTCGCAGCGCGAGTTGTACATTGGATGGAAAGACGATCAGGCTGGCTTCCTGCCGCAGCTCGTTGTCCGGATAAAAACTCAACAGCGCGTCGAGAACCGCCAGGCTGTTGGACTGAACTCCAAGAAGATCCATGGCCGCACAAGCGTCCCTGAAGATTTTCCACTTCTCCGCCGTTTTTCCCGGCTTCATTTCGGCCGCCGCCAATTGCCGCCGCACCAGCGCAAGCGTCATCGGCCGCCGCCCAAAGGGCGTCGTCACACTTCCGGTCTCCATTATCCTTCACCTTTCAGCAGGCAAAAGAAGTCCGCTCACCAAAACGGTGCCAAAGAACTCTTGACGAGGATTCGTGGAAATGCGATTCTGTTCTTGCTACAGAGACAGAAGGGCTTCCGCGACGGCGACGTTGTGGGGGCTCTTTTCTTTTGCGAGTTACTCTCCCTGTTTCCGTTGATGCTTTGCACGATGAGCCTGATAGAGCGCGGGCAAATGTTCGAGCACGAAAGCCGCAAAATCCGGTGTTGCTTTCCTGTCGATGGTAATTTCGAGCTTAGTCTTGCTCTGCGTCACCTGCGCAAGTCTGTCACCGTCGGGCGTTGACATGACCTCCGGCAGTCCGCGTGCAATTCGACCGGGTTTCAGATGGGCGATGATCGCTTTGAATCGGTCTGCCGATGGCAGGGCCTGAACCTCTTGCGTCGTCGCGTATAGGGCCGCGTCCAACGGAGAAGCGGCCTTTTCGACAAGCTCTGCCAGCTGCTGCCAGCTTGGACGTCCGACACCGGGAGCGGGACCAATGGCCTCGATCAGCGCAGAGGGGAGGGCATCGACAAGCAGGAGCATCTTCGAGAGATTGCTTTTGTCGATCGACATCGCGGCGATGACGATTTCTCGCGGAAACTGCGTGTTCAGACGATAGGCGAAGCGCGCTTTCTCGATAAACGTGAGATCTTCGCGCTCATTGTTTTCCTGACCTTGCGCCACAACCAGTTGCTCGTCGGTCAACTCGCGAACAACGGCTTTGACAGGAAGGCCTAACTCGGAAACGGCGCGCAATCGACGATGACCGAAAGCGACTTGATATCGGCCCAACTGGTGAGGATGCGGCCGAACGAGAATCGGGACCTGCTGGCCCTGGTCCCGGATTGAGGACAGAAGGCCGTCGATGTCACCCGGCATGCGATCCTGTACGAAAGACGGCTCAATCGCGGAGACGTCGAGTTCAATCACGGCCTGACCTTCAGCCAGACGACGCTCGATCTCGTCAGCACGGCCGAGGCGATCATTTTGCTCGCGCAGCGCATTGCCGATGTTGGCTGTCAGCTTGGTTGCCGGATCGCGCTCCTTCCGGGCCACGCCGAGAAGTGGCATGGACCGATTTTTTGCCGCGCGGTTATCCGCATGTGGCGCGTCGGGAGCGTCTGTCGAGACACCAAGGATGTGTTTCCGGCTCATGTGGGCCTACCCCATGCTTTTTTAATCAGGGTCTCGATCTCGTCATTGACGGCGTTCATCGCCTCTAGGGCGCGATCATAGGTCGATCGCGTGAACTGGCCGCGCTCGACCTCAAAAAGGGTCTGGTTCGTCAGACCGGCATCCGACACTGCCGTGGTTTTCAACATGGGAAAATTGAGAACATTCTCGCCGAAAATCGACCGAAGATAGCCAACCATCTGGTTCTGTGGTCCGTCGCTCGGCTCAAAACGCGTGATGAGATAGCGCATCCAGTTGAACTTGAACTCAGCCCCCGCATTTTCGATTTCCCGGAGGAGATTCGATGTCATCGCCAGGAACTGGTTCATCGACATCACGTCCAGCATCTGAGGATGGACTGTGACCAGGATGGATGTAGCGGCCGTCAACGCCGAAAGTGTGAGATAGCCGAGCTGGGGAGGGCAGTCGATGACGACGACGTCGTAGTTGCCCGCAATGTCCTCGATCACCTGGCTGATACGGCCGTAAAAAAGCGTGTCGCCTTGCTTGCGGTTCATCAGCGCACGCGGCGTGTCGTGCTCGAATTCCATCAGTTCAAGATTGCCGGGGATCAGGTGGAGATCGGGAATATATGTTCCCCGGACAACCTGCTCGATCGGAACCTGTTCCTCGTCATACCGGATGGCGCCATATAGCGTTTCGTTGGGACCAACGTCCGTTTCCGGTTGACTGCCGAAGAGTGCGGAAAGGCTGGCCTGCGGATCGAGGTCGATGGCCAGAACCCGGTATCCCCGCATGGCGAGATACTGCGCCAGATGCGCGGCGGTCGTCGTCTTGCCCGACCCGCCCTTGAAATTCATAACGGAGATCACCTGGAGCTGCTCGCCGTCACGCCGATGCGGCAGATAGCGTCGGTTTCCGCGGCCGACGTGATCCATATGCTTGCGGATCGCATGAATATCTTCGATCGAGAACGTCCGCCTGCCTCCTGGGCTTATGCTGACATTCAACTCCGGCATTTCCGAAGCGGTCTGCCGGAGATAGGATTCACCAACGCCAAGCAGCTTGGACGCCTCGGAAGGGCCGAATGTTCGAATGCCCTTCTCCGATGTCGGCGGGAAGACCTTGAGATGATGCGCTTGAAGTTGGCTGGAGAGGGCGTCGGCATGACGCTCCATCAACGCGGTCAGCCCTTCAATTTCAGACGGTGCTTTTGCGGCGGTCTTCGCCATCTCAAAACCCATTTCTTGCCAGTGGCGATATTTTTCGCGAAACCGATAGAATTCCGCCGCTGGTAATTAGCGCCGATTCTAAATTTTGATCAAGGGACTTTAGGTTAACGAAAGGTTAACGCTTTGGCGGCGAGCCTTCCGCTTCAAACAAGGTCTACATTAAATATCAATGCCTTATCAGGGCGACGATAGCGCTGTGGTCCCTGATCTGTCTTGTTGTGAATCCTGAAAGAGATCGACGAGGAAGCAGTCGCCTACGCATAATTGTTGTCTGCCCGAGCGCGACTCACTCGCCACGAGCCTGGAGGATTGCACGAACGCCTCGCAAATTGCGATCTCCAGTGCTGCAGATTTTTCTGGAAGGCGACCCTCTCAACAACCGGTTAACAATGGAAATATGTTGCCATCGCTCCTTGATCCCACATCGCGGAAGATCTCCCGGGCAGGGGAGGGGGCGAACCAAACGCCTTCACCGATGGGGTCTTCGATACCGCCGATTTCGATACGGCGCCATGGCCAACGATATCGGACTTCGGAGCAATTTATCGGTGACGGTCTGCGCAATTCACTGAATCCGGGAGGGCAGCACCCGTGAGCGGGCCCCCCCGCGACGGGCGCACCATGGAGCGCCCGTCGCACTGGTAGGCATGACTTTCGGCACGGCTGTTCCAGCCTCGCAATTTTGCAAATGTAACCGAGTGACTGAAAATGATTCAGTACGATCAGTCAGATAGGTAAGTGATATGATCGGCCATCCGCCGCGGGCAATTCTGGTTGTCGACGACCATGATCTTTTACGTCTCGGTGTGCGCGCACTCGTGCAGGCTCTGGTCCATCCATCTCGTGAGGCTCTGGATGTTCTCGAGGCCGGCACTCTGGCCGATGCCTTAGCCACCTATGACGCGGCCCAAGACAGGATCGGTCTCGTCCTGCTGGATCTGGCACTCCCCGACACGGAGGGCCTGAGCGGCCTGAAGATTTTCCATGATCGCCATCCAACAGCGCGCATTGTGGTTCTATCCGGCACGCTCGACGCATCGCTCGCCCGGGATGCGCTGGCATGGGGCGCGAGCGCCTGTCTGCCCAAGTCGGCCGACTTGCGCGAAATCGTGAATTTCATCCGTGCCTGCGGTCTGATCAACGTCAGCGCCGCCGGCGCACTGCGATCCGTGCCGGCAACAGCCGGGGAACAGGTGCCTCAGGCGCCGCATGCCTCGACGTGGCAGCAGCTGACGCCGCGCCAGACGCAGGTTCTGCAATGGGTGCTGGAGGGCAGGGCGAACAAGGAGATCGCACATATTTCCAATCTCAGCGAGGGCACGGTGAAAAACCATGTGTCCACGATCCTGCTCTTGTTCGGCATGCGATCGCGGGCTCAGCTGATCAGCAGCCTACGTTGATGTGCACCGGCCAACGCGGAGCGTCCACGATGGATTCCCTCCCGATCGATGTCGAACTCGGACCGCGCGTACTGCGCGAACATTTGGCCTCGATTTACTTCACCTATAATGCGACCTGCCTCCTCCGAATGTGCTTCGTCATCGTGCTCGGCGTCTTCATACACTTGCAGACACCGCATCCGCTCGTATTGCCTTTCGTTTTAATGCACGTTCTACTTTGCTTGTTACTCTATCTCGCGCCAAGGTGGACCTCTTCAGCACCTTTGGATCAAAACGCAGTGTGGGTGAGCAGAATCTTCCGCACCGTGACCGTGCTCGGTTTCGCGGACGCCCTAGCACCCTGGCTCTTCGTTCCGGCCGGCAATCTGCCTGTGACTTGTGTGCTGATGGTCTTGATGATGGGCAATTGTGCCCGCGCCGTGCAATCGCTACGGCCGCTGAAGGCGGCTCTGATCGGTTACACCTTGCCCATGATGGGCGGCCTTATCGTAGCATTGGCTGCACAGGGGGATCGAGTGCATCTGTTTCTTGCGACCTTTGCAGTCCTTTATCTGCTCATGACGCTGCGCGTTGGCGTGCAGGAACACAAGCTCTTGACCGAGTCGCTGACCCTGCGCTTCGAGAACGAGCATCTGGCGGCACGACTGCGCGAGCAGGTCGCCGCGACTGAACGCGCCAGCGACGAAAAGACTCGTTTCGTGGCCGCTGCCAGCCATGACCTCCGCCAGCCGCTGCATGCCATCGCTCTCTTCGGCACCGGCTCGAAAACGAGCTGCAGGATCGCCCGGAAGGTAAAAACGCGGAACGCTTGATGCGCGCCGTCAGGACGTTGGGCACATCGCTGGATAGCATGCTCGATGTCTCTCTGCTTGACGGCGGCGTGATAACGCCTGATCTGCAGCCGGTGCAGTTGGACGCGATATTCGTCTCCCTCAATCACATGTTTGCGGCGCTTGCGGAACAGAAGGGCTTGCAACTGCGAGTACGCGCCAGCGGACTATGGGTGCATAGCGATCCGCACTTGCTGCACCGCATGTTGGGAAACCTGATCGACAACGCGTTGAAATATACAATGCGCGGCGGCACAACCGTCACGGCACGCGCCCGTGGTGACCATGTGTGGATCGACGTCCGCGACACCGGGATCGGCATCGAATCCGAGCATCTGGGACATGTCTTCGAAGAGTTCTACCAGGCTCGCAATTCAGGCATGGGCCGTGCCCATGGCATGGGCATTGGCTTGTCGGTTGTGCAGCGCCTGTCGCGCTTGCTGGATCATCCGGTGGATGTTCGTTCACGCCCCGGCCGCGGAAGTCGCTTTCGGCTGGTGCTTCCGGTCGCCAGTGCGCCGAGCGCAGGCTCGATGATCCCGTTACTGCAGGAGCACAGCGGGCCATCCGATCCCGTCAAGAACCATCCCTAACGCCCGGCCGAGGAATGGCCCATATGAAACCGGACGAGCTGCAAACCGGATTTGACGGCCGTGGCGGCTGCTTCTCCGGCGCCGTCGATTCTCCAACCTCGAGGAAAATATATGACAACAACTGAATATCGACGTGCATCGACGATCAACATTGTCGCGCCCATCGCCTTCCTGTGGCTGATTTTTCTTACCCCAGCGGCCGCCCGCTCACAGGATGCCTTTCTGAACGAGTGGTATAAAAAATTGGAGGCTGTCGATCTGGGAGGCCTCGAAAAACTGATAGCGCCAAAAGCAGTGTTCACCCTCGAAGAATTCGGCTCAACCCAGACCAAAGAGGAATTCATAGACTATATGCGCAAACACGGCGACGCGCTTCAGTCCGTCGATATCCGTTACAAGGTTGAACTCCAATGGTCGAACAGGACGACAGTTCTGGTCTGCTACGATTTTGTCGAAAGCGGTCCGGTTTTCAATCGTGAAACCTATGTCATCAAGGACGGGAAAGTCACCTCTGCCGCGCAGTCCCGGATAGGCGACCGCTGTGACGGCTTCTAGGTAGAGTATGCCAAAAAGCGTTGGGTAACAGAGGGGCAGCGCCTGCGTCCGAAGGATATTCTCGCCGGCTAAAGCCGCAGCGTTTTCGGGCCGAGAGTTAGACGAAGCCAATGCTTCACTTTCCTCGCCGCGATGGCTGGTCCCAGAGTCTCATTGTCCGACGCCATACTCATCGCGTTCGCTTTTCAACCATGACTTTCGACACTTCCGTTCCCGCGTGCGGCAATCGAGAATTGCGCTGGAGATTCCGGACTTGTCGGTTTGTGAACTCAATGGAGCTTTGGACAGATTTTGGCTGAAGCCTCCAGCAACATCCCCTTCGGGGAAGAGACATCAACATACTGAGCCAAATTCAAAAGAGGCATGAATGACCAACGGAAAATACTCGTGGATCCGCAACCTTTCACGTTTCGCTGGAAGACTTGCAGGGGCGATGGCCGCACTCGTGATGCATGCCGGCATAGCCACCGCTCAAGTCGTCGTGCCCGGCACGTCGGTTACGATGCTGCCTCCGGAGGGCTTTACGATTGCCGGCGGGTTTACCGGCTTCGAGAATGTCGAGAAGCAAGGCAGCTTCCTCATAGCCGAGTTCCCCGCGGAGGCAGTCGCACAGCTCTCGGGCCTTTTTGCAGACCAGAGCGGCGCGGCCGCTGCTTTCGCGCAGAAGGGCATCACGGTCGAAAGCCGCGAGGAAATAGACAGCGCTGATGGCGAAACAATCCCGCTTTTGCGCGGAATCCAGGAAGCGGATGGTGTGACGCTCGAAAAATGGATGGCACTGTATGTCGCTGACAAGGTCGTGATGGTTACATTTCAGATTCCCAAGGACAATGCACTCGATGAGGACGCGATGAAGGCGGCTTTCGCTTCGGTGAAACTTGCCGGCGCTTCAGACCAGCCGGAGAGCGATCCGCGACTTGCTCAACTGCCCTACGAGCTCGACATCGTCGAACCGTTCCGCTTGGCGAGCGTCACGAACCAGACAGGCGTCCTTCTGACCGTCGGCTCCAAGGACGTCGATCCGGAGGCCACGCAGCCCCAGATCGTCTTAACCTATACGGAAACCTCCGCGCCGATTGGCGATCTGAAAACCTATGCCAACATCGTCATGAACGCAGTTGGCGACGACGTCACCATCAAAACTCAGGACGACACCATGTTCGCCGACCTCGATGGCATAGCCAGCCACGGCACGTTCACGGAACACGGCGTACAGAAGAACTTCGTTCAGATTATCGCGGTGACCGAAAGCGGCGCAGTGATCGGCTTCATTGGCACTGTCGCGCAAGACAAGTACGAAGACCTGAAGGACGTGATGGAAGAAATCGCCGGGTCGGTGGAGATCAGAGGCTAGCGCGGCGTTGATAGTAGAATCTTGATCGCCACGCTCCAATAAGTACCTATCCAAGGAAAATGGATCTCGCTTTCTTACCGTGAACGTCCGGTGCGACGGTGGACCGAAGCGACTCTCTCCAAAAAGGGATAACTGCAAGATGAATAAATCCGGCGGCGCAGAGCCGCTTAAACTCCGATCGATCGGTCTGGTTTCCTGCATGCTGATCGGTCTGTGCTTGTCAGGCCTGCAACATGCCAAGGCGGCCGAGCCGACGGCTGTGCCGGGCACGACCGTAACGATGACCCCGCCGGAAGGTTTTGTCGCGGCGGCCGACTTTGCCGGCTTCATGGACATTGAAAAACAAGGCAGCTTCCTCGTCTCGGAGATGCCCGGTCCGGCCCTCGTTCAGTTGTCACCTCTTTTTGCCGATGAGAATCGGGCGGCAAAGAGCTTTGCTACCAAGGGAATAACCATTACCGGACGCGAGGAAATTGAGACTGCGGCCGGGGAGACAGTCCCGCTTCTTCATGGCACACAGGCAATCAACGGTGTCGTACTGGACAAGTGGATAGCGCTTTATGGCGGTGAAAAGACCGTGATGATCACCTTCCAGATCCCGCAGGAGAATGCGCTGGAGCCACAGACGATGAAGGCTGCCTTTGTATCGGTCTCGACCGGTGTTGCGCCGGCGATCGACGACAAACTGTCAGCACTGCCGTTCGAGATCGAGGCGATCGAACCTTTCCGGATCGTGGATGTCCTTGGCGGGGCGAGCGTGCTGATGATGGCTGGCGACAAGGATGTCGATCCGCAAGGATTGCAGCCAATGGTCGTCGTAGCCCTCTCTCAGGCGAACGGCGACATGTCGAACCTCGCTGCGGTCGCGGAACGTTCACTCAGGGAAACGGCCGGTTTTAAGGCTGCGGAAATCACCGCGAAGGAAGTAACCGCATTCGCCGGCATGGACGGCCTGGTGCTGCAAGGCACGTACGAAGATGACGGGATCAAGAAGAACTTCGTGCAGTATATAGCCGTTGAGGACGGACGCGCCTTGCGTCTTGTCGGGACTGTCGTCGTGGAGAGAGCCGATGAAGTGGAAGATGCGATCGACGAAGTCGCGGCCTCGGTGGCATTCAGGGACTGACGACGAAATTTCAAAAGGGGTTCTTCGAGTTTGTCGAAACTTGCGCGCCCTCCGACAAATCCCGTTGCATTTGTAAGGGCGCTGCAGCCACAGCGGAAACACCTATGAAAAATTGGCGAAATTCAGTGCAGCGATGGCCGAATATCCTTCTGCTGATACTGGGGACACTGGCCGGCTGCTCAGGCTCGCAGCGCACGCTCCAGTACGAGACACGTCCGTCACCCTGGAAAATCTACTATGTTCGCACGCAACATATGTCGGTCGGCACAACCTATCACTATGAGGTCCGCTTCAGGGGACAGCACTTCGCAATCCCGAAAGCGCTGCTGCGGAGTCTCGGCGACATCGATGAGCTCGAGTCGGTCACCGCACCAGAGACCGTGATGCACGCCGGGGATACCATCACTCTCGTATTCAGTCACGGGCGCCAGGAAAAAGGCGGCTCGATATCCTACGGTGGACGGCGTGTCGTCCGGGCGCAGGCACTTGACGAAACGACCGTAAGCCTTCGAGGACTGGATGGCCGAGGAGCCGCGGTCATTGAACTGCAACCTGGACGGCCCTGACCAGATGATCATACGCTACTCGGATGGATTCCGAATGTTCTTCCTACCCGTCTTTGCCGACATCCGCGCGTTACGCCTGTCGCTTCCCTTCGCGATTGCCGCGTCGGTGTTCACCATGTCCTCGGCTCCCGCCATGGACCCGGACAGCCGCGCCCTGTGGGGAGCGTCAGCTCTAGCCGTGGCGGATTTTTATCGCGGTACGCCGTGCAAATGGTGGACCGTGGACGAGGCCGCAGTCGAGAGGGTCGTCGCCTGGAGTGGACGCTCCCTGGCGCAATTGCGGGCATCGGAAGACTGCGAAGTAGCAGCTCCAGGCCATGGAGCAAAGTGAAAACTATATGCGCCAAAGATACCAAGACAACTCAATGGCATGCGACGTCGCCGGGTCGCTCTTCGACGTCGACGAGAAGGAATACGGCGTGATGCGCTCGAACTAGGCAGGGTTATGCACAAAGCTGGTCATGGATCGGAACGAAGCAGCACCGCGAGTTCACGGGACATCTTATGAAACAAGGGCTGGCTCGATGGGTATTGATATCCTTCGGGGGTTAAAAGCGGATAAGGGCATGAGCTTCAAGGATATTTTTGGAAATTTTCGTGACAGAATATTTTCCTGGCGACGCGTTTCATCTCCGCATGAGCGATTGGTCCGAGACTACGATCTTTACCTCGTCGAACTGCATGACGAGATGCCTCACCTCATACCTCAGCGAGATGCCATGCGAGCCGCATGGCATCGTCGGGATTTTACGGCTTACCAGCAGGCATTCGAGTCTGCCCGGCGGAACGGTGGCATCGCCGAGAACGGCAAGCCTCATTATTCACTGGTCAAGGAATGGTTTCTGGATGAATTCCTGACACTTGCCGACGATGAGGCGGGGCCGCGCCACGAAGAATTGCTGCAGCCTTTCGAAGCCTTCTATCGCCAGCACCCTTCTCCTTTCTCAGCCTCGGTCTACGCCGATGCCCTACGGGTAACGGCTTTCGCATGGCGCGGAACCGCGTACGCAGATCGCGTCCGAGAGGACCAGTGGGAAAAATACGAGACATGCCTCGAGAAAGCGGACTCGGCGCTGGATCGCTACCCCAACGCCGATGACTTCGCCTGGCGCATCAGTGACTATCGACGGACCGCCAATGCGGGCTCGTTCGAGAGTTTCCAGGATCGGTTCGAGGCAGCATGGGCGATGGATCGCTACAATATCGATCTGTGCCGGTCCCATGCGCGCATGATCATGCCGCGCTGGCTCGGGCGCGACGAAAGCGATCTTGAGACCTTTGCCAGAAGAGCTGCGGAATTGACGAAAGACCGGTTCGGCCTTGGCTTCTATGCATTAATCTATCAATCCAACACGGAGGTCGGCAGTCACGAACTCGCCGACACGCTCTGCGACCCGGATTTGGTCAAGCAAGGTTTCGAAGACCTGCTCGCACGCTTTCCAGCGCCGAGTCTCGTCAACTGCTACGCCGATATGCTCGAATGGATGGAAGATACGGAGGCGCTCGCGGATCTCCTGCAATCGCGTTTTCGCGTGATCGTGCCGCAAATCTGGTACGGCGACACGCGCGGGGACAAGATCGCATATGCATTTGACACGCTTCTCGACGCTGCCGACGTCCTGAAGCAACGCAAGATAGGAGCGTAAATCCGGGCACCCGCGAAGCACGCAGGAATTCGTCACGCTTTCCGCCGTGCATGAAATGCTGCGACCGTGGTGCTTTCGTCGGAAGGTCGGCGCGTGGTTGCGACCAACATGTCCACGCGCCCGGTTTGCAGCTCAGAAACCGCCACCGAGGGGTGCCGCAGACCCGGATCGATCACCTCAAGTCTTTTGGCGCGACCATGTCCATGTCTTCGAAGACCTGGTTTTCGCCTGACATCGCCCAGATGAACGCGTAGTTCCCCGTTCCACAACCGGAATGGATCGACCACGGCGGCGAAAGGACCGCTTCCTCATTGCGCATGACGATGTGGCGGGTTTCCTGTGGCTTTCCCATCATATGAAAAACCACCGCTTCCGGCGCCATGTCGAAATAGACGTAAACCTCCATCCGCCGGTCGTGCAGGTGAGGCGGCATGGTGTTCCAGTTGCTGCCGGGCGCAAGCTTTGTCAGCCCCATCAGAAGTTGGCAGGTGGGCATGACTTTGGGATGGAGATAGCGGTAGATCGTGCGCTCGTTGTTGGTTTCGCGCGCGCCAAGCGTCACCGGCGAGGCTTCCTCGATCGTCACGTGCTTGTTGGGATAGTGCGTGTGCGCGGGCGCGCAATTGCCGTAGAACTTGGCGGGATGTGACGCCTCGTCGCTCGAAAAGACGATGTTCCGGGCGCCGGCGCCGATATAGAGACCTTCCTGCGGTGCGAGCCTGTAGGTTTCGCCGTCGACGTCGACGCTGCCGGCACTGCCGATATTGATGATCCCCATTTCGCGGCGCTGGAGCAGGAAGTCGGTGCCGGTCACGCCGGAAACGTCGTTCGGCGCCTCTACCGCTCCTGAGACCGGGCAGACGCCGAACACGATCACGCGGTCGTAATGCGTATAGGTCATGTTCATGGCGTCGTGGGCAAAAAGACCCGAAATGTGGAAATGGGCGCGCAGGCCTTCCGTGTCGAGCGTCTTGGCGTGCTCGGGGTGAATCGTGTCGCGAATGTCCATGGTCTGTTCCTTGATGTTTTCATTCAGGCAAAGCGCTGCGCATCCGCCCAGGCGCGCGGCGCTTTGCTGCGTGAAATCGGCGCCGCGGCCTGACAACGGCGCTGATTGCATGCGTCAATATTATTTGGCGGCAGCTGCAAATTTGGCGATTTCGACATTCGCCCCTTTGGCATCGGCGGCCAATTGAGCATAGGTGTCCTCAAGCGACAGTTCGCCGACGATCAACTGGCTCATACGCTGGACGATCGAGCCATAAACCGCGCTGGCACCCTGTGTTTTTTCGATGGTGCGGGCTTCTTCTGGAACATTGCCGACATTGCGAGCGAAAGCCTCCATCGAGGATTTGGCGTTGGCACTGTCGGTCTTGTATTGCGGATTGTCGATCTGGGCTCCTGTGAGGATCAGGAACTGCTCGGCGATATCCCGCTGGACCTTTTCCGATCCGAGAAACTCGATCAGTTTCGCCGCGGCTTCGGGCGCTTTGGTATGCTGAAAAGCGACGATGAAGGTCGCCCCCCGGCATCGGCACGCAACCGCCGTCGCCGCAGGGCGGGTCGATCGCTGTCCAGTCGAAGGCGTCTCCGATCTTCGTGATGAACGGGTTGATCATCCAATTTCCGGCGAGATAGGTCACGACGTTGCCATTGGCGAATTCGTCGCCCATGCTTTTGTAGCGCGTTCCGCCTGCAGCACCCCACATCTCCTTTGGAAACGCCCCAGACTGTGTCCATTTGTAGAAATCGGCGATATAGCGCTTGGCGCCGTCATCGGGGAATATGAGCTGTCCGTCCTTCAGGAAGTGGGCGCCATAGGAAAAGGCCGGTCCGGCAAAGCGATGGCCGGAGCGGTCCATCGTGAACGGGACTTCAACACCCGTAGCCTTGGCGACCTTGACGGATGCATCGACAATTTCCGTGAGCGTCGCGCCCTTCGCCGGCAGCGGTACGCCCGCCTGCTCGAACAGGGTGACGTTGACGAAGGGCTGATTGAGCGTTTGTGAGGCGACGTAGCCGCCGATCTTGTCAGACGCACTGCCTGGCGTGCGGATGAGATCGAGCGATGCTCCGTGAAGCTTCGCAAAACCATCCGGATCCTTCATGTAGGGCCGCAGGTCGGCCGTGTAGCGAAGGAGATCATTCGCCGTAATCTTTGCCACGTCTGGTCCCTTGCCGACAGACAGCTGGAGCGGCAGCTGTTCCATCATCTGCGCATAGCCGGCGGTGACGAAGTCGACGGTGATGTCTTTATTCTCGGCCTCGAACTGGTCGACCAGTTTCTCCATCGTCGCGACATAATTCGGATCGTCGTCAGTGAACGCGAAGGTGATTGTCTCGGCGAATGCCGGCAGCGCAGCCGTACTCAGCGCGAGCGCAAAAGCGGTCATTTTCAGGGTTTTCAAGGTCATGCATTCCTCCCTTTGTGCATACGTTGCGACGATTATGAAATAATTTTCATTAAATGAATCGTCTATTTTCATTGCTCTTGGTGAAATTAATGGATAATTTTGCATGTAAGTCAATAGAAATGAAATCTTCCGCAAGGACTTTGCAAGCGACAATGAAAACTATTTCATTACCCGTGACCGACCCGAAAAAATCTGAAGATACTCCGGGCGCGACGCTCTGGCCCGTCACCACGGGTCAAGCGATAAATCGCTGGCATGTCAGCGAAGCCGAGATCGAATATTTTCCCGGAACGCCGCGCCCGATGCCGGATGCGATCGACTACCGCTTTGTCAATGGATGGGTTGCGACCGGCGATCTTCCGTGCCGCGAGGCGTTGCGGGCGCGGCTGCTGACGCGCGACATCAGGTTGCCGGCGACGATCGATTTTCCGAGCCTCCATCTTGGTAGTGAAGACCCCCGTGTCGACTTTTCCACGTTCTGCTTTCGCCCGCTTCTCATCCGTCGCTGGATGCGCTGCATTCTCAAGTCGGATAGGGCGCAGACCGTGCGCCTTGCTGCTGAAACCTGCGGCGGGATGCATGTCTGGCTCGATGAAACGAAGGTTCTGGCGCACGAGCCGTATGATCGCAACATCGGCCATTCCGCCGCCTTTTCCGCCGATCTTCCAAAGGGCGAAAGCGTTCTGACCGTATTCTTGGAAGACCTGCATGAGCGCGACACCAGTTGCTTCTTCAAGCTGACGCTGCTTGAGGAAAGCGGTGTTGCCGCGGGTATTCAGGCCGAGATCGACAGCCATTCGATGCGCGAGGTCGAGGCGACGCTGAACGGCCTTCGCACCGACCGTCTGTTCTATGACAAGGGAACGGTGCGGGTGATTGCCGACTATCTGCCCGATCGCTCGGTGGAGATCGAGCTTGGACCCGACTGGCACCCGTCCGAAACGGTGACGATGAATGTGCTGCCGGACGGAGTCGGCAAGTCGGCACAACCGATCCGGTTTACGATATCCAAGGACAGCCCGACGGCGGAGTTATTCGATATTGCCGGCCTCAGGGCCGGATGCATTTCCCTGACATTTGTCGTTCAGATCGGCGGTGTGCGGATCGAGCGTGGGCTCGGCACCTCCATCCTGCCGCCGTCGCTCAGGTTCAGTCAGAGCCATATTACCGACCGCAAGCGGGCGGCCCTTGATATCATGTCCGCCGGTGGCAAGAACGAGCCGTCGCGCGCGCTCGTGCTGATGGCGGTCGGCAAAGAACCCGAACAGGCTTTGCAGCTGATCGAGAACGCGTTGCCGTCAGTCATCGAGCGCCATGATTGCGCCGATTTCTGGCTGCTGCCGCTTTTGTGGATTTACCGCAAGCACGCGAGAACGCAGCTGCCGGACGACCTTTGGAGGCGGCTGCACAGCGTTATCCTCAATTTCCGCTACTGGCTGGATGAACCCGGCAACGACGTGATGTGGTACTGGAGCGAGAACCATGTCCTGTGCTTCCACATCGCCCAATTTCTGGCCGGCGACCTTTTCCCGGACGAGATCTTTCCCAACAGCGGCAAAACCGGCTCGGAGCATCGGGCCCAGGCTGAGAAGCGTCTGCACCGCTGGTTCGATGCGGTCGACGAGCATGATCTGGCGGAATGGAACTCTGCCGCCTATTACCCGATCGACTTCCTCGGCCTGTTCACGTTGTTCGAGAACACCGATGATCTGCGCCTGAAGGAGCGAACGCGGGCGCTTTTGGACCAGATCTTCGTCATGACGGCCCTGCATACACTGGAAAGCGTGCCATCCGGATCGCAGGGCCGAATCTACGAGAAGGAACTGTTTGCCGGGTCGGCAACCGAGCTTGCCTCCGTGGCGGCGATCGCTTTCGGCGGCGATTGGTACGCCGGTCATGATCGCGCCGCCGCGCTTCTGGCACTGTCGAGCTATGAGCCGCCGGCGCTCACCTCCGGCTTTGCGTTTCCGCCCAAGGGCAAGCGGCTTAATGCCCGCTATACCCAAGGGCTGAACAGGAATGCCAAACTCTCGCTCTAGAAATGCGCGGACGCCCAGTTGTCCAGCGTTGCAGAGTACAAGACCGGCGAGCTCGGCCACCAGCAGCATATGGCCGATATACAGCTTTCCGGCCACATGCTGGCGCGTTTCTGGGTCAATCACCCGGGCGACCTTAAGGTCTGGGGCGGCAGCCGCCCGTCCTACTGGGCCGGCAACGGCATCAATCCACGCGTAGCCCAATACGACAATGTGGCACTCAAGTTGTTCGACCTGACGCGTCATACCCATCCCATTCGCTTCACCCACGTGTTCGTGCCGGTCGAGCTTTGCGACGAGATCGTTGTCGAGGCGCACTGGATCTTTGCGCGCGTCGCGGACGGCTATGTCGGCGTCTACGGGTCCTCTGCGCTCGAGGCTCTCCAACAAGGCCTGTTTGCCGGCATGGAATGGCGCATGCATGCGGAGAAGGCGGCCTGGCTGATGGTAGCCGGCAGCGCCGAGGTGCACGACGACTTCTCGGCATTTCGGGACAGCTGCCTTGCCCTTGCCCCGCGTTTCGATGCGGATGCGGTCAGCCTGACGCTCGATCATCCCGATGGCACGCTGATGCTCCCGTTCGAGGGAGAGTTGCGACGTGCCGGAACACCCATGCCTTTTAAGCCGCTGTCCACCGTGCCGCAAATCGGCGTCGATGGTGGCGCGCTTCATCCCTGGACTGTCATGAAGGAGCTTTCCGTATGATCCCGGCCGCGGACATCACATCAGCCATTTCGCAGATTTCCCGTGGCTTTCGCCGCTTGAGGGGCATCGGCGATGCTGCCAATGCCGATACGGGCGAAATCGTCTTCGACGAGTGGGACTGGGAGGTCGGCGTCGGGCTATATGGCTATTTCCGCGACGCAGAGGAACGTGACGATGAGGCTGCCTTCGGCAGGCTGATCCGCTGGTACGAAAACCAGATCGCCCGCGGCCTGCCGCGCCGCCAGGTGAACTCCACGTCTCCGATGCTGGTGTTTTCGCTGCTGGCGGAAAAATTCCAGCGGGAAGACTGGAAGCTGATCGTCAGAGACTGGGCGCTGTGGATCTTTGACGAGATGCCCCGCACCGAGGAGGGCGGCTACCAGCACCTCGTCAAGGAACGCGACAATGAGGGTCAGCTCTGGGACGATACTTTGTTCATGGCCGTGCTGTTCATGACGACGGCGGGCCGGTTGTGCAAGCGACCAGACTGGATCGAGGATGCGCATTACCAGTTCCTCTGCCATATCCGGTTTCTGGGCGATCCGCCGAGCGGTCTGTTCTTCCACGGATGGACCTTTCTCGGCCGGCACAACTATGCGCGTGCGTTGTGGGCGAGGGGCAATGCCTGGATCACCATCGCCATCCCCGAACTGTTCCGTCTCGCCCCGCCGGAAGGCGCTATCGCCCGCTATCTGAAGGAGGTCTACCGGACCCAGGTAGCGACGCTTCAGGCTCTCCAGAACGACGAGGGTATGTTCCACACGCTGCTCGACGACACAGGCAGCCCGGTCGAGGCTTCCGCCACGGCAGGTATCGGCTACGGTATTCTTGCCGGCATCCGGGAGGGTCTGATCGATGAGAGCTTCAGGGTGACCGCGGAGCGATCACTCAACGCCATCCTCTCGCGAATCGACGAGACGGGCCTTTTGACGGATGTTTCGGACGGGACGCCGATGGGTGAGAACCTAGATTTTTATCGGCGGATCAAAAATCTGCCGACACCCTACGGACAGGCGCTGGGAGGCCTGTTCCTGATGGAATCGAGACGACACGCGCGCTGAGGTGGAGGACACGCCTTTGCCCACAAATAGCGCATCCGGCAGGGAAATCGGGAGGAAGAGCAAATGACCGCAATATCCATGAAGGATCTGCGCAAATCCTATAGATCGCTGGAAGTTATCCACGGAATCGATATCGACGTGGACTCCGGCGAGTTCGTCGCTCTTGTCGGGCCGTCGGGTTGCGGCAAGTCAACGCTTCTGCGGATGATCTCCGGGCTCGAACCGATATCGGCCGGGCAGATGAGCTTCGACGACCAGCGCGTGAACGACCTTTCGCCTGCCGAGCGCCAGATCGCCATGGTGTTCCAGTCCTATGCCCTCTATCCGCATATGAGCGTGCGCAAGAACCTGTCCTTCGGGCTCGAGAACCTGCGTATGGACAGGGCGGAGATCAATCGCCGTGTCGAGGCGGTCGCACGCATGCTGGCGATCGACGGCTATCTCGACAGGCGGCCGAAAGCGCTTTCCGGCGGCCAGCGTCAGCGTGTCGCGATTGGCCGGGCGATCGTGCGTCAGCCGCGCGTCTTCCTGTTTGACGAGCCGCTGTCCAATCTCGACGCGAAGCTCAGGGTCCAGACCCGGTCGGAAATCACCAAGCTGCACAAGCAATTGAAGACGACGATGATCTACGTGACCCATGATCAGGTCGAGGCCATGACCATGGCGCAGAAAATCGTCGTCCTCAACAAGGGCAAGGTCGAGCAGATCGGCCGCCCGCTCGACCTGTTCGAACGACCCGCCAACCTGTTTGTCGCCGGCTTCATCGGCTCGCCGCGAATGAACATCTATCCGGGCAAGATCATCTCGGCCGACGGCAGCAGCGTCACCGTGGAAAGCGTTCACCTTGGACGCTTCACCCTGCCGCACGCTATTGCCGGCATCGAGGCGGAGGAGGACATCGTCATCGGCTTGCGTCCCTCCCATCTGAGGCTCGGAGCCGCCGACCAAGGAGCGGGCGGCGGAACGATGACCGTGGAACAGGTCGAGAGCATGGGCCATGAGACCTTCGTCTACGGTCGGACCAGCCAGAGCGAAGACCTGACGATCGTCCATGTGCCGGGACATTTCGAGGCGGAGATCGGGACAAGCCTCGCCTTCACCTTCGATCCTGCCTTCGCCCATCTGTTTTCGGCGGCCAGCGGCGTGTCGCTGAAAGAGGCAAGGCGATGAGCGCGCCCGCCAGTGTCGCGCCTCGCGCCGTTGCCCGCGGCGAACGTGTCGGCAATGGGCTTGACGCGGTGATGCGCGTCGTGGAGGCGCCGATGGCCGCGCTGCAGCGTCTCATCGGCGTCGCGCGCATACCGTATGTCTTCATCCTGCCGAACATGGTGCTGTTTACGATCTTCGTCTTCGTGCCGGTCGGCCTTGCCGTTGCCTATGCCTTTACCGGCGGCACCAATCTCCTGATCTGGGACCGGCCTTACGTCGGGCTTGAGAATTTCAAGGCGCTGCTGGATTGCGGTAACTATCTGGAACCCTCCACCTGCCGCTACAATCTGTTCTGGACCGCCGTTCACAATACCTGGTGGTATACCCTGCTCAATACGCTCGGCACCCTGTTCTTCGCGCTGGTGACGGCGCTTGTCCTCAATCGGCTGACCTGGGGTCGTGGTTTTTTTCGGGCGGTCTTCTTCTATCCGGTGCTTCTGTCTCCCGTCGTCGTCGGTCTGGTCTGGCAATGGTTCCTGGCGCGCGAGGGCCTGCTCAACGGCTTCCTGACAGAGTGGTTCGATACCCGGATCATCTTCTTGCTGGAAGTCGGCTGGTCGCGTGTATGGGTCGTCTATGTCTCCATCTGGTTCCACATGGGCTTCTACATGCTGATCATCCTTGCCGGTCTGCAGGCGATCCCACGCGATATCTACGAAGCGGCCCAGATCGATGGAACGTCGCAGTGGCGGCAATTCTGGTGCCTGACCTTGCCGCTTTTGACGCCCAACCTGCTCGTCGTCACGGTGCTGCTTCTCATCCGCTCCGTACAGGTTTTCGATGAAGCCTGGGTGCTGACCAACGGTGGCGGACCGGGAACGGCGAACACGTTCATCGTCCAGTTCATCTATCAGACGGCCTTTTCGCCGGACCTGCGTCTCTATGGACTGGCCTCGGCTGCTTCCGTCCTGATGGGTGTCGCCCTGCTCGTCCTCACGCTGTCGCAGCTCTGGCTCGCCAAGAAAGCGGAGGTCTGACATGATTGCCTTTCTCACCCGCACCCGGCAAAAAGGCCGGATGGATTTGACGGACTGGCTCGCTTGGGGCTGGGCCATTCTCGGCACGCTGGTTGTCGCTATTCCGGTTGCCTGGGCCGTCATCTCCTCCCTGAAGACGGAAGCCGAGATCAATTCCTTTCCGCCGGCGCTCGTTCCGCGCGCAGCGCAGACGATCACAGTCGAGGGCCAGGCAAAGCCCTTGTCGGTCTGGGTACGCAAGGCTGCCGACGGTACCGAACAGACGGTGGCGCTCGTCCGCCGCATCGGTCTGTCGGCGACCGTGCTGAATCCGGCCAAGCCGCAGGAAACGTTCCCTGTTCCGGTGTCCGAACTCAGCCAGCTCAAGGCGTTTCACCTGCAGTGGTCCAACTACACCGAGCCGCTGAAGCAGTTCAATTTCCTGCGTTATCTCTGGAACACGGTGTTCGTAACGGTGGTTGCCACGGCCTTGACGCTGTTCTTGAATTCCCTCACTGCCTTTGCGCTGTCGAAATACCGGTTCGCCGGCCGCAATGCCGTGTTCGCGCTCATTCTGTCGACCATGATGATCCCGCTTTCGGTAATCATGGTACCCGCCTTCATGGTGATCGTCGGCCTTAATCTCGCGGACAATCTGTGGGGCGTAATCCTGTCGACCGTTTCGACGCCGACAGGCGTCTTCCTGTTGCGCCAATATATGCTGACCATTCCCGACGATCTGATCGAGGCTGCCCGGGTGGACGCAGCCTCCGAATTCCGCATCTACTGGCGCATCGTGCTGCCGCTCTGCGCCCCGGCGCTGGCGGTTCTTGCGATCTTCTCGGTCATCTGGCGCTGGAACGATTTCCTCTGGCCGCTGATCGTTCTGTCCAGCCCCGACAACTATACGCTACAGATCGGGCTCAACGCCCTGCAGGGCCAGTTCAACGTGCAATGGCACTATATTCTGGCCATGACGGTCGTTACCTTGCTGCCGGTAACCGTGGTATTCCTCTTCCTGCAGAAATATATCACCGAAGGCGTAGCCAGCAGCGGAGTGAAATGACCTCGTGAGCATCAAGAAGATTGCGGAACAGAGCGGCGTCTCGGTCAGTACGGTCAGCCATGTGCTCAACGGCACCGCGAAGATTTCCGAAGGCGTGCGCGAGCGTGTGATGACGGTCGCGCGCGAAAGCGGATATCTCGATTCACGCATCCGCCGCGCCATGCAGCCGACGCTGAAGTCCATCATGCTCGTGGCTTCGGCCGAGATGTTGCCGCAGAACGACACGAACTATGTTTCCTGGACCATCCTGGAAAGCCTACGAAAGGAATGTGCGGCGCGTGGCGTCCAGATCAAGCCACTGGTGACCGAGGGAAAACGTCTTAGTCCCGGACCGGTGTTGAGCCGGGTGAAAGAGATGCAGTCCGACGGAATTATCGTCTATTTCGACGAAAATCCGGAGTTGCTCGAAGCCGTATCCCGGCTCGATCGGCCAGCCCTGCTCCTGGCGGGACAGGACCCGACCATGCGGGTCGGTTCCGTCGGCATCGGCAACCGCTACGGCGCGCGCCTCGGGGTGCAGCATCTGCTCGACCTCGGCCACCGCAATATCGCGCTGGTCGGCTGGCCTGGACGATATACGATCCGCCAGCGGCAGGACGGTTACAGCGAGGCGATCCGCGATCACGAGGCGATCGGCGCGTGCGGCTCGATCATCATGTTCGACAGTTTCGAGCCGGAGCAGGCGACGCATGATATGCGGCGCTGGCTGGAGGAGAACGGCGGCCTCGGCGACCTGACTGCCATGTTCTGCCTCGCCGACAATATCGCCATCGGCGTTATCCAGGCCTTGAAAGAGAAGGGGTACCGGGTTCCCCAGGATGTCTCGGTGCTTGGTTTCGACGACATTCTGCGCGGCCAGATGATGGACCCGCCGCTGTCCACGGTGCACGCGCCTCTCGCTCAGATCGGCCGCATGGCACTCGATGAAATGGAATATTGCCTGCGCACGCTGGGAGAACAGCTCCCGCCACGCCGGGTAGAACTGGGCTGCACGATCATTGAGCGGGGATCCTGTGGGCGCCTGCTCCCGGGTAGCGGCACACATTGAAGCATCCGCAGGGATAACGCTTTTTCATCAGAAGGGAGGACGACAATCAGGTGTGAATTTGGACGATGGCGAACGGAGCAAGCGTCAACTGTTCGTGGACAAACGGCGTTGACTGCGGACGTATCCACGCCGCATCCGTTATCGTCTTCACGTCAAGCACACGCGAGTGCACGGAGGGTTGCAGGTTCAATGCGGCCATGTCCACGGGTTGGGATTCGCCGGTCAGGTTGACGATCCATAGTGCGGTCCTGCCGTCTGCTACCGTCTCGAAGGCAACGACTTTTGCCGAATGAGAAGCAACGACGGATCGCCATTGGTGGCCCGCAACGCCGGCAATGTCCTCGACAACGTGATGAAGAGGCCGTTTTCCACCCTCCGCAACGGGCTCCGCCTTGCCGGCAACGAGCCCGAAAGGTCCAGTCAGCGCCGACAGCGTCAACGTTTCAAGGTCCGCATCCAGCACCGCCGCAACATATCCGGCGGCGAAAGCGGCTGCAAACTGGCCGTTGTGGCGGGGATCGCGATTGGCCATCGGGATACGACCACCGTCCGGATTGTCCATCGTGCGGCTACCATAGGGGTTTTGGCGCATGGGGATAGTCGATGGGCCAAGGCGGTAAGGTTTTTCGCCGTAAATGGCGCGCAATGACCTGGTTATGAAGGGCAGGGCCTCAAGCGTCTGCATGACGCTGACATCATCAGCAGCGTGGACGATCGGGTTGGTGCAATGACTCACGAAAGCGAGGTTTTCCGCCGGCACGCGCTTGCGGTTCAGTTCGGTGAAATAGGAGAGCATGCCACCGCCGAGACGGACCTTCGAGAAAGCCTTGGCGGCCGCCGCGTAAACGTCTTCCAGCGGTGGGCAGTCCGGCCATTGGCTACCGGGCGGCGTTGATTGCCGATCGACGGAGGGGCAGACCATGATGGCGTCGGGTCGGAATTTGGCGGCCTCCATCCAGCCGGCGATTTCCTGCATTTCCGTGTCCAGCGGGCGCTGGCAGGGGACGGCGATTTCAAGCGTCGTGGTGCCGGCATGGATGGCGGCGATTGCGGCGAAATCTTTGAACGCTGGCGCGCCGTGACCGGCCGTGGGGTCGAAATGGAAGAGCAGGTCCTGCACCTGGGGAGCGCAGCGTTGCTGCAAGGCGGCGAGGCTGGCCGTGGCTTCCTCGGGCGTGATCAACAGGCCGATGGCGGGCATAACGCCGGAGGCTTCGCCGGGTATCAGACGGATGACGTCTGGGCCGCCAGCGGACGAGACCGAACGATCGGAAGCCGGGCGGCTGTCTGTGATCCTAAGCGTAATCTGCTGGCTGACCGGTTCGCCTGCCGGGATACTGTAGGGCCAGGGCAGGGCCAGTGGCCGGACATAGGTCTTGTAGGAAGCATCCGACCAGTTGCGCTGGTCCTCCATCTCGAATGTATCGCCTTCCATGCGACATTCGACACGAACGTCGGGAAGGGCGGTGTGGGTGATGGCACGCATGTCCTTGAACGGTTGCCAGGGCTCGATCAGGTCGGGCATATCCGTCGCCTCGACAGCACCATCGACATGCTCGACGGTCACGGGTGTCCCGGCGACGCCGACGATCGGATGCAGGATGCAGAAGCCGCAGCGGTTGGTCGTAAAACCAGTGGGTGAGTGGGCGATACCCTTGAAGGTCAACTTGCCGTCTGCCGTGCCTTCTATCGACGCCGAGATTTCGAGTGTGGTCGCATCCGGAGCGGTGCAGTGCGCAACGTAGGAGACGGAGAAACCTTCGGCGGTTTCCGTGACGGCGAGGGCGGAGAGTTCCGGATCGTAGGTGCCCCAGTCGCGGTCGCGAACCAGGTACGAGATGGCACGCAAAACCTCGACGCCATCATAGCGGATCGTCCGCAGGTTGCCGCCGGTGAGGTGCGCGGTCAGCTTTCCTGCCTTCAGGAGCCGCGAGACGGGCTCGGGCTGCGTGGTTCCATAAAGCCTGAAAGCGGTGGCCACGTCGGTCATTGAAGCAGGCTTCCGATGTCGATAGTGGCTTTCGAGGCAGCACTTTTATAGGCGGCCTCGACAAGCGCAAACGTCTTCAGATTGTCCTTGCCGGACGTGGAGGTTTCCGCTCCCGCGATCAGGCTGTCGGCCCAATGCTGCTGGATGGCGAATACGCTTTCCTGGATATTGTGCCAGGGGCGCGAGGCCCAGGCGAGAAGCGTTGGTGCAACGTCGGTATTGACAGTGCCTTCAGCATTGGTGACCTGCAGTCCGTAGCCCTGGGACAGACGGATCGAACCCTCGGTGCCGTCGATTTCAACAAGCGTTTCCGGGAAGGGTTCGATCGATTGTTTCGTCGCGTAGCTGACATCGACGATGGAGGTCGCGCCGTTTTCGTGATCGAGCAGGATGGTGGCGACATCCTCGCCGTTGATCTTCGGGTTGACGCGCCTGGTACGAGCCGTCAGCGATGTCACGTCACCCAGAATATAGCGGGCGATATCCAGCGTGTGGATGCCGAGATCTTCGATGATGAAGCGCTGGCCTTCGGCAAGATAAGGCTGGCCGGAAAAGACGTCGTAACCGGAGCGGAACGAGAAACGACCCCAGAAGGGTGTACCGATTGCGCCTGATACCAGCACCTTGCGGACGGCCTGGATCGGCGTCTGCCAGCGAAAGTTTTCATGGATCATCAGCGGAATGCCGGCGGCATCGCAGGCGGCGACCATGGCCTTAGCATCGGCAAGTGTCGGAGCGAACGGCTTCTGGCAGATGGCCGAAACCTTGTGGGCGGCGGCCATCTCGACCAGCGCACGGTGGCTGCTGACCGTGGTGGCGATATCGACGAAATCGAAGCCGCCATCGGCGAACATCTGGTCCGCATCGGTATAACGGCGCGCGATGCCGAACTGATCTCCGACGATCTTCAGGCGCTCGGGGTCACGGTCGCAGATGGCGACGATGTCGGCGCCCTTGACGTCGTTCCAGCCATGCATCTGGTTGACGGCGAAGAAGCCGCAGCCAATGAGAGCGCCTTTGAGGTCGGTCATTTCAATCTACTCCCGGGGACTATCCCTCACCAACTTCGGCCAAGGGCTCGCCTTGCTCGCCCGGCCTTCGTATCCTCTCCCGCAAGGGGAGAGGTAAACCCGTAGTATCCACCTTGCCTCAAGCGAGCGTGGTCTTCGTGGCACCCCCTACCTCTCCCCTTGTGGAAGAGGATAGCAAGTCCGTGAGAGGCGCAAGCCAATCACTGGACGCGCTTGGTGAGGGGTGAAAACTTGCGATCAGCCCTTCTTCGCCAGCTGCATCAATGTCACCTGCTGCTGCAGGCGTCTCTGCGCCTGGTCGACCACCACGGCGACGATGATGACGATACCCTTGATGACCATTTGCCAGAAGGACGAGACGCCCATCATGACGAGCCCGTCGGAGAGGATGCCGATGACGAAGGCGCCGATGATGGTGCCGCCGATGGTGCCGCGCCCGCCGGACATCGAGGTGCCACCGAGAACAGCTGCCGCGATGGCGTTGAGTTCGAAGGAGTTGCCGGTTGCCGGGTGCGAGGCCATCAGTTCCGACGAGATGACGATGCCGACGATCGCGGCGCAAAAGCCGGAAAACATGTAGACGAACATTTTCACGCGGTCGACGCGGATGCCGGACATGCGGGCGGCGCGCTCGTTGCCGCCGACGGCAAAGATCTGCCGGCCGATCGGCACGTATTTGGCGACGTAGGCCGCGGCGAGCGCCACGACGATCAAAATCCAGATCGACACCGGCAGACCGATGATGCGGCCGGAACCGAGGAAGCCGAAGCCGGTGGTGGCGAGATCCGCTTTGCCGACGAGGTTCGGAAAGGTCTGGCCGTCGGATGAGAGCAGCGCGAAGCCGCGGGCGACATAGAGCGTACCGAGCGTGGCTATGAACGGGGCGACGTTGAGCTTGGTGATCAGCAGCCCGTTGACGGCGCCGATAACGACGCCGACGACCAGCGTGATCAGGCAGACCTCGACGACATTGAAATACATCGTATAGCCGATCTGCAAATCGATGCCGTGCAGGATCAGGCCGCCGGCGACCATGCCGCACAGGCCGACGATCGAGCCGACCGAAAGGTCGATACCGCCGGTGATGATGACGAAGGTCATGCCCATGGCGAGGAAGGCGTTGAGCGCCACATGCTTCGACATCAGGATGATGTTCGCCGTCGACAGAAAGTTCGGCGCGAAGATCGAGAAGAAGGCGATGACTGCGAAGAGCGCGATGAAGGTGCGAAGCTTCATCAGCGTCAGCAGGATCGAGCCGCCGTCGGCTGCGGGTGCTTTGTCGGTCGCGGTTGCCGTGGTCATCGCGCAATGTCCTCAATAATCTTGTGTTCTGCCGACTTGTGTCCCTCGGACGCAGCCTTCACGATCAGCTCTTCGGTGGCGTCTGCCCGATCGAGGATCGTCGTCACGCGGCCGTTGCTCATGACAGCTATGCGGTCGGACAGCGCCATGACTTCTTCCAGATCGGAAGTGGAAAACAGGATGGCGAGCCCTTCGCCCGCCAGCCGGCGCATGGTGCGGAAAACGTCAGCTTTCGCGCCGACATCGATACCGCGGCTCGGTTCGTCCATCAGCAGAACCTTCGGATTGGTCATCAATGCCTTGCCGATGACGACCTTCTGCTGGTTGCCGCCGGACATGGACGTGACATCGAAATCCGGGTTCGGCGCCTTGATCGACAGGTTCCGGACCTGCTCCTTGATGGCGGACTGCTCGCGGTCGCCAGAAATGTGAAAGCCGAACCTGACGAATTTTTCGAGGCTCGCCAGCGTCAGGTTGGAGGCGATAGACAGCACCTGGACGAGGCCTTCGCGCTGGCGGTCTTCCGGGATCAGCGCCAGCCCCTTCTTGATGCGGGTGGAGGTATCCTTCGCGACAATTTCCTCGCCGGCGACGAAAATCTTGCCCGTGGAATGCGCATGCTGGCCGATGACGCATTCGAAGAATTCGCTGCGACCGGCGCCCATCAGGCCGTAAATCCCCAGCACTTCGCCTGCCTTGACCGAGATCGACAGGTGATCGACGGCGAGGCCGCCGGTCCGGCGCGGCAAGCAGATATCCTCGGCGCGGAAGGCCTCCTTGCCGAGCTTGTGATCGACGGACTTGGCAAAATCCTTGGCGTCCGAGCCGATCATCGAGCGGACGATCCACTTGGTGTCGATGTCGCGCACCATGGCCTGGCCGGTGATCTGGCCGTCACGCAGCACGGTGATGTAGTCGCCGATGCGCATCAGCTCTTCGAGACGGTGCGAGATATAGACGATGGCGACACCCTGCGCCTTCAACTCGCCGATCACCTTGAACAGGATATCGACTTCGGCGGCAGACAGAGCCGAGGTCGGCTCGTCGAGAATGAGGATGCGGGTGTCGAGCGAAATCGCCTTGGCGATTTCGACGAGCTGTTGCTGGCCGATCGGCAGGTCCTCGACCATGGTTTCGGCGCTGATCCCGGCATCGAGCTTGTCGAGGAAGTGATTGGCCTTCTCGAATTGCGCCTTGTGGTCGATGCCACGCAGGCCGCGGGTGATCTCGCGCGTGGCGAAGATGTTTTCGGCGACCGAGAGGTTGCCGAACAGGTTGAGCTCCTGGAACACCATTCCGATGCCGTGTTTCTGGGCGTCGGCGGGCGAGTTGAACTCAACTTCCTTGCCGTCGAGGAGGATGCGGCCAAGCGAGGGTTTCTCGACGCCGGCGATCATGCGCATCAGCGTCGATTTTCCCGCACCGTTTTCGCCGACCAGCACGTTGACGGCGCCGCGCTTCAGCTCGAGGCTCGCATGCTTGACGGCGACGATGCCGGAATAGACCTTGGTGACGTCGTCGAGTTTCAGGATCGTGTCGTGCGCTTCGGCCGCCATGTCAGCCGCCGATCATGATGGTGACGGGTGTCAAAAGGGCGGGCTGGCCGCTTGACGGGAGAGGATAGGCGCCGAGCGCTTCCACCGTTTTGCCTTCGAGGTCCCCGCGCGGCAGCTTTTCCAGCGTCAGGCCGTTGACATGGACATTGAACGCCTTGCCGAATTCGGCCCACTGGATTTGGTTCTTGAATTCGTTGAAATTCACGAAATCGAGGCTGTCGCGGATCGCCGTGCCCTTGATGACCGGACCGATCTGGATGCGGACATCCGCTTTGCCGTCGCCATCGACATCGGTGTCGAGATAGGCGGCACGAGACTTGGTTTCCGCCTTGATGATCGTTCCGGAAACTTTCGCGGCAAAGGTCCAGGGGGCGGTTCCGTCCTTTTCCTTGTGGCCGTATTTGGCGGCGGCGGCATTGAGGTCTGAGGTCGCCAGTGCGGAAACCTCCTGGAAGGAACCGGCCCTTTTTTCAAGGAAGGGGATGACCTTGGCGTTCCAGAGATCGGCGACCTGCTTGTCGGGGGCAAAGCCGCCGCTGGCTTCGGCAGCGGCCTCTTCGGCGGTCGGGGTCTTGATGATCTTGCAGCCGGGCAATGCCAACGCAATAGCCAGCGAGATTGCAGCAGCGGCCCGGAAATTCGGCATGAAAGTCACTCCGTCCTATAGCAAAAAACGCACAGGGCAGAGATGCTCCACCCTGTGCGTGTCATTTGGAAGGATCAATCCTTGAGCGCGAATGTTTCGAGTTTCGCGGCGTTGTCGCCGTTGATCAGTACGCAATCCATCAGCTGCTTTTCCTCAGCCGGACCCTTGCCCGTCTTGATGAAGGCATCCGCCTGCTCGACAGCCATCTGGGCCTGGGCGTAAGCCGGCTGCAGAACGGTTGCCTTGATGCCGCCCGAAGTGATCGAGTCACGCACGTCGTTGGAGCCGTCGAAACCGACGACGATCACGTCCTTGCGGCCGGCAGCCTGGAGTGCTGCGATCGCACCCATGGCCATCGTGTCGTTGCCGGAGATGACGCCCTGGATGTCCGGGTTTGCCTGCAGGATGGTTTCCATCTTGGAATATCCTTCCGTCTGGCTCCAGTTAGCCGACTGCTGGGCAACCATCTTCATCTCCGGATATTCGTCGATGATGTCGTGGTAGCCCTTGGAACGGATGCCGGCATTGAGATCGGCTTCACGGCCGAGAAGCTCGACATACGTACCCTTTTCGCCCATCAGCTTGACGAACTCTTCGGCACCGAGCTGTGCGCCCTGATAGTTGTTGGAAACGATCTGCGACACGGCAACGCCGGTGGCGTTGATTTCGCGGTCGATCAGGAAGGAGGGAACGCCTGCGTCCTTGGCCTTCTGAACGGCGGCGATCGAGGCTTCCGAGCCTGCATTGTCAAGAATGATGGCCTTCGCGCCACGACCGATGGCGGTGTCGATCAGCTGGCTCTGCTTGTTGGCGTCGTCATCGTGGACCAGAACGAGCGTCTCGTAGCCCAGTTCCTTGGCCTTGGCTTCCGCGCCGACAGCTTCCGCCTTGAAGAAGGGATTGTCATGCGACGGCGTGATGATGGCGATGAGGTCGGCGGCGAAGGCCGGCATGGCAACGCCAAGAGAAAGGGCGCCGGCAAAGGCGGTAAGGGTCAGTCTGCGTGTCAGTTTCATGTGATTCCTCCCGGTTAAGTTAAGGTGACGGCACCGTTCCCTGCAGCGCCGCTGAGTGATGGAGCAATCCGCTCCGGGTTTTGGTCAGGTGATGCGCCGGATGCTTTCGGCGATCTCCTCGGGTTCGAAGACTTTCTTCCAGTCGTCCTTCATCAGGACGGGGATGCCGAATTCGATGGCCTTGTTGCAGGCATCGGAAAACACGCCCGGCGTCTCTTCGAAGATCACCGCGCCGAGCACGTTCATGTGGCCGAGCAGGAAGTCGCGGGCGGCTTCTTTCGGCACGCCGCGGGCAACGCATTCGTCCATTGCTTGGCGCATGACGACCAGCAGCGAGGCGCAGACGGTTTCCGACAGGCCGGGCTCCAGAAGTGCGATCTGCTCGACGGTGACGCGGTGCGAGCGCATGACCGGCGCCCAGATGACCTTGGCCACCTCTTCGCCCAGCGCAAAATGCTCTTCCGGGCCCTGCATCAGAGCGGAGACGATGTGCTGCTTGGCAGCGACGCCTCCGAAGAAGTCGCGCTTGGCGGCCGGGTCGGTCTCGTCGTTGAAGATCGGCGGATGGCAGGGATGGGTGACGAAATAGGTGAGGTCGTCACGCACGGGCAGATGACCGGCGGCCGGGGCTGCGGCATCGAGAACGATGACGATGGTGCCTGCGGCGAGTTTGTCGACGATGCCGGCGGCAACCTTGCCGATGGCGGTATCCGGCACGGCGAGCACCACGACTGCAGCACCCGAAAGCGCTGTGTCGGCATCGACGCAGGAGAGGCCGAGGTCGGTTTGCAGACGCGCCTTTCCGGCATCGCTCAGCTCGACATGGCGCACGTCGAAACGCGAGCCTTTGAGGTTCTTGGCAAGCCGGTAACCCATTTTGCCGCCGGCGCCAAACAGTGCGATCGAAGTCATTTTTTCCACCCGATGTGTCTTTCGAAAGACGTTATAGATAACTGGTATGATGAGTCAATCATCATGTGATGTGATAATGTGTTTTTTTGTGTGACATTGCATCGTGATCGCCAGCCTCGAGGCGATGGTAGCCATCGCAACAGGCGCACCGGACGTCCCAAATTATCCCTGCAAACCGTCCCTGATCTGCGAGAAATACGCATCCGATCCCACTTGGCCGCCTTTGAGCGCGATCTGCAGGCCGTTTGTCGCCGCGTTGGATCCGTAAGCCGTACACAGGGGGGAGCCCGGCGTTTGAGGCAGCGGTAGAAGTGTGGTCAATGCTGTGACGTCAAGCTCGCGCAGTGCATGGCTGGAGGTATCGCCACCTGCGATCACGGCGCGGGTCAGCTGCTGTTCTGAGACAAGGCGGCGCAATATCGTGCCAAGCATGCGGCCGAGACGATGACGGCTGCCGGGAACCCTGTCGATGTCGCCGCCACGATCGGCGGAGGGACCAAGCGCCGTATTGAGAATGACGCTGCGGCCGTTTTCCAGAGTTTCAATACCGGCAACGACGGCACGTTCCAGCACGATACTCCCATTCTCTCCCAGCAATTCGATCGGATCGAGATTGATTCCGGTAAAGCCGTTCTCCGTCGCATTGCGAATCTGCCGTTCCGTCGTGGGCGAAACGCTGCCGGACACCACCGCGAGGCGATCGACCTTGCCGGGCAGGGGAAACACCTTGCGGCCTTGCGTCAGACCGGCCTTTGACCAAGCCGTCAACAGCGCATATTCTACACCGGACGATCCGGCCACAAACCAGCCTTTGTCGGGCGTCAGCCGCCAGAGCTGCCGGCCTGCATGAACCTGGCTTTCGGCACTGTCGACATCGAAGAGCACCATGCCGTCAGCGCTACGGCACAGGGCATCGATTCTCTCGTCCGCATCGGTCGCTGCCAGCATCGAGAGATCGGCAAGCCGCGTCTGAAGCGCCGTCTGCTCTTTGAGGTGCAGACGCAAATCCGCCTCCGCCATGGGTGTCACCGGATGGCGGCTCATCACCGGGTGGCGGTCAATGCGGTACATTTCCCCCTGATAGGCGGCGAAGAGATGCCCAAAGGCCGTATAGCGCTTCAGCTGCGGCGCACCGACCAGAAGGGGGACATAGTTCTGGCCGAATAGCGCCTTTCCGATCTCGACGGCCTTGCCGATATTGCCGATCCGCGAGCTGGAGTCGAAGGTCGAGCAGACCTTGTAATGGCAGATAGCGGCATTCAGGCCTTTCAGCCAGGCGAAAGCGGGCGTCAGATGGTCGTCCATCCATTCCGGCGTCTCGCTTCGGCTGGTGCCGGCGAGGCCGATCGCCCGACAATGGGAAAAGCGTTCCAGAAGGCTTGAATCCGGCACATCCATGAAAAGGACCGTTTCGACGCCGTTGGAGGCAAGGGCTTCCATCACATCGGTAGAACCTGTGAGATCATCACCATAATAGGAAAGGAGCAGATCCTGATTTGCCATGGGTCTACTCGCCTCCGCCACCGAATTTCCTGAGCGATGCCGCGAGTTCCGGATGGTCCTGCGCATAGGTTTCAAGCGGAATGTCAGCGACTGCCGCTTGCCAGGCCTGTTGTACGGCACGCACGCCGGCAGCAGGTCCGCCCGGGTGACTGACGATGCCGCCGCCGCACAGATAGAGGAGATCGGTTGTGCGGCCGGTGCGGCGATAGGTTTCCGGTGCTTGCCCGCCCCATTGGCCGGAACCGGCGACGGGGAGTGCACAGTCGGAAGCGTCGAACAGCGGCGTGGTCACAGCCTTGAAGCTCTCGACAAAACTGTCGTCAGGTTCCCAGTATTTGACGCCGATGCCGTTGATTTGGAACTGGTCGACGCCCAGCAGGCGCCAGAACTGCTGCCACACCTTGAAGTCGAAACCGATGCCGGGATGCCGCGTCAGCACGTCCCAGCCGTTGCGATGGGCGTGCAGCACGAGGCCGGAGCGCTTGCGGAGAAACGCCATGCCGCCCATGCCGATCGAATTGATGTTGACGACGGCGCAATTGCCGCCGGCGTTCAGAACAAGATCATGGTTTCGCATCATCTCGTCGGGATCGGTATGGGAAATGCCAAAAGCATACATCACCTTCTTGCCGGTCTTCTGCTCGTGATCGAGGATTTTCGGCATGATGGCAGCAACGCGGTCCTTCAGCGGCGAGTAGGCCGGACTCATCAGTTTCTCGTCATCCTTGATGAAATCGACCCCGGATTCGATGAGTTCACCAACCAGTTCCGCGGTTTCCTGCGGGCGCAATCCGAGTGCAGGCTTGACAATCGTGCCGATGATCGGGCGGTCGTAGACGCCCGTGAGCCTTCGACTGCCGGGCAGTCCGAACTGCGGTCCGGGATAGGCGTCACGAAAGGCCTCCGGCAGTTTCAGATCCACGACGCGCAGGCCGGTCATGCCGCGAATGGAAAAGACGCCGCCGATTGCGATCGTCATCAGGGCGGACAGGTCTGTTCCGATGGCATCGAGTGGAAAGGCGATATCGGCATCGGCACGATGGATGGTGCCATGGCTCAAGGGTGCTTCCGGCCAGCTTGGGGATGTCGCATCGGCGAGCGGACGTATGGCGAGCACGCGGGCTGCTACGCGCGCTTTCAGCTCCGGCGTTTCGCCTGGAACCGGCACGAAGGTTCCCGTCGACTGGTCGCTGGCGATCTTTTCCGCCATGGCCTCGACGCTTCCGGTTGTTTCGATCCTGTAGGTGACGACGATCATGACCGCTCAAATTTCTCCATGGTCCGCGACCAGTCCCGCTGGTGCAATGATGCCAACTGGTATAATGAGTATATCAATTGCGCAAGAGAAAGCTTGCACTCCGGACAATGAATGTGGACGATACCGTCTGAGTTGGAAGCATCCATTTCCTTGTCAATCCAGGCGGTGCATAACGGGAACGGACGTCAAACAGCGAGAGACCATGAGCCAGCAGACCGAACAGATCGTGCGCCGTAAACTATCCGACGAAGTTTTCGCACGGCTTCGGGCCATGATCACGTCGGACGAATTGCAACCCGGCGACGAGATGCCGTCCGAGCGGGAACTGATGGAGCGCTTCGGCGTCGGCCGCCCGGCGATCCGGGAGGCCATGCAAGCCTTGGCCGGCATGGGACTGGTGGCGATTTCCCACGGCGAGCGGGCAAAAGTGCTGGAACTGACGGCACAGTCGATTTTCCGCCAGATGGATATGACGGCGAAGATGATGCTGGCAAAATCTTCAGGTTCGCTTGAGCATTTGAAGAGCGCGCGCATTTTCTTCGAACGCGGCATGGCGCGGGAAGCGGCAGTGAAGGCCAATGCGTCCGACATCGACGATTTGCGCGCCATTCTCGAACGGCAGCGTGTTTCGCTCGGCGATGCGGACGATTTCATCTCGGCCGACATGGAGTTCCACGCCCGGATCGCGCGGATATCCGGCAATCCCATCTACCTTGCGGTCAGCGAAGCCATGCTCGCCTGGCTGAAGGAATATCACACCGAAATGCTGATCTGGACCGGCAAGGAAAAGTTCACACTGACCGAGCACGAGGAAATCATCCAGTGCATCGAGTCCGGCGACCCTGATGCCGCCGAACAGGCGGTACTCAAGCATCTGGAACGCTCACGAGCGCTCTACACGCCCAAATAATTTTTGCGATTTCGCGGCAGCCCGGTGGCCGACAATCTCTTCCGCTGACGGCGCATCCGAACTTGCTGGTCGGCGCGCCGTCGTTCACTTGGCGTTATTTGCTGGCGCCGCTGTATTTGGCATCGACCTCGTTGATCGCCTGGACATTGCCGGCCGAGCGGCCGTTTTCGTCGAACGTCTGGGCGAGGTAGGCGTCGGCAATGGCCTTGGCGAGTTCGGAGCCGATGACGCGGGCGCCCATGGTGATGATCTGGGCATTGTTGGAAAGGGCTGCGCGCTCGGCGGAATAGGTGTCGTGCGTCAGTGCGGCGCGGATGCCGGGCACCTTGTTGGCCGAGATGCAGACGCCGATGCCGGTGCCGCAGACGAGGATCGCGCGATCGTATTCTCCAGCGATGACGCCGGAGGCAACGCGATCGGAGAGGGTTGCGTAGAAGGCGTCCGGGCCGGCATCGGTGCGCGAGACTTCGTGCACGTCGTGGCGATCCTTCAGGTGGTCGGCGAGAACCTTGGCGAGGCCTTCGCCCGCGCTGTCACCGGCAATAGCGAGTTTCATGGTAAGTCTCCTTTCAGATGATGGCGGCTGAGCGCGCCAGGATGTCGAGATAACCTTCAACCTTCCAGGCTGAGCGGCCGATGAAGAGCCCGTCGATGTTCGGGCAGGCGATCAGTTCCTCGCAGTTCTGCGGATTGACCGAACCGCCGTAGAGGCAAGGGATATGGCGGCCGAGGATGCTTTCCGCCACCTCGGCGATCTCCGCGTGCCGCGCCTCGGCATAATCAGCTGTCGCCGGAATACCCTTTTCGCCGATCGCCCAGACGGGTTCGTAGGCGAGCAGAATTTCGGCCTGCTTTTGCCCGGCGTCGAGGCGGGAAAGCGCGCCGCGAACCTGCTTTTCCAGCACGTCCGTGGCGTTGCCGCTCTCGCGGTCGGCAAGCGTCTCTCCGATGCAGATCAGCGGCACGAGGCCGTGCCGCACCGCCGCCTCCGTCTTGAGGCCGACCGTCTCGTCCGTCTCGCCGAAATGCTCGCGGCGCTCGGAATGACCGAGTTCGACGAGGTCGAGGTTGCAGTCTTTCAGCATTGCCGGAGAAACCTCGCCGGTCCAGGCGCCTTCATCAGCCCAGTGCATGTTTTGCGCGCCGACCTTCACGGACGTATCGGCAAGCATCGCCTTGACCTCGCGCACGGCGGTAAAGGGCGGAATGATGAAACGCTGGATGCGGGCATCGCGGCCGCCATCCGCCGCAGCGAGCCCCTCGGCGAACACTTTCGCCTCGGCAAGTGTCTTGTTCATCTTCCAGCTGGTGCCAACCCAGAATTGCCGGCTTTGGCTCATGTCGTTTTCTCCTTGTTGGCGATCCTCACCGCGGTTTTCCCGTCAGCGAGGTCGGCCGACGTGTCATGGGGCAGGGCTTTGTCTGAAATGACCGTGTCGAATTCGGCGAGATCGGCGAGCACATGCAGCGCCGTATGCCCGAAGCGGCGGCTGTTGATCAGAAGGCAGGTCCGGCGGCTGGAGGTCATCATTGCCCGCTTGGTGCGAACCACGGCTTCATCCATATGGTACGCAAGGCGGCCCGATGCGGCAGGTGTCGAGATGAAAGCGATGTCGGCGCGCAGCCGCGACAACGCCTCTTCCGTGACGATGCCGAAATACGCATTGAACTTGGCGGAATAGATGCCGCCAAGGCCGATCAGCGTGACGCCGGATAGACCCTTCAGGCGCTCCATGATCGCGGCATTGTTGGTGATGATGGTCACCGGCTTCTTTTCGGCCAATACGTCGCCAAGCACCGATGCCATGGAGCCGTCATTGATCATGACAGTCATGCCGGGCTCAACCAAATCGGCTGCGGTCTCCGCCAGGGCGCGCTTGACGTCAGCTTCCTGCAGTTCGCGGAAGCGGAAATCGCTTTCGAACCGGGTGCCTGGATCGATGGTCGCACCGCCGCGCACCTTGCGCAGCACGCCAGCCCGCTCAAGATCGTCGAGGTCGCGATGGATGGTCATTTTCGAAACGCCGAAGCGCGCCGCGATGTCGTCGAGATCGACGGCCCGGCTTTCGACCAGAAGATTGATGATCTCCTGCCTGCGCTCTTCCCGCTTCACGCCAACCTCCGTTTATTCAGCCCGCAAGGTTCATAACATTATCTAGGGTAAATTATAACATTATTCTTGTGATTTTGATATTTTACGCAGAACTTCGCAGGAGTGTCCTGGCCGTGCGCTCGTCCGTGATCAAACCATGCAGCTTGTGGCTGTGCAGCACGGCACGGATTGCCTCGGTCTTGACCGGACCTCCGGCGACCGCGACAATCCGGTCCTTTCCATTCTCTGAAAAAGAAGCGGAAAGCGTCCTTGCCGTCACCGATGTCTCCAGGATGCGGCCTTTGTTGTCGAAGAAGTGTCCCAGCAATTCGCCGATGCCGCCGAGTGCCGCGATCTCCTCCAGTTCGTCCGGCTGCAGCATGCCGGACTTCACCAGATGGGCCTGATTGTCGACGGTGCCGATGCCGACGATCTTGAGATCGGCGCTGCGGGCGAGATTGAAGACCTCGCTGACACCGCGCTGGGAGAGCAGCACCTCTTTGTCCTCCTCGGTGTTTGCAAAGAACGGAACGGGCATCACATAGGCCTGCGTTCCAGTCTTTTCCGCAAGGCGATGCATGACGTCATAGGGGTTGGCAGCATAATTGCGCGTCAGGCCGCCCAACAGCGAGACGAAACGCGTGCTGCTGGCGCTGAGGCGCGGCAGGTGACGAACGGCGGCCGAGAGCGTGCGTCCGTGGCCAAGACCGATGACCGGAGCCTCGCCACGCTCGATCTCCCGTCGCAGAAAATTCGCGCCGGCATGGCCAAGTGTCGTCAACGCCAGAGGATCGTCATCGACATCGGGCGAGACCTCGCAATAGTCGAGCCCATAACGGGTAGAAAGCTCCACCTCCAAGTTGGCGCATTCCGCGATATCGCCGTCGATGCTGACTTTCACCACGCCCTCGGCCACCGCGCGCGCGATCAGCCGATGCGCCTTCACGGATGGAATGCCGAGGCGCTTGGCGACCGCGGACTGGGTGAACCCGCCGACATAATGCAACCAGGCGGCGCGGACGGCGAGTGAGTCTTCATTGTCAGTCATCAGCGGCGTCCTGTCCTGCGTTGCAACCGGAAGCGGAAGCGGTCTTACGACCAGTCTTAGCCCTCGCGCCGACACTCCCGCAAGCGAACCCTGTCGATCAGCCCAGCTTCAGATCGGATACGCCGGTATCGACATGCGGCGCCCAGAAGGCGATGCTTTCTGCGATCTGCGGAACGACCTGCCGGTCGTTCGGTTCACGCTCCTTGAAGGAAAGCTCCAGACAAATCTCGTTGTCGATGGCTCCGCCGTCGGCAAAGGCTTTCAGCAGCGGTTCCGGCTGGATGCGGCCCCTTGCGTTGAACTCAGCGGTGAACGGCCGGTGACCACCCTTGTCCATCAGGCTCTGCTTGATGTGGATGATCGGCGACACCTTCGGCACGGCGCGCGCCCAGGCATAGGGCTCGAAGTCGTCGGGGTTCTCGGAGGTCACGTCGCCATGGTCGATATCGGCCATCATCCACATGGGGATGGCCATGTCGGCGGCAGTCAGCCGGTCCTGAAGTTTGATGCATTCGGCAATCGTTTCGCCGAACTCGCGGCCAATGCTCATCGGTTCCCAGAAGACATAGGAGAGACCGGCGCTTTTTGCATGTTCTGCAACCTCCGCCCAGCAGTCGATCGCGATTCTGATCAGATTCTCGCGGCGCACCGGGTCATCATAATCCTTGTAGGTGAAGATCGCGAACTGCGTGCCGACGGAGCTGCCGCCGAGATCGCCGATGATATCGGCGAACGTCTTGAACCAGTCGATATAATAGCGCCGCACATCCGCATCCGGATGGCCGAAATGGTTAAGCCGGCCGTAGGGGCCGGTCATGCCCGAAGTGACGCGAACGCCGGTCCGTTGCAGCGCCCTGTCCATCTGCCGCGTCCGCCGTCGGATGGTGGCGGCGCTCCAGCTTGGATTGATGAATTCGTGGGTCAGCTGCAGGTCGCGCAGGCGCAGGTCCCGAGCAACGGTCTCGATCAGGTCGTCTGGATCGGCGAAACGGTTGACCAGCGGATTGGTGTTCAGCGAGAGCGTCAGCGGCATGGTCGTCCTCAGGCGGCAGCAAGGCGGGCGGACTGGAACCAGTCGGCGAAGGCCGCACGCTCGGCCGCAGTCAGGTGCAGATAGTGTTTCGTGCGGCGATAAAGAATGTCCTCCGCCGCCTGTGCCCATTCGGTGGCAACGAGATAACGCGCTTCCGCCTCATAGAACTGGCCGCCGAAATGCCGTCCGAGGCTTTCAAGGTTGTTCGCGCCGGCAACGACGGTCTTCGTGCGCGTGCCATACAGTCGGCCGTAGTGATGGACGAGCTTTCGCGGCATCCAGGGATACATGTCGCGCAGGCTGTTGGCGAAGGTTTCATAGTCGGCATTCGGCATGTCACCGCCCGGAAGCGGGGCCTTCTCCGTCCAGTCGCCGCCCATTTTGGGGAAGATGTGCGCAAGGCGGTGGATGCCGCGCTCGGCCAGCTCGCGGAAGGTGGTGATCTTGCCACCGAAGACGTTGAGCAGCGGCGCGCCGCCGGCCTCGTCTAGGTCGAAGACATAATCGCGGGTGACGGCGGAGGGGTTGCCCTTGCCGTCGTCAAACAGCGGGCGCACGCCGGAGAAGGAGTGCAGCACGTCCTGGCGGCGCAGCTTTTCCTTGAAGTAGCGGTTGACCGCCGTAAGCAGGTAGTCGATTTCGGTCTCGTCGGCGGAGACATCCTCGGCGCGGCCTTCATAGCCGATGTCGGTGGTGCCGATCAGCGCCTTATCGCCCTCGTAGGGATTGATGAAAATGACGCGCTTGTCGTGGTTCTGCACGAGATAGGCGTTCGAGCCAGCCCAGAATTTCGGAACGATGATGTGGCTGCCCTTGACGAGGCGCACATTGCGCGAGGAGTTGGAGCCCGCGACGCGGTTGATGACGTCCGAGACCCAGGGGCCGGCGCAGTTGACGAGACATTTCGCGCGGAAGGTGCGCGTCTCGCCCGTCGCGCTGCTCTTCGTCGTCACCGTCCAGGCACCGCTTTCGCGGCGGGCGGACACGGTCGGCGAACGGGTCAGCACCATGGCGCCCTTTTCAGCGGCACTCACCGCGTTCAGCGTCACCAGCCGGGCGTCATCAACCCAGCAATCGGAATATTCGAAGCCACGGGTGTATTGGTCGAGGATCGGCGTGCCCTCGGGGTCTCGCGCGAGATTGAGCGTGCGCGTGCCCGGCAGCTTCTTGCGACCGCCGAGGTGGTCGTAGAGGAATAGGCCGAGCCGCACGAGCCAGGCTGGGCGATCCTGCGGGCTGTGCGGCAGGACGAAACGCATCGGCCAGATGATGTGCGGGGCGGCGTTGAGCAAGACTTCGCGTTCGATCAGAGCCTCGCGTACCAACCGGAATTCGTAATATTCGAGATAACGCAGGCCGCCATGTACCAGCTTGCCCGAGCGAGAAGAGGTGCCTTCGGCCAGATCGCCTTTTTCGCTGAGCACGACGGACAGGCCGCGGCCGGCCGCGTCGCGTGCAATGCCGGCACCATTGATGCCGCCGCCGATCACGAAGAGGTCAATAAGCTCGGGCTCGTTCATCTCAATCTCCTTCGACGCAACCCATCGGGCGGCGCAATCGTTTTCCTTCAACGCGCAGCGAGGATGTCCCAGGCCGGTGTTATGCCGCGGCGGACATCCGCATAGGCGGCAAACAGGCGCGTCATGCGTTCTGTGTCGTCTGCTTTCGGCTGTTCGGCTTCGCCGAGCTCGGGCGTGACCCAATCGGCGATGCAATCGTCCATGGTACGGTAGGCGCCGATTGCAACAGCGGCCATCATTGAGGCGCCGGCGGCGCCGGCCTCTTCACGGGTGCTGACGCGAACCGGCGCGCCGAGGGCAGCGCCAAGTGTTCTGCGCAGCGAGGCGGACCGGGCAGCGCCGCCGCTGACGCGCAGTTCCGAGGGCAGCGCACCCATGGCGGCGTAGCAATCCCGTGTCGCCATGCCGAGGCCTTCGACGACGGCGCGCACGAGATCAGGGTAACGGTGACGACTGGCAAGACCGGTTAAGTTCGCCCGGGCGCGGGCGTTGACGAAGGGGCCACGCTCGCCGGCCTCGGAAATATAGGGATGGTAGAGGATGTTGCCGGGCTTGCTGGCGGCAAACCACTGATCGACGCGGCCGATCATGTCGTTCAGCCCGACGGTGATCCCGAATTCGCACAAAAGGTCTGCGCCGAGCTGGAGCAACCAGTCGAGATTGATCGTCGCGCCCATATTGGTCTGGACTTGAGTGACGATGCCGGGAATGGGGAGCGCGATGACATAGCCCGTGCGCTCGGCATTCAACACGACCTCCGAGACGAGTTTCGCTTGCAGGTGCACGCCAGTGGAGCCGATAGCAGAACAGGCGGCATTGCGGCCTTCGCTGCGTACACCCGCGCCCAGCGCCGTCATGCACATGTCGACATAGCCGAGGCAGACAGGTGTACCAGGTCTGAGGCCGGACGCGGCAGCTGCCTCCGCCGTCAGCGGATGCGTGGTCTCCGTGCCCTCGATGACCTCAGGCAGCAGATGGCGGCGGTGCGCCAGGCCAAGCGCCGCAAGAACGTCACCATCATATTTCCGGGTACGGAAATTGCCGAACGTGAAGCTCACTTCCGACGGATCGGTGGCGCGGACGCCGGTCAGGTTCAGGTAGAGCCAGTCCTTGCAATGCAGGGCCGTCTCGGCGCCGGCCAGCAGTTCCGGAAAATAGCGGTCCATATGAGCGAGCTGCGAACCTTGCTGGCAGGTGTTGAGTCCGGTGCCGGTTGCCTCGAAGCGCTGCCGATCGGCATCTTCGGCGGCAAGCCGCTCGACGGTGGGTGCGGCGCGGGCATCAAGCCACAGCCAGGCGTCGCCTGCAGGGCGGTTTTCCGAGCCGACGAGCCAGGTGCCGTCGCCTTGGGCGGTAACCGCAACCGCGACGGTGCGACCGGCCAGGTTTTCGACTTTTTCGGCAAGGCCGCGCAAGGCGCGGGTGCAGTCGAGCCAGGTCTGATCAAGCGATTGGGTGACGGAACCGTCATCGCCGGTCTTGTAGGCGTTGCGTACCGAGGCGCTGGCAAGCTGGCGGCCGGAAAGCGTGAAGGCGACGGCCTTCATGACGGAGGTGCCCGCGTCGATGCCGATGATCAGATCCGTGAGCTCAGTCATGGCACGCACCTGCGGACCGCGCGACATCCCGCGTCGCTTCGCCTGATCCGAAACCCAGCATTCGATCCTCCCGGTCGTCTCTCAAAAAAGCCTTTTACGGCTCCTCCCTTATACCTACCGGAGGAATTGCCGCTGCTCTCCCAAGCTTGAAGAAGAACATAACATAAAGTTATCACATGTCTCGTAAAAATTTTCTCGTTTCGAATTTTTTTTCATTTATGATGGAGGGCAATTCGCAAGGGAATAGAGAGGTGATCACGGTGGCTTTGCTGTCCATTTCCGTGGATTACGCTGGTACTGGAGACCGATTTCCAGCCACCTGCACGCATCAAGCGTACAATATTTATCTTTTTAAACACGGCATTGGGTTAAAGTATCACTTGTCAGACAAGCGCAGCGGAGACGCCGCATGTAGCTTGGAGTATCGAAGCCTGCGATTCCATGCATTGGCACGCGGATGGAATAAAACCGCCGCTTAACACCGTGGGATACGAAAAAGCCCGATTGACAGGTCGCGTTAAGTTAACATATATATTTCTGCATATCACACATATATATCGCAACTGCGAAAAGGTGTGCAGCGCAAGGCAGGTGAGGAGATCTGCCAAACGCAATGTGTCGGGGAGGACATCATGGGACAGTCTTGTTTGAAAGGCAGCAATACCCGGCGGCATCGCGCACCCGGGTCGCTTTGCAGCCCGCGCCCGCCCTCGGCCCGCGCGGCGGTTTCCCCTGCGCTTCCATCGTTCAATCGCAAGGCCAATCGACATGACTGACGTCACGCTACCGAAAACGCCCCAGCCCGTGCGCAGCTATCGGTGGATCGGCATCGCTGCCGGCATCGTGCTTGTCGGCGCTATGATCTTCGACACGACGATCGTGCGCATCGGCTCCGACAAGGACGTTCAGGTGCAGAAATTCTCGCCGGAAGGCTTCGGTACCGAACAGTTTCCGCTCATCAAGCAGAGTGTCGAGACACGTGCGGTCGATGCCGTCGAACTTTCACGGGCGATTGTTGCAGACAAGAAAGCGGCGGCCGAAAAATACGGCGTCGCGACATCGGCAGGCCCGGTCGTGCCGGTGAAGTTCACTGGCGTCGTCGGCGAGCGGAAGGCAAACTATAATGTGGTTGCCGTCGAGGGGCTTCCGCCGGAACTCACGGTGCGCGTCCAAACCGGGCCGGCACTCAATGGCACCGATCTTCGCGATGCAACGGGCCAAATCGAGTTTGGCCAGTTCAAGAACCAGATCGAGTACCAAGACGCCGGCTCGGCCATCAACAACGAGGTAAAGAAGGTCGTTCTCGCCGGTGTCGACCCGGCAGGTTTGACAGGCAAGACCGTAACGGTGATCGGTGTCTTCAAGCTCGTCAATCCGAAGAGCTGGATCGTCACGCCGGTGAGGCTCGACGTCAAATGACAGCGCTTCCCGGCTCCGCTCAGAATGGTGAAGTCGTGCTTGCCGCGCGGAACGTGGCAAAGTCCTATGGCAGCATCCATGCCCTCAAGGGCGTCAATTTCGATATTCACCGCGGCCAGGTAACGACGCTGTTCGGCGAGAACGGTGCCGGCAAGTCGACCCTTATGAAAATTCTATCCGGCGTGGTGCAGCCCACCTCCGGAGAGATCGTTCTCGATGGAGAGCCTATCGTTTTCGCGTCGTCCTCCCAAGCACGCGATCGCGGTATTTCCATCATCCATCAGGAGCTGAGCCTCGCGCCGAACATGAACGTTCGCGACAACATTTTCATGGGTCGCGAAATCATGACGACGACAGGCGTGGACTTCGCGGAGGAAGAGCGCCAGACGCGCCTCCTGATGGCCGAACTCGAGGAGGACATTGATCCTCTCACGCCCGTCGAGGATCTGCGCCTCGGCCAGCAGCAGATCGTCGAGATCGCGCGGGCCCTTTCGGTCAATTCGCGCATCCTCATCATGGACGAGCCGACCTCGGCACTCAGCGCCACCGAGGTTGAGGTGCTGTTCAAAGTCATTCGCGACCTGAAGAGCCGCGGCGTATCCATCGTTTATATCTCGCACCACCTCGAAGAGGCGTTGCTGATCACCAACCACGCCGTCGTGTTGCGCGACGGCGCAATGACCGCCTATGCCGAACGCAAGGACATTGATCTCGAATGGATCGTCCGTCACATGGTCGGCGACAATTTCGACCTCGGCTCGCCGCCTTCGGGTTACGACAAGGGCGATGTGGCGCTGTCGATCGAGGGCCTGACGGTACCGGATCCGGGCGGCGCCGGCTATGCGGTGGTCGACGGACTTTCGCTCTCGGTTCGCACCGGCGAGGTCGTCTGTATCTATGGCCTCATGGGGGCAGGGCGAACGGAACTGCTCGAAGCGGTCGCCGGCCGCCTCAAACCTACGGCCGGCAAGGTCGTGCTCAAAGGCCGCGACATGACCGGCCGATCGATCGCCAGCTGCATTCGAGACGGACTCGTCCTGGTGCCGGAAGATCGGCAGCGCGACGGCCTCGTGCAGACCATGACTGTCGGCCGCAACCTGTCGCTTGCAAACCTCGGCGCCTTCACCCGCGGGCTGTTTACGTCCACCTCTCGCGAAGCCGACCTTGTCGGCAATGCAATCCGCAAGGTGCATATCAAGACCGATGGTGGCGCCGCTCCCATCGGCTCGCTGTCCGGCGGCAACCAGCAGAAGGTGGTCATCGGCAAGATGCTGGCGACCAATCCGGAGGTCATCCTGCTCGACGAGCCGAGCCGCGGCATTGACATCGGCGCGAAGGCCGAAGTCTTCAAGCTGCTCGCGGAACGCGCCAGGCAAGGTCTCGCCGTCGTCTACACCACGTCCGAGGTCGGCGAATGCCTGAGCATTGCCCACCGCATCATCGTCATGCGGCGCGGTCGCATCTCCGCGGAATTCGGTCCGGATGCGACCAAAGAACAGATCATGGCTGCTTCCGGCGAAGCCGTGCATGCCCATTAGGAGCGCTGAAGCAATGTCAGTCACAACTGCAATCGACACCAAGGCAGCAGTCCGCGGCGGCAAGCGCAAGAAGAGCTTTGTCGAGCTTCTTTTCGAAGGCCGGGCCTTTTTCGCGCTGATCGCTATCGTTGTCGTGTTTTCATCGATGTCGCCAAACTATTTCACGATCAGCAATTTCCTGATCATGGCATCGCATGTGGCAATCTTCGGCCTTCTGGCCATCGGCATGCTGCTGGTTATCCTGAACGGCGGCATCGATCTCTCCGTCGGCTCCACGCTTGGCCTTGCCGGCGTCGTCGCAGGCTTCCTGATGCAGGGGGTGGCGCTACCGCAGGTCGGCGTGATCCTCTATCCGTCGGTCTGGGTCGTGGTGGTGCTGACCTGTCTGCTCGGCGCCGTGGTCGGCGCGGTCAACGGCGTGCTGATCGCCTATCTGCGTGTGCCGGCCTTCGTCGCGACGCTCGGCGTGCTCTATGTTGCGCGCGGCATCGCGCTTTTGATGACCAATGGCCTCACCTACAACAATCTCGGCGGACGCCCGGAACTCGGCAATACCGGCTTCGACTGGCTCGGTTTCAACCGGCTGGCCGGCGTGCCGATCGGCGTCATCGCACTGATCGTCTTCGCGGTTGCCTGCCACGTCCTGCTGGCCCGCACCGCCTTTGGCCGCTGGCTCTATTCTTCCGGTGGCAACGAGCGTGCGGCCGAACTCTCGGGCGTGCCGGTGAAGCGTGTGAAGATCACAGTCTATGTGCTCTCCGGCATCTGTGCGGCTGTCGCCGGCCTGGTACTCTCCTCGCAGCTGACCTCGGCCGGACCGACCGCCGGTACCACCTACGAGCTGACGGCCATCGCCGCCGTCGTCATCGGTGGCGCGGCCCTGACGGGCGGCCGCGGCACGGTCATCGGCACCATGCTCGGCGCGTTCGTGATCGGCTTCCTGTCAGACGGTCTCGTGATCATCGGGGTTTCCGCCTACTGGCAGACGGTCTTTACCGGCGCCGTGATCGTTACCGCCGTTCTTCTGAACAGCATCAAATACGGCCGCCGTTAGAATACGGCGACCGACTGAAACTGACTGCGACCGGGAGAGGCAGGGCATCAATTGGCCCGGCAGCAGAAAGTATTGCCGATCGTCGGCGAAACCCAACTCAACAAAGGGAGTGAGACTATGTTTAAAAAAGGTATGCGTGTCCTCTTTGCAGCAACTGCCGTTATGCCGCTGCTCTTCAGTTCGGCCTGGGCGGAAGGCCTGATAACGGTCATCGTCAACGATCCGTCCAATCCGTACTGGTTCACCGAAGGCGAAGTCGCGAAGGCGACGGCCGAAAAGCTCGGCTACACGGCCAATGTCGGCGCTCACAAGGGTGACACCAACACTGAAAGCAACATGATCGACACCGCGATCACCAACAAGTCGGTCGCCATCATCCTCGATCCGGCAAACGCCGATGGTTCGGTCGGCGCGGTCAAGAAAGCCGTTGCGGCCGGCATCCCGGTTATTCTCGTCAATGCCGAGATCAACCAGGAAGGTCTTGCCAAGGCACAGCTCGTATCGAACAACGCCCAGGGCGCTGCTCTCGGTGCGCAGCAGTGGGTCGAAGCAGTCGGCGACAAGGGCAAATATGCCGAACTCTTCGGCAACCCGGCCGACAACAATGCGGCAACCCGGTCGAACGGCTATGAAACCGTCCTGACGCAGTACCCCGACCTCGAAAAGGCGGCCAAGGAAGTCGCCGACTGGGATCGCACCAAGGGGCACGCCAAGATGCAGTCGATGCTTCAGGCCCATCCCGATATTGTCGGCGTGATCAGCGGCAACGACGAAATGGCGCTGGGTGCGATCGCCGCCCTCAAGGAAGCCGGCAAGCTCGACCAGGTGAAGGTCGGCGGCTTCGATGGTTCGCCGGATGCTGTTGCCGCCATCAAGGCCGGTGAACTGCAATACACCGTTCTCCAGCCAGTTGCGGTATTTTCGGCGGAAGCCGTCAAGCAGGCCGACAACGTCATCAAGAACGGCAGCACCGGCGTGGCCACCGAAAAGCAGCTCTTCGATTGCCTCCTGATCACCAAGGACAATATCGACAAGTACACCGCCCCCTTTACTTTGAGCGAGTGATCCAGACGGGAGCGCCTGTCGAGGGCGCTCCCATTTCGCATCCCCCAAGTCGCCGCTGGGCCGCTTGGCATTTTCCTTGTCGCCCGATACGAGATACGACACCTCTATCCTCGAAGCATGGCAGGGACACCCCGTGAACAAGAAAGTCGACGTCAAGGATTTGCTTTCGGAAGAACTGCCGAGCGACAGCCGGCATGCCCGCCAGCTCGTGCGGCGCCAGACGATCGCCGAGACGGTGATCGCCGAAGGTTCGATCCGCATCGAGGACCTGACAGAGCGCTTCGGGATCAGCCTGATGACCGCCCACCGCGATGTCGACGAACTCGTCAGCCGCGGCCTTTTCCGCAAGACGCGTGGCATCGTCTCCGCAGCGCCAACGAGTCTTATCGAATCGTCCGACGCCTATCGCGCCACCAAACAGGCCAAGGAGAAGAAGGCGATCGCCAGGGCGGCGATGCAATTCGTCGAGCCGGGACAGGCGATCTTCATGGACGACGCCACGACCGTGCACGAGATGACGCGTTTCTTGCCGGCCAAGGTGCCGCTGACGGTCATCACCAATTCGCTCGTCCTCATCAACGAGCTGAAAGAAGTCAGCGATCTCAACCTCGTCTGTCTCGGGGGTCAGTTCTACAATTGGTGCAATGCCTTCATGGGCCACATCACCACCAATGAAATTCGCCGGCTGCGCGCCGACACCGTGTTCATGTCGCTGTCGGCCATCGTCGAGGATGTCGTCTACCATCAGTCCCCCGAGACGGTGGAAACCAAACGGGCGATGTTCGAAAGCGCGGCCAAGCGCGTTCTGCTCGCTGACCACACCAAGTTCGAGCGGCGCGCGCTGCATCATTTCGCGACGCTTCAGGAATTCGACGCGGTGATCGTCGATGAGGATATCCCCATCTCCCATCTGTCGCGCATGCGATCGAAGGGGATCAACGTCATTGTGGCGGACGGGGAACGGGCCGGCTGAGGTTTCCGCTGTCGCGGATGCCCGGATTGCTGGTTTCCGTTCGCCATTCGCTTGAGAATGGAGGCATGGATGCCCTGCATCATGGGTATAGACAGCGGGTTGACGGTGACCAAGGCCATCATCTTCGACGCGGACGGAACGGTGCTTGCCATCGCGCGCCGCCGCGTTCCGCAACTGATCCCCGCACCCCAGCATGTCGAGCGCGACATGGACGGACTCTGGTCCGCAACGGCGGATGCCATTCGTGAAGTGGTCGAAGCCTGCGGACGCCCGGCATCCGATATTATTGCCATCGCTGCCACCGCGCATGGCGACGGCATCTATCTGCTCGATGAAGACAAGAGGCCGCTCGGTCCCGCCATCGTCTCGCTCGATACGCGCGCCGGCGCAATTTCCGACGCATGGAATGAGGGCGACGTCGGCGAACAGTCGCTTATACTGACCGGCCAGAAACCGCACGCCTCGGCGCCCTCCGCCATCCTGCGCTGGATCCGCGATCACCAACCGGAGCGCTATGCCCGGATTGCACATTTCATAGCCGCAAAAGACTGGCTGCGCTTCTGCCTTTGCGGAACGATTGGAACCGACCGCACGGAAGCGAGCACATCCTTCACCAATGTGCGGACGCAGGACTATGCCGACGACGCTTTCCACCTGTTCGGGCTGCAGAGGCTTGCCGGCCGGCAGCCGCCAATGGCAGGATCGACCGAAATCGTTGGCGGCGTGACGGCCGAGGCTGCGCGGCGAACGGGGCTGGTTGCCGGTATACCAGTCATGGCTGGCCTGCATGACGTCACGGCCTCGGCACTTGGGATGGGCGGTTATGGCGAGGGCGTGATCGCCGTGATCGCAGGCACCTATTCGATCAACGAGACGGTATCGCCTGCGCCGAAAGTCGATGGCCGATGGTTCTGCCGCAACGGCATCCTGCCGGACGAGTGGAACAACATGTCCATCTCGCCCGCCTCGACCGCCAATTATGACTGGTTCATCGAACAGTTCTGCGCCGCCGATGCGCGGCAGGCCGAGGCCTCCGGCGAGAGCATCCATGCCATCCTCGGCAAGGAATTCGAGGTCGCACGCCAGCGCCCGTCGAGCGCCTTCTTCCATCCCTATCTCTTCGGTTCCCCCTTCGGCGGAGCGTCGAGTGCTGGCTTTTATGGGCTCAATGCCTGGCACGACCGGGGCGATCTGGTGCGGGCCGTGCTGGAGGGTATCGCCTTTAATCACCGTGTCCATGTCGATGCGCTGCGTGACGGTTTTGCGCCGACCTCCGCCCGTCTGACGGGCGGTATCTCGCGCAATCCCGCCATGGCGGGCCTTTTTGCCGATATCCTCGGCCTGCCGGTGACGGCGACCGGTACGGAGGAAGCGGCCGCCTGGGGCGCGGCGCTCTGTGCCGGTGCGGGGGGTGGTCTCTTTGCCTCTCCCACCGACGATCCACGTGACCTTGCATCGATCGAAACGACCTACCAGCCGAACCCGGACAGACAGCGCGCCTATGATGAAAAACATCGGGCATTCCTCGATCTCGCGGACGCCATGAAACCGCTCTGGCCGACGCTCCGGCGTCTTGGCGGCGCGGCGCAATAGAACAGGAATACCCATCATGACGGACACGATAGCCGGCCCGGTCGAGACCTTCGACGTCATCATCCTCGGTGCGGGCATTAATGGCGCAGGGCTCTTCCGTGACCTCTGCCTTCAAGGCCTGAAATGCCTGATCGTCGACAAGGCGGATTTCGGTTCCGGCACCAGCGCTGCGCCCTCCCGCCTCATCCATGGCGGCATCAAGTATCTGGAGACGGGTGAACTGGGCCTTGTCGCGCAGTCGACACTGGAACGAAACTTGCTCCTGCGCAACGCACCGCATTGCGTCGAACCGCTGCCAACCTTCATTCCCTCTTTCTCGCTGATGAAGGGAGCTTGGGCAGCATTTCGCACGTTGCTCGGGTCGACGACCGCGCCGCGCAGTCGTGGTGCAGTACTGATCAAGATCGGCCTTGCGCTCTATGATCTCTACGGCGCACGCCACCGCGTCATGCCAAAACATCAGTTCTTCTTTCGCCGCAAGGCGCTGGAGGAAATGCCTGTTATCACGCCGCGCATCGTCGCGGGCGGTATCTATTACGATGCCAAGATCAGCCGGCCGGAGCGACTGGTCTGGGAACTCGTGCGCGACGGCCTTGACGCCAGCCCGGACTCCAGCGCCGTGAATTTCACGACGTTGCTGGGACAGGAGAACGGCATGCTCCGCCTTCGCGACCCGAACGGTGGCGAGCGGCTGGTCCGTCCGGCCATCCTGGTCAACGGCGCCGGCCCCTGGATCGACCATGTCAACGCGGCCCTCGGCGTTCCCGGCACGCTGATCGGCGGCACGAAAGGCTCGCATATCCTGCTGCGGCATCCCGAGCTCGTCAAAAGCCTCAAAGGTCGCATGATCTATTTCGAGGCGGATGACGGGCGGATTTGCCTTGTCTACGACTTTCTCGGCCTGGCGCTCGTCGGCTCGACCGATATCAAGGCCGACAACCCGGAAACGGTGCGTTGCGAAGAGGACGAGATCGACTATTTCCTCGCCAGCCTCCGTTCGCTTCTGCCGGGACTGGCGTTCGATCACGACCAGATCGTCTACGCCTATAGCGGCATCAGGCCGCTTCCGGCGTCCGATGCAAGCCAGCCCGGCCTCATCAGCCGCGACCATTCGGCACCGGTGGCCGAGCCGAACGACGTGCGCCCATTTCCCGTGATATCGCTGGTTGGTGGCAAATGGACCACGTTCCGCGGCTTCGCCGAAGAGGTCTCTGATACGATCCTGTCCCGCCTGCGCCGCAACCGCAAGACCAACACCCAGATGCTGCCGATCGGTGGCGGGCGCGCCTTTCCGACAGATCCAGCGGCCCGGCATGCCTGGATTTCCGAACGATCCGCGATACGCGGCTTGCCGGCCGCGCGTATCGAGGCGCTTCTTTCCCGTTATGGCACCACCGCAGACGCCATCCTTGTTCATATCGCTGAACGTGGCGATGCACCGCTGACCGCCGTCGAAGGTTACAGCAGCGCCGAAATAGACTGGATTGCCCGCAACGAGATGATCGAGCATTTGACCGACATCGTCATGCGCCGGACGACCCTTGCCATCGAAGGAAAGCTGACGGTTGCGGGACTTGCCGAAATCACCACCGTTGCTGCGCATGCGCTCGGTTGGGACGAGAACCGGCGCAAGGCGGAAATTGCAGCTGTCACGGCTCAGCTGACAGCCTTCAACCGTGTACACCTCTGAGGACCGTATTGCGGGCAGCCTCTTTACCTCGCGCCGGCCGAATCTCCATTGGGCCGCATCGCGACTTGGGCGGCTTTTGACCACCACGATCGGTCACTATACCGAATGATATTATTGCTATCTTGATGAAATAAAGATATCAGAAACGCATGCGAATTTTCTCTCAGATATTTTCACGCGTATAAATCTCGAAGGGAAGAACGCTTGTAAAATTGCCGTCACCGCCTTTCACTTTCAATGCGCGAACCATGCCCGACAAAGCCTCTTCGGCGAGGCGGGCGAGCGGATGAGAAATGACGAATGTCATGGTGCCATCAAGAAGCGCTTCTCGCGTCACATCCATGAGCTCGTAACCGACAAGCATGACTGTCCCGGCATTGCCTGTCGTTCTCAACGCCGCCAGAGCGCCGGAAATGCCCCCGCCGGCCACATACAGGCCCTGCAGGTCCGGATGCTCGCGCAACAGATTCTCCGTCATTTCTTCGGCGACGGCCTTGGATTCAAACGTTGAGCGCGGCTCCAGAATGGTGAAATCCGAGGCGTATTCCCGAAAGTAGGATCGAAACCCACTCTCGTTCATCTCCTGGCATCGATATCGAGGGTTTCCCATAAGAACTCCGAGCTTGCCTGGCTGCTTGCAGACATGCTCGAACATCCAGGCAGCCGTGCGCCCGACTTTCCAACCGTCGAGCCCGACGAAATGGACTTGTCCGGTCGGCGCGATCTGGGAAATCAGTGCAAAGACCGGCTTGCCTTGAAGTTGCAGCGCTTCCACTGCCTGGTTGACGATGGGATGGACGGCGGCGACGACACCGATCGCATCGCAGGTCTCGGCTAAGGCAAGCATTCTTGCGGCGGTATTTTGAGGCGACAAATCCTCCAGAAACTCGATACGAATATCAATGATGCAGTCAGGGGTTCGCGCAGCGGCGGCTTGCAGGGCCTGGGCAAGGTTCAGGTAGAATTGCCGGGACGGCTGATGCAGGACAAAGCCGAACCGATGCTTCGGTTTGGCGGCAGCGATCCGGCTGTCGATCGTACCGAGACCGTAAAAGCCGATGTCTTGCGCTGCGTCCTTCACCCGCTGCATCGTGGATTGCCGAACGTTTGCCCGCCCGCCGATCACCCGGTTTGCCGTGGCTATCGATACGCCCGCCGCATCAGCAAGATCCTGTATTGTTGGCCGCGTCATCATCGCCCCACGTTTCATTTCATATCAATTTTTCGTCTTCATGATATAAATGAGACATTCATATCTATTAAGATCAAGATCACTTGCGTTGGAAGACGTCAAGTCCTTTACTTGGCCCAGACAAACGGTGCCGGCAAGCCCGCGCGTTCAGGGAAGTAGCAGCAACTTTACCGCAGACGGCAAAACGGCCCGATGGGCCGAAGGACTGTGTGTGCCTGTTGAATAGCTCCTGACATCAAAGCGGCCGTCGAGCAACGCACTGCTCACATGAGGATTGAACATGGACGATCTGAAGTTTGGCACACGAAACAAGCGCGGCGACTGGGCGCCTAGCGGCCGCATAGAAGTTGCACCGTTCTGGGCCTGGCCCCCGAAATTCCTGAAAGTCCTGCATTGGCTGCCGGAATACCTCTTTCCGTGGAATGCCTTCCACATGGCAACCGCACTCGCCTATTGGTACCTCGTCGTTCCGGATGTCGAGACGATGAAGACATTGAGCTGGGGCTGGCCGCTCTATCTCTATGCGGTGAACGCGGCCGCGATCTTCGTCATGTACGGCTCGATCGAGCTTTTCTATTACGTGAAGCGCGTTCAGGGAAACCGCTTCAAATACAATGCAAAGTTCCCATCCGAGCAACCGTCGGATGTCTTCTGGTTCAAGAGCCAGAACATCGACAACTTCATGCGCAGCTTCTTCATCTCGATCCCGCTGTGGACCGTCGTCGAAGTGCTGATGCTCTGGAGCTTTGCAAACGGCTCTGCCTCATGGGTCAATTGGGACGAACATCCCTATTATCTGGCGCTGCTCGTGCTTATCGCGCCGGTCATCCACGAGGTGCATTTCTTCCTGATCCACAGACTGATCCACACGCCGCTGCTCTATAAGTGGATTCATTCCGTGCACCACAATTCGGTCAATCCGTCTCCGTGGTCGTCGCTGTCCATGCATCCTGTGGAAGGCTTTCTCTACCACGCCGTGGCGTTGTGGCACCTTGTCATCCCGTCCAATCCGATCGTCGCGCTCTTTCAGTTGCACATTGCCGGCTTTGGCGCGGTCAACGGCCATATCGGCTTCGAAAAGCTCGAAGTCACCGAGGAAACCGCCGTCGATAGCCACGCCTATGCGCATTACCTGCACCACAAGTATTTCGAGGTGAACTACGGCGGCGACGGGCTGGTCCCGCTCGATAAGTGGTTCGGCACCTGGCACGACGGCACCAAGGAAGGCGACGCCCAGATGCAGGCGCGGTTCCAGGAAAAAAAGGCGCGGCTGAACGCCAAGGCGAGCGGCACCACCACCTGACATTCGAAATCGGATCGGGTTCCGCGAGGAGGCGGCGCCCGACCGTCAAGACGATCCGGCAATCGGTCGTCTGCGCCTGAACAATATTTCAAACCCGCCAAAATGGCGAAACCCGGGAGGAGAATAACGTGAGACTCATAAAGAACCTGATGAGGGCTGCGGCCGTTGTGGCGCTGATGGCATCGGCCGCATCGCCGGCAACTGCGGCAACCATTGCCGTCGTAGGCGGCTCGAACGATGACGCTTTCTGGAACCTGATCAAGAAGGGCATTGACGACGCCACCCCGGCCGTTGTCGCCAATGGCGGTTCGGTCAACTATCTGCGGCTTCAGAACTACGACAACTTCGCGCCGGACGTGGTGCAATTGATCCGTACCGCGATCAGCCAGAAGGTTGACGGCCTGGTCATCCCGAACTGGGTGCCCGAAGCCGAAGACCCGGCGATCAAGGACGCGATTGCGGCCGGCATCAAGGTCATCCTGATGAACGCCGGCGGCGCCGACAAGGCCCGCGAATTGGGCGCGATCAATTATGTCGGTTCTGATGAATATGTTGCCGGCCAGGCTGGCGGCGCTTATTTCGCCAGCCACGGCAAGAAGCATGTGCTGTGCGTGAACACTCTGCCGGGCGCCAACAACACCGAAGCGCGCTGTAAGGGCGTGACCGACGGCATGGTTGCCGGCGGCGGCGCTGCCGAGCAACTGCCCCTGCCCACGACCAGCTTCGGCGACCCGACCGCCGTGGCAGAAGCCATCAAGGCGACGCTGTTGAAGGACACCACGATCGACGGCGTCATCACGATCTCGGCCGGCGACGCGGATGCAGCGGCGACCGGCATCCAGCAGTCGGGCATTGCGACGGTGTCACTGGGCTCGTTCGATATGAACGCAGCAGGCCTGGCACGCATCAAGGGCGGCACCCAGACCTTCGCGATCGACCAGCAACCCTACCTGCAAAGCTATCTGGCGGTCAGCCTGCTGGCCGCGGCCATCGACTTCGGCACTTCACTGCCGACCTATCCGGTGCTGACCGGCCCGGGCATCGTCGACACCGTCAATATCGATGCCACTCTGGCCGGTGTCGAAAAAGGCGCTCGCTGATCGTCACGCATGGGCCGGCCCGCGGACAGATTCTGCGGGCCGGATTCCAGGCGAGCGGGATCGGTTCCGGCTGATCGAACACTTAAAATCCGGGGAGAGGGATCCCATGCAAAGTAGCTTTTCACCAGGCGCCCTGCTGCGCCGCCCAGAGGCTGGCGCCTTTCTTGGTCTCTTGGCCGTGCTGATCTTCTTCGGAATCTTTGGCGGCCTGACCTTTCTGCAACCCGCGGGCATGGCCAGCTGGATGAACGTGGCATCGAACCTTGGTGTGATCGCCATTCCCGTCGGCCTGCTGATGATCGCCGGAGAGCTGGACATTTCGGTGGGTGCGATGGTGCCGTTTGGTGCGATGACGGTTGCCGTCGTCTCCGGTCACTATGACCTGCCGATCTGGTTCGGCATCGCGGTCGCCCTGACTTTCGGTGTGCTGATCGGCCTGATCAACGGCTATATGGTGATCCGCACCGCCGTACCGTCCTTGATCGTCACGCTGGGCACGCTTTTTGCCGTACAGGGCATCGTCCTTGGCCTCACGGTTCTCATCACTAAATCCACGAGTGTCGCGCTGGTCACCGAGGGCGTGGCCAAGACAATCTTCGGCGATTTCCTCTTCAACGGTCAGGTTCAGGTGATGGTTCTGTGGTGGCTTGCCATTACCGCCGCCTATATCTTCTTCGTTCACTTTTCGCGCTTCGGAAACTGGATTTTCGCGATGGGCGGAGACAAGGTTTCGGCACGCAATGCCGGTATCCCAACCGAGCGGATGACAATCCTGCTGTTTGTGCTGTCCTCAACCTCGGCTGCCTTTGTCGGCCTCTGTCAGGCGATCCTCTATAACTCGGCGCAGGTCGCAGGTGGGCAAAGCTTTATCTTCAACGCCATCATCTCGGTCGTGGTCGGCGGCGTCCTGCTGACCGGCGGCTTCGGGTCGATCGTCGGAATCTTCTTCGGGACCATCACCTTCGCGATCGTCAACCAAGGCATCTACTACACCGATTTCGACCGCAACTGGTCGTCGCTGATCATCGGCATCCTGTTGCTCGTCGCTGTCTTGATGAACAACACGTTCCGCAAGATGGCGCTGTCCTATGCGCCCAGGAAGACGGGGGGCAAATAATGTCACAGGCAATCCTTTCGCTGAAGAACATCAACAAAAGCTTTGGTCCGATCGATGTGCTGCACGACATCAATCTCGACGTGCGGGCCGGGGAAGTGCTCTGTCTGCTGGGCGACAACGGTGCCGGCAAGTCCACGGTGATCCGGCTGCTTTCCGGGGTACACAAACCCACCTCGGGCGTGATGGCGATGGACGGCAAGCCAGTGGTCTTTGCCAATCCGCGCGAGGCCGCCGACCACGGCATCGCAACGGTCCACCAGTTCGGCGGAACCTTTCCGCTGATGTCCGTCGGGAGATCGTTCTTCGTCGGACGAGAGCCGACGAAGTGGGTCGGGCCTTTTAAAATCTATGACCGCAAGCTGGCCAACGATACCGCCGTCAAAGCGGTGCAGTCGTTCGGCATCACCCGCATTGACGACGGCGACCGACTGGTCGGCGGTCTGTCAGGCGGCGAACGGCAGGCTCTGGCCATCGCACGCGCTGTCCATTTCGGCGCCCGCGTCCTGATCCTCGACGAACCCACCGCAGCCTTGGGGGTCAAACAGGCAGCGCATGTCCTGCGCATCGTCAACGAAGCCCGGCGGCGGGGCCTCGGGGTGATTTTCATCACCCACCAAGTCATGCACGCCATGGCCGTCGGCGATCACTTTGCCGTGCTGATCCGCGGTGCCATCGCGGCCGATTTCCGCAAGGGCGAAAAGACCCGCGAACAAATCACCGATCTGATGGCGGGCGGCGAGCAGATGGTCGAACTGGAAGCCGGCATCGAAAACCACATGGCTGCAGGCGACGGTCACCCTGATCCGGCGATCCACGCGCATTGACGCAGTATCGGACACTGCGCAGGTGACCAGCCCGCAGCGTTATGGTCCGTATGTTCTCCCGGTCCGTGCACCTCCACGTGCGGACTTCTGCCGCGGCCCGGATTTCAAAAAATCCGGGCCGTATAACCCTCAACCGCCGACAGACAAGAAAGTATTGTGACATGCCCCAATGGGTGGAAGCCTGCGCAACCGACGACGTGGAACAGGAAGAAGTCCTTCGGTTCGACCATCAGGGCCGAACATTCTGCATTTTTCGGAGTCCGGAGGACGACTTCTACTGCACGGATGGTCTCTGCACGCACGAGAAGGTTCATCTCGCCGATGGCCTGGTCATGGACCATTCGATCGAATGCCCGAAACACAGCGGCGTCTTCGATTACCGGACGGGCGAGGCAATGCGGATGCCCGTTTGCATCAACCTGAAGACTTATGCAGCCAAGGTCGAAAATGACCGCGTATTCATCGAGATTTGAACCATGACAACAGAACATTTTGCCCTTGCCGCCTGCGCTGAAATGCTGTGGCGCGATCGCCCGATAGAGTGGCGAGCCAGCCGGCTGAAAGACTTAGGCTTTGGTGTCGGGCTCTGGAATTGGCCGGAGCACGATCTGTCCAAGCTGGAAGCGACAGGCGCCACCTTCACCATCATGAATGGTTATCTGCGCGGCCGCCTGACCGACGACGAGGGCGCTTCAGAACTTCTGAAGACAGCGCGTGAAACGGCTCAGGTCGGCAAGCGCCTCGGCGTGCAACGGCTGAACCTGCACGGAACCGGTCTGGGGGAGGGTGGTCTACCGGTCCAGCCGATCGACGTCGTGACGGGTGCGATGTGGTTGAAAGCGCGTGACACCCTCTACCGAATTGTGGACCTCGCGGAAGAGGAGGGCGTGACCTTTACGCTTGAGAATTTGAACCTGCCGGTCGATCATCCCGGCGTGCCCTTCGGCCGCGCCGAGGATACCCTCGCGCTCGTTTCGAGCGTGAACCATCCGCGCCTGCGGCTCAATCTCGATCTCTATCATGCGCAGATCGGCGAGGGGAACCTGATCGAGCTTTGCCGCAAATCCCTTCCGTGGATCGGCGAAATTCAGGTTGCCGATGTTCCGGGGAGATTCGAACCCGGAACCGGAGAAGTGAACTGGACCGGCATCGCAAAAGCACTGAAAGCCATGGGCTATTCCGGCCCGGTCGGCATGGAAGCCTTCGCCTCCGGCGATGCGGACGCCGCGCTCGAAGCGTTCCGCAACGCATTCACAGTTTGAAAGGGAAGCCAATGGGCCTCTATCACACCCGTCCGACGGTCGCCGACATCCGTGCCATGAAGGCGCGGGGCCAGAAGATTTCCATGCTCTATGTCACGACACTGGAAGAGGCAGCCGCAGCCAACGCAGCGGGCATCGACATGTTGTCGATCGAGGGGCGTTTCTTCAGCCCCGAAATGCGCGACGCTGCCGGAAACTGCTTCGTGCAGGTCGGGCTGCCGTTCGGACCTTTCGGCACGCTCGCAACCGCCGAAGACTATTTGCGCGAAGCTTTCCGCTTTATGGCGGTCGGCGCGGACTGCATTTATTGCGCCGCCTCGCTCGATATCCAGAAAGCGCTTTGCGACAACGCCGTTCCGGTGGTCGCCCATGTGGGACTGATCCCGTCGCAGGCCACCTGGACCGGCGGCTTCAAGGCGGTCGGCAAGACAGCAGACAGCGCGAAGGCCGTGTGGGACCACGTCAAGCGACTGGAAGCGATCGGCTGCTTCGGTGCGGAACTGGAGGTCGTTCCGGATCGTGTGGGTGAGGTCATATCCCGGAACACGTCGCTGATCATGCTCGGCATGGGCGCCGGGGCCGGGGCCGATGCACAATACCTCTTCGCCGAGGACGTTCTCGGCCATACGAGCGGTCACAAGCCGCGGCACGCAAAGACCTATCGCAACTTTGCCGCCGAATATGCGCGACTCCAGCAGGAGAGAGTGGCCGCCTTCAAGGAGTTCATCTCGGATGTGGAGACGGGCGCCTATCCGGCCCGGCAGCATGCCGTGCCGATAGCGGACGCCGAGTTCGAGCGTTTTGCAGCGGGCATCGGCGCCTGACATCCACCCACCACGACTGAAGAAAAGGCGGCCTTCGACCGCTCGATGAAAGGAATAGACATGCTCAAAATTGGCCTCCTTGGCGCCGGCCGCATCGGCAATGTGCACGCCAGGGCAATCTCTTCTCACCCTGGCAGCACTCTCGTTGCCATCTCGGACGTCAATATGGATGCGGCGCGGAAGCTCGCCGAGCAGTACGGCGCGGAGGCGAGGTCAACGGACGATATCATCAATGACCCGTCGATCGACGCCGTGCTCGTGGCGACCTCCACGGATACGCATTCCGACCTGATCGAGGCGGCGACTGCAGCCGGCAAGGCGGTTCTCTGCGAAAAGCCGGTTGATCTCAGCCTGGAGCGGGCACGCGCCTGCCAGAAAGCCGCAGCGAAAAACGGGCGCCCGGTGATGATCGGTTTCAACCGTCGCTTCGACCCCAATTTTGCAGCTCTGAAGGCGGCCGTCGATCGCGGCGAGATCGGAAAGACCGAATTGCTGTCGGTGACCTCATTCGATCCCGCGCCACCGCCGGTTTCCTACGTCAAGGTATCGGGCGGCCTGTTCCGCGACATGATGATCCATGATTTCGATATGGCCTGCTGGCTGATGGGCGGCTTCCCCGAAACGGTGACGGCCGTTGGAAGCTCGATTGTTGATCCGGACATCGGCGCCGCCGGCGATGTCGATACCGCGGTGGTGACGCTGCATTTTGCCGACGGTCGCATCGCCGTCATCAAGAACAGCCGTCGCGCTGTCTATGGCTACGACCAGCGCGTCGAGCTGCTCGGCTCGGAGGGACTGTTGTCGGCCGGCAATGTCCTTGAGAACACCGTCTCCAAGGCGACGAAGGATGGGGTTGCCTCCGCAAAGCCGGAGTTCTTTTTTCTGGAGCGGTATATGCGCGCCTATTCTGCGGAATGGCATGCGTTTGTGACCGCGGTCAACGCAGGCTCGCCGCTGCCTGTCACGCTTGATGACGGCGTCAACGCGCTTGCCGTCGCCGAGGCCGCAACACGTTCGGCCAAATCCGGTCAGAGTGTAAAATTGGCAAGCATCTGAGAGCCTTTCAAGGACGCTGCTCCTCATCTGCCTGAAGTATTGCGTGTCCCCTCGGTCGGCAAACGCCCGGGGGGATTTTGCCGACCCTTCTCGAATGAGGGCATTTTTAGATGTCTTCGAGCTCAAGCAGGCTTTCCAGCGTCTGACGCCTGCGGATCAACCTGAACGCGCCATCGTCCAGAAGCACTTCGGGAGCATATAACCGGCTATTGTAGTTCGATGACATTGCCGCGCCATATGCACCGGTGCCATGAAACACAAGATAGTCCCCGACCTGCGTTTCAGGCAGGTTCCGTTTCTCAACGGTTCCAAACTCGGTCTGGGTGAAGACATCCCCCGATTCGCATAACGGACCAGCGACGACGGTCGGAAAAGTTGCAGTGGAAAGAGCCTTAGGTGCGGCCGTGGAAATGACGGATATGTGGTGGTAACTGCCATACATCGCCGGTCTGGCGAGATCGCTGAAACCGGCATCAACAAGCGTGAACCGGTTCCGGCCCATGGTCTTGACCGCCCTTACTTCCGTGATCAGCAGACCGGAATCGGCCGTAAGAAAGCGGCCGGGCTCGATTTCCAGTCGGATCGGATGTCCGAAGTGCGCCTCGATCCGCCGTCGCGCCTCATCCCAAAGCGAGAAATAATGCATGGGATCGATCTCCTCCTCGCTCTTCTTGTAGGGCACGGAGAGACCACCGCCGGCGGAAACCGCCTCGATATCAACATCAAGATCACAGCAGAACTCGACCATCGCGCCACACACACGCTGCAGATGACCATAATCGACGCCGGAACCGATATGCATATGCAGTCCGACAAGCGTCAGTGAATAGGTCCGCGCGACAGCCACCGCCTCGCGCAACTGCTCGAACCAGATGCCATGTTTGCTGTTTTCGCCACCGGTATTGGTCTTGTTGCTGTGCCCGTGGCCGAAACCGGGATTCACGCGAAGCCAGACCCTGTGACCGGGCGAACGCCGGCCGAGCTGATGCAACATGTCGATCGAGCCGATATTGACTTCGATCCTATCGACAACGACCCTGTCGAGGATAGGGCGATCGAAGACATCCGCCGTGAACACGATCTCCGCCGCTTCGGATGTGCTGCCCGCAGCGAAACCTGCGCGCACCGCCCGTTCGATCTCCCCGAGCGAAACGGCATCGACGAAAACACCCGCCTTGCGCATTTCCCGCAGGATGTGAATGTTCGAACAGGCCTTCTGCGCAAAACGGATCACGTCGAAGGCCGATAATTGCCGGATCCGGCGCCGAATGGATTCGGCATCGTAGATCCAGAGCGGTGTCCCGTATTCGGTGGCGAGCAGGGACAGGGTTTCGTTGGTAGGAATGGTCATTTTCTCTCAGTCGATTGAGGGCAGGGTTGGGAGGCCATGCGACAGATATGAACTGCACGGGAGTGCTTCAGCGTTTTCATCCATGTCCTGGCAAGGGATATTGGCAAACAGGCGGGCGGAATGCCGAAGTCACTCCGCCCCGTTTTGCGTTTCCATTCGGAACCTGCTGAGAATCCTGCCTATTTCGCGGCCGCCGAGAAGGCTTGTTCCAGATCCGCGATGACACTTTTTGGATCATGGAGGCCGACGTTGAGGCGGATCGTGCGGTCGCTGACGCCGAAACGCGCAAAGACATTCGTCTCGGGCGAAATGCTCAAAGCCGCCTTTGCCGGAACGACGAGGCTTTCCGGCCCTCCCCAACTGACCCCGATCCGCACGAGCCGCAAGGCATCGACGAAGGAGGCGACGTCGATATGGTCCGCAACCTCGAAGGAGAAAAGACCACCAAATCCGCTGAAGGTTTTTTTCCCCGGATGCGCGGAAAAAGCGGGGTGCATGACGGTTTCCACCGCATTGGCCGATTTCAACCAGGATGCAACCTCAAGACCTGCCTCGTGGTGATGCCGCATGCGCAACGGCAGGGTTTCGAGGTTGCGCAGGACCAGCCATACCTCGAATGGTGCGAGTTTTGCACCTGTATAGGGATAGATTTCGCTGTTAATTCTGCCAATCAGCGCATGCGACCCCGCGACAAGACCTGCAACCGTGTCGCTTTGCCCGCCGAGATATTTCGAGGCTGCATGGATCACCAGATCTATGCCGACGTGAAGCGGATTCTGAAAGAGCGGCGTTGCCCATGAATTATCGACGATCGTCAATACGCCCTGCCGGCGGGCTGCCTCGGCGATGGCCGTCAGATCCTGCAGTTCAAAGACCATCGAGGTCGGATTTTCGAGATAGGCGAGCGTGGCACCGGGAAGAGCCGCAATCATCTTTTCCGTATCGGTTCCGTCGACATAATCGACAACGACACCGAAACGCTTCAACACTTTTTCGAAGAAGCGAAAGGCATCGCTATAAACATGCGGGACGGTGAGGATGCGGTCTCCCGGCTTGACGAAGGCGAAGACCGCAGCCGCGATAGCACCCATGCCGCTCGAGAAGGCGCGCGCCTCTTCCGCCCCTTCCATTTCGGCTATCCGGCGCTCCAGCAGTTTTACCGTTGGATTGTCGCCGCGCGAATAGATGGGCTTTGTCGACCGCCCGGCAAAGACGTCCTCAAGCTCGCTGTAGCTGTCGAACAGGAAGAGCGACGTCTGGTAGATCGGCGGTACGGCGGCATTGAACGGATCGTCCCGGACCGGCATCAGCGCGTTGGTAATAGCCCGATCAAAGGCATCGAACCTGGGTGTCTCATTCATGACGTTCCTCGTTTTTTTAGGGATGGAGTGACGACTGGCCGACCAGATGGCCGGTGTTTGTTGGTAAGACGGCCAGCCATTCACGCTGGGCGATGATGAGACCGAGCACGGCTGCGAGGATCGCAGCGCCGGCCGGAGCAAGAATGACGCCGGTAAAGCCCATCCAGGATGGCAGCAAAAGCAGCAAGGGGATGAACACATAGCCTTGCGGCGCAAGGCCGACGACGGCGGAGAGCGCGGCCCGACCACGCGACTGGAGCATCACGAGCAGGACAGACTGGAACGCCGCCAAGGGGAAGACCGGGAAAAGCGCCCGCAAAAATGCTGCCGCTTCGGCTGCGACGGTCGGACTATCTGTGAACAGGCGCGCAATCGGTTCCGCTCCCAGAAACAGCAGGATGGAATAAAGCGATGCGATCGGGACCGTCACAGCCAGCATGACGCTGATAGCAGCCCTTAAACGCAAGAGGTCGCCGGCCCCGACAGCATGGCTGACAACGCTTTGTGCCCCGAGGCAAAAGCCGAAGATGGGAAGCTGGCCCAGCGTGATCAGGCGGATGGCGATCGCCGTCGCAGCCACCCCGTCATCGCCGCCGTGAACGGCTGCCTCGCGCAGAAGAACGAGGAACCCCAGGCCGGTAACGACGCTTGTTGCCGCGGCAGGGATCCCGATCCTTGCGATCGGTCGCAGCAATTGCCACCGGACAAGCCGCACCGATACCCTGACCTTGCCCAATCTGCGCCAGAAATAAGCGGCATAGCAGAGAAGTGCCGCCACGGACGAAAGGATGGTGGCGAAAGCTGCGCCCGCTTCCCGAAATTCAAACAGGAAGATCAGGACGGGATCAAGAACGGCATTGAGCGCGAAACTGGCAATCAGCACGATCATCGAAAAGCGTGAATTTCCCTCGGCAATCGCAATGAAATCGCAGACCGCCTGGAGCAGTCCGAGTGTCACGACAAAGGCCAGCAATCGTCCGTAGACGAGGCCAGGTGCCAGAAGGGCGTCGCTTGCACCGAGCGCCCCGACGAAACCGGGCAATCCAAGGTAGATCAGGACCGACAGGATGGCACCGATCGGGATTGTCACGGCCAATGCGGTTGCCGCGACCGACGAGGCCGCGGTGACGTCGCCCTTGCCAAGATGGCGCGCAAGAAGGGTTGCAAGTCCGATACCAAGCCCCTGTCCCATGGCTGCGACGAGCAGGAACAGCGGCATGACGAGGCTGATTCCTGCAAGTACATCCGGTCCAAGGGCACCGATGAAAACCGCGTTGATTGCATGATGGCCGGCACTCGCCGCCAATCCGGCCACCGCCGGCAGGGCGACCCTCAGAACGAGCCGCGCGACGCGCGGGTCGTTCATATCCACCGCTGTCGTCATCACGCGGCGTCACGAGGCAAGGAGCCGCGAACCGGTAAGCCGTCTTTCCCCGAAAGGCCAGAGAGATCGGGCGAGAGCAACCGGTCCATGAAGAACCGCTCGCGCAAGAGCATCACCAGCAATGCAGTCTTGTGAGGAAACTGGATATGCTTGATCTTCGAGAAGCCCGACCTGTCCAGATTGCGGATCTGTTGACGGTGATGATGGACCGGTTCGCCGACGATACGCCGAGTGCGCGGGTCGGCCAGAAACATATAGTGCATCAGCGACGGCAGCCAGGCACTCACGAACGGCTTTCCGCGAAAGGCGTCTTCGCCAATGGCGACGTGCCAGCCGCGGTCGTGTCCTTCTGCCTCATAATGCGGGCCGATGCGATCCTCCTTGGCCCAGTAAAGCTCGAAATAGCCGAAGGGCACGCCGCCGAATGTTCCGATCAGCGGCAAAGTCCGCGGATCAGCGAGCCGGCCTGCAATGAAATCACGATGATAGGACAGGTTGCCGTCATCCTCCCAGATGGCCGAGACGCGCGGGTCGTTCATCCAGCGATGGAAATGGGGCAGATCCTCATCGATATCGGCGACATGAAAGCCGATCGGCATGTCCAGCCAGGGAATGTACCGGTTATAGACCGTGCCGGCAGATTTTGGTGCCCGCAGGGGATGGAGAACGCCGTTCGTCAGAACCGGCGTGTCCGGATAGACGCAAGGCGTATTGCCAAGCCAGGGCTTTGCCTGCTGGAAAAAGGCCTGCGGACGCGCGACAACGCGATCCTCACGCTGCTCGACGGCACCTGATGCCAACAAGCGCGCCAGAAGGGCACCATCCTCAAGAGCGATATCGACGCCATTCAGCTCCGGATGACAGGTCAGCACGGCATCCAGCACGGCATTGACGACATCTTCTGGCAATAACTCTCCGTTACCGGCCGATATCTGGTCGAAGGCCAGCAGTGGCCGAGTCGAGGCCGAAAACCGTCCCGAAGCGACATCGGTGCCAAGATATTTGGCCCGAAAGCCGCCCGGCACCGGCACAACAACGACAGGCAGTCCGAGCGCAAGTGCGTGGCTCGCAAATCCTTCAAGAGGCAGGCGCTGATCAAACGATCGAGCCACCGCGGTTCCACACAAGGCCGCACCAGAAGCATCCATGTTCAGTCTCCAAACTTAACCCGCGCCCATCATTCCCGTGAAGCCGGGCACGGCGCTGATCCTGCAAGGACGAACGGCAGCATACAAAATTCAAAATATTCCTCGAATTTATTTTTAAATATTTTCCTGAACTTTTGATACATCCGTTCGTCTTACAGAAGAACTGAATTTGTAGACGTTTAGATCGAATATATGATCATTTGCCGTTGGATAAAATATTAGATAATACATAAAAGTATTATAAAATATTCGATCAATAAATTGCAGTTATCAGAATCTATGAGTTTTTACTGCTAAACGAATCTGGAGGCCGGTAGAGAATGACAATTCACGATAGGAATACCAAGGCAGATGATGGCTCGGATCAAGTCGCGACGTGCCCGCTGTCTTCGGCGCAATCGCGAATTTGGCTTCTCTCCGAAACTGGCAACGAAGCGGTTTTCGGACGGCAGACCCTGGGGATCGGATTTGCCGCGGTGGCGGTATCGACAGCAAACAAGGCACTTGCCGCCCTGTCGGAGCGTCATCCTCTGATTACCCGCAAATTCGAGGCGCGTCCCGGCGGCACCGTCTATCAGAGCCTGGGTGATGATCGTCGCATCGAGATCATCGAAAGCAGTTTGCCGGATGGCGAAGGCCTCGAAGAGGCACTGCCTGCCGCAATCGAGGCGGAACGACTGAGGCCGATCGATCTGCAAGCCGGGCATCCGGCGCGTTTCGTGCTTTTGGTCAATCAGTGGCAACAGGCTGTCGGCGTTTTGTTTTCCCTTCATGCCGTCATCGGCGATAGCGTGGCGCTCGACCGGATCGCAACCGACTTCATTCGGAATATTGGCCATTCCTCTGCCTTCGGGACCGGCTTCGCGGAAAGCGCGCGTCCCGATTCCACCGCATGGATGATCGACAACGCAGCCCCCTGCCGCCCTTCGGCGGAGCGGGTGGACTTCTGGTTCCGTCGGCTGACGGCACAGGAAAACATCGCAGCGCTCACGCCTCAGGCATCCGCTGCAAAGGAATTGCAAGACGCCGCCTGGTGCGAACACGTGATCGAAACGCCGGCGCTGACCTATGCCGGCAACAACAAGGCGGAACTCTCCGCCGACATCCTCGCGGCTCTCGCCGTGGCGCTGCGTCGTTATTCGGGCCACGGAACGCAAAGAATAGGTTTTGTCACGAGGCCGGAGAAAACCGTAGCGACGGCCCGCACGGAAGACATTCTGGTCGCGACCGCTGAGATCGACGGTGCGATGACGCTCCGACAGGCACGCGAGGCGCTTTCCGACGGCTTGGCGACTGCCGCCATGCAAGCCCTGCCTTTCGAGGGATTGGCCGATGCCCTGCTGCAGCGCGACGAACTTTTCGATACGACAAGCCTCGTCAAGACTCTTCTCGACATCCGCCCGGCCTACCATTTCGAAGCTGAAGCGCATGAAGCGGCGGTTCGCACTCTCGCAGAACCGCCTGCACGCCGCGATGCCGAGCTCGTCATCACCATTTCCAGGACCTCCCGCGACCGCGCAAAGATGCGGTTCGGTTTCGATCCGCAGAAATACGAACTGGCGCATATCGCCCGCTTTGCAAACGATCTGGCAACCGCGCTTGAAGTTCTCCGCAGCCAACCGGGTCAATTGATCAGAGGCATCCCGTTTGTTTCGCGGGAGGAACTGGACAGGCTTTCGGCGCCTTATCCCGATCAGCCGGAAGCCGACGACGGCTTGCCGGTCCACGAGGTAATCGCGGCGCAGGCCAGACGCCGGCCGGATGCCTTCGCTGTTGCGCAGGGGGAAAAATCCATAACGCATGGCGAACTGGAAGCAGCCGCCAACCGACTGGCCCATCGTCTGGTCGCCATGGGCATAGGGCCCGAAAAACGCGTCGCAATCGCCCTCGACAAGTCGATCGACGCGATCGTCGCCATTCTCGCCGTGCTCAAGGCGGGCGGCGCCTTCACGCCTGTCGAACCGGATCATCCGGAAACGCGCAACCGCCATATTCTCAGCGCAGCCGGCCTGTCGCTGATCATTTCACGCATGCGGTCGATTGCCAATCTGCCGGCGGATATCGCGGCGCCGATGCTCAATCTCGACGCAATCGATCTTTCCTTGGAAAGCGTGGAGGCGCCCATGGTGCGCATCGCGGAGCGGCAACTTGCCTATGTGATCTATACGTCCGGATCGACAGGGATACCCAAGGGTGTGGCCGTCGAACACGGACCGCTTGCCCATCATTGCAAGGCGACCCTGCGCATCTACGAAATGAGCGAGGCATCCTGCGAATATCCGGTGCTGCCCTTTACTTCCGACGGCGGACACGAACGCTGGATAGTACCGCTGATGGCCGGCGGGGGCGTGGTGCTGACGCAGGACAAGCTGGCGACCCCGGAAGATGCCTTTGCGATGATGCGCCGACACGGCGTCAACAATGCCAGCCTTCCGACCAGCTATGTGCGTGGGCTTGCCGAATATGCCGGTGAGAACGGCGAGATACCGCGGCTGCGGCTCTATTCTTTCGGCGGAGAGGCGCTGTCGCAGGCGGTGTTCGACATGATCACCGAAAATCTGCAGGCGCAGATGCTGATCAACGGCTATGGGCCGACCGAAACGATCATGACCCCGATGATCTGGAAGATACCTGCAGGCACGCGTTTCGAGGGCGCAGTCGCTCCAATTGGCCGGGGCGTCGGCGACAGGCGCATCTATGTGCTGGACGCAGATCTTGCACCCGTTCCGGTCGGCGTGATCGGGGAAATCTATATTGGTGGCGGTGGAATTGCCCGGGGTTATCTCGGTCAACCGGAACTTACCGAGGAACGTTTCGTGCCTGATCCATTCTCGACGAGCGGTGGGCGGCTCTACAGGTCGGGCGATCTTGGCCGCTGGCGGGAGGACGGGATCGTCGAGTTTGCCGGACGAGTGGATCACCAGATCAAATTGCGCGGTTATCGCATCGAGCCCGGCGAAATCGAGGCGGTTCTAAGATCCAGCCCGAGCGTCGCCGAGGTCGTAGTGCTGCTGCATCAGGAGGGTGGGCGTAGCGCACTGATCGCCTATGTCGTGGCCCGCGAGGGGGAAAGGCTCAGCACGACAGACCTCCGGCGGGCAGCGATGGCCGCTTTGCCGGACTATATGGTACCGCAAACAATCATGCTGCTGGACCGGCTACCGATGGGACCGAACAGCAAGCTGGACCGAAGCGCACTTCCTGCCCCGAGGACGGCAAGAGATCTGGTTGCCCCTGCAAGCGAAAAGGAAAGAGTGATCCTCGACGTCTGGAAGGATATTCTCGACACTCCGGAAATAGGCGTCACGGAGAACTTCTTCGATGTCGGCGGTCAATCGCTGGCCGCCGTCCGTATCGTTTCTCGTCTGAAGACCCGCCATCCGGATTGGCCTTTGACGATTGCCGACATGTTCAACTATCCGACCATCCGGGATCTTGCGATTGCCATCGAAGGGACGCGCGACGAGGCCGGTGTCGATATGGTCTACCTGCGCCGGGGCGGCGACCGGCCTCTTCTTTACTGCTTCCCTGGTCTTCTGGTCAGTACGCGCGAATATATGCGGCTCGTCGACTACCTTGGTCCGGAGCAGCCGGCCACTGGCTTCATCTGCTATTCCCTGACGGAATCCAAGGCGCTCAGCACCCGTGTCGAGGACATCACGGCGCGCTATGCGGAAGCCGTTCGAAAACAGGCCAAGGGCCGTCCATGCGCGTTTCTCGGCTGGTCCTGGGGCGGCCTGCTTGCCTACGAAGCCGCTCGCCAGCTCGGAGATGACATCGATCTCCGAATGATCGGCATGGTGGACGTCTGCGACATGGACGAGGAATTCACCCTCGGCATTCTGCCGCGTTTCAACGATGGCGTCCGCGATAAAACCCACGAAAAGGTTCAGCGCTGGCTGGCGACAGCGCCGATGCGGGCGGATTGGATGAGACTGTTCGCAGCGATGGACGAGGAGGTCTACGAGCAGTTCCTCAATCACATCGTCAAGCACAATGTCGTTCTGCCATCGGACGGCCCGGATATCGGCTCAGAGGAACACACATTCTGGATCCTGATCGATAATGCGATGATTTTCCGGAACTATCAGCTGAAGCCCGCCGACTTCCGCATTCATGCCTTTGCCGCCGAGGATTCGTTGACCCGCTCGCTGAACGTCATCGACTGGCGCCGCTACTCGCCCAACGCCACGGCTTCCGAAATCGTCACGGGCACAAACCATTTGACGATTATCGGCAAGACGCCTTTCCACCAACGCTTTGCCCGGCGGCTCGACCAGGCCTTCGAAACGGCATTCCCGCGCGCGCGCAAGACCAAATAATCTCCCTTCCGATATCATTCTGGAGCTTCATCATGACATCTCAAGTGCTCGACCTCGCGGGGGCCGGAATTGGTCCGTTCAACCTCAGTCTTGCCGCACAGCTCGATTCCATTCCGACACTGTCGGTCCGCTTTTTCGAAAAGCGACGGTCCTTCAGCTGGCACCCGGGAATGATGCTCCCGGGCGCTGAAATGCAGACCTCTATTCTGAAGGATCTTGTGACTGCCACCAACCCGACAAGTCCTTGGAGCTTTCTTTCCTATCTGGTGACGCACAAACGCTTCTATCAGTTTCTCAACGCGGAATATGAGGCTGTGCCTCGCAAGGAGTTTGCGGACTATCTCGGATGGGTGGCACAGGGACTGACGTCGCTTCGCTTCGGCACGAGCATGCGCGACGTTCAGGTGGATGACGGCCTGTTTTCGGTTGCCGTCGATGGCGGACATGTTCATGCCCGCAACCTCTGCGTCGGGGTCGGCAAGATCCCGGTACGGCCCACATGGGCCGAGAACCTGCCGAAATCGCTCTCCTTCCACAGCAGTGAGGCGGCGCTGCGGCTGGGCGATCTGAAGGCGCGGCGCGTTGCCGTGATCGGCGGCGGGCAGAGCGGGGCAGAGATCGTCGATGCCCTGATGGGCCTCGACGCCGTCTCGTCGGTCCACTGGCTTAGCCGCCGCCCCAATTTCGAGCCGCTTGATGCAACGCCCTTTACCAACGAGCTCTTCACGCCGGGCTACATGGAGCGCTTCCACGGCTTGCCGGAGAACCTGCGGCTGACACATACGCGCCGGCAGGTGCTTGCCAGCGACGGCGTCTCCCCCGCAACCCTGAAGAAGCTGTATCGTCGCCTCTACGAAAGAAAATTCGACGCGCCTGACGGAACCGACCGCGGAATTTCTCTCCGCCCGTATCGCGACGTCATCGCCGCCACGAGCAACGGTCCCGAGATCGAATTGACCATGCGCAACGGCTTTGACAACAGCGTCGAGACGATCGACGTCGATCTGGTCGTGTTTGCGACAGGGTATCGCTTCGTGCTTCCAGACTTCCTTCAGGCCCTGCAGAACCGTATTGCGCTGAATTCCATCGGCGAGCCTATTCTGGAAAGCGACTTCTCAGTTGTATGGGATGGGCCAGGCGAGAACCGGATTTTCGTACTGAACGCGGGGCGCCACAGCCACGGGATTGCCGAACCTCAGCTCAGCCTCGCCGCATGGCGAAGCGCCGTCATTGCCAATGCCCTGCTCGGCAGAGCGCATTTCGATCTCGGCCAACTCGATCCGATTGTCCAATGGGAATCGCAGGATTCTACATTGCGTATTCCCGCACATATGGGACAAGCAGCTGAGTAGCCTCCTCATCGCCATTCACCGAACCGCCACGTAGGTCCACTTGACATCGCGCATCTGCGCGGCGGCAACTCAAACTTAAACCTGCGCGCATGAAATCAGTGGCTGTATTCTTTGTGATGCGGAAAAGGTTGGCGCGGAGTTTTTTCAGTCGATCACGTCATGAACGCTGCTCAGTCTGAACCAGCCGCCGCACATGTCACAAGGCGAAGTTCTTATCGTTCTGCGACAAGTCCGAAACAGTAAGAAAAACGCAAAAACCAAGTGAAATTATGGAGATAAGATCAAATATCGCACTGCGGTATTTTTATCTTTTATCATGTTTTTTATGGTGCCCTGAAAAATTGAAAGGAAATCAGAATTCAACCTTTGATTTCAGGGAGAGCCGACATGATAGTCAATGCTTCACAGTCGATATCGAATGAACAGCTCAAAGCAGCGCTCCTCACCTATCCCAAACTTCTGGCCAGCGCGCGGCGGATTACTGGCTGCAAAACGCTCGCCGAAGATGTTGTTCAGGAAGTTCTCCTTCAGCTGGTCTCCAAACCGCTGAGAACCGATATTGCCGCGCCATCATCCTATGTGATGCGCATGGTGCGCAATCTCGCCCGGGACCATATGCGTCGGCTCCGCTACGAAAGAGGCCTGTTTGTCGAAGAGCAAATCGGCGGCAGCACCTCCGCCTATGGAAGTCCGGAAGAGCGGCTGCGCGAAACCGAGGCCTATATGGCTTTTCGATGCACAGTCGAAGCGATGCCCGCCAGGACGCGGAAATTCTACGAGGAACATTATTTCGACGACGTCCCGCAAAATGTCATCGCGCGCAAGGCCGGTGTTTCCTGCGCGCTTGTCTGCGGGTTGCTCAGGGACGCCCATTCGCGCTGCCTTGCGGCCATATCGCCGGATGCCGATCACAGAATGGAAGCCGGCAGCGGCCGGGAGCGTCATCGTCCCCAGCGGCTTCGTGAAATGGGGGCCTGACATGCGCGATGCCGGAGTTGCCGAAGAGGGTCTGGAGTCTTCGCAAGGGTACAAGACGATGCAGGCTGCGGTAGAGATCACCGTCGACAAAAGTGACATTTGCCGCGAGATCATGTCGGAGTTGACGGACTGGTTCAGCGAACCCGAGGTCATCGAGGCGTGCGCGGCGGCCGTCGAGGCCTTGCCGATGTTTGCGTGCGTCGACGGAAACCGGATTTCCGGCTTCGTCGCAATGCGGTCGCATCCGCCGGACGCCATGGAAATATTGGTTATTGCAACACGCACCGCTTATCACCGCAGCGGGGTCGGGCGGCGGCTGCTTGCCGCTGCCGAGGATTGCGCCCGTGCGTCCGGGTGCAGGATCCTAACAGTCAAGACGCTGGCATATCGCGGAAAGACTGAGCCCCAATATGATGCAACCCGTGCCTTCTATGACAGGAACGGCTTCATCCGCGCAGAGGTTTTTCCAACGCTCTGGCATGAAGACCATCCCTGCCTGTTCTTCGTCAAGCCGCTTCCGGCAATCCCCTGACCACGCATGCTGGTTTCCTGCACCTGCACCGTGCAGCCTCGTCGCGTTTCGATACCGGAGCTTGGACGTCGGTTGCCAGAACAACCCCCAAATAATATGAGGAATTTCTTCATGTTTGAGTCGGCGCTGTTCTCCTTGGAATGGCGCTGCTCTATCAGTTTTTCAGTCTTGCGGAGAAACCATGCCCAAATCGTCATCCCAAGCAATCGAGGCGTCGCTCGCGCCCGTGACGATCGCCGAAACGTCTTTCGCAGATCTGAAATTCGAAAATACGGACGAGTCCTATCGCATCCTTCTTTACCATCCCGCCAAAGCACCTCCGGCAGAAGGATGGCCGGTCCTGTACCTGACGGATGGGAATGCCTGTTTCGCGACGGCAGTGGATGCTCTCAAGATACAATCCGCCTACCCGAATGGAACCAATGTCTGCGACGGCGTCATCGTTGCCATCGGCTATCCATCGGATCAACCATATGATCCGCTCCGGCGTTCCTGGGATTTGAGCCCGCCACCCGGACGGGTTTACCCACCGTTCTTTCCGGACACCCCGGATGTCAGGACGGGGGGAGGCGAGCGTTTCCTGGCCCTCATCGAGGATCAGCTGAAACCCTGGATCGAAAAACAGGTCTCCATCGACCGCTCGCGCCAGACCCTGTTCGGTCATTCCTTCGGCGGGCTTTTTACTCTTTACGCCCTGTTTTCGAAACCGGACGCCTTCAATCGATGGGTCGCGGCAAGCCCTGCTATCTTTTGGGAAGATGCGGCGATTCTTACGGCGGAGCGCACCTTTCTGGAGGAACACAAAGCCTGCCTCGATATCGAACTGCATCTTTCCGCTGGCCAATATGAAGGAGAGTTGCTTGCGCCTTTTCATAAGGGCACACCCGAAGAACAGAAGCGACAGGAGCGCGCCGGGGAAACGCGGACAGTCGGCTATGCCAAAGAAATGGCTGATAGGCTGGCTGCATCGACAACAGTGCTCGAAAGAGCGACCTTTGAAGAATATCAGGGCGAAAATCACATGTCGGTTCTTCCGGTCGCCTTGAATAGGGCGGTCCAAATTGCTTTCAGGCAGATACGTTGACAGCCGGCGGCTTTCTCATCGATCAGGCCGCAAACGGTAAGCAGGGTGATCACGATGACGCGGGATAACGTCGTCGTCTGGTGGCTCCGCACCGACGATGCCGGAGTCAATCTATCTCGTTTGGAAACAATGCTCGACAGCGATGAGCAGGCTCGCGCCGCCCGTTTTCACTTCCAGCGCGACCGTTTATCCTACATTGCCGCCCATGCTCTCGGGCGCATTCTGCTGTCGGCGCATGCCGGCGGCGATCCGACCGGCTGGCGCTTCGTGACCGGCGATCATGGAAAGCCGGAAGTCCTCTCGCCACATTCTGAGCAGCGGCTCCGCCTCAATTTATCGCATACGGTTGGACTGGCTGCCGCAGCACTCACTTTTGACCATGACATAGGGATCGATGTGGAGTGGCTTGGTCGCGAACCCATCACCGAGCCGGCCCAGCATTTCTTCGCGCCCGCCGAATGCGCGCACCTCGCCGCTGTCGCGCCGGGGCTGACCCATGAAATCTTCCTGACTTACTGGACCCTCAAGGAGGCTTATGTGAAAGCGATCGGCAAGGGCATGGCACAGCCGCTGGACTCTTTTGCCTTTAAGCTCGATCCGCCATCGATCCAGTTCGATAGCGAGCGAGCCGGCAATCCCGCGCACTGGTTGTTCCGCCGTTTCCAGCCGACACACGACCACGTGATGGCCCTCGCCTTGCGCCATCCCAATCCACGCGCGGTAACCGTTTCGACGATAGACGCCAGTCAAGAGTTTTTACGTCAGCAAACCTGAATTCGCGCAGGAACCCCCGTCCTAAAGATGGGTGGATGCACTTTTGGTCTCGGCAGCCTAGACCGATGGAGGGCTTAATCGGAATTCAAACAACCCGTCGGGCTTGAGGACGAAAACCGCACGACACCATGGTTCTTGACCGGCTGACGACATCTGCCGATGAAGATTCCGAATTGCCTTGGACACTGTGTAATTCAGCTTGCGCACATCGAGATCGGTTGTGCGGCCGGAGCTTAGATCGCATTCGCCTGTCAGCCCGACCGAACCATCGATGACATCGACGTGCAGACGGATTTCCAACCAAGCGTCGGCGACACTGCCGATAAGGGACTGTGCGATATGGGCATAGATGCCTTCCGGAGTTTCGATATTCACCATCGATCCCATTTTTCTGCAGCTTCGGATTGTGATTCCAATCGCATGACGACACCACGATCCGGCGAAAGAGTGAAGCCGCAATCGGACGTTCCGGTTGGCATACCGCCCGGAGACGGTTGCGAGTGTGGGGCACGACATGTCATGAGTGTCACATGGCCATGGGTTGCCTGAAACAGGGACAGCGTTCTGGCAAAGCCGGAAATTCAAGATATTGCGCCGTGCATGAGAGGGACAGGACATGACCAAGACCGATATCGCCCGGCGCGTTTACGACAATGCCTGGAAACTCGATCCCGTCGTGCGAAGTCTTCTCGATACGGATTTCTACAAGCTTCTCATGCTGCAAATGATCTGGCGGCTTTACCCTGAGGTCGATGCAACCTTCGCGCTGATCAATCGCACGAAGACCGTGCTTTTAACCGACGAGATCGACGAACAGGAATTGCGCGAGCAGCTCGACCACGTGCGCAGCCTGCGACTGACCAAGAAGGAGATGATCTGGCTGGCCGGCAACACGTTCTACGGGCGCAAGCAGATTTTCGCGCCGGAATTCCTCGCCTGGCTCGCCGATTTCCAGCTGCCCGACTATGAGCTTTCGCGCCGCAACGGCCAGTACGAACTGACCTTTCCGGGCAAATGGACCCACACCACCATGTGGGAAATCCCGGCATTGGCGATCATCAACGAACTGCGCTCGCGAACGGCGATGAAGGATATGGGGCCTTTTGCCCTTGATGTGCTCTATGCCCGCGCCAAGGCCAAGATGTGGTCGAAGGTGGAGCAGCTGAAGGCCTATCCGGATTTGCGGATTTCCGATTTCGGCACGCGGCGGCGGCATAGCTTTCTTTGGCAGCGCTGGTGTGTCGAGGCGCTGAAGGAAGGCATTGGCGCATCCTTCTCCGGCACCAGCAACGTGCTACTCGCCATGGATACGGACCTTGAGGCGCTCGGGACCAATGCCCATGAATTGCCGATGGTCGTCGCAGCGCTGGCAAAGACAGATGCGGAACTGGCGGCAGCCCCCTACAAGGTCCTGCAGGACTGGAACCAGCTCTATGGCGGCAACCTTCTGATCGTCCTGCCGGACGCTTTCGGCACGGCCGCATTCCTGCGCAGCGCGCCGGACTGGGTCGCCGACTGGACAGGTTTCCGGCCCGACAGCGCCCCACCGATCGAAGGCGGCGAAAAGATCATCGCCTGGTGGAAGAAGATGGGCCGCGATCCTAAGGAAAAGCTGCTGATTTTTTCGGACGGGCTGGACGCCGAAACGATTCTTGAGACCTATCGCCACTTCGACGGCCGGGTGCGCATGAGCTTCGGCTGGGGGACGAACCTGACCAACGACTTTGCCGATTGCGCCCCGATGGAAATCCGCGGGCTCAACCCGATTTCGATCGTCTGCAAGGTCAGCGATGCCAACGGCCGCCCGGCCGTCAAGCTGTCGGATAATCCGCGCAAGGCGACCGGGGAGCCGGCCGAGGTCGAGCGCTACCTGAAATTCTTCGGTACCGAGGATTTCGTCGAACAATCGGTCAGGGTCTAGGTGCAAATTCCAAGCACCTGATCGCGCTGCTTTGCAGCCTGCGCCAATGTCCGCCGCAAATCTGGATTACACGCCACCGGCTGGTGTGCAATGTCTTATAATTTTTCAGACTTTCCTAAATTAAACAGCGATGTACGAATACTTGAAATCAAAGTAATTGTTGGCAAATCTGTTTCCTGTTTCAGACAGGCGTGCTTAAATTGCCGAAATAATTGTTATGACTGATTTCGGGGGCGTAGGTGTCGGTTCCAAACTGGTTTTCAAATTTTCGGAAAAAAGAACAACCGCGTGAAGAAGATCCGGAAACTATCCATATCTATGCTTCGGACACGTCTATTTCAGTGATCATGATTACCGTTCTTAGCGTCGAATCCTCCCATATCGACGAGATCATCTCCGTCGCAAAGGCAAAGTTTTCGAAGCGCCATCGACTTGTTTTCATTACGGATAGCCTGGATTTCATGCGGTTCCGGCGGCAAGGCGTCATGTTCGAATATCTTCCGCCGCTTCACGAGCAGCGCAAACATGCAAACGTCATGCCCTGGCAGAGCTATCTGAACGGCCGCTGGGACCTGCTTCTGGAAAAATGGAAGCCGCTCCACGTCCTCGCCTACGGACAGAACATGGAATCATATCTTGCTTCCGTTGCCGATCGTGCGGAGGCGGGGACCGATGAGCATCGCTGATTTCGACATCCTTTTTGTCGCCGATACCCGGTTCGATGGCGGCACATCCACGGCTATCGTCGTGGAAATACGTGCCGCAGCCCGCGCCGGATTTCGCTGCGGGTTGATGACGGTCAAGGGACCTCTCCTTGGCCTTCCGTCTCCTATGCATCCCGAGATACGCGCCCTGATAGAGACGGGTCTTGTCGAGCGTGTCGATCCGGCTTCGCCTATACGTGCCGGAATCGTCCTGATCCATCATCCGACCATCATGTCAAACCGTCCAACGATACCGTTGCGCGTCGAGACCCGTGCGCTTGTCGTTGTCCTGCATCATCCGATGTTCGATCGACATGGGAACATGCAGTATGACCCGTTCATCGTTGCAAAAAACTGCTGGACCGCTTTCGGGCTGTGGCCTGCCCTCGCGCCGGTCAGCGGCGTCGTTCGCAACAGCCTGACCCGATCCCTGCCGAAACATGTGACCGTCCTTGATGAGGACTGGATGAACCTGATCGACATCGACGATTGGCCGGCGCGCAAAACTCGGCCGGTTGGAAAGCCGATCGTGATCGGCCGGCATTCAAGGCCTGATGCGCTCAAATGGCCATCCAGGGAGGACGCGTGGCTGGCCTATCCGCCGGACGGGAAACGGTACCATGTCCGCGTCCTCGGCGCTGGCGACTTCCTGCAGGAGAAATACGGCACGCTTCCCGCCAATTGGGAACTACTCCCTTTTGCCTGGACGGGAATTGCCGCCTTCCTCGCATCGCTGGATTTTTATGTCTATTATCACGATGAAAAATGGTCGGAAGCTTTTGGCCGTACCATACTCGAGGCGCTTGCGGTCGGATTGGTGGTGATCCTGCCGCCACACTTCGAAACCATATTCGGCGGCGCGGCCATCTATGCGACACCCGATCAGGTGGAAGCGGAGATCAGCCGTTTTGTCTCGCACCCGGCAGCCTACGAATCGCAAGGCCGCAAGGCCCGCAGCTTTGCCGTCAACATGTGCTCGGCCGATGTCTATGAGGGGCGGATCGGACGGTTGCGCGATGCTTTCGGGGTACCGGCGCCGCAACCCAGCGGATTGCCGCAGCCATTGCCGACCCGCAATATTCTGTTTGTTTCCTCCAACGGCATCGGCATGGGCCATCTGGCCAGGCAGCTTTCGATAGCCCGCCATCTTCCGCCGGACCTACGGGCCGTGTTCGCCACCATGTCCCATTCCATGAAGGCTGTGGTTCAGGAGGGATATCTTGCACATTTCCTGACCTATCACCGGCATCTGAACGCCGACACGGAGGACTGGAACCGGACATTGGCGGAGGAAGTGTTCGAACTCCTCGCCCATCTTCGCCCGACCATCTTCGCCTATGACGCAACGGCCGTATATAGCGGCATCGTGGATGTCATGGCCATGTTCCCGAACAGCTTTTCCGTATGGGTCCGCCGCCCGATGTGGCGCGAAAGCCATCGGCAATTTCTGGAAAAATCCGTGCATTTCGATGCGGTCATCGAACCGGCTGAGCTCGCCCAGGATTTCGATCAAGGCCCGACAAAATCAGAACGCGGAAAGGTTCTGCTCGTACCGCCGGTGCTGCACGTCGAGCCGGAGGAGCGGATGAGCCGCGAGGCGGCGAGGGCGGCCCTCGATCTTCCGGAAGGCCTGACGGTGGTCGCGCTGCAGCTTGGCTCCGGCGCCAATTTCGACATGGCACCGATCCGCGAGGCTGTCATCGCCGCCGTTCTGGCGCGGCCCGACACCCTGCTGCTCGACCTGCGATCGCCGATCGCAGCGGAGACGGTTGCTGCCCCACCGAAGCATCCGCGTTATCGCACCGCAGAGCTTTTCCCGAGTTTCCGCTACAGCCGCGCTTTCGATGCTGCCGTGACGGCTGCCGGCTACAACACATTCCATGAACATGTCCTGGGCGCCATACCCACGCTTTTCGTACCCAATGAGGCGGATGAGATGGACCTGCAGTTGAACCGCGCGCGCTGGGCGGAACTGACGGGACATGGCCTGGTGATGCGCCGGGACTATGATCTGGCGCATGTGCCAGATCATATCGAGCAATTGCTCGATCCCGCCGAACGCCATCGCATCGCCACGCGCTGCCGCGCCATCAAATGGACGAACGGAGCGCGTGAAATCACCCGGTTTTTCGAGGATCATGCTCGACTGGTGCGGACGGATTGGGATGTCACCAGCGCTGAGCCACCGGAAATGTCTTAGGAACCATCATGCAATCGGCATGCAACATCTGTGGCCACGGCGCATTCATCGACATGCGTCAGACGGACAGAAGCATCTTTGTCCGCAAAGGCGTCGTATGCGAACATTGCCATTCCCTCGAGCGCCATCGGCTTGTCTTCGCTTTCCTGAAGGACAAGGGTTTGCTTTCCGGCAATCTTCGTGTCCTCCATATCGCACCGGAACGTTGCCTCGCTCCCATTTTAAGGGCACGGTTTGGACGAAACTACATTCATGGCGACAAGGACGTCGGCCGGTTCAGCGATCGCGGGGCGGCGACGCTCGATCTGTGCCATGACCTCGGGCAATTTGCAGACGGCTCCTTTGATCTGGTGATCCACAACCATGTCATCGAACATGTCGCCTGCGATTATCGCCCGGTGCTGACAAAGCTGGACATGCTGGTCAAGACGGGTGGATGGCATATCCTGTCCGTCCCGTTCATGCCCGGTGGGTACCGCGAGGCATCGCCCGAACATGATGAGGAATGGCGCGTCAAGCATTGCGGCCAATGGGATCACTGGCGGATTTTTTCGCCGGAGGATTTCCACCAAACGCTCGGAGCCGTTTTGCCGATCCCCGAAAGTTACGATGCCACGCGGCTTTTCCCGCAGGAACGGCTTAGGGAAATGAACATACCGGAAAGCGCCTGGCATGGTTTCAACAACAACGCGGTCTTCTTCCTGCAAAAAAACTGAAAGCGGACCATGCGGCGCCATGACAACGGAATTTATGGTTTGGGCACGAAGGCGTCCGCAAACTTTCCGGCCTTCTTGAGGCCGGTCTTGCCGAGCTGCTTGGCAAGCGGCGGAACGGCGGCCTTGGCAGAGGCGGCTCCGCCTTTTTCGGCGAGCACAAGCCAGTTCAGCGCTTGCTGGGCGTCGGGCTTGCCGCCGATGCCATCCCTATAAAGCCCGGCAAGCTTGACCTGCGCTGAGCCATATCCGCTCAACGCCGCGCTTTCGATCCACTGCTTTCCGCCTTTCGCGTCCTTTTCTCCACCGATACCCTCGATCAAGACTTCGCCGTAGCGAAGCCTTGCGGCCGAGTTGCCCATCTCCGCGGCGCCCTGCAACAATATCCTTCCCTGCTGCTCGTCCTTGTTGACCACCTCGCCGGCAATATAAAAATTCGCAAGCCGCTGCATCGCCGGGGCAAATCCCTGTCGTGCGGCGCGCCAGAACCAGAAAACGGCCTTTTCCTTGTTTTCCGGAACGCCCAGGCCCTGCAGGAAGATCAGGCCGAGATTGAATTCGGCAAAAACGTTGTTTTTTGCTGCACCCAGCACGTACCAGTAGCGTGCTTCGTTCAGGTTCTTCTCGACGCCGCGGCCATCCCTATAGACGTCGCCCAGCGAACGCATCGCAATCGGAAATCCCTTTTCGGCGCCCATGCGGTAGATTTCGCGCGCCTCATCATGCCGTCCGGCTGCATCGATGGCGCGGGCGTAGTTGACGAGGATGCGCAAACTGTCGGGAAACTGCTTCAAGGCGTCCAGGCACGCCGGAATGGCCTTTTCCGGAACGATTTCCTTGAAATAGACGCCTACGGACGGATCCGCGATCTCCTGGACATGGCCCGCCTGGCGATCGCATTCGGTGATTTCCGGATAAAGCGGCGTTTCCTCGAATTCGGCGAAGCGCGGCGAAAGCTTTGCATCAAGATTCGTCACAGCACTGATGCCGTCCTTCGACAAGTCCTCCAGCCGCAAGCGGGCAAGCTTGGCGAAAAGCCCGTCCGGATATTTTTCGAGATAGTCGCGATATCGATCCGGGTCGGTGGAACTGGAGATTTCATTCCATGTAAGAAGATCGGTCGAGGTGTCGACCGTGCGGTTGGCCGGCAGTTGGGCAACCGCCACGTCGGGCGTATTGTCCTTGGCCTTCTCGTAGCTCTTCAATCGCGTCTCGGCGATATCAGCGAAAAGCCCTTGGGGGAAGGCATCGCGATAGGTGACATAGGCTGTTTGCGTATCGGCAGCCGAGGCCACTTGCCAGGCTTTCGCGTCCTGCGTCGCCTCGACAGAAAATTGCGGCTCCTCCGTCAGTGCGGTTTTGAAGAAGAAATCCTTGATCAGCGAAGAGTTGTCCCAGGGAATCTGCGCCCCTTTCGTGTCCTCGACAACACGTTCCCGCACTCTCTTGAACACCTGTTCGACGGGAAGGCCCGGCGTCGTTATAACCCGCGCCAGTGCCTGCGTGAACGGACTGTTCTTGCCTTTGCCATCGCTCGCCACCTGGCCTGGGGCGGTGGCATAGGCGACATAGGTTCCAAGCGGCCCTGTCGTGCGGGCAAGGCCGCGGGTAGCACCGTTCGGCGTCGCACCGCCGCTTCCTGCGGAGCGGTTGGTCTCCAGAGGATTGTTGCGGCACGCATCAAGAATGAAGATGGCGATCTTTGGCTGCACCCGTGCGATCTGATCCGTTACAAGCTTCAAGCTGAACGCCTCGAACGGCAGGCTGGCCGCATCCGACAATTCGCTGTCGATCGGAATCAGGTAGTTCTCATTTTCATACTGAATTCCATGGCCGGCGTAAAAGACCACGACGCTGCTGTCGGGGCCGATTTTCGACAAGAGGGTTTTCATGCCCTCGATGACCTTTTGCCGCTGCGCGTCGACGATCGTAATCGTATCAAATCCGACAGCCTTCAGCGCACTTTCCATCAGGCGCGCATCTTCGATGGGATTGGGGAGTTTCGGGAGTGACTTATAGGCGGAATTCCCGATGATCAGAGCAACTCTGGAATCGCCTTCGGCACGGGCACCGATTGCCGTCAGCAGCAACAAGATAAGGACCGCCGGAATTTTAAGGGCCAACATCTGCTCACCTCACCATCAGGAAGTCTTCACAGCGTATGCGACGGACGGTAAGTCGTCCACATGCCAGACGCACCGAAAATGCGGGACGCCTGGCAGCCGCATCACCATCGTCGTGCAGCATCAGTTTGCTTTCTCCAGCATTGTCATTCACAGGCCGATCGTACCCGATTGAATGAGGCCGTCCAACCATTGGTTCAGGTGACGGATTCGTGCGGAATGATCGCCCTCGGGCGCGCTTGAGAAGACAGCCGCGACCGTCGTCGTGCCTTTCACCTTTTGCTTCAGCGAAATACGGGAAAAATTGCTCTCCCCGGAAAGATCGCGAATTTCGCTGACCGGTTCGACCGTCAGCACCGAAGCCGATGATCGGCTGATCGTCAGATGCAGCTGCTTGTCAGCCATGGCGAGTTCCAGCCTGCCTTCACGAACCGTCACCGCCGCCTGCGTGTGGATATTCCACTCCATGTCGACTATTGTGATTTCATCGGCTTTGGGGATCAGGAGATCCAGAATGACGATCGTATCATCGTTCCATAGCGCAAAGCCTCGACAGTGAAGGAACGGAGCGTTCGGGTCGTCGATACGGCAGGCAATTTCCTGAACGTCTCCATCGGACCGGCGCGCAACGAAATGGGCTACCGCTTCAATGGATTGATCACGCTGGTCAAGGCTTATCGTATTGTGTGCGCGGGTGCGGGTGCGAAAATGCGTGAAGCGCTTGTCAGGCTCGAAATAACCGGCTGCGGCGTAGTCCTCGCGACCAAGATCGCTGACGAAACGGATACCGAAATATTCGAGGACAAATGTACCCAGATCGAGATGGCAGTGATTTGTGCTGTTGAAGCCGCCCTGCACGGCGAGATAAAAGCAGTGCTCTAAATCGTTGTTTTGCAGCACCGCATAGCCTGCATCCGGAAATGTTTCGATGGCCGGTCGCGGTGCCGCAGCCGGTGTCGATGGCGGTGCTGCGTACCATAGCAAATCCAGAGGATGGACATCTCCCGGCGCCTGCCACTGCCAACGCGCCGCTTCCGCGTCGTTGCTCTTCTGCGCAAGCCAGCCATAGACCGGCAGACGGCGACCAACGGGAGTACTGTCCCCGGAATCAAAGACCATACCCGAGGGGGCCGTGAGCGCGCGCCCGAAGCGCCAGGTTTGTGCAAAGGCCGGAAATTCATCCACCGTGAGCAAAGCGCTGTGGTTGCTTTCGAGGGCTGCGAAAGCCAAGACCGCAAACCGGGTGGCATACTCCCAATAGGTCGCTCCTTCCGGCCATCCGCCATCGTCGCCATAGGCTGCGAGCCCGACCCGGATGGCGGCAGAGGCTTTTTCCAGCACGGCGCTGCTGATCTTCTTATCCCTCGCGACGACGGCAGCGATGATCAATCCGGCGCAGCAAACGATGTTCCAGTTTGTCGGTATTTTCGTCCAGGCGGAACCTCCGTTCAGGGATTGTAGCCCTGGGACAAGACCGAACTCGACAATCGCGGTATCGATGGTCTGCTTTTCGCTTGAGGTCAGAAGCGGCCCGCACCAGTCGCGGCCGATGGCGACTGCAGCGGCCATTTCCGCGGTATCGATGAAATGCGATCTGTTCCAATCGGGAAAGGCGCAGACCACAAGCATTTCATCGATCAGCCGCCGCCTGTAGATCTGCCCGCCGCTCAGAAAAAACGCCATACCCAGAAAAAAGACACGGTCTGCCATCAATCGCGATGTCGGCAGCATCACCGGACGTCCGGGCTCGAAACGACGCTCGATCAGCGGTTCCGCCAGGATCGCCTGTGCCTTCGCCAGAAGGACCTGCGCCTGCGCACTGGCATGCGAGCTCTCCGCTACCCGTCGCCGGAGCGCGGAGGCATCTTCTCCCCTGAGGAACAGCAAGCACGCCTCCCGTCATCCCAACGCTGCAATCCGCACGCCGGCTCCCACGCATGAACCCGCGTCAGGCCCTTTGTTCCGGGAAAGCAGGCTACCCGGGCGCGAATATATCCACAAGTGGTGGCACGTCCGGATCGCAGGAAACAACTTGGGCCGCGCGGAATGTTGCGATCTGCAACCACAACCTATTTGCGCATCTAGTTAAATACGCGCCAATACCATTGAATCCCTTGTTTTCCAGTTGACATATTGTCATTTGCTAAGCAGAATTTGGATATAGTTCAGATTGTTGCTGCATTTTCTCTAAAATGATTTCCCCTCTCGTTACCCGGTGTCGTGATGACAAAGTTTTTGACAGGAAAAATTGCTGCGGTCGTCGCCATGCTGGCCGGTACCATGGTTATTAGCGGTTGTGAAACAACAGCTGGAAAGCCGGAGATTTGTCGAACCAAAGCATCTTCGGCCAAGCAGCGTTGCGCGCAGCCGAAGACTTTCAAAGCCAAGGCAAAACCCAGAGCAAAGGCCAAGAGCACGGTGGTTGTTAAGGCTACGGCAAACAGAAACCAGAATTACTAGGACTCGTTGAACGCTATAAATCAACGAGATGCCAGGGTTCAGCTTGGCCCCAATGCATGAGGTCGATCCGTGACATACATCAGATTGCTGATGTTATCGATTTTTACAGCGGTCGTCCTTCTGACCGGCACTGTTTCTGCGGCAGAGACTGAAAAGCCGGTTCGAAAACTGGCACTGGTGATCGGCAACAAGACCTACGAGAAACTGCCGGTTCTCAAGAACTCCGTGGCCGATGCCGAGTTGATATCGGGGGCGCTGCGCAAGGTCGGCTTCGATGTCACCTTGCTGGCCAACGCCGACAAGACGGCGATGGGCCGCGCCATGGTCGATTTCCGCAACCGGATCCAGCCGGACGATATCATCGTCATCTATTTTGCTGGCCATGGCATTCAGGCAAACGAAGAGAACTATCTCGTACCGGTCGATGCCGCATTGGGTTCCGTCGAGGATCTGCCATGGTTTGCCATCGCTGCCAATGAAGTGGTGCGGCAGTTCGAGGCCTCCCAGGCCGGATCGTTGATTTTCATTCTCGATGCCTGCCGCGACAACCCGTTCTGGAGCGGTAAATCCAAGACCCGGTCCATCGGCGGCGGCACGACACGCGGCCTTGCAAGGATTGCAAGCAACAAGACGGGCACGCTGATCGCTTTTTCGACCTCACCCGGCGCAGTCGCGCAGGATGGCAGTGGCGGCAACAGTCCTTACACCACGGCTCTCGCCGAGACTCTGGTCGAGCCCGGCCAATCGATCGAGACGATCTTCAAGCGCGCACGCGCGAAAGTCGTCAAGGAAACCGAGGGCAAGCAGCTTCCCTGGGAAAATTCGTCGCTCGTGACGGATATCGTTCTGCAGCCCCGCGCAGGCGAGAAGGCGATCATACAAGCCAGCCCTTGTGATCTCGCCGCCGCCCATCCGTCGGATCCAGACCGGATCGGACCCAGCGTCGAATACGCCAACCTCGATCCGAACATTGCCATTCCGGCATGCGAAGCGGCCGTCAAGCAGGATCCGCCGAACATGCGGTTCAAAACGCTTCTGGCACGCGCCCTGGACAAGGCCGGCCGCGGCGAGGAAGCCCGCGATCTCAATGAGATTGCCATGAAGGCCGGCAGCCTTGCCGCTTATCACAACATGGGCAATCTCTATCGAAAGGGCCTTGGGGTCGAAAAGGATCTGCCGAAGGCATTCGAACTCTACCTCTATGCGGCGGAACGCGGCCATGTCGAAGACATGAGCAATGTCGGCTACATGTATATGCAGGGTCAGGGCGTAAAGCAGGATTACGCGCAGGCTTTGAAATGGTTGTCGCTCGCTGCGGAACAGAACTGGTCCTGGGCCCTCGACAAGATTGGCCTCATTTATATGAAGGGATTGGGCACAAAGGCGGATATGGACAAGGCCATAGATTATTTCCAGAGAGGCACCAATCTCGGCGACCGGGGTTCGATGGTCAATCTCGCCTCCCTTTATATGAAGGGAACCGGCGTCAAGAAGGACAATGTGATCGCGCGTGACCTCTTTTCACGCGCCGCCCGCCTCGGCGCTGTTGCCGCCTATATCAACCTTGGAAATATCTATGCCGAAGGTAAGGGTGGCATCAAGGCCGACCCCATGGAGGCCGCCTTCTGGTATACGCTGGCGTCTCGCGAAGGGCGTGAAGAGGCGCTCAAACAGCTTCAGGGTATTCTGACGGGTCTCTCAGAGGATGAACGCCAGCAGCTTGACGAACGTCTGGACGACTGGTCGAGACAGAAATTCGGCTAGGACAGGCCGGCATTCTCAAGCATAATCGACGCTTGGTCACCTAGCAGGTTCTGGCGTCGATCGGCCTTCAGGCTGAACATCCATCGATCTCGACCCTCTTCTGATCGAGCTGCCCAGCCCTTAGAGGGCGGAATCGCCTCCTGCATTCAATGTCAGGAATGGAGGACCCGCTCCAGCACGAAGAGGCAATCTTCTTCCTCGTCGATCAACTGGCAGCCACCTTCTTCTTCGACGGACGAGCAGATCAGATCGACTTTTCCTTCATCGAAATCGGTCAGCGAGAGCAGAATATTGCGCAACTCCTGAAGCTCCACCAGTGCAGGCGGGCGAACCATCAGGCCGTCATGCCAAGAACTCAGTTTGATTGTTGGCAGCATATCGATTCTCCTGTGATACCGCCTTTGTGAACGATATCCACGCATCCGTCGATCACGACAATTCGCTATTCCATCTTGCCAAATTCGCGCGTCGGCACTGTCGGATGATTGATTTTAAATAGAAATTTTGGAAAAGGCCCATTTTTTTTCCGGCGAATTCGAACCGCGGGCCTATTCGACGAACACCCGGACACTTGCGGCACGGCCAACTGCGTCGATAACGGTCAAGGTTGAATAACCGCCGCCGTCGGGGACCCATTGGCTCGTGCGGCGACGTGTGGTGTCGGGCAGCAGCTTGCCATTGGCAAGCCAGCGGAAGGGCGCCCGGCCGCCCTGGAGTTTCAGCGCAAGCGGCATGAGTTCGCCGCCTGACGCCACGCCCAATTCGACGCGGGCGCCTTCCGGCGGATAGACGATCTGCGGCGCCGGTTCCCGAGTGGAAGACGATAAAAGCCCGCTGGACGTCATCGAAAAGCGCCGTTGGCTGATCGGCAGCTGTGTCTGCGAAATGCGCACGGCACCCGCAGGTGCACCGGGCAGGGCGGTGATCGCCACACCAGACTTGGCAAAAGCTTCGAACAGGATGGGCGCAGCGCTGCCATAGCCGGTAATACCGGGAACCGCGCCATTGTCCGGCCGCCCCACCCAGACGCCAAGCACATAGCGGCCGTCGAAGCCGACCGACCAAGCGTCGCGATAGCCGTAGCTGGTTCCGGTCTTGTAGGCGATGCCGCGCTGACGGCTGCCCGACGGCGGGATGACGCCGGAGAGAATATCGGCCACGTGCCAGGCGGCGACAGCCTCCATCAGGGGCTCGCCGATAATCCGATCCGGCGCGCCTTGTATGCCGTCGCCAAGCCGCACCGGCTGGCCGCGATTGGCAAGGCCGGCATAGAGTTGCACGAGATCCTTCAGCGTGATGCCGACGCCGCCAAGACCGATCGCAAGGCCGGGCGGCTCGTCCTTCGGCAGGGACGGCCGGACGTCTGCGCGCCGAAACCGTACCATCAGCCGGGTCGGCCCGACCGCGTCGAGCAACCGGATCGCCGGCACGTTGAGTGACAACTGCAGCGCTTGGCGAATACTGACATCTCCCTGGTAGCTCATGTCGAAATTGCGCGGGCGGTAGCCGAAGAAATCCGCCGGCCGATCCTCGATGATGGTTTCCTGGGAAACCAGACCTTCCTCGAAGGCAAGGCCGTAGATGAACGGCTTCAAGGTCGATCCGGGCGAGCGCGTGACGCGCGTCATATCGATCCAGCCTGAGCGGCTGGCGTCGAAATAGTCAGCCGAACCAAGCTCACCGACAATCTCGCCGGTGCGGACATCGGCCATGACCATGGCAATCGACACTTTCGGGCCGAGCTTCGCCGCCGCTTCCCGCGCCACGCCTTCCAGGCCTTTCTGAATACTTCTTCGCAACGTCGTCCTATGCAGTTGCGCGTCGGGTTGTTTGCGCAGCGCCGCTTCAGCGACATGAGCGGCAAAAGCGGGCAGTTGCAGGCGGCGGGACGGAACGGCTTCGAGCGTCGCGCGCCCGGCCTCACCCTCGCCGATCACCTGCGACACCGCCATGCGCTCGAGTACCCTTTGGCGGGCAGCCTCCGCCGCGGCAAGATGTCGGTCGGGCCGGCGGCGTTCCGGAAGTTGCGGCAGGGCGACGAGAAGCGCCGATTGCGCCACTGTCAGACGCTTCGGCTCCTTGCCGAAATAGGCCAGGCTCGCTGCCCGGATACCCTCGAGATTGCCGCCATAGGGCGCATGCGTCAGGTAGAGATCGAGGATTTCCGCCTTGCTCAGCCGGCGCTCGATCTGTAGCGCGCGGGCGATCTGCCGAAGCTTGGCAAGAAAGGAGCGCCCCTCGCGCGGCTCGATCAGACGCGCCACCTGCATCGAAAGCGTCGAGGCGCCGGAAACGATCCGGCCATTGCCGACGAATTGCGTCGCCGCCCGCAAAAGCGCCAGCAGATCAACACCGCGATGTTCGGCAAAACGCTGGTCCTCATATGCGACCAGCATACGGATGAACTGTGGATCGACGTCCTTTGCAGTGGTCTTCAGCCGCCAGCGTCCCTCGCTGGTGGCAAAGGCGCGCAACAACTGCCCATCCGCGTCAAGGACTTCGGCCGAGACCTCATAGGCTTTTTCGAGCGGCGGCGGAAAGGCCCTGTCCGCCGCCCGCAAGCCGAAGAAGCAGGCCACGGCCAGCAGGAAACTGACCGAAACGCCAATGCCAATGGTGCGCAGGATCGCCATTATTGCGCTGCGACGACCTCCATGCGGCCCGTCGCCGTCCGGGCCGAGAATTGGGGACGATACATGTCCTCGACGCTGGCGGCGGGATGGTCATAGGTTCCGGGCGTCACGGCGCGCACGACATAGGCGAGCGTGATTTCACGATTATCGCCGGTCGCACGATCGAAAGCCGCGACGAAGCGGTCGCTACGGAACTCGGTATGGGCTGCCTCGACCTCGCCGATCCAGTCGAAGTTCGACAGTTTGGCGCTGTCGACGAGACCCGGATTGTCGATCTCGAAGCCGGCCGGCAAGAGGTCGGTGATCAGTACGCGCGAAGGCCAGTCGTTTGTCTCGGTCGCCTTCAGCACGACGACATAACGTTCGTTCTGCTGGGCCTGGCTGACATTGGCCTCCTCACCATCCAGTGTGTAGTAGGTCCGCGTGATCGCAAAACCATCACCACCGGCCGGAAGCGGCTGGGCGGGTGCCGCAATCGTGGTGACCACGGCGGCAACCGGGTCGTTGGTGCGATTGCGGATGGTCACGGGCTGGCTCAGCAGGTCATCTCCGGTCACACGGGCGGAATAGCTGCCGCTTTGCTCGGTGCCGTTGATCTCCAGTTTCAGGTCCTGGTCGCCATCCTGGATGGCACGGGCGGCAAGAAGCATCCAGGTTTGTTCCTGGGTACTCGTGTAGCGCTTCTGCTCCCATTCACGAGCGACGATCTTCGACAGGGCCGGAATGATCGTCGGAACCGGGCGGCTTTCTGCAGCCAGCGCCAGAACGGCGGCATCGTCACGCAGCGACGATCCGTAGTCTGAACGCTTAAGGCTGACATTCACCAACCCGGTCGACATCTGCAACGAATCCTCGAAAATCGTCATCGCGCGTTGCGCATCGCCATAGAGCGCCAGAGCGCCGGCGATATGGGCACGGGCAAGTGGCGTCGGGAAATCCGAAAGCTTCGTGTCGGCGTAATAGCGAAGATCGCTGATCGACGCCTTGCGGTTGCGCGCCAGAACGTAGAGAGCATAGGCAATCTCGTTGCCTTGATCCTGGACATTAACGTCGTAGGACAGCGAATTGCGCAGGTTTTCGAGCGCCTGCACCATGGCCTGTTCGGGAACGTCGTATTTCTGCTCGCGGGCTCGGGTCAGGAAATCGCTGACATAGGCGTCAAGCCAGAGATCGCCGGATCCGGGGCTCCAAAGCCCGAAGCTGCCGGACGAAGCCTGATAGGACAGGACGCGATAAATCGCCTCCTGAACGCGCTTCTTGACCTCGCCATCATCCGCAATACCCGATTTTTTCGCCATTTCGCTGAGGTAGAGCAGCGGCAGGGCACGGCTGGTCGTTTGCTCGGCGCAGCCATAAGGGTAGCGGTCGAGCGTCATCAGCAACGCGGGAATATCGAAAGCCGAGGATCGGGAAACGCTGAGGCTTACCGATGCCCCTTGCAGGATACTGTCAGCCAATAGCTCACCATCGACGAGAAGGCTGCCGTTCGGCGGAATGGTTACGGGACGACGGGTGGTGATCGGCAGGGAGGAAGGTCGGACCGGGATGTTCAAAACCTGTTCCAGCGACAATCCGGAGGCGTTCGACAGTTTTACGGAGATGACGCCATCACCGTTATAGCCCCCCATCAGCGGCAGGGTGATGTCGAATTTTCCGCCGGCAGCAAGCTTGACGGTTTGCCCCGCAGCCACCGGATCGACGGTGACGACAGGATTGCTGGTGACCTGCAACTGATAGTCGCCGGCCGGCGCGTCGGTGTTGGCGATGTCGAGCCGCAATTCCGAAAGATCTCCGGGAGAGAGGAATTTCGGCAGGCTGGCGGTGACGACGATCGGATCGCGAATGATCACATCCGCCGTCGCATGGCCGACGCCGGTTTTCGACCAGGCGACCGCCATGATGCGCGCCGTACCGTTGAACTGCGGAATGTCGAAGCTGATGATCGCCTTGCCGTCCGCATCGAGCTTCACCGGGCCTGAGAAAAAGGCAACCAGCTGTTCTGTCGGCGGATTGCCTTGCAGCGGCATTTCCGAGCCGTCACCACCCGTGCGCAAGCGGCCGGTGGCACCCAGCGATCCGTCAATCAGCCGTCCATACAGGTCGCGGATTTCGAGGCCGAGGCGGCGCTGTCCAAAATACCATCCGTCCGGATTCGGCACTTCGTAGCGTGTCAGGTTGAGAATGCCGACATCAACAGCCGCGACGGTGACGTAGGCCTCTTCCAGGCCGGCGCCGGCAACGGACACGGGGATGTTCAGCGTCTGCCGCGGCAAGGTCTTTTCGGGAAGGTCGAGCGTCACCGAAAGCTTGCGGTCGCCGGGATTGACGGTCAGCCATTTGATGCCGATGGCGCGCATCGGCATGCGGCTTTCCTGCGCATCGCCCGGCCGGAAAAGCGTGGCGGTAACATAGGCACCCGCGCCCCACTCGGCAGTAACCGGAATCTCGATCTCGCCGCCCTCCGCAGCAATGGTGGCGTTTTTCGTCGTGATCAGCGCTTCGGCGCCGACCGTGACCATCAATTCACCGGCGAAACGCGAACTAACCTTGAGCCTCGCGGTCTCGCCGACGGCATAGCTTTCCTTGTCCAGAGCGATTTCGAGACCGTCCGGCGTTTCCGTCGATGTGGCCTCCACGTACCAGCCGGCATCGAACTCGACGCTCGACGTCGGACCATCGATGGCCGCCGTTTCGACCTCGAGCCGGTAGCGGCCCCAGGTGATGGGGACCGCAATCTCCGCGCCATCCAGGCCTGCATCGACGGTTCCATTGGCGATGAGCTTGGTCGATGTCACCGGTTCATACCGCCAGGACGTACCCTCCCGGTACCATTGGTAATTGCGCTCGACGCTGACAAGCTTCCAGGCAAGACCCTTCATGGCCTGTTTCTGGCCCGCCGCATCGACGGAGATGACGCGGAAATTGCCGATCGAATTCTCGGCAAGTTCGCCGGAAAATTCCGGCTTGATCCCGATCGTCGGTCCAGTGGATTTGACGGGCAGGGTCAGCGTCCGTTCCACCGCCCTCCCGCCGGCTTCCTTCATGCGCACCACGATATCGGCATTGAGGAGCTGGGTCGTCGAGGGAACCTCGCCAAGCGTGACGTCGAACGTCGTTTTGCCGTTCTCGTCGAGAACATCAAGACCTTCCAGCGTCGTGCGGCTGTCTTCGCTTGCCTCCTCGTCGGCAAGACCAAAGACATAACCCGGAAAGGCAGCGCTGCTGCGGGTCGGCTTCAGGGCGACGTCGCCTTCGATTTCCAGCCCGGCGGCGGGTGCGCCGTAAAGATAGCGGCCATCGACGGAAACAGGTGTCGCCGCCTCCGGGTCGATCTCCTTGGCCTGGCTCGTCAGGTCGAACTCGATCCGGTCCGGCACGAAATCATCGACCATGAACTGTTTTTCGGCAATCGACGTGCCCTTGGGGTCGGTGAATATCTGCATGGTCCAGGTGCCGCGCATCGAATTGGTCTGCAGCGGCAGATCGAGCGTATGTCCGCCGGCAACGCCGCCATCGCTCACGATGCGACGATCCTCAACACCATCCGGACGCAGGAAGACGAAGGTCAAAGGCAGTTTCTCGACGGCATTCGCTTCGCTGTCGCGGGCCAGCGCCGAGACGTGCACGGTTTCGCCGGCACGGTAGATGCCGCGTTCCGTCCAGGTCAGAACGTCGATCGCGCCGGGGGCCGCGCGGCCGGTGACGCCGCGGTCCGACAGATCGAAGCCGGCACGCGTCATGTCAAGAAACACGTAGTCCTTGTCGCCGTCGCGGGCCGTGATGACCGCCGGCGCCATGGCGGCCGTGCCGCGCATCAGGCCAGCGGTGAACGTGGCGCGGCCTTCGCCGTCCGTTGTCGCCGTTCCGAGGATTTCATTGTTCTTGGCGAGAAGCTCGAGCGTCACGCCGGCAAGCGGCTTGGCGCTGGCCAGCGACCGCGCAAAGACATTCAGTCCGTCCGTGCCCGCATAGGTGGAAACGCCGATATCGGAGACCACGAACCATTGGGTTGCCTTGGCTTCCCATTCGTCCGTACGGGCGCTCGACGATATTGCGGTCAGGACATAGACGCCGGGTTTGCGCTGCGGCAGCGCTTCATCGACGGGAAAGCTGGTGATCACGTCCTTGTTGAGCTCGGTCGGCAGATCGATCTTGCCCTGCCAGACGAGTTCGCCGCTCTCGTCCTGGATGCGCTGCGCGCTGTATCCGTCCATCTGGGTCAGGAACTGCGAATTCGTCAGAAGGTTTGCGATGCTGCGGTCGCCGACCCGATAGAGCTTGAGGTCGGCGCTCTGGGTGTTGACCGAAACGATCGGGATGCCGCGACGCGCCGTGCCCGGCAAGACGAAGCTGTCTCCGGTGAAACGGACGCTGGCCGAACGGTCCGGCACGTAGATGTTCAGATCAACCTGCGCATCCAGCGGCTCCTCGACGGAGGAGGGCAGGCCGGCGCGGAAGGAGAGCTTATAGCGTTGGCCATGGGTCAGGCCCTCGACGCAGATTTCGCTGCCCTTGGCTTCGACGCCCTTGGGAGCGGCGCCATCGATCGTAACGAACGGCGCGTAGTCGGCGCCGATTTTCACCAGCGGCTCGGAAAACTGAACGCAGGCTCGCGGATTGGCGCTGTCGGCATCAATCGTGTTGCCGACCATACGGAAGCCCTGTCGCGATTTCAGGTCGGCATAGGCAGCCAGAACGGTCTGGGAATCGACAAGCGCCAGGCTTGCCTTGTAGGCGCTGAGCGCGGAACGGAAATTTTCGCTGTTGCGGAACGCTTCCGCCAGCACGGCCAGCGCCTCGGCGCGACTCCGCGTCGAGCGGCTGAGCTGATAGCCGTTGAGCGCGCTCAATTGCGCTTCTGCGGCAAGGCTCGAGTTGATGGATGCCCGGTTGCCGGCACGGGCTGTTTCAATCCACAGCGCGTCGTCGTCCGGGGTAATGGCGAGCGCGCCCTTCAGCGTGTTGACGGCCTGTTCAATCTGCGAAAGACCAAGATTGGCACGGGCGATCGCCTGCAGGCCTTCATAGCCCATCATCTGCTGGCCGGCCGTCAGCACAAGCCCCGCCTTCAAGTCGCGCGCCTGCTGGAGCAGTTCGTCGGAGACGAAATCGAGTTTCGGGGCAGCCCCGATATCGGGATCGCCATCCACCTTCACCACTTTACCGGCTATGGCGCCCGGAAACGTATTCAACTGATTGAAGTCGGTTTTGAGGAAGCACCATTTCACCTTCGGATTGTAGGTGAAGGCACGGCACGACTGGTCATCGAGACATGTGCTCTTGCACTGGTCGAGACTGACATCCTGCACGGTGCGCAGGTCGAACCCGAAATAGTCGCCATCCTGCGTCGTGACGATGTCACGGCTCGGATCCGTCGCGACAGCCGGCTGGCTGGTGGCAAGAGCAATCAGAAAAAAGGCTGAAAACCCGATGAACGCGCGCATAGACATAAGTCCTCCCACCGCTGCCCGTCTCGATGCGCCGTATGTTGAAACTTCGCGGGAAATTGTCAACTGGACATTGTGGGGTGCATCGTGCCGCCTAGGAAGAAAGGGGAGATTTCCGGTTTCGACAGGGCAACCCGGCAATATCTGAAAGGCAGGATCGGGAGGCTGTACGGTTCGGAGTGTTGCCGATTTGGCGCATATTTTTACTTTCTGGTAAAGATGGCTTGATTTTGCTGCGATGCAGCATTATCTTGTTTTCATCGAAGCGGTTCACCTCCTCCCGAATTCGCTTCGATCCGACGGACAGCACTCCTCCTCCCAGCTGTCGGTCCCAATTGAAAGCCCGGTGCACCTCCTCCCGCACCGGGCTTTTTCTTTGCCGGCGTCTCTCTTTTCGAATGTTTCATGGCCGCCAGACGGTAAAACCGGCATTTTCCAGCGGTGACCGTCTGCTTCCCTGCTGTCACATTCCGTATTAAAGGTGTCGCCCGCCGAGAGAATCAAGGATGCCACCATGAACCCCATGAATATCGGCGAAATCGCGTCCTGGCTCATCGCCCAAGGCCTGAAGGGTTCCTCCGAAATGGAAATCCTCGACGGCTTCTGCGACCGTTGCCGCAAGCACGGATTGCCGATCGACCGCGCGCTCGCTTTGATCGATACGCTTCACCCTGTCTACGAGGGACGCGCATTCCAGTGGGATGGCATTGCCAATGAGCACCGGGCCTTCGAATACGGCCCGACCGTCGATGGCACGGAAGCCGACAACTGGATGCGTTCGGCCTTCTATCATCTGCGCACGAGCGGAGGCGAGGAAGTGCGCCGCCGTATCGGCTTCGGCGAACCCGCCGACTTCTTCATGCTCGATACGCTTCTGGCTGCCGGGCACAAGGACTACATCGCGATGATTCACCGCTTCGCCGAGGATACCCATATCGGCGAGATGGACTGCTTCTACTCGCACTGGGCGACGACCGCCCCGGACGGCTTTTCGGACGATGGCCTGCTTGCGCTGCGCAAGCTTGTGCCGGTGCTGGCGCTGGCGATCAAATCGGCTTCCCTCGCGCGCATTTCCCGAACCATAGCCGAGGTCTATCTGGGTGAGGATGCTGCCAAACAGGTGCTGGAAGGCCGCATCAGCCGCGGCAAGGCGGAGCGGATTTCGGCAGCGCTCTGGTTCTCCGACCTGCAGAATTACACGCGCATTTCCGACAACCTGCCGCCGGACGAGATCATCCCGTTTCTCAACGACTATGCCGATGCGGTGATTTCCTCGATCCACGAGGCAGGCGGCAATGTGCTGAAGCTGATCGGCGATGGCACGCTGGCGATCTTCAAAGCGGAGGAGGCGGAAGAAGCCTGCGGTCGCGCGCTTCGAGCGGAATATCTGCTGCGGGAAAAGCTGCAAGGCCTTAATGCCCGCCGCAACGCGGAGGGCCGCCCCGTCACCGAGGTCTATCTCGGCCTGCATATCGGCGATGTCTTCTACGGCAATATCGGCTCGAGCGATCGGCTGGACTTCACCGTCATCGGCCCGGCTGTCAACGAGGTCAGCCGCATCGCCTCGCTCTGTCGCTTCGTCGACCGCAGCATCGTCATGTCGTCGAGCTTCGTCTCAGCCGCTCCGCCGCCCCGCGACGGCGAAATGGTATCGATCGGCCGCTATGCGCTGCGCGGCGTCAAGAAGGCGCAGGAGCTGTTCACGCTGATGCCGCTGGAGAGCGAGGAGGTCTGAGTCTCTCAGACCTTCCTGCCGGTCTCGTCGAAGAAATGCAGATGACTGGCCGGCAACCGCACCGCCACTTCGCCGCTGGCACTCAAAAAGCGCCGGTCGAGGGTGAACGCCTTGAACGAGACGGGACCGAGCCTCAGGTGCAGGATGATCCCGAACCCGGTGGGCTCGACCAGATCGATCGCCGCCATCTGCGCCTCCGGTCCTTCCGCACCGAGCACCACATGTTCGGGCCTGATGCCGAGCGTCGCGCGGCTACCCTCGGCAAGTTTGGCCGGTGCTTCGAGCACGAGTTCGACACCGCCGGTGGGGGCAAAGACAGGTTTGCCGTCAAGGATCAGATAGCGGCCTTCAAAAAAGTTCATGCCCGGCGAACCGATAAAGCCGGCAACGAAGAGATTGGCCGGATTGTCGTAGAGCTCGAGCGGACTGCCCACCTGCTGAATGATGCCGCCGTGCATGGCAACGATCCGGTCGGCGAGCGTCATGGCTTCGATCTGGTCATGGGTGACGTAGATCGAGGTGGCACCGAGATCCTTGTGCAGCTTCTTGATTTCGGCGCGCATCTGTTCGCGGAGCCGTGCGTCGAGATTGGACAGCGGCTCGTCGAACAGGAACGCCTTCGGCTCGCGGACGATGGCGCGGCCCATGGCGACGCGCTGTCGCTGCCCCCCGGAGAGTGCCTTCGGGCGACGTTCCATCAAGGGCTCGAGCCCCAGCTTGCCGGCGGCGCTGGTTACAACGGCGGCGATCTTTTCCTTGGCGGTCTTTCTGAGACGAAGACTGTAGCTCATGTTCTTCGCCACGCTCATATGCGGGTAGAGCGCATAGGACTGGAACACCATGGCAATGTCACGGTCCTTCGGGGCAAGGTCGTTGACGCGCTTCCCGTCGATACGGATTTCACCGTTCGTCACGGCTTCGAGGCCTGCAATCATCCGCAGCAGCGTGGACTTGCCACAGCCGGACGGGCCGACCAGCACGACGAATTCGCCGTCCTTGATATCGAGGTCGACACCATGAAGCACCGGATGGATGCCGTAGGACTTGTGGATGTTGGAAATATCGATCGATGCCATGGGATCAGCCTTTCACGGCGCCGGCCGTCAGGCCCTGCACGAGATAACGTTGGATCAACAGGAAGAACAGGCAGGCCGGGATGAGCGCGAGCACGCCCGCCGCCATCATCTGTCCGAAATCAACAGAGAATTTCGACACGAAGGATAGAAGCCCGACCGGGAAGGTCGCAGCGTCGTTTCCGGAAATCAGCATCAGCGAGAACAGAAGCTCGCTCCATGCGGCCGTGAAGACAAATCCGAGCGTGGCGGCAATGCCGGGCAGGGTCAGCGGCAGGATGATCTGGCGAAAGGCAACGAACTGCGTCGCACCATCGATCATCGCAGCCTCCTCGAGGTCCTTGGGGATGCCGTCAAAGAAGGACTGCATCAGGAAGGTCGCAAACGGCACGTTGAAGGCGGTGTAGACGATGACAAGGCCGGTCAGGCTGTTGGTCAGGCCGAGCGGCGACAGCATCTTGAAGATTGGCGCGACCAGCATGACCAAAGGAAACATCTGTGTCAGCAGCATCAGTGCAACGATCCAGTATTTTCCACGAAAGTTGAAGCGCGACAGCGCATAGCCTGCGAGCGAGGCAAGCGCCGTGACGACGACCGCGGTCGAGCCGGATACGATCAGACTGTTTTTGAAAAACACCGGGAAATCGCTGTGTTTCAGCACGAATTCGAAATGCTCGAAACTCATGCTTGAAGGCCACATGCGGATGCCTTCCGAATAGAGCAGCTTGTTGGGTGTGACGGAGACCTTGAGCAGCCAGTAGAGCGGAAACAGCGCGAAGGCGACGTAGGCGAGGATGGCTAGGCGATGAGCCAGAATGGAAACGAAGCGTTTTCCGGTCATGATCTCAATCCTTGCTCAGAAGCCATTGCCGCAGAACGACAATCAGCATGGAATAGGTGATCAGAAGAGCGAGTAGCACCAATGCGATGGCCGATGCATACCCGAAGTCCAACCGCTTGAAAGCCTGGGTGAAGATATAGCTGGCAACGATCTGCGTTCGGTCGGCCGGACCGCCATTGGTCATGACGATGATCAGGTCGGCGAAATTGGAAATCCAAACTGTGCGCAGAAGCACCGTGATGGCGATGGTCGGTGCGAGGAAAGGCAGGGTGATCGAAACGAAACGCTGCACCGGTCCGGCGCCGTCGATGCTGGCCGCCTCATAGAGATCGCGCGGGATCGCCTGAAGCGCTGCCAGAAGCGTGATGGCAAAGAACGGAATGCCCCACCAGACATTGGCGATAATCGGTCCCCACATGGCAAGCTGCGGGTCCGACAGGATATTGCTGGGCTCATTCATGACGCCGAGCGCGAACAACCAATGGGGCAGGGGACCGACCACCGGATTGAACAGCCAGGCCCAGTTGAGGCCGGCGAGGAAGCTTGGAACCGCCCAGGGCAGGAAAACCAGGGCCTGGACGATGGCACGGCCGAAAAACGGCTTGTCGAGCAAAAGCGCGAGAATCAGCCCGAAGACGAACTGCAGAAGGACAGACCAGCCGGTCCACCAGAGCGTGTTTCGCAGGGCACGATAGAAATTCTGATCCTGCGACAGCGTCTTGAAATGGTCGAGACCGATGAAGCCTCCAGAGAATGGATTGAGCAGCTGAATATCGCGGAAGGCATAGGACATGCCGAGCACCAGAGGCACAAGCATGACGGTGACGATCAGGATCAGCGCCGGCGCACTGTAAAGATAGGGCGCCGAGGCGTCGGCCAGGCGCTTTTTCAGCGGCCGGGGATCTCTTCGGAAGCCGCCGGTGCGGGCTGCAGTTGAAGCCATCGTCAAATATTTCCGTTTCTCAATCGTTCGTCCGTCAAGACAGCCCCTCTCTGGCCTGTCGGCCATCTCCCCCACAAGGGGGAGAGACCCGGCCGCTGCCTCAGGTTTTCAGCCTCGGACAGGGTGGCAGGTTAAGCCCCTCCCCCTTGTGGGGAGGGGATGGGGAGGGGCTCACAGGCTCAAGGCCTGACTTACTTGCTCGCGAGGAATTTCTGTTGAGCCTTGGTCATGTAGTCAGCCCATTGTTTGGCCATTTCTTCCGGCGTGATATCGCCGAGCATGGCTTCCTGGCTGGTCTTGATGGCGAGCGAATCCTTGAAGAAGGCGAACTCTTCCAGATAGGTCGGCATGGTGGTCGGTACCGCGTCCTTGTCCGCCAGTTCCTCGAACCAGCCCTTGAACTGGTCGGTGGCAAAGAAGGGGTCCTTTTCGGCGGACTTCAGAGCCGGCAGCGCGCCGATCTTCTTGTTCCACTCGACATTGCCTTCAGGGCCTTCGAGCGTGGCGATCAGCTTCCAGGACAGGTCCTTGTTGGCGCTGGCCGACATCATCGACCAGCCGGCAAAGCCGATCGTCGGGAATGTCTTGCCGGACGGACCCTTCGGCATGGTGGTGATGCCGTAGTCGGCTGCATCCATGCGTTCGGCAATCGCGATCAGCGCGTCCGGATCCTGGTCGAGCATTGCGCAGGTTCCGGTGTAGAACCCGGCGACGATCTCGTTGAAGCCCCAGTTGACGCTGTCCTTCGGTGCGTAACCGTTCTTGTAGAGGTCGATCAGCCAAGTGAAGCCCTTGACCCAGCCCTCTTCGGAGAACTTCGACGTACCGTCCGCGTTGAAGAACGTGTTGTCGCCGGCCATCGTGGCGCCCATCATCATCCAGCCATTGAGGCCGCCCGGACCGCCGCGCATGCAATAGGCATATTTGCCCGGCAGCTTCTTGATCTTCTCGGCAGCGGCGACGAAGTCGTCCATCGTCTTCGGCGGGCCAGCGACGCCGGCTTCCGCGAAGATCTTCTTGTTGTAGAACATCGCGCGCAGATAGAAGCCGTAGGGCAGCATATAGGCCGTGTCCTTGACGTCACGGCCGAGTTCGAGCGCGCGATCGGTCAACTGGGGCGTGTGCTCCCAGTCCTTGAGGTAAGGCTCGAGGCTTTCGAGCATGCCGTTGTTGGCATAGAGCGACAGCCAGGTGTCCGGCATTTCCATGACGTCGGGGATTTCACCGGCCGAAACCATGGTCGCGAACTTCTGGAAGGCTTCGCCCCAGGGCAGCGAGATGACCTCGACGGTCGTGCCCGGATTGGCCGATTCAAACTTGGCGACGATGGACTTCAGCGTTTCAGTGCGTTCCGGGCTGGTGATGACTTCCACCAGCTTGAGCTTTGTATCGGCAAGTGCCGTGCCGGCCATCAGTGTGGCAAGCAAGGTCGCAGCAACTAGTTTCCTCATTTCATTCCCCTTCTTGTTTGCTGTGTTTGGTTTTGTCGTGCCAGCCTATCGAGGCGGCAATTGCCGCTTCGATATCGCTCCAGAGGGCCTCCGTTCCCTCCAGGCCGACATGGAGCCTTACTGACCGCGGGCTGATGCCGAAGGCGACCGCGGAATTCGGTTGTGCTTTTTGTGCTAGGACGACATCGCCCGGTACGATCAGGCTTTCGTGTCCACCCCAGCTGACACCCAACTTGAACAGGTCGAGATGATCAGAAAAGGCGCGGACATCGACACCGTTCTTGAAGATGAAAGAAAACAGGCCGGACGTGCCCTTAAGCCCCGGCGGCAGCTGGTTTGCCAGCCCCGGATAACAAACTGTCTCAACTGCCTCGTGAGACTGCAGGCGCTTTGCGATCTCGACGGTAGATTGTTCGTGCGCCTTCATGCGAATTGGCAGGGTACGCATGCCGCGAATGAGAAGCCAGGCATCGAAGGGCGACAGCTTGCCGCCGAGATACGGATATGCCTCGGCCCGGATACGGCCGATCAACTCCTTCGAACCCGCGACAACGCCGGCAACGACGTCGCTGTGGCCACCGAGATATTTCGAAGCAGAATGGATCACCAGATCGACGCCGAGCGAGATCGGCTGCTGGAAGACCGGGCTCGCCCAGCTGTTGTCGATGGTGGTGATAACGCCATGCTTCCGGGCAAGGGCTGCGAGAGCTGCCACGTCATGGGTTTCCATCACCCAGCTCGTTGGGCTTTCCAGATAGAGAAGCTTTGCCCCGGGCAGGACCTTGGCGACCTCCTCCTCATCCTTGCCATCGACATAGGTGACCTCGATCTTCATGCGTTTGAAGAGCGTACCGAACAGGCGGAAGGCATCTGGATAGAGATGCTTGACGGCAACGATGCGGTCACCCGGCTCGACGAAAGACAGAACAGTGGAGGAAATCGCCGACATGCCGCTGGCAAAGCCGATCGCGTCTTCCGCGCCCTCAAGTTTCGCCAGCATCTCCTCGAACATGCGGACCGTCGGGTTCAGGCCACGCGTGTAGATCGGGCGTATTTTTTCGCCGCGATAGGAGGCGATCATGTCGTCATAGTCGGTGAAGGTGAAGAGCGACGTCTGTACGATCGGCGGCACGACGGCGTCATAGGCGTTGCTCACGTCGTGGGCGACGATGAGGGAAGCTTCTTCGAACGGATTGGACCCGTTGCTCATTTGGACATTTCCTTGATGTCTTCCTCGACAATGGCGAGGATCTTCAGTGTCTCGGCGCGCGCCGCTTCCGGATCGCCGGCGGCAATCGCGTTGAACAGCGTGCGGTGAAAGGGAAAGGAGCGACGGGCGAAATCCGGCCGGTCGAAAGGTTTTTCCCAGAATCGCTCGAAGGCTTCGCGCATCTGTTCGAGCAGCTGCCGGAACAGCGGATTGTGGGTGGCATCATAGATGGCGAGGTGGAAGGCGAGATCCTCCGGGCCGGATGAGCCCTTGGACAGATGCACCCGTTCCATCTCGTCGAGCTTCTCTTCGATCACCTGCAGATCGTCCAGGGTCCGCGTGCGCGCCGCGACCATGCCGGCCTCGGCCTCGATGCCGCGACGGACCTCCAGCGTCTTCAACAGCACGTCACGCAGATGGGTCGTTTCGAGCGACAGCGGCATATGTACCGTCGCCGCGGAAATCGCCCGTAGCAGATAGGTACCGCTGCCCTTGCGCGCCTCGACGACGCCAAGCGCCTGGAAATGCCGGATGACCTCGCGAATGGTGGAGCGGCCGACGCCAAGCGCGGCAGCGAGTTCACGCTCCGTCGGCAGCCTCTCGCCGGCAGCCAGCATCGATCGCTCGATAAAATCCGCAAGGGCGGCCGTCGCCTGCCTCACCCGGTCGGCCGGGGGCAGGGGCAGCAGGGATGCTCTTGCAGCTTGTTCCGCCATCTACAAAATCTCTGAAACCAGAATTGGTCTGACATCTGGACAATATGCAAAGTCCGTAAGCCGCGTCAAGCAGCCTTGATCAAATAGTTTCAACGGGCCTCGTTGGCGAATACCGCTACAAAAGTGTTGCGTTTTCGGCGCAGTCAGGATGTTAAACCGTGTCAGCGGGGCGCAAATTCCATGGCTCTCCAATTGCAACAACGCATATTGTTCGATATTAAAACTTGACTGTATCATACAAGTTTAATTGACGATTGTCGCAACGCCGATGATCGACGACACGAGTCCACGATGACCTTCCAGCCGCGCATGAACAACAGAATCAATGGCTTCTCGGTGATCGGCGGGCTCAACCGTCGCACCTGGAATGGCGTGGTCGCCGATCTCTGGGATGTGCGCTGCGCACCGCAGGCAGGGGGATATTACGTGGCGGATGATCCCCGTCTGTTCATCGTGCTCGATGCCAAGGGGACCGGAAACTGCAACATCAAGCTTACCGCCAGTGGCCACGGCATGGTACAGAACCACCATCATCAGGCCGTTTCCTACATTCCCGCAGGGATGGAAGTCCGGGCGGAGATTATTGATGTCGATTACGTCCGTCATCTCGATCTGCATTTCGATGTCGAGACCCTGCGACGCCGGTTAATGGAGGATCTCGACCAGAAACGCATCGACATTCCCCGCCTGATGTTTTCCGACCAGCGCTTTCTGGCGCTTGCTGAACTGATCGCCGCCGAATGCATCAACCCGGAACCGCTGCACGACCTCTATGGCGATGGGCTGACGGTCGCCATGTTCATAGAACTGATGCGTCTCGGCGGCGGCGCCGTGGCACGCAAGCGCAGCCAGCTCGCCGGCTGGCAATTGCGCCGGGCGATCGACTACATCGAAGAAAATTGCCTGCGCAGCATAAGGCTCGAGGAACTGGCTTCGCTCACCGGCCTTTCGCAATCCTATTTCAGCCACGCCTTCAAGGCATCCACCGGCCTGCCGCCACATCAATGGCAGATGAACGCCCGGATAGAACGCGCCAAGCAATTGATGCTGAAGAGAAATATACCTTTGACAAATATTGCGGCAGAAACCGGTTTCTCAGACCAGGCCCACTTTACCCGGGTTTTCCGCAAGACCGTCGGCGCCACGCCGTCAAACTGGAAGAAAGCCTCGCACCATCGCAGCGAGACACGCGGCGACAGCTGTTTGCATTGCGGAAAATAGCCCAAAAACGTTCAATTTCCGGGGATCGCGACAAGCCGCCCATGGATAGTTGATATAAGTAATCAAGTTATTAATCGAAGAGATTGCCGTTTGCATTCGCTGGGGGACAGCAGCAAGCGGCCTTGATGCTGGGGTGACACGCGTATGCAGATCAATGTGAGTGGGGCGAAGCGCAAACAATTCCTGATGACGGGCGTGGCGATCGCTGCCCTCCTGTTGCCCAATGCCGCCAAGGCGCAGGATGCGGCAGATGTAACGCAGTTGGAGCGCCTGTCCGTCGAAGGCGGCGCGACGAAGGAGAGCGCCACCGGCCCCGTCGAGGGCTATGTCGCAAAGGACACGGGCACAGGCGCGAAAACGGCAACGCCGCTCGCTGAAATTCCGCAGTCGGTTTCGGTGGTCGGCCGGCAAGAGCTTGAAGACCGTGGCGTCGTCACCAAGATCGATGAAGCTTTGCGCTATACGGCGGGCGTTGCTGCCGAGCCCTTCGGCTCTGACCCGGATACCGACTGGTTCTACATTCGCGGCTTCGACGCGACGCAGACCGGCGTGTTTCTCGATGGCCTCAACCTGTTCACCTACGGCTTCGGCGGATTCCAGACGGATGCCTACATGCTGGAGCGCGTCGAGGTTCTCAAAGGCCCGGCATCGGTCCTTTATGGCGGCGCCAATCCCGGCGGCATCGTCGATCTCGTGCGCAAGCGCCCCCAGGCGGAGCCCGCCTATTCCACCGAAATCGGCATCAACAATTTCGGCAACGCCTTCTTCGGATTCGATGCCACGGACAAGCTGAATGTCGATGGCACCGTAACCTACCGTATCACCGGCAAGGTTTCGGGTGGCGACAATTACAGCGATTATTCGGAGGATTTGCGTGGTTTTGTCATGCCGCAAATCACCTACGCGCCGGATGACGCAACCAGCCTGACCGTCTACGCCATTGCTTCTGCCCTCGACCAGACCCATGTCGGCAACGGCTTCCTGCCTTACTACGGCACGGCGGTCGATGCTCCCGTGGGCGCACCGTTTACACGGATCGATCGCGACCTCTTCTTCGGCGAGCCGGATCATGATTACGGCCGCTATGATCAGCAGCTGTTCGGCTACGAGTTCTCGCACGAGTTCGACAACGGCTGGAAGCTCTCGCAGAACCTGCGCTACAGCCATCTCGACAAGGCCGAAGAGCTTGTCTACCCCTATGCCTATACGCCGACTTTTGAATTTGCGCGCCTCGGCTTCAAGCACGACACCTCCGTCGACAGCCTGAACATCGACAACCGTGCTGAAACGGAATTTTCGACGGGAGCCTTCGATCATTCGCTCCTGCTCGGTCTTGATTACAAGAACTACAAGATCGACCAGCAACAGGCGTCATCCTTCCCGGCGCCCGATCTCGATCCGGCCGACCCGGTCTACGGCGACCCGCTGACGACACCGTATTTCACCTATCTCGACAGCGTGACCCGCATGCAGCAAGTCGGCATCTATGCGCAGGACCAGATCCGGTTTGGCGATGGCTGGATTCTGACGGCAAACGGACGATACGATTACGTCAAGACCGAAGCGGACTCCCGGCTTCCGACAGGGTCCTATGAATCGGACGAGGGCGCGCTCAGCGGTCGTGTCGGTCTTGCCTATGCTTTCGACAACGGCTTGACGCCCTACGTGTCTGCCGCGACCTTCTTCAACCCGCTGATCGGCATCTCAGCCTCCGGCACGCCGTTGGTTCCGGAAGAGGGCACCCAATACGAGGCAGGGATCAAATACGAGCCGACCTTCATCGACGGAATGCTGACGGCGTCCGTCTTCCATCTGACCAAGGAAAACGCGCTCAACCCCGATGGCTTCACGCAGACGCAACTGGGCGAAGTCGAATCCCGGGGCATCGAGCTGGAGGGGAAGGTCAATCTCGATCAAAATTGGAAGCTTCTGGCCTCCTACACCTACACCGACATGGAAATCACCAAGGAAGGCGTTGCGTCCTATCTCGGCAAACGACCGCGGCTGATCCCCGAACATCAGGCATCGCTCTGGGTCGATTACACTGTGACGGAAGGCGCACTTGAGGGCGTCAGCATCGGCGGGGGCCTGCGCTATCAGGGCGAATCGGCGGCAGACATCGAAAACACCGCCTTTGTTCCGGACGCTCTGATCGCGGATGCCGCGATCCGCTACGAAAAGAACGGCTGGGGCGCGGCGCTGAATGTCGCCAACCTGTTCGACAAGGAATACGTCAAGGGTTGCCAGGGCCTTTTCACCTGCGGCTATGGCGACCAGCGCACGATCACGCTGAAGCTCAGCAAGAAATGGTAAGCCGTTTCAAAATCTGACGTCAGGAAGCGTTAAAACGGATCGGGAGGGCCTCGAGCCCTCCCGATTTGCTGTCTGATTGCATGAAACCAAAAGATAAGCCAAAAACACATGTCGTAGCAGAGAGTGGAAAATTGTAATTGGCTGGAAATATGTTCATGCCTCCCGTGTTATGGAGTTCGGGATTTTCTGCGAGGACCCCAATGAACGACGACAATGTGATCAAATTTCGCAAGCCTAAGCCACAGAAAAAGCCGAAAACGGTTACGCCGGGGATGAAGAAGGCACTGATCTGGCTCGCCGTCATCGCTGCGCTGATCGCCGTCTGGTCTTACTATCAATTCATCGCACCGCCGAGCCTTGCGTGACGGCTGGTTTGAAGCTCTGTCGTCCCGTCGCAGCCGAATTATTTGTCAAAACGCGGCAATCTCAGGGTTTCCGTCGGCATTTCGCCAAATGTCTCGCGGTAAAGAAGTGAAAACCGCCCCATATGGGTAAATCCGCAGCTGCGGGCAACGTCGGAAATCGAAACCGCTTCATGTTCAACGGCGATGAGCTGGCGGCGAACGCTTTCCAGACGCAATTGCCGCAGATAGTTCAGCGGCGTTGTATCCTTGAACTGCTGGAAGGCCACCTGTAGCGCCCGCACGCCGACGCCGGCGGATTGTGCGATGTCTTCAACGCCGATCGGATTGGAAATATTCGCAACCATGTAGTCGATTGCCCGCTTCACCTGCCGCGGCATGGCAGGCGATACGGGGCGCTCCAGCAGTTGCGAATAGCGGTGCGGCACGCTTTCGAGCATGGCGACCATGATCGTCCGGAAGAAATATTCGGTCGAGCGGGCTGAAATATTCTCCGCCGGACCGCTGGCCAGCGTATCCCAGAGAAGTTGTCCGAAGGCGGCGAGTTTGGCTCCGCCCTGTGAGCGCATATCGCATTCCGCAGCAAGATCGAGATCGTGGATGATCGGCGTTTCCAGCAGATCTGAAAGCTGCCGGACCACAGCCTTGCGACTGAATGCAATGCCGATGTGACTGCGCTGCTCATGCAGCCGCAGCATTCTGGCTTCCGAAAGATCCATTGCGATCAGACTGGAAGGCGTCGAGGTAAAATCACGCCCGTGCGCTGTCAGTTCCATTGCCCCGCCAAGTGGCAGGTATATGGCGAAGGCATCCGGCGGCTCCTGGAAACTGACCTCCATTCCGGAACGACATACACCCGACCAGATGTCGAAATCCCCGGTCAAGAAATGCGTGTCCTCCACCGAAATCGAAGTGCCTTTATGCAGCGCATCGACGCGAACGGGTTTCAGGGTCTGCGCATAATGTTCCCGAAGTTTGTCGACATCGGCTTCAACGACCTTGAAGCGCGAGACTTGGCCGGCTCTGCTCATTGCAGACCTCGAGCAAACAGGGGAAACAGCTCTGCTGCAGAGAGCGACGCTATGACATGGAAGAGCACTCGCAAGGCCAAGCCGCCAACTCTCCTCATCTACGCTTCTACGCCGAACCGGAACACCATCACGTGCTTCAGTGTTCCAATTAGTATGATTTTTACACGTATTAGTAATTTCGCAAACGCTTTTGCCACCAAAATATATCCATTTAACGAAAACACTATCCGATTTGCGTGAAAATCAGGGAATGAACAATACTCAAGCCTGATCGACAGGGACTTCGACATGATCCGCTGCGCGGCGAAAAATAGGCGGAATCCGCTGTTCGCCCCAAGCGAACACACGTTTTCATCCAAGCGTAGAATATTCAGCATCAGACGTGTTCATTCGGCAAATTTTAGGTAGAATACAGCAAAACAGGTAGAAAGTTGACAGTATGGCATTGAGCATAAAGGACCCGGAAACGGAACGTCTGGCCAAGGTTCTCGCAGAAAAGACAGGCGAAACCATTACCCTTGCCACGCGACGCGCCCTTGAGGACCGTCTGCGCCGTTTCGGTGGCACAGCACGTCGTGATGCCCTGCTAGAGGACCTGGCTGCCAGCCGCAAGCGCTTCGCGGCTCTTCCCGTTCTCGATCCCCGTCCTGCAGACGAGATCCTTGGTTATGACGACAACGGGCTTCCGAGCTGATGGTCATCGACACCTCGGCAATCGTGGCCATCGTTCTGGGCGAACCGGAAGCGGAAACGCTGGAGCGAAAGATCGCCGATGATCCGGTAAGGATGATTTCCGCGGCAACGGTGCTGGAATTATCGATGGTGATCGAATCCCGCCTCGGGTCCGCCGGCGCGGCCGAACTGGATTTGTGGCTTCACAAAGCCGCCGTGGAGGTCGTTCCTGTCGATGTCGAACAAATCGACACGGCGCGAAGAGCCTGGCGTAAATTTGGCAAGGGGCGCCATCCCGCCGGACTGAACTACGGCGACTGCTTCTCCTACGGGCTGGCAGCAACGCGCGGCGAGCCATTGCTCTTCAAGGGAGATGATTTCTCCCAAACCGACATCGCGATCGCATGACGATGGAAAATAGACCTGCGACCGTTTCCGTTTGGTTTCGACACGGCTAGACCCGCAACGAAGACAGGTGTCTTTGGTTTCAGCGGGCACGGATGCTCATGCCATCTGGGCTCCGCGGCTATTACCTCTTCTGTCAGCTTTGCTGACAGAAGGCATTTCGTGCTCCATGCATCTATTCCGCCGCCATCAACAGGCTTTCGAATGCGATGAAGAGTGCACCATCCTCGTTGCGAACGGCGATGGTGTTGACTGCCCCTTCGTCCGCACCGAGCGCCTTTCCGGTTTCGAGCGAGATGACCCAGTTGTGGAGGGGGCAGGTGACGGCCTTGCCGTGGACGATGCCCTGGCTGAGGGGGCCGCCCTTGTGCGGGCAGTGGTCCTCGATGGCGAAGACCTCGTTCTCGGCCGTGCGGAAGACGGCGATCTTGCCCTGCGGGGTCTTGACGCAGCGGGCGCCGCGCAGCGGAATATCGGAGATGTCGCCGATTGCGATCCAGTTGGTTTTCATGTCCATCACTCCGCCGCCTCCGAATACGCAACCGTCGCCATCGGTTTGAACTCATGTTTGTGTTTTCCGGAGACGCGTTCGGACCAAGGGTCGACCTGGGCGAATGTCTGGGAGAAGACGAAGCGTTGGTAGTAGCCCTGGCGCTTGTCGGCATCGTCCATGATCTGGCGGCGGATTTCGGCCAGCCCGATGCGTTTCGCCCATTTGTAGATGCGCTCAAGATAATGGCCCTGCTCGCGATACATCTGGGTCAGCGCCACGATGTATTGGAGCGCCTCGTCCTCGGTCTTCACCAGGCCGAGAACCTCCGTCCCCTTGATGTCGAGGCCGGCGGCCCCGGCGAAGTGGATCTCGAAGCCACTGTCGACGCAGATGACGCCGATGTCCTTGCAGGTCGCCTCGGCGCAGTTGCGCGGACAGCCCGAGACTGCCAGCTTCAATTTGGCCGGCGTCCACGAACCCCACATGAACTTCTCGATGCGGATGCCGAGCCCGGTCGAATCCTGCGTGCCGAACCGGCACCAGTCGGAGCCGACGCAGGTCTTGACCGTGCGAAGCCCCTTGGCATAGGCCTGGCCCGAGACGAAGCCGGCCTGGCCGAGATCGGCCCAGACGGCCGGCAGGTCCTCCTTCTCGATGCCGAGCAGGTCGATGCGCTGGCCGCCGGTGACCTTGACCATCGGGATCTCGAACTTGTCGACGACGTCGGCAATCGCGCGCAGCTCCGACGCACTCGTCACCCCGCCCCACATGCGCGGCACCACCGAATAGGTGCCGTCCTTCTGGATGTTGGCATGGACGCGCTCGTTGATGAAGCGCGACTGGTAGTCGTCGGCATAGTCGTCCGGCCAGTCGCAGACGAGATAGTAGTTGAGCGCCGGCCGGCACTTGGCGCAGCCGCACGACGTCTTCCATTCCAGTTCCTGCATCACCGCCGGAATGGTCTTCAGGCCCTTGGCCTTGATCAGCCGGCGGACGTCGTCATGGCCAAGCCCGGTGCATTTGCACATCGGCGTGACGGCGGCCGGATTGTAGGCGTCGCCGAGCGTCACCGCCATCAGCTGCTCGACAAGCCCGGTGCAGGAGCCGCAGGAGGCCGAGGCCTTGGTATGCGCCCGCACGTCGTCGAGCGTCGTCAGGCCCTTGCCTGTGATCGCCGCCGTGATCTTGCCCTTGCACACGCCGTTGCAGCCGCAGATCTCCGCATCGTCCGGCAGGGCCGCAACCGCCGCCGCAGGATCGAGCGGCGAACCGCCCTGGTAGGCCTGGCCGAAGATCAGCGTGTCGCGCATTTCCGTGACCGGCACGCCGCGCTTCATCAGGTCGAAGTACCACGACCCATCCGCCGTCTCGCCATAGAGCACCGCGCCGATGATCCGGTCATTCTTCAAGACCAGCCGCTTGTAGACACCGGCCGTCGCATCGCGCAGCACGATCTCCTCGCGGTCGTCTCCCTCGGCGAAATCGCCGGCCGAGAACAGGTTGATGCCGGTGACCTTGAGCTTGGTGTTGACGACCGAGCCTGCATATTCGCCGCTGCCGCCGCACAGCCGGTCGGCAAGGATGCGGGCGCTCTCATAAAGCGGCGCGACCAACCCGTAGCAGGTGCCGCGGTGTTCGGCGCATTCGCCGAGCGCGTAGATGTTCGGGTCCGAGGTCATCATGCCGTCGTCGACGACGATGCCGCGGTTGACGGCGATGCCGGCCTCTTTCGCCAGCGCCGACGCCGGACGGATGCCGACGGCCATGACGACCATCTCGCCGTCGAGAATGCGACCGTCCTTGAGTTCGACGCCCTCGACACGGGTGGTGCCGAGGATCGCCTTGGTGTCGGCCTTGGTGATGATGGCGATGCCGCGCTCGGTCAGCGCCTTTTCCAGAAGATAGGCGGCGGCCGGATCGAGCTGGCGTTCCATGATCGTCGGCATCAGGTGCACGACCGTCACGTCCATGCCCTGGCGCTTCAGGCCATAGGCGGCCTCCAGCCCCAGAAGGCCGGCGCCGATGACGATCGCCTTGCCCTTGTTCCTGGCGATGGCGAGCATCTTCTCGACATCGTCGAGATCGCGATAGGCAAGCACGCCCGGCAGCTGGTGGCCCGGCACCGGGATGATGAAGGGCAGCGAACCGGTGGCGATCACCAGCCGGTCGTAAGGTGCGGTGATGCCGTTCTCGGCCGTTACGGTCTTCGCAGCCCGATCGATGCCGCTGACCCGCGCGCCGCGATGCAGCGTCACCCCATGGTCGCGATACCAGTCGTCGCCATGGATGACGATGTCCTCATAGGCCTTCTCGCCTGACAGAACCGGCGACAGCATGATCCGGTCGTAGTTGACCCGAGGCTCCGCATTGAAAATCGTCACCTCATAAAGCCCAGCCGACCGCTCGAACAGCTCTTCCAGCATCCGACCCGGCGCCATCCCATTGCCGATGATCACAAGTTTCTGAGTCATACTTCCAAATCCCCAGTTAGGCTGTGACTGCCGCAGGTGCGGAAAGCGCCTGGCGTTGCATTTGTTTGACGGACAGGTGCATCCAGATGAGAGAGATCGCGACGATCGCGAACAGCAGCAGGAAGCAGCTGGACCAAAGGCCGGTCAGGTCCTTGAGGAGGCCGAAGGCGATCGGGAGAATGAAGCCGCCCAATCCGCCCATCATGCCGACAATGCCGCCAACAGCGCCGACATTGTCCGGGTAGTAGGCCGGGATATGCTTGAAGACGGCTGCCTTGCCGAGGCTCATGAAAAAGCCGAGCACGAAGATGACGACAATGAAAACGGCCGGGGTGATGCCGAAGCCAACGCCCGATGCCGGTGCGGCCGGCAGCGACAGGATGAGGGTAGCCACGGCGGAAACGACCAGCATGGCGTACATGACGCTTCTGGCACCCTTTTTGTCCGACAGGACACCACCGAAAGCGCGGAAGATACTGCCGGGTATGGAATAGGCGGCGGCGATCATGCCCGCGACCCCAAGGTTGAAGCCATAGACACCGACGAGATAGCGGGGCAACCACAAGGACAGCGCGACGAAGCCACCGAAGGCGAACGCATAGTAGAGCGAAAAGCGCCAGACCTGCACATTCTTCAGCGGTGCGAATTCCTGCAGCAGGCTTTTGGGTTGAAGCTGGCGATTGCGGCGGTCAAGGAATGCCGGATCATCGGTGGTCGAGAACCAGAAGATGATTGCGGTTGCCGCCAGCACGAGAGCCCAGATTTCTGCAACGGCCTGCCATCCCCATGCGATGAGAACAAAGGGTGCCGCGAACTTGGTGACCGCCGCCCCGACATTTCCGGCACCGAAGATGCCGAGCGCCGTGCCCTGCTTTTCCGGCGGAAAGAAGGGGGAGACATAGGCCACGCCGACCGCGAAGGAGCCGCCGGCAAGACCTACACCCAGGCCGGCAATGAGCATTTCGGAATAGCTCGTCGCATAGGAGAGCAGAAAGGTCGCCAAGGCCGATGCCAGCATGGTCAGCGTGTACACGACACGGCCGCCGTAGCGCCCCGTCCATATGCCAAGGACGATGCGGACGACGGACCCCGTCAGCACGGGGGTACCGACCAGAAGCCCGAACTCGGCCTCGCTCAGACCGAGATCCTGCTTGATGCGGATGCCGATGATCGCAAAGATCGTCCACACGGCAAAACAGACGGTAAAGGCGGCCGTGGAAATCCAAAGCGCTTTCTCCGGCTCGCCGGCGGACATGAAATGCGTTTTCTTAAAATCAGACATGACTTCTCCGCGGCCCGACAAAGTCGTGCCAATCCATCGTTAAGGGTCGGAAACACAAAACGCCGCACGCCAAGGCACACGCACAGAAGTACGCGGAATATCCTGGGTCAGCGGCTTTGCTTGAGACGCCCTGCGTTGGACGCCGAAAATGCAGCCTTTCGGCTCGCATATCCAAATGCAATCACCGTGCCAGTTCGAAATCCTGGCAATTCAAGCTGATTTTTGACGAAAATCGCCTTGCCACGTTCTGCTGCGACTAAATCATCGGCAATGGCTGTCAAAAATTGTGCACTAAGCACAAAATAGGCGATCGTCGATCGCTGTCTCGAACGATCATTCTCAGTGAGGAGAGCGCTCCCTGAAGCCCGGCTATGAGACGGAGGCATTCACCTGTCGTTCGCAGGTTGATCCGCAACGGACTGGTCAATGCCGGTCAGTTCTTGCGTTTTCGGCAGTAGAGTTCGAGACGGTGACGGACGAGGTCATAGCCGAGTTCCGCGGCGATTTCCGCCTGCAGTTGCTCGATCTTGTCTGAGCGAAATTCGATGACCGCACCGGTGTCGATATCGATCAGATGGTCGTGATGGGGGGCATCGGCGGTCTCGAAGCGGGCAGTGGCGCTTTCAAATGCATGTCGCTGCACGACACCCTGCTGCTCCAGCGCCGAAAGTGTCCGGTAGACCGTCGAGAGCGAGACGGTTGCATCGATTTCCTTCGCCCGGCGATGCAGTTCGTTTGCATCCGGGTGATCCTCGGCGGTCGCAAGGATTTTCAGAATGGCGGCACGCTGGCGCGTCACACGCACGCCGCCGTCCCGCAGGAGGCCCTCCAATTCCTCGACACGATTCTTGCTCTGTTTCATGGCCAGACACTAGCCAAGCACGAAAGTTTTGAAAATAGCCAGTTGCAAATGCTTCTCATGTGCATTGACTTATGCAGATCATTCGCCTAGGGCTGTATGGGACAATCAAGGGAGTTCGGAATGATCGATCAGACGAGACGTGCGATCCTCGCAGCAGCAACAGTCTTGGCAGTCGCTGTCCTGGTTCCGGGCGTCGCAGCGGCGCAGGAGAAGTTCAAGGCCGTCACGACGTTCACCGTGATCGCCGACATGGCAAAGAATGTCGCAGGAGACGCTGCCATCGTCGAATCGATCACCAAGCCCGGCGCAGAAATCCACAACTACCAGCCAACCCCGCGCGACATCCTGAAGGCGCACGACGCCAAGCTGATCCTCTGGAACGGTCTCAATCTCGAACTCTGGTTCGAAAAATTCTTCCAGAATTTCGATGCCATCCCCGGCGTGGTCGTGTCCGAGGGCATTGAGCCGATGGGCATTGCGGAAGGGCCGTATAGCGGCAAGCCGAACCCGCATGCCTGGATGTCGCCGTCGGCCGCGTTGATCTATGTTGACAATATCCGCGACGCGTTCGTGAAATACGATCCGGCCAATGCGGAGACCTACAAGGCCAATGCCGAGGCCTACAAGAAGAAGATCGAGGCGGCGATTGCCCCCATCCGGGCGGAAATAGCGAAGATTCCGGAAGAGAAGCGCTGGCTGGTTTCAAGCGAAGGCGCCTTCAGCTACCTCACCCGCGACTTCGGCTTGAAGGAACTCTATCTGTGGCCGATCAACGCCGATCAGCAAGGCACGCCGCAACAGGTCCGCAAGGTGATCGACGCGGTTCGTGCCAACAATATCCCGGTGGTTTTCTCGGAAAGCACGATTTCGCCCGATCCAGCACAGCAGGTGGCACGCGAGACCGGTGTGAAATACGGCGGCGTGCTCTATGTTGATTCTCTCAGCGAAGCGGACGGCCCGGTTCCCACCTATATCGATCTGCTGCGCGTCACATCCGAAACCATCGCCAAGGGCCTTTTGCAATGAACCTCCAGGTTAAAGCACGGCCGAGCGACATGCCTGCGCCGGGCAAGCCGGGAAGCGGCATCCGCGTCTCCGGGGCAACGGTAACCTATCGCAACGGGCATCGGGCCTTGCTCGATGCCTCCTTCGAAATCCCGACAGGCACGATCACGGCGCTGGTCGGCGTCAACGGCAGCGGCAAGTCGACGCTGTTCAAGGCGATCATGGGATTTGCCCGGCTGGCGCGCGGGGAAATCTCGGTGCTCGGCCTTTCGGTGCCGGAAGCCCTGAAGAAAAACCTCGTTGCCTATGTGCCGCAGGCCGAAGAAGTCGACTGGAATTTTCCGGTTCTTGTCGAAGACGTGGTGATGATGGGGCGTTATGGCCACATGAACATGCTGCGCATGGCAAAGAAGGCCGATCATGAGGCGGTTGAGGCCGCGCTCGCGCGCGTCGGCATGAGCGATTTCCGCAAGCGCCAGATCGGCGAATTGTCGGGCGGCCAGAAGAAGCGCGTCTTTCTTGCCAGGGCGCTGGCGCAGGACGGACGGGTCATCCTGCTGGATGAGCCTTTCACCGGCGTCGACGTCAAGACCGAAGATGCGATCATCCGCCTGCTGATCGGGCTGCGTGACGAAGGCCGCGTCATGCTGGTATCGACCCATAATCTCGGCAGCGTTCCGGAATTCTGCGATCGCACGATTCTGCTCAAAAATACCGTACTGGCTTACGGCCCGACCGAGACCACCTTCACGAGGGAAAACCTCGAACTTGCTTTCGGCGGCGTGCTTCGCCACTTCGTGCTTGGTGGCGACAGCCTTCATGACGATGCCGACCCACGGCAATTGTCTGTCATCACCGACGACGAGCGGCCGCTGGTGATGTATGGCGCATGCGGCCAGATGGTGCCGCAACCGGCCAAACCCGAGATCGATCCGCAGGCGAACGACCGATGATCGCCACGCTGGTCGAGCCGTTTACTTATAACTACATGCTGAACGCGATGTGGGTGAGCGCGCTGGTCGGCGCCGTCTGCGCCTTCCTGTCTTCCTATCTGATGTTGAAAGGCTGGTCGCTGATCGGCGACGCGCTTTCGCACGCGATCGTTCCCGGCGTCGCCGGCGCCTATATGCTCGGCCTGCCCTTTTCGCTCGGCGCCTTCTTTTCCGGCGGGCTAGCTGCCGCCGCGATGCTGTTCCTCAACCAGCGCACCCGGCTGAAGGAAGACACCATTATCGGTTTGATCTTCACGTCCTTCTTCGGCCTTGGCCTGTTCATGGTGTCGCTGTCGCCGACCTCGGTGAACATCCAGACGATCGTGCTCGGCAACATCCTTGCCATCACGCCGGCAGATACGCTGCAACTCGCCCTGATCGGCGTGATCTCGCTGATCATTCTGACAGCCAAATGGAAGGACCTGATGGTGACCTTCTTCGACGAAAGCCATGCCCGCTCGATCGGTGTGCGCACGACTTTCCTCAAGGTGCTGTTCTTCACCCTGTTGTCGGCCTGCACGGTCGCCGCGCTGCAGACGGTCGGTGCCTTCCTGGTCATCGCCATGGTGGTCACGCCCGGCGCGACGGCCTATCTGCTCACCGACCGCTTTCCCCGGCTGATCATCATCAGCGTCGCGATCGGCGCACTGACCAGCTTCTTAGGCGCCTATTTCAGCTATTTCCTCGACGGCGCCACCGGCGGCATCATTATCGTGCTGCAGACGCTGATCTTTCTGCTCGCCTTCGTCTTTGCTCCGAAACATGGTCTTCTTGCTGCCCGCAGGCGCACCGCCGAAGCGCTTGAGGTGACCCCATGATATCGCTCGACATGCTCATGGCTGTCTTTGAATTCGCCTTCATGCGCAATGCGCTGCTGATCTCCGTGCTGGTGGCCATCCCGACGGCGATGCTCTCCTGCTTTCTCGTGCTGAAAGGCTGGTCGCTGATGGGCGACGCCATTTCGCACGCGGTTTTTCCAGGCGTCGTCACCTCCTATATCGTCGGCCTGCCGTTCGCCGTCGGCGCCTTTGCTGCCGGCATGTCCTGTGCGCTTCTGACGGGCTATCTCAAGGAAAACAGCCGCATCAAGCAGGATACGGTCATGGGCGTGGTCTTTTCGGGCATGTTCGGTTTTGGCCTGGTTCTCTATACCAAGATCCAGAGCGACGTTCATCTCGACCACATCCTCTTTGGCGACATGCTTGGCATCGGCTGGCCCGATATCCTCGAAACAGGCCTGATCGCCCTGCTGACGACCGTCATTCTTGCGCTCAAATGGCGGGATTTCCTGTTGCACGCCTTCGATCCGGCCCAGGCGAAGGCCGTCGGCCTGCGGGTCAATTGGCTCCATTATGGATTGCTTGCGCTGCTGTCGCTGACGATCGTCGGCGCGTTGAAGGCCGTCGGCCTCATCCTTGCCATCGCCATGCTGATCGCACCCGGCGCCATTGCTTTTCTGCTCACCCGGACGATGGGGATGATGCTCATCGTCGCGGTGTTGGTCGCGACCGCTGCCTCTTTTACCGGCGTCTACCTGTCATTCTTCATCGACAGTGCGCCCGCACCGACCATCGTGCTCCTGATGACCCTGATCTTCATTGTCGCCTTCCTCTGGTCCTCGTGGCGGACTGCCCGTATGGAGACACAGCGGACATCGGCCGAGTAAAATTCCGAAACAAGGCTGCATGAGGCGGCTGCACCTGCTAAGTGTGTTGGCTAGAGAATTTCCATTCGCCACGAGGTGTCCCATGAACGCAGCAGAAGATTTCGCTGTCCAGATATGCCGGTGACAGGTTTGGTTGTCGCGGAGACCGCATCGCTGGAATCTCTCGGATGGTCGAGTTTTTTTGCCGACCAGCTTGAACCGGGTGAACTGGAAATCATACCGGCAAGGATCGCCAGGGTTCACCGCACCCGCCTGGTTGCCTTGTCACTAGTAGGCGCAATCGAACTCGAACTGCCGGAGCGCACCAATACGGCTGACTACGCTGTCGGCGACTGGGTCACCGTCGACGCGCAGAGCCATATGCTGGTGCGCCGGCTCGATCGCAGGACGCTTCTGCAGCGGCGGACGGAAGGACGAAGCGCGCAGCAACTCGCCGCCGCGAATGTCGATACGCTCTTCATCGTCACATCCTGCAATGCCGATTTCAATCCTGCCCGCCTTGAGCGCTACCTGGCCCTTGCCAACCAGGCCGGCACGTCACCGGTGATCGTCCTGACCAAGGCGGATACGGTCGATGACGCTCAGACGTACCGCCGTGAAGCGATGGCGCTCCAGCGCGATTTGGAAGTCGTCGTGCTCGATGCCCGTTCCGGGAATGCCGGAGCGGTCCTCGCCCCCTGGTGCACCAGCGGGCTCACGGTCGCGCTGGTCGGCTCTTCAGGTGTGGGCAAGTCGACGCTCGTCAATAGCTTGGCCGGACTGACGCAGGACGCGCAACAGAAAACCGGAGCCATTCGCGAGGACGACGCCAAGGGGCGTCACACGACGACGGCCCGCTCGCTTCATGCGATTAAAGGTGGCGGATGGGTCATCGACACGCCCGGCCTGCGGACACTGCATGTTAGCGATTCCGCAGAGGGCATCGAGACACTGTTTTCGGAGATCACCGATTTGGCACCCTCGTGCCGTTTTCGAGACTGCACCCACGATCACGAACCCGGATGTGCGGTTCAGGCAGCCGTGCGGGCTGGCACGCTTTCGGTCGAGCGCCTGGCGCGATGGCGCAAACTGTCGGACGAGAACCGCAGCAACACACCGGTGCTGACCGGTCCGCGCGGCAACAAGTCAGCCGCCAGAAAAGGTCGCTGAGTGTCTGTTCCGCGCGTTTGCACCGATGTCGCTCAGCGCTCGAAGGGTTCGCCGAGCGAGGCGACGCCATTGAGCTTCAAGAGCCGGCGATCGGCGGAGATGATGCCGAGCACGATGATCGTGACGAGATAGGGCAGGCTCGACAGCAGCTGCGAGGGCACATCCAGCCCGGTTGCCTGGGCGGCCAGACCCATCAGGGAGACAGCGCCGAACAGGCAGGCGCCAAGGAAGATGCGGCCGGTCATCCAGGTGCCGAAGACGACAAGCGCAATGGCGATCCAGCCGCGCCCGGCGATCATACCGTCGGCCCAGAGTGGGGTGTAGACAACCGCAGCATAGGCGCCGGCAAAGCCTGCCATCGCGCCTCCAAAGGCGATTGCAAGGACGCGGACGGTGACGACGGAATAGCCGATGGCATGGGCCGCCTTCGGGTTCTCGCCGACGGCGCGGATGACGAGACCGAGCTTTGTATAGGCAAATATCACCCAGATGCCGAGGGTTGCGGCGAGTGAAATCCAGACGACGACATCCTGCGTGAAAAGACCGCCAACCACCGGGATTTCCGAAAGCCCGGGGATCGAAAGCTTTGGAAGTCCCTTGATGGTCAGGCTCTCATAGGTCTTGCCGAAAAGTGCAGAGAGGCCCTGTCCAAGGATGCCGATGGCAAGGCCTGCCGCCACCTGATTGGCCCGAAACCCGAGCGTGACGAAGGCGAAGATCAGGGAAAGCGCCGCGCTGGCGATGCCCGCTGCAAGGAAACCCAGAAAATGCCCGCCGCCATGGTAGACGACAATGAATGCAAGCACCGCGCCAAAGGCCATCAGCCCTTCGACGCCGAGGTTCAGGACGCCGGCGCGCTCGACCACCAATTCGCCGAGCGCCGCCAGAAGAAACGGTGTTGCGGCCGCGAGCATGCCGGCAAGGATGAACTCGATGGCGTTCATGACAAGCTCCGGTATGTGGTCGTCTTGACTGCTCCCGGCCATTCGAGGCGATAGCGTACGAAGGCGACGGCAATGAGATAGGCGAGCAGCAGGCTGCCCTGGAAGACCCGGACGGCGGCGATCGGCAGGTTCGCAGAGACCATGGCATTGTCGCCGCCGATATAGATCACGGCCATGACCAGCGCCGAGACGACGATGCCGATCGGATGCAGCCCGCCGAGATAGGCAACGATGATGGCCGCGTAACCGTAGCCGCTCGAGATCGAGCGCTGCAGCTGGCCAAGCGGACCCGCAACTTCGGCTGCGCCGGCAAGCCCCGCGGCAAACCCGCCGATCAGCAGCGACAGCCAGATCGCCCATCCTTCCTTGAAGCCGGCATAGCCGGCAGCCCGAGGCGCGAGACCACCGACCTGCAGCTTATAGCCGGCGAAGCTCTTTTGCATGAAGACAAAGGCCGCAACCGACAAAACGAGCGTGATGAGGAAGGAAACGTTGACGCGGGTACCGGCAATCAGGGTCGGCACCATCGCGTCGTACTGGAACATCACCGACTGGGGAAAGTTGAAGCCGTTCGGATCTTTCCATGGACCGAGCAGCAGGTAGTTCAGGACTTGTGCCGCAACCAGGCTCAGCATCAGCGAAACGAGGATTTCGTTGGCATTGAGCCGCACGCGCCAGAAGGCGGTGATCGATGCCCAAAGAGCGCCGCCGATAGCTCCGAGCAACAGCATCGCCGGCCAGATCCATTGGCCCGTTGCCTGCGGAAACCAGACCGGAATGGCCGAAGCGAAGATCGCGCCGAGAATGAACTGGCCTTCGGCGCCGATATTGAAGACCTTGGCCCGAAATCCGATCGCGAGCCCTTGGGCGATAAGAAGCAGCGGGCCTGCCTTCAAAAGCACTTCCGAAAACGACGCCCAGGAGAGGAACGGCTCGAAAAGCATCGCATAGGCGACCGCGAGGGGATCGCGACCCATCAGGACATAGAGGCCGAGATTGAGGGCGAGTGCCGTTCCCAGTGCAACGACGGGCGCGACGACGGCAGCCGTCAGCGAGGCGCGCTCGCGGCGGACAAGGACGGGAAGAGACGCAAGGGACCAGGACGTCATATATAGGCTTTCTCGACGGGGGCTTGCGCCCCGATCATGTAACGACCGATCTCTTCGGGTCGCGTCTCCTTTGTAACGAGCCGCAGGCTCAAGGTGCCGTGATGCAGAACCTGGATGGAATCGCAAAGCTCGAACAACTCTTCAAGCTCCTCGGAAATGACCAGAATGGCCATGCCTTGATTGCGCAAGGCAACCAGACGGTTGCGGATGGCGGATGCGGCGCCGATATCGACGCCCCAGGTCGGCTGGGCGACGAACAGCAGTTTCGGAGACAGCATGATCTCCCGGCCGACGATGAACTTTTGCAGATTGCCGCCGGAAAGCGTTCCGGCCTCGGCGTTCGGGCCTGGCGTGCGGACATCGTTTTGAAGAATGCACTCCCTGGTGAACGCCGTTGCCCGCGTCGTGTCGACAAGACCATGCCGCAACAGATCAAGCGGATGGGCTGTCAGCAGGCTGTTGAGGACGAGCGACATTTCCGGCACGGCGCCGCGCCCCAGTCTGTCTTCGGGAACGAAAGCAAACCCGAGCTCGCGTCGCGCTGCGGCATCGCACCCGCCGACATCCGTTCCCATCATGTAAATGCGGTCGCGCTGCTCGCGTCCCAGCACGGTCTCGCCGGATATCAGGGCGGCAAGCTCGCTCTGGCCGTTGCCGGAAATGCCGGCGATACCAAGAATCTCGCCGGCCCGAACTTCAAGGCTGATGCCGGAGAGCGAGACGGCGAAGGGATCTTCGGGCCGGTGGTCCAGACCAATGATCTCCAGCCGCTTTTCGCCGCCCGACCGGGGCAGTGCCGGGATCGGCGCCGGCATGTCGCGGCCGATCATCATGCGGGCAAGATCATGGGCATCGTGGTCGCGCGGATCGACGTCTCCGGTCACGCGTCCGCCACGCAGGATCGTCGCCCGGTCGCAGATCGCCCGGATTTCCTCCAGCTTGTGGGAGATCAGGAGGATCGACACGCCGCCGTCGCGCAGGCGACGCAATGTATCGAAAAGCTTTTCCACCAGTTGCGGCGGCAGGACGGAGGTCGGCTCGTCGAGGATCAAAAGTTTCGGATTGGTCATCAGACAGCGGACGATCTCGACCCGCTGGCGCTCGCCGACGGACAAAGCGTGCACATGGGCAAGCGGATCGACGTCAAGGCCGAACTCCCGCCCGAGCGTCCGGATGCGTTCCCTGAGATCGGCTTTCCGGCCCGGCACGACCAGCCGGATATTTTCAAGCACCGTCAGGGTCTCGAAAAGCGAGAAGTGCTGGAAGACCATGCCGATGCCCTTGCGCCTCGCTTCCGCGGGGGAGGCGAGACGCAGGGGTTGTCCTTCCCAGACAACGCTGCCGTCGTCCGGTTGCTCGACGCCGTAGATAAGCTTCATCAGCGTCGATTTTCCTGCGCCGTTTTCCCCCAAAATCGCATGGATCGACTGCGGCGCCACATCCAGATCGATCGCCTGGTTGGCGTGGATCTGGCCGTAGCTCTTCGAAATGCCGCGTAGCGAGAGAAGGGGTGCGGTCATGCTGCTTACTTCGGCAGCGGCGTGGCGACGCCCTTGACGTGCCAGTTCATGGCGATGATATCGGCATCGGGCAGGGTTGCGCCGGCCGCGACGCCTTCGCTGCCGTCGGCCTTGGTGATGGGCCCGGTGAATGGCGAGAAGCTGCCATTGGCGATCTTGGTCTCGAGTTCCTTGATCTTCGTCATGGTTTCCGCCGGGATAGCGGGGTTCCAATCGACCACTTCAACAACCTTTTCGGCGACGCCGAGGAAGGCGTTGGCGCCCTTGAAGGTGCCGGCAAGATGGTCCTCGACCGACGCCTTGAAGAAGGGCGACCAATCCGTCGCGACGCAGCCGAGGTAGGTCTTCTCGGCATATTTCTTCATCGATGAGTTGAGGTTGAAGGCATAGACGCCCGCTTCCTCGCAAGCGGCGATGACGGAAGGCGTATCCTGCGCGTTGGAGAAGATCACGTCGCATTTCTGCGCGATCAGCGCCTTGGCGGCCTCCTGCTCCTTGGCCGGGTCGAACCACGAATTGACCCAGACGACCGAGACTTCGATGTCCGGGTTGACGGTCTGGGCGCCGAGCGTGAAGGCGTTGATAGAGGTAATCAGTTCCGGGATGGCAAAGGCCGAGACCGAGCCCAGCTTGCCGGTCTTCGACAGGGCCGCCGCCGCCATGCCGAGCAGGTATGTGCCCTGGAAATATTTCGCGGCAAAAGGACTGAAATTCGGCGCGACCTGGAAGCCGGAGGCATGCAGCACGGTGACGCTGGGGTCGCGGCGGGCAATCTGCAGCGCGCCGTTCTGGTAGCCGAAGGAGCCGGCGATCAGAAACTTGTTCCCGTCGGCAACGGTCTTGTTCATGATGCGGTCGGCATCCGGGCCTTCCGCGATATTCTCCAGGATGGTGACCTTAACCTTGTCACCGTAAGCGGCCTTGATCGGCTCAAGACCGGCGGCCAGCGCATGGCCCCAGCCGACATCGCCGACGGGTGACGGGATCACGAGTGTGATGCCCAGCGGCTCGTCTGCCGCCAAGGCAAGACGGCTGCCGAGCGTGCCGGCGAGACCGGTGGCGGCAAGGCCCTTCATCAATGTTCTGCGGGTCAGATTGTTCAGCATGTCAGTTCCCTCTTTTTTGGTTTTTAGAAGTCTACGGTTGCAAGCGCCGCTTCCGCATCGGCAAAGAGTTTGGCTTCGTCGAGCCCGACGAATTCGCCCTTCTGCCAGACGATGCGGCCGTTGATCATGGTCATGTCGGTTGCCATGCCGATGCCGACGCGCGGAATGAGGCTTAAGGGATCATGTCGTGTGCCGACGTAATCCATGCGGCGGGTGTCGATGGCAAACAGGTCGGCGGCCATGCCTGGCGCAAGCCGGCCGATGTCCGCACGCCCGAGAAGGCTCGCGCCACCGGTGGTTCCATATCCGAGAAAATCGACTGGCGGCGGCACGGGGTGGGCGCGCGTGGAAGAGACGAGGCACTGCAGCATATAGGCCGAGTGCAGGCAGTGCATGAGGTTGGAATTGTCGTTCGAGGCCGCGCCGTCGCAGCCGATACCGACGCGCAGGCCAAAGGCGGCCATGGCGGGAATATCGGTCACTTCCGCACCGACCAGATAGACCGGCTCCGGGCAGTGCGAAATGCCGGTGCCACTTGCCGCCATCGACCTCAGTTCCTCATGGGTCAGCTCCCAGCAATGGGCATAAAAGGCGTCGGGGCCTGCGAAGCCAAGCGCTTCGAGATAATCGACGGTGCGCTTGCCGTGGCGGGCGAGAATGACCGGGCTTTCGCCTTCGCCGACATGGGTATGCATCATGACGCCGCGATCGCGCGCCAGCGCCACGGATTCGACGAAGGTCTCGCGGTAGCAATTGACCGGCTGGCAGGGCGCAACCACGACCTGGCGCATGCTGAAGGGGCTGGCGTCGTGATAGGTATCGATCAGGCGGGCACAGTCGAAAATGAACTCGTCCGTCGTTTCCAGCATCTCGTCGGGGATCGTGGAGCCTTCCGATTTCGGCAGCGTGTTGCCGCCGCGCCCGGCATGAAACCGCATGCCGAAGAGATCGGCCGCCTCGAACTGTCGATCGATCAAGCGCTTTCCAGCATGGCGCGGGAAATTGTATTGGTGGTCGAAGGCCGTGGTGCAACCATGCTTGATCATCTCTGCCATCGCCGTGACGGAGGAGTGATAGAAGCATTCCTCATTGAGCTGCGAGAAGATCGGATAGATGCGGTCCAGCCATTCGATGACAGAAAGTTTCGTCCAGTCGAGATCGGCACGGTTGCGCACGAAGCACTGGAAGAAGTGATGATGGGTGTTAACGAGGCCGGGATAGACGAACCAGCCGGTGGCATCCTGAACCGTGGTGCCGACGGGCGCGATCAAATTTTCGCCGATGGCCTTGATCGCCGGGCCGTCGGTCAGCAGGTCAATATCGCGCCGCACGACCGGACCTTTGCCATCATTGACGATCACGGCGGCGCAGTTTTTCAGGAGCGTGCCGGTCATCTCATGCCTCGCCTGTTTCGATAAGCGGTTCGGGCTTCAATTCGTGCAGCCGATGGATGCCGGGCATCTCGATGAAACCATCCAGGGACCGCAGTGCACGCGACCAAAGCCGGATAGCGGGATAGGGATCGAGCGAGACGCCGCCGTCCGGAGCAAGCGCCACGTAGGGAAAACAGGCGATATCCGCCACGGTCGGGCGATCGGCTGCGACAAAGCGCCGGCCGCGCAGGCTCTGCTCGACAAGGCCGGCCTCCAGTTCGCGAAGGGCGGAGATCCCTTGGGCCTGCAGCGCGTCGATATCCCCGGGTCGCAGCAGCATCTCATGCAGACGCGCCCCGCCGAGACTTGTCGTGAGCCGGCCGGAGAAGGACAGCCATTGCTGGACGCGGGCCGCTTCCTCCGGCTTGTCGCCGGCCAGCCATTCCGCAGCAGCCTTTGCCGCGAGATAGACGAGGATCGCCGAGGATTCAGTCAGGATAAGGTCGCCGTCCTTCAAAATCGGGATAGAACCCGCGGGATTGAGTGCCAGCAATTCCGGGCCGCGATGTTCGAGGCCGGGATGGAAATCAACGGGCTGCAGGTCGAGCTTCACCCCGGTCAGCGCCGCCATCAGACGAACCTTGTAGCAACTGGGCGAGAGAATGTAGTCGTAGAGTTTCATTGCGCCACCAACTGTGCGCCATAGGTATAGTTGCGGCGCTTCAGCCAGCGGCGATACGCAATCGATGTCAGGTCCGCCCGGGTCGGGATTTCCATGCCGGGATCGAGCGGCAGAAGTCGCGGGATCTGGTTTTCCAGGATCGAGCGATCCTGCAGGAAGATCGTCTGCTGAAAATGGATGAGGTCGGTCATTGAGGTATCGTCGTCGAACAGCGCCATCCAAGGCCAGACGTCGCAGAGGTCCTCCGCCAGCGGCTGTACGAAGAGCGTGATCACGTCCCATTCGCTGGGGCGCGGCGGGCAGGTCTTGTAGAGCACTGAGCAGGTGGGGGCGGGGACGCGGTACATATATTCCGTGGTGATCCCTCCGGCAGCCGATTTCGCTGCCTGCGGCTGGTAGAATTTCACCTGCGTTGCCCAGACCTCGTCGACATCTTCGCGGATTTCCACCTTGTAGTTCTGCACTTCCGTATGGGGCTCGGCACCGAGGATATCGGTGTGCACGAAGGGAAAATGGGCGATATCAAGGAAGTTCTCGACGGCTCGCAACGGCGAGCAGCGCACGCGCACCGCGCCGACATCGACGAAGCGCCGTCCGGGCTGATCGGCCTCCGGGATCGGAAACAGCGCTTTTTTCGGTTGCCCGAGGGACGACCAGACGTGGCCATACCGTACCAGCACCGGCAGGCTCCGGCCGTTTCCGCCGGTCACCGTTGCGTTGCCGTCAGCATCGGAGGACACCACAATCGGTTCGCCCATCAGCGCCGTCTGTCGGCCGGCCGGCTGAAGCTGGCTGAAAAGCCCGACCGGATACCATTCGTCGATCATCGCTTGAGCGGTCATTGCACGATCCCCTCCCGCTGAAGATTCTCGGCCCTGCGGCGCAGGCTTTCCGCAGCTCGCGATGCAGCGATGCGGTCTTTGGTGCCGGCATCATCCCTCACCAGGACATGGACCAGCGTCTGGCCGTCATCCGCGGCGAGTAGCCATACGCCGCCTGCGCCGGCGGCGGTTTCGACAAGGCCGTCGGGGCTCGTCTTTCCACCGGCTGCGGTCTCGATCGCGTCTTTGCCGGCGAGCACCGTCAGCGAGCGCAGCGGCGTCAAGCCGTCAAGCCTCGGCGGCTTCGACGCAGGCACGCCCGCAGCCACCCAGATCACGCCGTCCGCCTCCGCTACCTCATGGATGGCAACGCGGATGGTCTCCGGCGGCGTGAGCCCCGGATGGGCCGGGATGCGCAGACAGTTTCCGGCCTGCGCATAGCTCCAACCATGATAGATGCAGGATAGTGCCTCGCCGCGGACGAACCCGTGCGACAGGCGCATTCCACGGTGCGGACAGCGATCCGCCGATGCCGCCAGGCGTCCCGCTTCGCTGCGCCACAAGGCGACCGATCCCGCAGGCGTCCGCGCCGGAATCACGGTTCCCGCAGGCAAATCCGCTGAAAGGGCGACGGGCGTCCAAAAGCCGGTCGTATCGGATGGCATGACTAGACTTTCCAAACAAATCATGTGTTTGCCGAGAAAAAGTCACCTCGTGATGAAGGCCTTTCACGCTCAGCGATCCCACGCTTGCATAATAATTTCGCATTGGCAATATTGATTAAATAAGATGCACAATATGTGTTTGTGGGAAAAGAGCGATCGCCGCCCTATCGTGTTTTCCCGACAATCGCTTTGCGTTCAATTTTCTCCACCCACACCTCGATCGGACCCAGAGAACATCCAACCTCCATCATGTCGATCAACGCTTCCGGCCCCGCAATCTCAAGTTCGATCCGGTCGGGACCTGAGTGCGATATGGCGTGCGATAGCCCGAGCTTGGTGGCATGGCGTCGGATCCACGGAAGAAAGGAAGCGCCATCGAGATCACCCATGATCGTCATTCGCTCCAGAAGTTGATCGGTCTCTGGTTCTGTCATCGCGGCTCGCATCTGCTGTTCAAGCCCCCAGCATAGCGCGTGAACGATCTTGAGGAATGAAAATCATCAAAGCGAAGCATTGTTGCCAACAGTCTTCTCGTCCAGAACCTTTGGCAAGGCGAGATCCAACGCAATATATCGATTCCGATCCGATCCATTATGCAGTAGCGTCCCTCCGGACTTCAGCGGCCTGACGGATCGGCGGCAGGCGCATCGCGGACAGAGCACGAGGAGATTTTCGGCATGGCGGATACAGTGTGGAGCGGAATCAGAATACCGGATCTGTCCGGCAAAGCCGTACTGATCACCGGCGCCTCGACCGGGATCGGCGCCGCGCTCGTCCGGGCGTTTGTGGCGCAAGGCGCAAAAGTCGCCATTCACTACAATGAAAGCCGTGCCGCTGCAACGGAGCTGGCCGCGGAGGTTTCGGCAACAGGCGGCGATGTTGTGTTGGTTCAGGGCGACGTTTCCGCGGATGGCGAGACCGAGAGGGTGGTCAACGAGGCGGCAACGCATTTCGGCCGGCTCGACGGGCTGATCAACAATGCCGGCGGCATGCTCGGCCGGCTGACGACCGCCGAAATGAGCGACGCCCACTACGACCGCGTCATGAACCTCAACGCGCGTTCCGTTCTTGCCGCGACGCGCACCGCCCAGCCATGGCTTGCAAAGCAGGGCGGCTTCATCATCAACACGACATCGATCGCCGCCCGCAACGGCGGCGGCAACGGCGCCATCCTGTATGCTGCCTCCAAGGGCTTCGTTTCCACTATCACCAAGGGACACGCCAAGGAATTCGTGCCGGACCGAATTCGCGTCAATGCAGTCGCGCCCGGCGTCATCTCCACGCCTTTTCATGACCGCTATACTGATCCGGAGATGCTGGACGCACAGCGCAAGACTGTGCCGATGGGCCGGATAGGGTCGCCGGAGGAATGTGTCGGCGCCTATCTTTTCCTCGCCTCCGACATGCTTTCCGGCTACATCACCGGGCAGGTCATTGAAGTCAATGGCGGCCAATTGATGCCCTGAAGCCGAACGCTTACCCAATCCGGCGCACTCATCGTGGCGCGCCTTTCAGCAAGGACAATAATCCATGGCAACGACCCCACGCCGGCCGCTCAATCCGATGGATGCGGCCGAAGCTTTGTTCAAACCAACGAAAAAAGTTGCGGCGCCGGCACGGGAAACACCCGCCCTGCCGAACACCAAGGAACTCGTGTCGATCAAGATCGACAGCGTCGTCCTCGAATATTTCCAGAAGGACGGCCCCGGCTGGCAGGACCGTATCAACGATGTGTTGCGCGAAGCGATGACGAACAGCTAATAAATCGGTGCTGACGAGTAGCGACCTTCGTCAGCACCTGATCGGTTCTGCTGTTCGTCAAAACCAGACGGTCGCTACCGCTACTGCGCCGTCAGCGTTTCCGTGCCGCTGCCATCCTTGCCGGTGATCGTCCAGGCGCCCTCGAGCGTGCCATCGCCGTTCACCTTGTAAACGATCAGTCCGAGTGCGTCGCCAAGCACATAGGCTGCCGCGAAGGCGTCGCCGTTGAGCATGCAGACACCCGAGGACTTAGTACCGTTCGTGTCCCATTCGATCACGCAGGTCGTCTCGCTGGCCAGGGTGATTTCGGCCGTGCCCGTATAGGCCGACCCATCCAGATTTGTGCCTTCGACAGTGTATTTTCCGGCGTTGACGGTCTGTGCCGCCGCAGGCGCGACCATCATCAGGCCAAGCAGGCTTGCAACCAAAATGCGCTTCATCGGATTCCCCCCAAAATCATGGCTCAGCTCGTTCATCGAGCGAGGAGAATGAATAGGCGAAAATCCTAATATTTGAAATGGCGTGGATAAATCGAGGATGCGTTATTTTTGGGTCAAACGAAATTGCCCATGTCGCCGCGTGACAATCCCTCAATCCTGTCGGGAAAACACGTCGGAATTTCCCAATTCATCTTCGATATGGGCACGAATGATCTCGTCAAAGGAAGCGTCCGCCTTGAAACCCAGATCCAGGGCGCGCTGCGCGTCAAAACCTTGCGGCCAGCCGGCAACGATATCAGCCACCGTCTTGTCGTCCTCGCGGCGGATGAGCGCCACTGCGCCGTCGCCAGCGACGCGCCGGAGCGCTTCGATCTGGTCTGCGACGGTGGCCGACAGGCCTGGCATGTTCAAGGTGCGGCGTTGGCCGAGACAAACGGTATCGAGCTCTGCGGCACGCAGCAGGAAACCAATGGCTGCCCGCGGGCTTGCAAACCAGTGGCGCACGGTTTCAGACACCGGCAATACCGCTTCCAGCCCGACCAGCCGCTCGCGCAGAATGCCGGAAAAGAAACCGGAGGCCGCCTTGTTCGGCTTGCCCGGTCGAATGCAGACCGTCGGCAGGCGGATGCCGATTCCATCGAAAAAACTGCGTCGGGAATAGTCCGCAAGCAGCAATTCGCAGATCGCCTTCTGCGTCCCGTAGCTGGTCAACGGCGCCAGGATGTGCGTATCGCCGATTCTCTCCGGCAAAGGCTGTCCGAAAACGGCGATCGATGAGGTGAAAACGAGCTTGGGGCAATAAGCGTGCCTGCTGCCCGCAAGCCGAATGGCTTCGAACAGGCTCTGTGTTCCTTCCAGATTGACCCTGTAGCCCTTCTCGAAATCCGCCTCCGCCTCTCCGGAAACGATCGCCGCGAGATGGAAGATCAGGTCGGGGCGTTGCTCGATCAAGGCTTCAGCCGCGCCGGGCAAGGAGAGATCTGCAGCAACGGTTTCGGCCGCGCCCGAAAAAGCGGGCTGCTCCGGCGCCACAATGTCGGCAAGGGTCAATGTTTCGATCCGGCGGCCGCCGATTTCTCCGCGCTCGATCAACGCTGCCACGAGCTTGCGGCCCAGCATGCCTGCCGCGCCGATGATCAGGATGTTCATGTCAAGACGCCCTCCCACCGCGGTTTTCCCGTTCGGAAAGCGGCGACGCTACATCATGACAATTCGGCTTCCGGCGCAAGCAGACTTTCGGCGATCCGCGCAGCCTGCGTGATATGGGCGCGGCAGGCGGCGGTTGCAGCGTCCGGGTCGTTGCGCAGGATCGCATTGAAGATTTCGCGCATGCTGGCAGGGCCGGACACTGTGCGGTTCGCCGTCGCCAGGGTCATCACCCGAAGCCTGGAAATCCTGCCGTTCAGACGCTTGACGATATCCCAGGCGATCTCGTGGCCTCCGGACAGGAAGATCGTCTCGTAAAACGCGTTTGTCGCGGCAAGGATGGTCATGGCATCGTTTTTTGCCGAATTCCGGTCGAGATCCTCCAGCACCGCTCGCAGCTTTTCCTTGGTCGCGGGGTCGGCGTTACGTGCGCAATCGGCAACGGCCGTGGTCTCCAGTGCAATGCGGATATCGTAGATCTGCCGCGCCTGATGCCAGACGATCAGCGCCACGATCGGCCCTTGCTTCGGCGCCGTTTCGACCAGTCCCTCGGCCTCCAGATGCCGCAAGACCTCGCGGATGACGGAGCGGGAAACCCCAAGCTGGTCGCAGAGCGTGCGTTCGACAAGCCGTTGTCCGGGCCTGAAAAGCCCGGCGATGATGGCGTTGCGCAGCCGGTCGAGCGACATCTCGCGAAGGGTGATGGGCGGGTTGTCGATTCGCAGCGATCCGAGATCATGGACAACATCTGCGGCGGTGGGGGCGAACAGCTTCTGGCTCATACGCCAGTCATAGACGCAGAAAAGAGTCTAAACAAGACTTGACACTTGATATGATGGTATACCAACATACGGCATATCAAACTTGACGTAAGGACAATCCCATGGCCATCGAGATTCGCAAGACGCTGCTGCAGATGGAGACCACGCTGATCGAAGGCGGGAAGGCTGCCGGCGCGCCGCTCAAGCTGTTCGCCGCGATGGCCGTGGTCAAAAATCCTTGGGCAGGCCTCGGCTATGTCGAGGATCTCAAGCCGGAAATCCATGCAGCAGCACCCGTGCTGGGTGCGCTTCTGACGAAAATGATCCTGGATGCTGTCGGCTCAGGCGAACTGGTCGAAGCCTATGGCAAGGCTGCGGTGGTCGGGCTCGACGGCGAACTCGAACACGCCTCGGCACTGATCCACACGCTGCGTTTCGGCAATCATTATCGCCAGGCTGTCGGCGCAAAATCCTATCTTGCCTTCTGTAACACGCGCGGACCGGCCAATGCGCCGGTGATGATTCCGCTGATGGACAAGAACGACGAGGGACGCCGTTCCCACTACCTGACGATCCAGACAGCGATCCCCGATGCCCCGTCGGCCGGCGAGATCGTCGTCGCGCTCGGTGCTTCCGTCGGTGGCCGTCCGCATCACCGCATCGGCGATCGCTATCAGGACCTGAAGGACCTCGGTCATGACGCAACCAATCCGGCGGCGGTCTGAGGCCGACATGGACAGCCTCCCGCGGCTTCATAGCAGAAACGGCACGGCCTGGGCGGAAGCCGGCAGGGGCGCACCGCTGGTCCTGGTCCATGGCGTCGGCATGCGGCTCGAGGCCTGGGCACCGCAGATCGCGGCCCTTTGCGCGACGCACCGGGTCATCGCCGTCGACATGCCGGGCCATGGTGAAAGCCGGCGGCTTCCGGAGGGCACCGACCTTGCAGGCTTCGTGGCTTGGCTGAAGGTGTTTTTCGACGATCTCGAATTGCAGACGGCGAGCCTGGCTGGACATTCCATGGGCGCCCTCATTGCGGGTGGTGCCGCAGCGACGTTCGGCCAGCGGATTTCGCGCGTGGCGTTGCTCAACGGCGTTCACCGTCGAGACCCGGCGGCCCGTGCCGCGGTGATGACGCGCGCTGCCGAAATCCGCGAGGGCGCCATCGATATAGATGGTCCCCTGCTGCGCTGGTTCGGAAAGGACAGCCGCGAAACCGAGGCCTATCGCAAGACCAGAAGTTGGCTTTCGGTTGTGGATCACAAGGGCTATGCCACCGCTTATTCGGCATTTGCTGGCGGCGACGCCACCTACGCCGATCGCTGGTCGCAGGTGAAATGCCCGGCCTTGTTCCTGACCGGTTCCGACGATCCGAATTCGACGCCGGCGATGGCAAAAGCCATGGCCGATGCGGCACCGGCCGGTTATGCCGTGCTGATCGACGGACAGCGGCACATGGTCAACCTGACGGCACCGGCGGAGGTCAACGCCATCCTTTCGGACTGGCTGGCCCTTGAGGAGGGGATGAGATGAGCAATGCGACCTTCGACACGCGCGCCCTGCGCAATGCCTTCGGCGCGTTTCCAACCGGCGTGACGGTCGTGACCACCCATGATCCGGGCGGGCATCCAATCGGTTTCACGGCAAATTCCTTCACCTCCGTTTCGCTCGATCCGCCGCTGCTTCTGGTCTGCCTTGCGAAAACCTCGCGCAATTTTGCGGTCATGACGGAAGCTACGGGTTTCGCCATCAATATTCTGTCCGAAACGCAAAAGGACATTTCCAACACGTTTGCACGGCCGGTGGAGGACCGTTTTTCGGCGGTTGCATGGAACAACGGGCCTCATGGAGCACCGGTTTTCGACAGCGTCGCCGCCTGGTTCGATTGTTCGATGGAACAGGTCATTGAGGCCGGCGACCACGTTATCCTCATGGGTCGCGTGCAGGCCTTTGCAGACAATGGGCTGAACGGCCTCGGCTATGCCAAGGGCAGCTATTTCACCCCCGCACTGGCCGGCAAGGCGGTTTCGGCGGCGGCAGAAGGCGAAGTCGAGTTGAGCGCCGTGCTGGAGCGCAATGGGACCGTGCTGCTGCTCGGCGATACGAGCCTGACCCTTCCGGCCTGCGCAATGGCCGGCGGCGAGCCCACCGCGACGTTGCAGGATTACCTCCGGGACCTGACGGGTCTCGCAGTCTCCGTCGGCTTCCTCTATTCCGTCTACGAAAGCCGCGCCGACAACCGCCAGCATATCGTCTACCGTGCATCTGCGGGTGATGGAGAGCCGGCAGCGGGCCGCTTCCTGCCACCCGCCAACTTGGCGCCCGAAATGCTGGCCAATCCGGCAACGACCGACATCCTCCGCCGGTTCGCCGCTGAAAGCTCGATCGGTGATTTCGGCGTCTATTTCGGCAACGAAACCGCCGGCAAGGTCCACCCGGTCGCAAGGAAAGCCTGAACGATGAAATTCTCCCTTTTCGTCCACATGGAACGTCTCGACGCCGAACAGGACCACAAAAGCCTCTACGAAGAATTCGTGGCGCTCTGCGAAATCGCCGACAAAGGCGGCATGCATGCCATCTGGACCGGCGAGCATCACGGCATGGATTTCACCATCGCGCCGAACCCCTTCGTGACGATCGCCGATCTGGCGCGGCGCACCAGGCATGCCCGGCTGGGCACCGGTACGGTAATCGCGCCTTTCTGGCACCCGATCAAGCTCGCCGGCGAGGCGGCGATGACCGACCTCATCTGCGGCGGCCGGCTCGATATCGGTATCGCCCGTGGCGCTTATGCCTTCGAATACGAACGCCTGCTGCCCGGCCTCGATGCGTGGGGCGCTGGCCAGCGGATGCGCGAACTGATCCCCGCCGTGCAGAAGCTCTGGGAGGGCGATTATGCCCATGACGGTGAATTCTATAAGTTCCCATCCACGACATCCGCGCCGAAGCCAATCCAGAAATATCCGCCGATCTGGGTCGCGGCGCGCGATCCCAACAGCCATGAATTCGCCGTCGCCAACGGCTGCAACGTGCAGGTCACGCCGCTCTGGCAGGGGGACGACGAGGTCGAAACCCTGATGACCCGGTTCAACGATGCCTGCGCCAAACACGCAGAGATCCAGCGCCCGAAGATCATGCTGCTGCGCCACACCTATGTCGGTTCTGACGAGGCGGATATCGCGCAGGCGGCGCATGAGATGAGCGTCTACTACAACTACTTTTTCGCCTGGTTCAAGAACGAGAAGCCGATCCAGCAGGGTCTGATCGAACGGATTTCGCCGGAGGATATCGCCGCCAACGCCATGCTGTCGGGCGATGTCATGCGGAAAAACAATGTCGTCGGCAGTGCCGACGAGGTGATCGCCCGCGTGACGGCCTATGAGGCGATGGGCTACGACGAATATTCCTTCTGGATCGACACCGGCATGAGCTTCGAGCGCAAGAAGGCCTCGCTCGAGCGCTTCATCGCCGACGTCATGCCGGCCTTCGCGGAGTGAGTGGGATGCGACAGTTCCAGTGCTATATCGATGGCCGCTTCGAGGATGGCGAAGCCCGTTTCGACAGCGTCGATCCGGCCACCGGCGCGCCATGGGCGCAGATGCCGGAAAGCCGGGCAGGGGATGTCGGTCGTGCTGTCGAGGCCGCACATGACGCGCTTTACGGCAACGGTCCCTGGGCGCGCATGACGGCCACGCAGCGCGGCAAGCTGCTCTACCGGCTGGCTGATCTCGTAGCGGCCAATGCACTGCGCCTGGCGGAAATCGAGACGCGCGACACCGGCAAGATCATTCGCGAGACCTCGTCGCAGATCGCCTATGTCGCCGACTATTATCGCTACTACGCCGGCCTCGCCGACAAGATCGAAGGTGCATACCTTCCGATCGACAAGCCTGATATGGATGTCTGGCTGCGGCGCGAACCAGTCGGGGTCGTCGCGGCGATCGTGCCGTGGAACAGCCAGCTGTTCCTGGCGGCCGTGAAGATTGGCCCGGCGCTGGCGGCCGGCTGCACGCTGGTCGTCAAGGCCTCGGAAGATGGCCCCGGTCCGCTTCTGGAATTCGCCCGGCTGGTAGACGAGGCGGGATTTCCGGCCGGTGTCGTCAACATCATCACCGGTTTCGGGCCCACCTGCGGCACGGCGCTGACCACCCATCCGAAGGTCGCGCATATTGCCTTTACCGGCGGCGCGGAAACCGCGCGCCATATCGTTCGCGGATCAGCGGAAAATCTTGCCTCGACCTCTCTGGAACTCGGCGGCAAGTCGCCGCTTCTGGTTTTCGCCGATGCCGATCTCGACAGCGCCGCGAATGCGCAGGTCGCCGGCATTTTCGCGGCCACGGGCCAGAGCTGCGTGGCGGCTTCCCGGCTGATCGTCGAGCGCAGCGTCAAGGATCGCTTTCTGGCCATCCTGTCCGCCAAGGCGCAAGCCATCCGCATTGGCTCTCCGCTCTCCATGGAAACGGAAGTCGGCCCGCTCGCCACGGAGCGCCAGCGCCGCCACATCGAGACACTGGTCGGCGCCTCGCTCGATGCCGGCGCCAAGCTGGTGACCGGCGGCTCTGCACCGGAAGGGGAGGGGTATTTTTACCGGCCGACCATCCTTGACTGCGACAATGTCCGCTCGCCATCGATGAACAAGGAGTTTTTCGGTCCGGTGCTGTCGGTCGTGTCCTTCGACACCGAGGCGGAAGCGCTGGCGCTCGCCAACGACACGCCCTATGGCCTTGCCTCCGGCATCTTCACGCAGAACCTGACGCGGGCGCACCGGTTGATGAAGGCAATCCGCGCCGGCATCGTCTGGGTCAATACCTACCGCGCCGTCTCGCCGATCGCACCCTTCGGCGGGTCGGGACTTTCCGGCGACGGGCGGGAAGGGGGCATCGAGGCGGCCCTCGGCTATACCCGCACCAAGACCATCTGGCTGCGGACGTCCGACGATCCGATCCCCGATCCTTTCGTGATGCGGTGAGCGCGATGGTCTATGAAATCCGCACCTACCGCCTGAAGAACGGCGCCATCCCGGCCTATCTCAAGGTCGTGGAAGAAGAAGGCATCGCCATCCAGAAGCGGCACCTCGGCGAACTCGTCGGCTACTTCTTCTCGGAAATCGGTCCGATCAACGAAATCGTCCACATCTGGGCCTTTCCCGGCCTGGACGACCGCGAAGCGCGGCGCGCGCGACTGATGGCCGATCCGGCCTGGCAGGACTTCTTGCCAAAGATCCGCGACCTGATCGAGGTCGCGGACAACAAGATCATGAAACCGGCAGCCTTCTCTCCAGCGGGAGGATCGCGCCCGGTGTGATCCGGAAAGAGCCTCCGGCTCGACCAGACTTGGTGGACTTCATCATCGTTCGGGAAGGGGAAAATCCCGGCACGAGACGCTGAAGTGTGCCTGGAAATCAGCAGAAGAACCAAAACCAATGGAGCAAGGGAACATGAAAAACACAGTGATCATCGCGGCGATTGCCGCAACGCTTGGCCTTTCGACGGCCGCCAGCGCCGCCGATCTGGTTTTCACCAGCTGGGGCGGCACGACACAGGACGTGCAAAAATCGGCTTGGGCCGATCCGTTCACCGCCGAAAGCGGCATCACCGTGGTGCAGGACGGGCCGACCGACTACGGCAAGATCAAGGCCATGGTCGAGGCCGCCGGCGTGACCTGGGACGTGGTCGATGTCGAAGGCGATTATGCTGTGCAGGCCGGCAAGGCGGGCCTTCTTGAAAAACTGGATTTCTCCGTCATCGACAAGTCGAAGCTCGACCCGCGCTTCGTTACCGACTATTCGGTCGGCAGCTTCTATTACTCCTTCGTTATCGGCTGCAACAAGGATGCGGTATCCGCCTGCCCGAAAACATGGGCCGACCTGTTCGACACCGCAAAATTCCCGGGCAAGCGCACCTTCTACAAGTGGTCGGCTCCGGGCGTCATCGAAGCAGCCTTGCTTGCCGATGGTGTTGCCGCCGACAAGCTCTATCCGCTCGATCTCGACCGCGCCTTCAAGAAGCTCGACACGATCAAGGCCGACATCATCTGGTGGACCGGCGGCGCCCAGTCGCAACAGCTGCTGGCTTCGGCGGAAGCGCCGTTCGGCTCCTTCTGGAACGGCCGTCTGACCGCACTTGCCGAAACCGGCGTCACGGTCGAGACCTCATGGGACCAGAACATCACGGCTGCCGACGCACTCGTTGTGCCGAAGGGTACGAAGAACAAGGAAGCGGCGATGAAGTTCATCGCTCACGCCACATCCGCCGGAGCGCAAGCCAACATGGCGAGCTTGACCGGCTACGCGCCGATCAACCTCGATTCGAGCTCCAACATGGATGAAAAACTTCGAATGAGCCTGCCGGACATGCAGTCGAAGAGCCAGATCAACGCCGACATGGGCTATTGGGCGGCGAACCGCGATGCGATCGGTGAACGCTGGTACGCCTGGCAGGCTAAGTAGCGTTGTATCGGCGGGCGCGAACGATCGCGCCCGCCTGTTTTATGAACTCCAGGCCGAAGCCGCTGCGCGCTTTCCTGGAGCTGCTTCAGGGCATCTCCATTCTGATGAAATCATTTGATCCGGAAAACATGCCTTAGATTCAAAAAATGGGACGACCTTTACGCATTCGTCCGGACGCAGGGCGCTTCAAGGAGTTTTCAGCATGACCTTGCTGACCGAGCCAGACAATAGAACAGCGGCGCCCAGGGCTCGCTCCGTTCGGTCAAGGAATTTCGCCTTGACTGTTCCGGCACTGGTTCTTCTCGTGGTGTTTTTCATTCTACCGGTGGTTTCGTTGCTGCTGCGCAGCGTGATGGAACCGGAGCCGGGTCTCGACAACTATAGGGCACTGCTCGGCTCGACCACCTATCTCAAGATATTCCTCAACACCTTCAGCGTATCCGCGCTGGTCACCATCGTGACGCTCGCGATCGGCTTTCCCGTCGCCTGGGCGCTCGCCATCATGCCATCGCGTTGGGCGTCGATCGTCTTTGCCGTGCTGCTTTTGTCGATGTGGACCAATCTCCTGACGCGCACCTATGCTTGGATGGTGCTTTTGCAGCGCACGGGCGTCATCAACAAGACGCTGATGGGCCTCGGGCTGATCAGCGAGCCGCTGCCGCTGGTCAACAATCTCGTCGGCGTAACCATTGGCATGACCTACATCATGCTACCCTTCATCATCCTGCCGCTCTACGGCGTCATTCGGAAGATCGACCCGGCGATCCTGCAGGCGGCGGCGCTTTGCGGCGCGACGCGCCGGCAGGCGCTGACCCGGATCCTCATCCCGCTTGCGGCGCCCGGTATGGTGTCCGGCGCGTTGATGGTTTTCGTCATGTCGCTCGGTTATTTCGTAACACCGGCACTTCTGGGCGGGACCGCCAACATGATGCTGGCCGAACTCATTGCCCAGTTCGTCCAGTCCCTCGTCAATTGGGGCATGGGCGGCGCAGCCGCACTGGTGCTGCTGATCGTCACGCTGACGCTCTACGCCGTTCAACTCCGGCTGTTCGGCACGGCCCGCATGGAGGGACGCTGACATGCTCCTGAATTTTGACCGTCTCGGCGCATGGAAATGGATCCTGCTTGGCATCACCGGCCTGACCACGGCCTTTCTCATCCTGCCGATCATCTTCATTGCGGCCTTGTCTTTCGGTTCTTCGCAATGGCTGATCTTTCCGCCACCCAGCTGGACTCTAAAATGGTATGCGGCCTTCTTTGCCGACCCGCGCTGGCTTGAGGCCGCCTGGACCAGCTTGCGGATCGCTGCGATCGTCACGGTGCTGTCCGTGCTGATCGGCCTCGTCGCCTCGTTCGGACTGGTACGAGGCCGTTTCATCGGCAAGGAAGCGCTGCGGGCCTTGTTCCTGACGCCGATGATCCTGCCGGTCGTGGTTCTGGCCGTCGCACTCTATGCCTTCTTTCTGCGGGTGGGCTTGAACGGGACATTCACCGGCTTCGTGATTGCCCATCTCGTGGTAGCGCTGCCGTTCTCGATCCTTTCCATTACCAATGCGCTGGAGGGTTTCGACAAATCGATCGAGGATGCAGCCGTCCTCTGCGGTGCAAGCCCGCTGGAGGCGAAGCTGCGCATTACCTTGCCATCGATCAGCCACGGCCTGTTCTCGGCGGCCGTCTTCTCGTTCCTCACCTCATGGGACGAAGTCGTGCTGGCGATCTTCATGGCGAGCCCGACCCTGCAGACGCTGCCCGTGAAAATATGGGCGACACTGCGTCAGGACCTGACGCCGGCGATTGCGGCGGCCTCGACGCTCCTCATCATCGTCACCATCGCGCTGATGCTTTTGACCGCGCTCGTGCGCAAAGGACTGAAATCATGACTGCACCCTTTTTGCATATCCGCGGCCTGCGCAAGGACTACGGCATCGTGAATGCCGTCAAGGACGTCAACCTGACTGTCGAGCGCGGTGAGTTCATGACCTTTCTAGGTCCCTCCGGCTCCGGAAAGAGCACGACGCTCTATATCCTCGCGGGCTTCGAAAACCCGACAGCGGGGGATATCCTGCTGAATGGCGAAAGTCTGATTGCCACGCCCTCGCACAAGCGGAATATCGGCATGGTATTCCAGCGCTATACCTTGTTTCCGCATCTGTCCGTCGGTGAAAACATCGCCTTTCCGCTGAAGGTGCGTCGTTGGGGCAAGGCGGCGATCGATGCCAGGGTCAGGAAGATGCTGCAACTGGTGCGGCTCGAGGGGTTCGAGGATCGCAAGCCGGCGCAGATGTCGGGCGGACAGCAGCAGCGCGTGGCGCTCGCCCGCGCGCTGGCCTATGACCCGCCGGTGCTTCTGATGGATGAACCGTTGTCGGCGCTCGACAAGAAGCTTCGCGAGGAAATCCAGCACGAGATCCGCCGGATTCACCAGGAAACGGAGGTGACGATCCTTTATGTCACCCATGATCAGGAAGAGGCGCTGCGGCTTTCGGACCGCATCGCGGTTTTCTCGAAGGGCGTGATCGACCAGATCGGGACGGGGCCGGAACTCTACGCCGATCCTGCCACCCGCTTCGTGGCGGAATTCATCGGCGACAGCGACTTCGTCACCTGCAGGATCCTGTCGGCAAAGGATGGACGGGCCGACCTGTCGATCGGTGCCGGCGCCTCGATCAGCGGCGTGCCGGTGCATGGCACAGCGGTAGCGGGTGGAACGGCGGCCCTGATGCTGCGGCCCGAGCGTTTATCCTTGAGGCGCGAAGCAGCAAGAGAAGGGACCTCCGGTCTTTCAGCCAGCGTCACCGACATCACCTTTCTCGGCAGCAGCATCCATGTCGCGGCTGCAGCGCCGTCCGGCGAAACGATCTCGGTCAGGCTTCCCTTCGGCCATGAGGCAACCTCCGGCCTGTCCCGCGGCGACACGGTCTCGCTCGATTTCGATCCTGAAACCGCGCATGTCTTCTGCGGCTGACGACAATCGGCGTCAATTGAGCCACTCGTCGTTCTATGAAAAAATGTTGCTGGAGAATCTGGGGGAACCTGTGAGTCCATGGCGAACCGCGACTTGCGGGCTGACAGAGGCTAACCGGTGCGCCTGATTTGGGCGCGGAGTTTCTGGCGGAAGACTTCAGCTGGTGTTTTGTAGCCGAGGCATTTGCGTGGCGTTGCGTTCAGGTGATTGCAGATATCGGTGAGATCGTGGTCGCTGAGCGACAGCGGGTTGACCTCTCTCGAAAGCCATTTCCTAGCCCGTCCGTTTGTGTTTTCGACGGTACCTTTCTGCCAGGGCGATTGCGGATCGCAGAACCATGTCTGTGTTCCGATGCTTGCCTGCAGGTAGGGCCAGTCGGTGAATTCGGTGCCTCGGTCGAAGGTGATCGAACGACGGGCGAGGTGGGGCAGGGATTGCAGCACCTGGATCAGGCCGTCCATCACCGGTCTGGATTGTCGGTCGTTGTTGCGCAGAAAGACGGCAAATCGGCTGACCCGTTCGACCAGCGACGTCACATTGGCCTTTCCGAATTTCTTTCGGAACTGAATCAGATCGCATTCCCAATGCCCGAACTGCTTGCGTTCAGCGACCACGTCGGGGCGATACAGAATGTTGACCTCCGGGCTAAAACGCTGGCCATGGCGGCGCATGGCATACCGCGGCCGGCGTCTGGCACGATGTTCCGGCAGATGTCGCCACAGCTTGATCGCATGGCCGTCCACTGAATAGGCGAACTTGTAGATCGTCTCATGACTGACGCAGATCGGATGCCGCTCCAGTCGCATCCGGCCGGCAATCTGCTGCGGCGACCAGCCATGCAGGATGCGGTCGATAACCGACTGACGCAGATGCGAGAACCGCGCAAGCTTACGCAGCTTGGCACGTCGCTCACGTGCCATCGCATTCGCCGTCACGCAGTAGTAGCCGTTGAGATCCGGCATCTGCTGATCCTCGAACGTATTGCGTCTGAGCTCGCGGAAAATCGTCGAACGATGGTGCCCGAGCTGGCGGGCCATCTCATTGATCGGGACTTTACGCTCGACAAGGTGATGGAGACGCCGTCGATCGGCGAGGGTGATCTGCGTATGGCATCGAGACATGCCAAATCTCCAAAGTGAAGCCGTTGTAATCATTGGCATGTCGCACTTGGAAATAGAATGTACCACCTATTCCAGGCAAATCAGATAATGTGAATTATGGAACTTAATCAAGGCGCGAAGAACCGATGTGAAACTGTTCTTACTCGACGTTGGGGCCTGACATTCGCCCAGGCCAGGCCTTTCCTGTGGATTGGACAACCGGTTTCACAACCGCCTGTTCATCCGGGTCAGGGCATCGCGCGTCGCGTCGGACAGTCTCTGTTGCTATAACGACACCACAACGGTGCCCATATCTGTTTGGTGCCGCAGATTTACAATGCCCGGCGCTGGACTGTGGAGATAGATCAATTTCCGATAACAAACGCCATATCACAACGGCTTGAGGCAGTGGCGGCGTTCAGGTCCGCCCATTCGGACAGAGCGCGTGCGCAATCGTGACTTATGAATTGCCTTGTGGCAGTGTTCAGTCGCAAGGCAATGGATATCGCAATGACAGATCTGAGCACCGAGCCCGAGTTCGACCTTGAGGAATTTCTTCCCTATCTTTTGAATCAAGCGGCGGAGGCAACCTCTCGCTCTTTCCATGCTGTGTATCGAGATCTTTATGGCATGACCCGAACTCAGTGGCGGGTAATGGCCAATCTTGGCAAATTCGGTGCAATGACGGCAAAGGACATATGCGTCATCTCCCATATCGAAAAGACCAAGGTTAGTCGCGCCGTTGCAATGCTGGAATCCGCAGGTTTACTCCTGCGCGCTCCCAGCAAGGACGACCGGCGGGCCGAAATCCTGAATCTGACCCAGGAAGGGCAAATTGTGTTCCTTGATCTGGGTCGTCGAGCAAACGAGTATGATGGAAAGCTGAGAGCAGAACTCGGAGAAACAACGGCTGCAGAACTCGTCAAATTGCTGGAACTGTTGATAAAGCGTTGAATGATGTCGGACGGTTATCCGGCCGTTGTCGGCATCCACAACAAGTTCCCTACCGTGCAGATGGCCGGTTTGGTCGTTCCAATCCGAGACGGTCGCGTAGCGTTCCAGGTTCGTACTCGGTCCGGAAAAGGCCACGTCTTTGCAACTCCGGCACGACTTGAATCATGAAGTTTTCCCAATCCTCCGGAAGCAGCGGGAACATAAGATTAAACCCATCCGCGCCTCCCGAAACAAACCATGCTTCCAATTCGTCCGCCACCTGATGAGGGGTACCGGCCACAAGCGGGACTGAGCCGGTGTTGGCGATCTTGCGTGCCAGTTGGCGGATGCTAAGTCCCCTGTTTTCCTCGTTCCGCACGAGTGCGAGCCAGGTTCGCCAGCCGTTATAGCCGGCGACCTCAGGCAGTTCCGGCACCGGACCGTCCAGCGGATAGATCGACAGATCGGTCCCGGCCCAGCTCGACAAAAGATCGACGGCTACTTCGTCCAGCATCAAGGTTTCCAGATAGGCCTGCTTTTCCTCGGCCTCGGATCTGGATGACGCCACGATCGGCAGAATGCCCGGCAGCAATTTGAAGCTTTCGGGCTTGCGGCCATGCCTTGCAAGCCGGTCGTTCATATCGGCGCGGTAGGCGCATCCCTCCTGCTTGTCGCGGACAACCGCGAAATGCACCTCGGCATGCGCGGCGGCAAGATTTCTGCCAGCATCAGAAGATCCGGCCTGAACGATGACGGGATGCCCCTGCGGCGGACGCGGAACATTGAGCGGGCCCTTGATCTTGAAATGCTTTCCGTGATGGTTAAGCGCATGCACCTGGTCTCAATCGGCGAAAACGCCAGAGTCCTTGTCGATCACCAGTGCATCGTCTTCCCAGCTGTCCCACAGCGCTTTTGCGACATCCAGAAATTCGCCGGCGCGCTCATACCGTGTCGCATGGTCGATATTGGCATCGCGGCCGAAGTTGACGGCTTCTTCCTCAAGCGCCGACGTGACCACGTTCCAGCTCACGCGACCTCGGCTGATGTGGTCGATCGAGGCAAACATCCGTGCGGTATTGAACGGCTCCGTATAGGAGGTCGATGCCGTGACCATGAAAGCGATGTCTTTGGTGACGGCCGAAAGCGCCGAAACCGGAGAGAGCGGTTCGAGCCGCGGATTGGCATAATGGGTGAGCCCGCTGCCATAGGTATCCCAGATCCCAAGGTGATCGGCGATGAAGATCGCATCCAGCTTGGCTTGCTCGGCGATGTTCGCCAGCCGTCGGTAGTAGTCGAGGTTGAGGAATTCGTGGCGCGGCGCACGCGGATGCCGCCAGGACATACGGTGGTCCCCCTGCGGATTGAAGAAGAAGGCAGCCAGGATCATGTTTCGGCGCGACATTGCTGCGTCCGAGGAACTGGGCATCACGGCCGCCGCCGTCAGTCAACTTATCCGCACCCTTGAAGAGCAGGTCGGACGTAAGCTTTTTCATCGGACCAACCGCCGTGTGGTGCTGACCGAAGCGGGAATGGACGTGTTTCCCCAGCTTCTCAATGCCTTCGGCGACTTACGCAGCGTCGCGCGCGAGTTCAATGGCGGCGAACGTCGGTCTTCCCTTGTCATATCCGTAGCGCCGTCGGTGGCTATGGGATGGCTTTCGTCGCGCCTTCCCGACTTTATTCGCTCATTCGGCCCTGTCGACGTTTCCTTGCGCGGAGAGGATGACCCTGTTCCCTTCGAGCGCGAACGGATCGATTTCCGTCTGTCCTACGGACGCTCGCACTATCCCCAGCATCACGTCGAAGAGATCGTCACCGATGCGGTGTACCCGGTCTGCTCACCGGCTTTTCTTGCCGAGTATCGTCATTCGATCAGTGCTGCCGACATGTCTGGAACACCTCTGATCCATACGGATTGGGGGCCTTCCAGCGCACAGTTCCCGTCGTGGCGAACATGGTTTGAAAAGGTAGGCTTAACACCGGATAACCGGATACAGCGAGGCATCACCGCAAATTCCTCCATGGCGGCGATCGATCTGGCTTGTGGCGGTCTGGGTATCGTGCTTGGGCAGGGGCTGTTCTGCGCCAGTATGATCGAGACGGGCCGTCTGGTTTTGGCGACAACGAGGAAAATCCCGCTCGCGAACCCCTATTGCATCACGCTACCGCAGCGCAGTGCTCAACGCCCCGTCGTCACGTCGTTCAAAACATGGTTTACCCAACAGTGCATGGTGAGCGTTCATTCGCCCGCCTTGGCAGTATGATCCCCCACGCGACAGGGCGGTGCATACGCTCCCAACGGATCGTTTTCGATACGAAATCTCAGTGAGATTCGTTCCTCCAGGTGAGTCAACCGGCGCAATCGAACTGGTTTGCCGGCCCGGCCGAATTGGTGTCAGATTTTTTGTCCGTCGCTGACAAGCTCGTCCATGACGGAGCGCACTGCCGTCGCGGTCGCTGACGAACTCGATGGCACCCATGGGCCACAGTAGTGGATTTGTAAAACGGGGTCAGGGAAAATTGAACCCGGCCGCACAGATGTTCGAACGCCGCAAAAGCAAGAGTTTGGCCTGCCGCCACGTCTCTAGCAGTCCTTAAGCAGGACGCCGGAGAACGCTCATGGCTTCCATGCGGCTTCGCTCGGCCTGTGCGGAGAAGCAGACTTGGATCTGATACGGCGGATCGTTGAGAGGATTAAACCACACCGAAATGTCGCTGGCTGATATCGTCAATGGCACTGAGCGCTATGCCATTGGCGACAAGGATCGCGTGCTCGTTGACCTGGGGCAGCCCCATCAGTTCGCCGAACGTCCCTCTCGCGAGTGGCCCGGAAATGAAGAGGCCGGGGATTGCGTTTCCTTCACGATCAAGCGCCCGGCTTTCGTCGTCGCAGGCAAGGCCGAGACCCGTTTCGTCACCATGCAACAGACCCGCCTCGCCCAGCCTCGACAGCCATTCCTGGCTGGCCAGGATACCGCCATGGGCAGGCCCCGTCGTTATCACGACCGCATCATAGGTGTTGCGATTGATGCCACCGGTGCGCTGGCGCAGGCTGACGTTGATCGCCTCTCCCTTGCGTTCTACGCCCATCAAGGATGCGGCGAGAAGCCGGAGCCTGCCGGAATTCGACCAGCCCTCCCAGACAGCTTCGACCTGCGGCGCGATCCGGAAGCGGTGCACGTCCCAGAAGGGCCGGATGTGACGGACAAGCTTGCGGCGCTCCGCAAGCGGCATCCGTCGCCAGACCAGCCCGCCCTGCGCCCGTAGGGCATCCAAGACAGCGTGCCAGGTCAAGCCTTGGGTTTTGGCTACCTCAATCAACGCCCGAACCCGACGAACGAGCCCCAGCGCAGTGCGGAAAGGTTGCGATGAAAAATCGCCGAAGGGCTCCTGGATGACGGGCGCATGGCCGCGCGAGCGCAGTCCCCGCCGCGAGAAAACCGTGACCGGCCCGACATGACCGCGCTGTTCAAGTGTCGAAACAATGTCTGCGGATGTCAGTCCGGCGCCAACGACGAGAACACGATCCTCGGGTCGGATCGCATCGAGCGCATGCGGAACGGTGGGGTCGCGGACGTAGCGCGGATGCCCCGCCAAAACATGGTCAAACCCGCGCGGCGCTTGCGGCGCGGGATGGCTCGTGGCGATAACAAGGATATCGGCCGCGAGGCGCGTACCGTTTTCCGCGACCACCAGCCAGCCGAACGCCTCACGCCGCGCTTCGATAATGCGGCTTTTCTCATGCCGGACAACACCGCTCAGCAGAAACGGCTTCACATAGTCGCTGACATAGCGTCCGAAAGCCCCGCGCCGCGGATAGACCTTCCCGTCCGATGCAAGCGCCGCCGGATCACGGACGATCTCGTCGTGGCGTTCAAGCCACCGGAGAAAATGATCGTCATCATCGACGTCAAGGCTCATGTGATTTGCCGGCACGTTGACACGGTGCGCGTCATTGTCCGTATCGTAGGCAAGCCCACGCCCGAGATGCGCACGCGGCTCGAAGACGATGATCTGCCCATGCCGAAAGGCTTCGTGCCGTGCCAGATGGGCGGCAACGGCTCCGCCGCTAAAGCCGCCGCCGACAATGGCCACGGTCAAGCCTTTTTCGGGCGGTCTCATCGGTTCCTACCGTCCGTCACTCCAGTCAAGACTGGGACACCTTCAGCCTAGGCCGGTGGTCCCCTGCAATCGTCTCGCCGAATGGACCTGTGTTGGCGGTCGTTTCCTTCAACTTGACCGGATGGTTCAAGGGCAAATTCGGCAGGACCAATTCTCCGAAGCTGTAAGCCTCTTCCAGATGCGGGTAGCCTGACATGATGAACGTATCGATGCCGATCTGGCGATACTCTTCGATGCGGGCCTTCACCTGATCGGGGTCGCCGACAAGCGCCGTTCCGGCACCGCCGCGAACGAGACCCACACCGGCCCAGAGGTTCGGGCTGATCTCGAGTTTGTCCTTGCTCCCGCCGTGAAGCCGGCTCATGCGGCTCTGTCCGACGGAATCCATGCGTGCAAAGACCTTCTGCGCTGCCGCGATCGTGTCTTCATCGACATATTGAATGAGAGAATCGGCCGCTGCCCATGCCTCCTTGGCGGTTTCACGGACAATAACGTGCAGCCGTATCCCGAAGGTAACGTCCCGGCCTTCCGCCTGCGCAAGCGCGCGGACCTCCGCAACCTTCTTTTCCACATCCTCGGGCGGCTCGCCCCAGGTCAGATATTTGTCGATCGTTCGGGCGGCGATCTGCTGCCCGACACCCGATGAGCCGCCGAAATAAAGCGGCGGATGCGGATCCTGATGCGGACGAAAGAGAAGCTTGCCGTCCTCGATGTCGTAGTGTTTGCCTTTGAAGGTCACATCCTCCCCGCGCAGCACAGCCTTGTAGATGTTCAGGAACTCTTCCGTCACCTCATAACGCTCGGCATGCGAGGAATGAATGCCATCCCCCTTGTTCTCGATCGGATCACCGCCGGTGACCACGTTGATCAGCAATCGACCGCCGGACAACCGGTCGAGCGTCGCGGTCATGCGGGCCGCCAACGTAGGCGAAAGCAGGCCGGGACGGACCGCGACCAGAAAGCGCAGTTTCTCCGTCAGCGGCGCGAGCGCCGAAGCCACGACCCAACTGTCCTCGCAGCTTCGCCCTGTCGGGATCAGGACGCCAAAGTAACCCAGACTGTCCGCCGCCTGCGCCACTTGTTTGAGATAATTGAGATCGACATTGCGACCACCAATAGACGTGCCGAGATAGCGACTATCGCCGTGCGTGGGCAGAAACCACAGAACGTCGATTTTTTCCGGGACGGTGGTCATGAGAAAAAACTCCAATTTTTCAGAATGATAGCGGCTTTCTAACCTGGGCTCATTCTAACGCAGAAAATTCAAGCTTCAAAACAATATAGTCTATAAAATTTATTGACAATGGAAAAATCGGCATGCAGTTTCATGTTTATTGAGATGTTTCGGCCGGCCCATCCATGGACGAGCAGCGTGCCGCGGACTGAGATTGGAAAAGGAAACCCGATGCCCTTTGCACTTCGAACCAGCGAAAATGCGGCTGCCCAGAACATTGTTGCGGCAGCTCGGGATACAGATCTGAAGCTTGCCATGCGCCGCATGTCGGGGGGCGTTTCCGTCGTGACCGCAGGCGTCGGCAGCGAGAGGACAGGCGCTACGGTTACATCGGCAACAGCCCTGTCCGTCGAGCCGCCAACCATGATCGTCAACATCAACCGGACGTCTTCCAGCTATCCCGTCATCAGCCGCTACGGCCATTTTTGCGTCAACATCCTGTCGGTCGAACAGCAGCACGTCGCCGAACGTTTTGCCGGCCGGGATGGCCTCAAGGGGGCTGAGCGCTACCAGGGCGCCAATTGGACGACGCTGGCCAGCGGCGCGCCGGTCCTGCTCGATGCGCTTGCCGCGATCGACTGCGAGGTGGAGGAAATCATCGAGCGCCACAGCCACGGCATCATCATCGGCCGGGTTTTGTCGATTTCGACAGGCGATGGGCGCTCGCTGGTCTACAACAGCGGGCAATACGGTCGTTTCCTCGCGGAAATCTGACGGACGATCCGGAAAGCGAAAGCGGGTATGCTGTCTACCGTTCGCTTATCTGCTCGAACCGATGCCGACTGCTCAACGGGTGGCGACGACAAGGCTTGCGAATGGCAATCGTCGTTCGGGCATTGATCCGAAGTGGATCGCGTCCGGTAGGTGCGCTTCGCGAAAGCACGCGGCGTAAATTCAGTCAGACGCTCAACCATGGCGACGGCTGAAAACCTCCGTGAGGAAAGAAAATTCTTTATCGATAAAATCGATAGAATATCCACCCTTCCTGAACTGCCGGCTTTCCGGCACTGATTGTCCACCCTCACAGGATTGGAAGCGATTCATGGCAACTGTGTCCCATCTTTCCGAGCGCACTCGCCCCACGGCACACAGGCTCACCACGGAAGAAGAAGCCCTGGAGGCGGCGCGCCGCCTCGCAACCGTCTTCTCCGAACGCGCGAGCGAGCGCGATATCAATCGTATCATTCCCTATGATGAGATCGACCTTCTCGCGCAGTCCGGATTGCTCGGAATAACAGTGCCGGACGAATATGGCGGCGCAGATGTCTCGAATGCCGTCCTGGCCGAGATCATTGCTATTCTCTCCGAGGCCGACGGTTCGATCGGCCAGATTCCGCAGAATCATTTCTACATTCTCGAAGCATTGCGTACCGACGGGAGCGAAGAGCAGAAGAGGTTCTTTTTCGGCCGGGCGCTGGCGGGAGACCGGTTCGGCAATGCGCTGTCTGAAACGGGAACGAAAACGGTCGGCGATTACAACACGCGCCTCACCGCCGACGGCATCGGTTACAGGATCAATGGCCGCAAGTTCTATTCAACGGGCGTTTTGTTCGCCGAGTGGGTCGTCGTCTTCGCAATAGACGCGGAAGACCAGATCACGATGTCTTTCGTTCCACGCAACACCGAAGGCCTTCAGATCATCGACGACTGGGACGGTTTCGGGCAGCGTACCACCGGCAGCGGCACAACGGTTCTGCAGAACGTCTACGTCAATGCCGATGCAGTCGTCCGTCATCATCGTGGTTTCGAGCGGGCAACGACGATCGGCTCCGTTGGCCAGATCATCCATGCGGGCATAGACCTTGGCATTGCGCGCGCAGCCTTCAAGGAAACCATCGATTTTGTCCGCAACAAGGCTCGTCCCTGGATGAACAGTGGCGTCGAGCGGGCCTCGCAGGACCCATTGACCATCGCAAAGGTCGGCAATCTGGCGATACGCCTCGAAGCAGCTTCCGCCCTGGTGGAGCGAGCCGGGCATAAGGTCGACGTCGCCCAGGTCAATCCGACGGCGGAAAACACCCTTCAAGCGACGCTGGCCGTCGCCGGCGCCAAGGTGCTGACCACCGAAATCGCACTCGAGGCTACCAATACGCTGTTCGAACTCGCCGGCACGTCCTCGACCAAGGTCGGGCTCAACCTCGATCGCCACTGGCGCAATGCCCGCACGCACACGCTGCATGACCCCGTGCGCTGGAAGTATCACGTCGTTGGCGACTATCACCTGAACGACACCTTGCCGCCGCGCAACGGCGCCCTCTGAAATCCCGGGAACGCACGATCATGAGCCGCGAAATACGCCTGAATGCCTTCGACATGAATTGCGTCGGTCACCAGTCGCCGGGCCTCTGGACGCATCCGCGCGACCAGTCACATAAATACAAGGATCTCGACTACTGGGTGCATCTTGCCAAGACACTGGAGCGCGGCAAGTTCGACGGATTGTTCATAGCCGATGTTCTCGGCGTTTATGACGTGCTGAACGGCAACACCAACGCGGCGCTGAAGCATTCCGCACAGGTTCCCGTGAACGATCCGCTGCAGCTCGTGCCGACCATGGCCTATGTCACCGAGCATCTGGGTTTCGGTTTGACGGCGTCCCTGTCCTTTGAGCATCCCTACACCTTCGCACGGCGGATTTCGACGCTTGATCACCTGACCAAGGGCCGCGTCGGCTGGAACATCGTTACCTCCTATCTGAACTCCGGCGCGCTCAACATCGGCCAGGCGCAACAGATCAAGCATGACGACCGCTACGACGTCGCCGAGGAATATCTCGAGGTCTGCTACAAGCTCTGGGAAGGCAGCTGGGAGGAAGACGCGGTGGTCCGGGATCGGGCAAGCGGCATCTTCACGCATCCGGAAAAAGTGCATCCCATCCGCCATGACGGCCAGTATTTCAAGGTTCCCGGCATCCATCTGAGTGAGCCGTCGCCACAGCGCACGCCGGTTCTCTACCAGGCGGGCGCATCGAGCCGGGGCAAGGATTTCGCCGGCGCCAATGCCGAATGCATCTTCGTCGCAGCGCCATCCAAGCCCGTTTTGAAGCGCTACGTTTCAAACGTCCGCGAAGCCGCAGAGCGCGCCGGGCGCAATCCGCGCGATATTCTCGCCTTCAACCTGCAGACCGTCATTCTCGGTGAGACCGACGCGGAAGCGAAGAAGAAGTTCGACGAGTATCGCAAGCATGTCTCCTACGAGGGTGCATTGACCTTGATCTCCGGCTGGACCGGCATCGATTTCGGCCAGTTCGCACCGGACGAACCCCTGCGCCACCGCTATACCAACGCCGTCCAATCCGCCGTCGAAACCTTCACCACGATTGACCCGGACAAGGTCTGGACCGTGCGTGAAATGGCCGACTGGGTCGGCATCGGCGGCTTCGGCCCGGTCTTCGTCGGCTCGCCGCAGACGGTGGCCGACCTGCTGCAGGAATGGGTCGAGGATACGGATGTCGACGGCTTCAACCTCGCCTATGCCGTCACGCCGGAAACCTTCGAGGACACCGTCGATCTGCTGGTGCCCGAACTGCAGAAGCGCGGCGTCTACAAGACCGATTACGCAAAAGGCACGCTGCGTGAAAAGCTCTTCGGCCAGGGCCCGAGGCTTCAGGCACCGCACCCCGCCGTCAACTTCCGCGATCTCTCGGGACGGAATTCGAGGATCGCATCGGGACAAAACTGAGGGCAAAGTTTGTTAGTGCAGCAACACAAAGACACCGGGAAACATGTTTCCCGGTGTCTTTGTGTTTGGTCCAGTATTCGACCTTCGAGATCAGCTGTAGAGACTGACCTCGGGAATCCGCCCGTTCAGTGCGAAGTCGCCGACTTCGCGGGCCTTGTAGAAGACGGGGTCGTGCAAGGTGTGTGTCCGCACATTGCGCCAGTAGCGATCGAAGCCGTAATGCGCGGCCGTAGCGCGGGCACCCATCAGTTCAAACACCTTGGAAGTGATGTCGAGCGCGACATGGGTGGAGTGAACCTTGGCTTCATAGGCCTCGATCGCCGCCTCGCCGCGCTGCCACTCGGTGACAGATCTGCCGCGGGCGAGCGCATTCTGCACGACGCTCGCTGCCTGGTCGGCAAGAGCAATGGAGGCCTTGAGGGTCGAGCGATATTCACCGATACGCTCGAGGATGTATGGGTCGTCGGATGCCTTCTCCACACCGGATGTAATCCACGGACGCGTTGTCGTGCGCACATAGTCAAGGGCCGCGTTCAAGGCGCCCTCAGCCGTTCCAAGATAAAAATTGACGAAAACGAGCTGGATCAGCGGCGTGTTGAACGTCGCCAGCACCGGCGGCTTATCCTGGGGATCGGCAGGCGACTGAATGAAATCGTCCTGCGTCACCGGAAAATCACGGAATTCGACACTGCCGCTATCGGACAAGCGCTGACCGATATTGTCCCAATCATCATTGGTAATGTAGCCGGGACGGTCCGTCGGAATGACGAAATTTGCGATCTTGCCCTCGATCGTGGCATTGACATTGATGCGATCTGACACGCGCGCGCCTGTCGAGAAGGTCTTGCGGCCGTTCAAAACGTAGCCATCCCCATTGCGGGACAGTACGAGGCCGGGATCGCGCGGATTGACGGCAGCGCCCCAGTAAAGATTGCGGGCGACCGTCTCGATACCCAGTGCCCTTGCCTTGGCCGGATCCGAGGCACCCCAGTAGATGTACTGGCTGTTGACATAGTGATAGCCGAGAAGCTGGCCGATCGAGCTTTCGCCCCGCGACAGGATGCGCACGAGCTGGAGCGCTGACACCCAGTCAATCCCGCTGCCGCCAATGTCCTTGCCATGAAGGGCATTGAGCAGCCCGGCCATTTTCAATGTCTGGATTTCCTCCACCGGTGGCCTGCCCGCTGCATCCAGCGCGGCACCGCGTGCCGTCAGATCCGCCGAGATGTTTTCGGCCCGCGCGAACAACGCCGCCAATTCGTCCTCTTGCCGGGGATTGCGCAAAATTTGCACATCACTCATCACCACTGTCTCCGTATCGGTGTCGATCAGGTCAATGTATATAAATTACATAGATTAAACAGGAATTTTATTTCATATCGCCGTCAATCGGCAAAATCTGCTGCCGATGTGCGTGGCGGCCGCCGCATAAAGGGTCAGCCACCAGCCGGGCTCAAATGGCCGGGATTTCGCGGTGCACGTCCGCTGTATCGGTTCGGTCACTCGTCACGAATTGTTCCAACGTCATATTGTCGAGAACGTATGCGATGGCATCGCGAACATCGCTCATCGAACTGCGGACATGACAGCCTGCGGGATCAGAACAATCATCACAAGCCTCGAAAGCGGTCCGGCTGGCGCAGCGAATGGGCGCTAGGGGACCGTCGAGCGTACGGATGACCTGCCCAATGTGGATTTCGGATGCTGGGCGCGACAAACAGTAGCCACCGCCAGGCCCTTTCTTGGATCGCAATATTCCCGCCTTGCGCAAATCCAGAAGAATGGTGTCGAGAAACTTCTTCGGGATATTGTTGCGTTGAGCAATTTCGCTCACGAAAGCGGTTTCCGACGGTTTGAGATGCGCAAGATCGACAAGGGCCTTCAGCCCATACTTGCCCTTTTTTGTCAGCATCCCGGAGAACTCTTTCGATGACTATCGCCGTTAAAGGCCCGTTGGGTTGATCGTGAGCCGATGGAAGACCCGGCAGCCGCTCGTGGTAGATCGCGCACTGCCGGGCCAGATGAAGATCAGTACAGCTTGGCGGGGATCCAGTCCGCGGTGACTGCATCACTTTCGCTGAACGCCGGCACCTTGGCCGCCAATTCCTCGATCGACTTGACACCGGCTTCGCGCAGCTGTGCCTGGGTCAACAATGCCGGCTTCACGAGAATCTGGGCCGGAACGTCCTGGCCGGCGATCTGGAGCGCCACGGCGCGAACGGAGACCGCACCGACGACGGCAGGGTTGGTCGCAACGGTGGCAACCCAAGGGCTGCCTTCCTCGACGATTTCCTGGATATCGGCCGTCGAGACATCGGCAGAATAGATCTTCAGCTTGCCGGAGATGCCGAGATCGGCGGCGGCCAGCTTCACGCCGCGGGCGAATTCGTCATAGGGCGCGAAGACGACACCGATATCCGGATTGGCCGTCAGCACCGCCTTCGCCTGATCGGCGGTGCTGGTCGCGGTCGTGTCGTTGACAACGCCGAACTTTGCCTTTTCGACGACACCCTTGTTTTCGGCCTTGAATTTCTCCCAGACCTCGTTGCGGCGGTCGAGCGGCGCAAACCCCGCGACATAGGCATAGCCGGCATTGAAGCTGGTGCCGTTGTCCTTGACGACCTGCTCGAGCGCAAGGCGCGACAATTCGTGGTCGCTCTGCTCGACCTGCGGGATGGCCTTGTTGTTGAGGTTGACGTCGAACGCCACGACCTTGATGCCGGCGTCAACCGCCTGCTGCGCCACATCGCTGATCGCTTCCGGCTGACCATGGTCGATCACAATGCCCTGGACACCGAGATTGATGGCCTGGCTGATCTGCTCGCGCTGTTCGGCGGCATTTTGCTTACCCGGAAACACCCGCAGATCAATCCCCAGCGCCTTGGCTTGAGCCTCGGCACCGGCCTGGTAGGCCTGGAAGAAATCCCCGCCCGAAATATAAGCGATCAGCGCGACCTTCACCCCGCCCTTGTCGAACGGCGCAGGCGCGCCGGGCAGGCCGTCGGCATGGGCGCTGCCCATCAGACCAAACGTTATGAATGCAGCGGACGCCAGTCCCGAAAAAAGATGTCGCATTGTCTGATCCCTTCTTGATCACTTCAAATAGCGCGTCGATCCATCTCGGGATCCACAATATTAGTATATATTTTTTATAGGTTTTATATGAAAATATCCGCTTCCGTTTTTGATCGTCTCTGGAGAAATTTCATCTCCGAACGGGAAGCTTGGCAGAACAGGCAATCGCGACGACGCAACATGGAACACCGACATCCGCGGTCGGTTGTTGCGCAACGAGGCGTCCGGCCAGAACGAATTTGTTGCGACGCGCAAAAGTTTGGAAGCCTCTTTCGGCAGACAGGCTGGCGCGCCTTAAATACCTATATATTCTATAGACTAATTATTGCAGCATTGGTCGGTTGGTTCATGCCCCTTTTGAAAATTGACAGACTGTCCCGGTCCTTCGGGCCGACCCGAGCGCTTGCGGAGACAAGTCTCGAGTTGGAATCCGGAGAAATCGTCGCCCTGATGGGCGCGAACGGCGCCGGCAAATCGACCCTTGTGAACATCCTGTCCGGCGCTCTTGAGGCTGACAGCGGCCAGATCATATTTGGCGGGTCTCCCTATAAAGCGAGATCTCCGGCAGAAGCCGGCCGCGCAGGTATCGTCACCGTTCATCAATCCACCGATCGGGTCGGTGCACCGGGCTTGACCGTGGCGGACGCGGTGCTGCTCAACCGCTATGCCGACCGCTCGGCACCGTTTTTCGTGAGCCGTAGGACCGTCCGGCGCCAGGCGCGCGAGATTTTGACGGAAGCGGGTTTCGATCTTCCGTTGGATCTGGACTTCGCAGATCTGTCGGCGGCTGACCGGCAACTGGTTGCGATCGCCCGTGCCGTGGCCCGCAAGGCGTCGGTCCTCATTCTCGACGAGCCGACAGCCAGCATCTCCGGACCGGAATCGGAGCGGCTTTATCGGATCCTGAAACGCTTGCGCGGCGAAGGAATGGCTATTCTTTATATCTCCCACCGGACAGCCGATCTGCAAGCGCTGGCGGACAGGGTTGTCGTCATGCGCGGCGGCCAGGTCGTCGGGAACTTTCATCGCCCCGTCGATTTTGAAAAGGCCATCGAAGCAATGATCGGCCGCCCCCTCCGCTCAGCGCGTCCGGACATACGCAAGGCGGCGGGCGGACCAATCTTCGAAATGCGGAACGCCGCACTCCTGCCCGGTGCGGCGCCCTTCGGTTTCGAAGTTCACGCTGGTGAGGTCGTCGCGATTTCCGGCGTGCTCGGCGCGGGAAAGAGCCGTCTTCTCTCGGCGATTTTCGGTGACAAAAGGCTTGCCGGCGGCACCATGTATCTCGATGGTCGTCCCTATGCGCCCGGAAGCGTTCGCGAAGCGATCGATGCCGGGGTGTATATGGCTGCGGAAGACAGGCATCGTTCCTCCCTCATGCCTGCGGATTGGCCGGGAAACTCGCTCGCCGCGACCATCAGCATGCCCCATCTTTCAACCTGGTTTCCTTCCGGATTTCTTCTCGGCCGGCGCGAACAGACGGAAGCCGAACGCGCCATTCATCGGCTCGGCATAAGGGCATCCGGCCCGAACGCCGCGATGGCCTCCCTGTCCGGCGGCAATCAGCAAAAGGTTATTCTCGGACGGTGGAACGCGGAACCCAGTCGCCTTCTTTTGCTCGACGAACCTTTCCAAGGCGTCGATGTCGGCGCCCGCCATGACATCATTGCGGCGATCCGCGCCAATTCCGAGCGCGCCACGCTGATCGCGACATCCGATCCGGAGGAGGCTCTCGAAGTCGCCGACCGGATTCTCTTCATCGACCATCACACGTTGAAACCGGCAACTTTCAGCCCGGTATCGGCGCCCACATACGAGGCAGCAGCAGGATGACACCGATCGATCACCAGACATCGGCCCAAACGCCGGCCTTGAGCGCCGGCGCGCTATCGATCTCCTTCGATCGGTTGCGGACACTCGTGCGCACCGGCGCCGTCTTCATCCTGTTGGCCGCCATGATCGTCGGTTTCTCGATCGCGCAGCCCGCTTTCATCAATCTCGCCAACCAGATGAGCATTTTGCAGGCCGTATCGGTGGTCGCCATTCTTGGCACCGGCGTCACAGTCACTCTGGCTGTCGGCGGCTTCGACCTGTCGATTGGCGCGGTTGCGGCGTCCAGCGTCATGGCGGCAAGTTATGCAATGATCGTCTGGGGGCTGAATGCGCCGCTCACCGTGCCGCTGGTTCTCGCCTTCGGCGCCATCGTCGGGCTTTTCAACGCCTTTCTGATCGTCAAGCTGAGAGTGCCCGACCTTCTTGCAACGCTCGCCGTGATGTTCCTGCTGAGCGGTCTCCAGCTGATCCCGACGGCAGGCCGCTCAATTTCATCCGGGCTCATTCTTCCCGACGGATCGACGGCAACCGGCAGCTACGATCCGGCATTCCTGCTGATCGGCCGGTCCGCTTTGTTCGGTGTCGTTCCCGTCCCGGTCGTGGTCATGCTTCTGGTCGCGCTCGCGCTTTACATCTTGACGGAGCACACCCGCATTGGCCGCCTTTTGTTTGCCACCGGCGGCAACGAGGTTGCAACGCGGCTTGCGGGCGCCTCGGTTCCACGCCTCAAAACACTCGCCTATGTGCTCTCCGGCACCCTTGCCTCGCTTGGCGGCGTCATCGTTGCCGCCCGCGTGGGACGTGGCGATGTCTCTTCCGGAGGATCGCTGCTGATGGATGCGGTTGCCGCATCGCTGATCGGATTTGCGGTTCTCGGCCTGCGGCGCCCCAACGTCTTCGGGACAATCGTCGGCGCCGTCTTCGTCGGCATTCTGCTGAACGGCCTGACGATGCTAAACGCACCCTATTACACCCAGGACTTCGTCAAGGGCGCCGTTCTGGTCGGCGCCCTGGCACTCACCTACGGGCTCGGGCGCAACACGCGCTGAATTCTACCATCACCTGCACAAAGTTCCACGACATCATGGCTTGCGAAACGCCACACGCCATTGGCAACAGGAATGACAGTCAGGCGAATAGTACATAAATTTTATGGAATATTGGTCGCCATTTGAGGCGGCAAGGAGAAGGTTTTTCCCACATCAAACTGCACAACAAATAATCATGCTTGGGTCATCAAACGGGCATTTGCGATCTTATCCGCAGAAACATTCCTCCCGTGTTTCGGATTTCATCCTCCCAGGACTTGTATAGGAAACCTTCATGAGCAACATTATCACATCCCTTTTCAAGGCGACAACGCTGTCGCGCCGCACAGCGCTTGCGGCCCTGCTCGCCTCGACATTCGCCGTCACGGTCTCCTCGCTCCCTGACACGTCCTTTGCCCAGGAGGCAAAATCGATCAAGGTCGGCATCATCAGCGGCGAGGACGAAGACGTCTGGCGCGTCGTCACGGCTGAGGCGGCCAAACAGAACCTGACCATCGAAACCGTGGTTTTCAACGACTATACGCAACCCAACGAAGCGCTCGACCGTGGCGAGATCGACGCCAATGCCTTCCAGCATCTCCCCTATCTTGAAAACCAGATCAAGACGCACGGCTACAAGATCGTTCCCGTCGGCTACACCGGCGTCTGGCCGATCGGCCTCTATTCGAAGAAATTTACCGAAATCGCTGCCCTTCCGGAAGGTGCGGTCATCGGCGTCCCGAACGATCCGTCGAACGAGGGCCGCGCCCTGCGCGTGTTGCAGAATGAGGGACTGATCAAGCTGAAGGACGGCACCGGCATTCTGGCAACGATCGCCGACATCGTCGAGAATCCGAAGAAGATCGAGATCAAGGAACTGGATGCCGGCGTTGTTGGCCGCGCCATCGAGGATCTGGATGGCGCCGTCGTCAACACCGACTGGGCTCTGAAAAGCGGTCTGACACCGGAAAACCGCATTGCGCAGGAGCCGGTTAACGACAACCCCTACCGCAACTTCATTGCAGTCAAGGAAGGCAACGAGAAGGAAGCCTGGGTGAAGACCCTTGTATCAGCCTACCAGAACGAAACGGTCAAGGCCGAGTTCGATCGCGTCTACAAGGGTACCGGCATCAGCGCATACTGATACGCACCAGGTACAAACACATTGTCGAGGCGGTCGTCGGGCTTTACGTCCGGGCCGCCTTTGGCATTGACCACGATTGCCGCGCAAGCGGAAAGGACGTTCCATGAATTCCCACACCAACGTGGCCCCAATTGCCACGCTTCGAGATGCCCAGGAAAGGCCGGATGTCGTCAGCTTGATAGATGTCAGGCGCCACTTCGGCAAGACGGCGGCTCTTGATGGGGTTTCGCTTAGCGTCCGCAAAGGCGAAATTCTGGGCATCATCGGTCGCAGCGGTGCCGGCAAATCCACGCTCATACGCTGCCTCAACGGGCTGGAACGGCCCGATTCGGGGCAGGTCCTTATCGAGGGCCGCGACATCACCGGCCTTTCGGAGAGCCAGTTGCAGCCGCTCCGGCGCAAGATCGGTATGATCTTTCAGCACTTCAATCTGCTGTCGGCCAAGACGGTCGAGGAAAATGTCGCCCTGCCGTTGAAGATCGAAGGCCTGCCGAAGGCCGCCCGGCTGCAACGTGCGGCGGAACTGCTGGACTTGGTCGGGCTTTCGGAAAAGGCAAGGGCCTATCCCTCGTCGCTTTCCGGTGGGCAGAAGCAGCGTGTCGGCATCGCCCGCGCACTGGCCGCAAGACCCGCCCTGCTTCTCTCGGATGAAGCGACATCGGCGCTTGATCCGGAGACCACCCATGCGATCCTGACGCTTCTCAAGGACATCAACAAAAAGCTCGACCTCACCATTCTCCTGATCACCCATGAGATGGAAGTAGTGCGCAACATCGCCGATCGGGTCGCGGTCATCGACGGCGGGCGCATCGTCGAGGAAGGAGCGGTCTGGTCGGTCTTTGCCGATCCACGAAGCGAAACCACGAAAAGCCTCCTGAACACCATCCGGCCGCAACTGCCCGATCATATTGGCCAAAGCCTTACCCAGAACCCGGTCGGCGAAGCGGTACTCAGCGTCGATCTGGCCGGGCCGGACGCCAACGCGCCGCTGTTTGCCGATCTCTCGGCTGCATTGCCGCATGCCTTCCGGTTGATCCATGGCGGCATCGACCACATCCAGGAGCAACCGGTTGCGCGATTCTTCATTGGCGTGCCTGATCCGTCTCGTCTGGACTCCGTTCTGCAATTCTTGAAGGGCCGCTCGGCTCGCGTGGAGGTCCTTGGTTATGACGCCCGTCCTGTTTGATCTGCTTCTCCGTTCGATCTGGGAGACCCTGCTGATGACCGGCGCGTCAGGCCTGATTTCGCTGATTGCCGGCCTGCCGCTCGGATTAGCACTCGTTGCCACCGATCGCGGCGGCATCGCCGAAAATCTCTGGATCAGCCGGCTGCTCGGCGCGATCGTCAACGGCTTTCGCTCGGTGCCCTTCATCATCCTTTTGGTCGCCCTCATTCCCGTCACCCGCCTGATTGTCGGAACGGCGCTCGGAACCTGGGCGGCTATCGTACCGCTGGCGATCGCTGCTACACCCTATTACGCCCGGATCGCGGAGGTTTCGCTCCGGGAAGTCGATCGCGGCCTGATCGAAGCCGTCCGCGCCATGGGCGGCAATCGCTGGACCATCATCCGCGAGGTGCTGGTGCCGGAAGCTCTGCCGGGCATCGTCGCCGGTTTTACCGTGACGCTTGTCACTCTGATCGGCGCATCGGCCATGGCAGGTGCCATCGGCGCCGGCGGCCTCGGAGATCTGGCAATCCGCTACGGCTACCAGCGTTTCGAGACCGGCGTGATGATCGCGGTCGTCATCGTTCTCATTGTGATCGTTTGCGGGATCCAGTGGCTGGGCGACCGTCTTGTCGCCCGTATCGATCACCGGGCCTGATTGTAAGGCTGCAGCCTATCGGAACCGGTAGGCCGCAGCCGGGTGATTTTCGGGCAGGCGTCCCGTATCTCCGCCGAACAGTTTCTGCCGCAGGGTGCCCGGCGCATAATCGTGCTTGAACAGGCCGCGCTCCTGCAGCACCGGCACCACAAGATCGACAAAATCCGTCAGGCTCTCCGGCGCAACCGTCCGGGCAAGATTGAAACCATCGATCCCGCCCTCCTCCATCCATGTCTGGAAATGATCGGCAATCTGTTCCGGGCTACCGACAATCGGCTTCTGCCGGCTCCCGAGCACCATCTGATCAATGACCTGCCGCATCGTCGCTCCTTCCCGTCCCCCTGTCAGAGCGGCAAGAGCGGATTGATTGGCATTCGTTTGCGTGTCGAGGATCGGCTCATCCAGCGCAAACTGTGAAAGATCGATACCGATCGAGCTCGAGTAATGCGCAAGCGACGCTTCGGCGCTGGCATGTCGTCGATAGTCCTCGACCTTTTCCTGCGCCTCGCGCTCCGTACGACCGGTAACGACCGTCACCAGGTTCAGCACCTTGATTGCACCACCCGATCGACCCAGCTCGGCAGCGCGCTTGTGCAGGCCATCGACAAGCACACGTGCCGATTTCGGCGATGAACTGGCGACGAAAACAGTTTCGGCGTGGCGTGCCGCGAAGTCCTGGCCCCGGCTGGAGGCCCCGGCCTGAAACAGCACTGGCGTCCGCTGCGGCGAGGGCTCGCTGAGGTGGATGCCATCGACCCGATAGTGCTGCCCCTCATGCCGAACGGCGCGGACCCGCGCGGGATCGGCGAACACGCGCCCTTTCTGGTCACGCAGAACGGCATCATCCGCCCAACTGCCCTCCCAGAGCTTGTAGAGGACTTCGAGATACTCCTCGGCGGCCTCGTATCGGGCATCGTGCTCGGGCTGTCGCGCCAGTCCCATGCTGCGGGCAGCGCTGTCGAGATAGCCGGTGACGATGTTCCAGCCGATCCGGCCCTTCGTCAAATGGTCGAGCGTCGACATCCGGCGCGCGAAGAGAAAGGGGGGCTCATATGTTGTGTTGACCGTCACCCCGAAGCCGAGATGCTGGGTCACGAGCGCCATCGCAGACAGGGGAATCAGCGGATCATTGACCGGGATCTGCGCGGCGGCACGAATGGCTGCATCCGGGCGGTTCTGATAGACGTCGTAGACGCCGACGATATCCGCAAGGAATATCCCATCGAACTTTCCCCGCTCTGCGGTTTTCGCAAGATCGGTCCAGTAGTCAAGGTCGGTATAGCGCAGCGAACTGTCGCGCGGATGCGTCCAGAGGCCGTGATTGATGTGCCCGACGCAATTCATGTCGAAGGCGTAGAGCTGGATAGGTCTGGCCACGTTAGTCCTTGCATGAAGTTCAAAGGTCTGCGCGATCCGGATATGCCACGTTGACCGTTGCAGGCGCCGCGGGAAGCAAGCCGGAAATCACGCCCGTCGCTTGGCTTTCTGATTGATGAAGCTGATCGACAGAACCACAAAGATCAAGAGGCCCGTGCCGACCTGTTGCCAGTAGAAGTTCAGGCCGGTCAACAGCAACCCGTTGGCGACGATGCTCAGGAGAAGAACACCGAGTACGGTCCCGGGAATATTGGGGCGTCCGAGCGGGCTGAGGGTCGTGCCGATAAATGTCGCTCCGATGGCATTGAGCAGGAAGGCGTTGCCGGATGAGGGAATGTACACGGTCACCGTCGACGTCAGGATCAGTCCGGCGATGGCCGCGACCGCACCGGTCAAAACATAGGTGACGGCGATGTGCGCCGGCACCGCAACACCCGAATAGCGCGCCACGCTGGTCTGGATACCGATCGCGGTGACGACGCGACCAAAGCGCGTTTTCGACAGCGCAACGCCACTGCCGACGATCACGAGAAAGACCACGACAAGCGGAAAGGGAATGCCGAAGACAGTTCCATGACCGATGAACCGGAATGCCTCTGGAACGCCGGCAGGTGGAAGATAGACGGGATTGCCGCCATTGGTGAGAAGCTGCTGCAGACTGCGCCCGATGAAGAGGGTGCCAAGCGTTGCCAGGAACGGCGAAATGCCGATACCGGCGATGAGGGCGGCATTGAAGACCCCAACAAGCGCGCCGCTTGCGATTCCGGCGAGCACGGCCAGCGGAACCGGTTGCCCTGCAAGCACGAGGGAGACAAAGGTAAAGCTGGCAAAATCGATGGCCGTTCCCACCGAGAGATCGATGCCGCCGGCCGAAACGGCAAATGTCATGGCGATAGCGACGATGGCGAGCAAGGTGAAATTGTTGACGAGAATGCTCTGCAGGTTCGCAGGTGCGAGAAAGGTCGGCGCCGCTGCGGAAAAAGCCGCAAAGACCGTGACGATCGCCGCGATGAGCGCATACCGGACGAGGTGATCCAGAAGGTGCCGACCACGGCTTGCGCCGCCGTATAGAATAGTTGAGGGCATGAATTCAGGCCTCCTGTCTGCGCAGAAGCGTGGTCGCGGACACCACGAGAATGATCAGGAGCCCTTGGACGCCATTCACCAGCGTGCTGGAAATATTCATGAGTTGGAAGCCGTTCACCAGAAAGCCGACAAGCAGCGCCGAAAGCAATGTGCCGGTGATGGTTGGGACAAGCCGGCGCGAAAATACCGTGCCGAGAAGGGCCGTCACGACGACCGGCAGGAGCATGTCCCCGGCACCGGTCGTGCTGCCGCTCAGATAAGAAACCGACAGGATGCCGGCCAGTCCCGCGCAGACACCGCTTGCAAGGAACGATCCGGCTATAAGCCGCCTGACCGGGAGACCGGCGGCGCGGGCCGCATCCGGAAATTCGCCTGTTGCATACAGTCGCAGACCCGTCGGGGTGAACTGGACAACCGCCGTTGCAACGGCGGTGAAAGCGAGAAGACCATAAGCGAGCACCGGCAGGCCGAAAGGCCCGGCGGCAGAAAGGAACGATAGAAAGTCGGTGGTCGCGGGAACAACAGTGTTCTGGGTCAGCACCAGCTCCAGTCCCGCCACGACATTCATGACGGCAAGCGTCGCCAGGAGTGGGACGACACCGACGACGACCACCGCGAAAGCATTGACGGCACCGATGAGCGCGCCGGTTGAAAGGCTGGCGAGGACCGCCGGTCCGTCACCATAGCCGAGCTGAATTACGCTGGCATAGACGGCGGCGCTAAATCCCATATTGGCGGCGACCGAGAGGTCTATGCCGCCGGTAACGACGTTGGAGCCGCCGGCGATGATGACAACCGTCAGGCCGATCGCCAACACCCCGAGGATCGCCGATTGCCCCAGCACGTTGCCGATGTTTCCCAGCGTGAAGAAAAATGGTGCTGCCAGCGAAAAATAAAGGAGAATGGCTGCGAAAGCCACGAAGGAACCACCCCGTAGCGCGATGGCGGCGGCCTGACCGCCCCAGCTGCGGCGCCTGGATTGCGGCGCTGCGTTCTCTGCACCAAGGGTAGGTGTGAAGGATACGTCAACCGACATGGCGGCGTCCTTCCAGCGAGCCGGTTGCCTCTGCGAGCACGGCATCCGGTGATGTGTCCGATGAAACGAATTCCTTCACGACACGCCCGCGGAAAAGAACCAGAATACGGTCCGTAATCCCGACAAGCTCCGCGAGATCCGAAGACAGGACGAGTACGCCTGCGCCGCGCTCCGCGAGCTCGCCGATCAGCTTGTATATCTCGACCTTCGAGCCCACATCGACACCGACCGTCGGTTCGTCGAGCAGATAAATCTCTGACTGGCGGCTCAGCCACTTGGCGATCGCCACCTTCTGCTGGTTGCCGCCTGATAGCGCCCGCAAAAGCGCGTCCCGCCCGCTCGTCTTGACCTGCAGCCTTTCGATCAGCCCATCGACCTCCGCCCGTTCGCGAGCCGGATCGAGAAATCCCAGACGGGTAAAACGCTTCAAACCGGCAAGCGTGGTATTTTCCGTCACGCTCAGGTCGAGCGCAACGCCGTTACCACGCCGATCTTCCGGCACCAGCGCCAGATGGTCGCGCACGGCATCCGACGGCCGTTTGAAGCGCACGGCCTTGCCGCCGGCAAGAATTTCGCCCGAAAGTGCTGGTTCAAGCCCGAAAAGCGTGCGGAGAAGCTCCTTTGCGCCAGAACCAAGAAGGCCTGTCACACCTAGGACCTCGCCTCGCCTCACGGTGAAGGAAATATCGTGATACTTGCCCGGAGAAGATAGACGGCTGACCGACAGGACAGGATCGCCGATTGCGACCGTGCGCTTCGGAAACATTTCTTCGATGTCGCGCTCGATCATCAGCGAGGCGATGGCGGCTGCGGACGTATCGCGAACCGCGAGCGTCGCCACATCGATACCGTTTCTCAGGATGGTCACGGTATCGCAAAGCGCTTCGATCTCGCCAAGATAGTGCGAGATATAGATGATCGTGATCCCCTCCTCCTTCAGTCGTCGAATGAGGCTGAAGAGGATATCGGCTTCCCGGCGCACCAGTGCGGCCGTCGGCTCGTCGAAGACGAGGATCTTCGGACTGTGAAGAAGGGCCCGTGTGATCTGGACGATCTGTTTTTCGGCGGTGCTGAGATCGGCGATCAGGGCACTGTTCGGCAGGCGTATACCGAAATAGCGGTCGAGGATCGCGGCCGCCTGCCTTTGCATGGCGCGCCTGTCAAGAAACGGCGTTCCCGCAATACGCGGTTCGCGGCCGAGAAACAGGGCCTCGCCGACAGTGAATGTAGGCACAAGAAGCCGGTCCTGATGAATGAAATGAATGCCGAGTTCCTCTGCGAGGTGTGGCGTCAAGGTGTCTTGGGCCTGCCCCTCGATCTCGATCACCCCTTCATCCAGCGTGTGCAGTCCGGCGAGCAGCTTGATCAGCGTGGATTTTCCGGCGCCGTTCTGGCCGACGAGACCGTGAACCGTACCGCGGCGGACGGCAAGCGAGGCACCGGACAGGGCGCGCGCGCCGCCGAAATGCTTGACGGCACCCCGAATATTCAAGGCAAGCGCCGTTGCGCCCTGCGGAGATGGTTGGCTCACATCGACCTCCAATATCCATTTCTGCTTGAAGAAAAAAACGTCTGGGCACGGAAGCGCCCAGACGAAGATAGAGAAGCTTCAATGTCAGCCGATGCCGAGTTTCTTGGAGACCTCTTTGACGTTCGCCTTGTTGGCGAGGATTGCCGGTATGTAGGTTTCCCGGGGCAGCGTCTCGCCCGCCAGCAGGCGCGCGACGTTCTGAATGGCGACGCGGCCGAGTTCGGCCGGTTGCTGGGCAACATCGGCCGCCGCCGGCGAGGACGGATCGGCCACAAGCTGAAGCACCTCCGGACTGCCATCGACGCCATAGGTCTTGATCTCGGTGCGGCCAGCCGCCGTCAGCGCCTGCGTGGCGCCGAGTTGCGGTATGTCCCAGGCCGACCAGACTGCCTTGATCGAACCCTTTTCCGGATACTTGTTGAGAATTGCCGTAATCTGCGTAAAGGCGTCCTGAACCGTATTCGGGATCACGTCGCGTAGTTCCGGCTGGATGATTTTGACCTTCGGGAAATACTTCACCACATTGACCAGCTGATCGTATCGGATGGCGCAGGGTGTAACGCCGTAGAAGCCGTTGAAGACCACGATATTGCCTTCACCGCCGATATCCGAGACCAGCTGCAGCGCGAGATCCTTGCCGATCCCCCAGTTGTCGGAGGTCGAGTTGTTGAGCGAATTCGTCGATCCGACGTCGATCGTCAGAACCGGGATGCCTGCATCACGCGCCTTCTTGAGCCAGGGATCGATGACCGTGAGCGTGCCAAGCAGCTGTACGATCGCATCGGGCTTCTGGGCGATCAGCGTCTGCAGCTGCGCGACAAGCTTGCCGTCGTTTCTGCCCGCATCGACGGCGATCGGCTCGCCCCCCAGTCGTTTCACTTCCTCGATCTGCGCGTTGTAGGCCTGCAGATCGAAGAAATGATCGGTTCCCGCCGTGCTGATTCCGATGCGTTTCCCCTTGAGCGAAAGCTCGCCTGCCTGCGCAAAGGCCGGCTGTGGCCTCAGAAGACCCGCACCTGCGGCGACAGTTCCGGCAAGAACCGAGAGCTTCAGCAATTCACGCCGGCCAAAGCCGGACTTTTCTTCGTTATCCATCATACCCCACTTTTCGACCAACGAACCAATGTAGAAATTAATAATATCTATAGCTTAAATAGATTTTTGGAGTTGCCGAGGAATGGATTTTCAAATGGACGATGGACAGTGGAAAAATCAGCCCGGAACCCAGGCCGCTCGCTTCATTTGCCCTGGAATTGCGGTTGCCGTTTCTCGATGAAGGCGGCCATGCCTTCCTTCTGGTCGTCGGTCGCGAACAGGCCGTGGAAAATCCGGCGCTCGAACAGGATGCCCTCCCGCAGGCCACTCTCCAGCGCCCTGTCGACAGCCTCGCGCGCAGCCATGGTTGCGAGCTTGCCGTAGCCGGCGATCGTCTTGGCCGCAGCCAGAGTTTCGTTCATCAGCTTGTCGGCCGGAAGCACCCGGGCGACGAGGCCGCAGCGTTCGGCTTCGATCGCGTCCATCATCCGGCCGGTCAGGATCATATCCATCGCCTTCGCCTTGCCGACAAGCTTTGTCAGCCGCTGCGAGCCACCCATGCCGGGGATGACGCCGAGCTTGATCTCTGGCTGGCCGAACATAGCGGTTTCCGACGCGAAGATCATATCGCACATCATCGCCAACTCGCAGCCGCCGCCCAGCGCATAACCGGAGACGGCAGCGATCTTCGGCGTCCGGAACGATGCGAACCGGTCCCAGGCGGCAAAGAAGTCCTCGCCGAACATGTCCGGAAAAGACCTGTCGGCCATCTCCTTGATATCGGCTCCGGCGGCAAAGGCCTTTTCCGATCCCGTGAGCACAAAGCAACCGACGCCGGGATCACGATCGAGCGGCGCCAGCTCGGAGGCGAGCGCGTTCATGATACCGGAATTCAGCGCGTTGCGGGCCGCCGGCCTGTTCAGCGTGACGATGACGACGCGGTCCTGCTGTTCGACGATGATCGGTTTTTCCATGGGATGATCCTCTTGCGCGGATTTCAGGGCTTGGCAGCGGATTGTTGCCGCAGCATGTCGATGATGCCGGAAAAATCCCTGTCGCCGTTTCCAAGCTCGTTGAACAACGCATAGAGTTCAGCAGCCTTGGCGCCGAGCGGCGTTGTCGCGCCGGCGGATTGCGCCGCCTCCTGCGCCAGCTTCAGGTCTTTGAGCATCAGGGCGCCGGCAAAGCCCGGCTTATACCCATTGTTCGCCGGTGATGTCGGGACCGGTCCCGGCACGGGGCAATAGGTGGTCAGGGACCAGCACTGGCCGGATGAAACCGAGGCGACATCGAACAGCGCCTGATGTGAAAGGCCAAGCTTTTCGCCCAGCACGAAGGCCTCTCCGACAGCAATCATGCTGATGCCGAGGATCATGTTGTTGCAGATCTTCGCCGCCTGCCCCGCCGACGCGCCGCCGCAGTGAATGATCTTCTTGCCCATGGCCTGGAAGATCGGTGCCGCGTCCGCAAAGGCCTGTTCCGCACCGCCGATCATGAAGGTCAGCGTGCCGGCAGCCGCACCGCCGGTGCCACCGGATACCGGCGCGTCGAGCGATGGGCAACCCTTTGCGGCAGCCATCTCATGCGCCTTTAGGGCGCTGTCGATGTCGATGGTCGAGCAGTCGATCAGCAGCGTGCCGGACGGGACAGATGCCACCAGTTCCTCCCAGACCGACAGCACATGCTTGCCGGCAGGCAGCATGGTGATCACCGTATCGACGCCGGCAACCGCCTCGGCAAGCGATGCGCAGGCAGTCACGCCCTTGTCGCGCGCGTCGCCCAGCAGAGGTTGCGACAGATCGAACCCCTGAACCGCAGAACCAGCCTTGACGAGATTGGCGGCCATCGGGCCGCCCATGTGACCAAGACCGATAAAACCGATCGTCATATGCGTGATCCTTCCGTGGAGTTGTCTGCAAAGAGCGGGCGAGCGGAGGGCCGGAAATAAGCATCGATGTCTGCAGCGGTAACATCGGCAAGCTGCGCCGGCCGCCATTGCGGATTGCGGTCCTTGTCAATGACGGCGGCGCGGACGCCCTCGTAAAAATCATGGCTGCGCAAGACTGCGGCGGTGGCCGCAAACTCCCGCTCAAGGCAATCCTCCAGCTCTTTCGTTTGTCGGCCGAGCCGCAGCAGCCGCAGCGTAACGTTAAGACTGAGCGGCGATTTGGCAGAAAGAACCGAGAGAAGCTTTTCGGCGAAAGGGTCGCTGTCAGCGCACAGGGCGGCGAAAATCTTCTCGATGGTGTCGAATGCAAAAAGGCGATTGATCAAGTCCTGTTGGGGCTTGAGACCACCAGAAGGTGGCGGTTCGCAAAAGTTTTCGATTGCCTGGGAAACTGCCGATGGCGACCTCCCCGCCGGCAACGATGCCAGGGCTTGCGCCATCGCCGCCAGCCGATCGGAGGGCACGAAAACATCGGCGAGGCCCACAAGGATGGCGTCGCCGGCACCCAATGGCTCGCCCGCCAAACCGACAAAGGTTCCAAGCTCATTGTCCTGCCGCGTCAGGAACCAGGACGCGCCGATATCCGGGAAGAAGCCGATGCCCGTCTCCGGCATTGCGAAACGGGTGCGCTCGGTGACAATGCGATGGCTGCCATAGACGGAAATGCCGACACCGCCGCCCATGACGATGCCGTCCATAACCGCGATATACGGTTTCGGGTAGCCGCCGATGCGGGCATTGAGCCTGTATTCTTCGCGCCAGAAAGTCGCCGGCGCGTCGGAGCCCGCCTTGCCGCCGTCATAGATGGCGCGGATATCGCCGCCGGCGCAAAGTCCGCGCTCACCCTCGCCCGTCACGAGGACGGCGGCTATAGCGGGATCGCGCTCGAAATCATCGAGTGCCTTTTCGATATCGCGCACCATTCCCAAAGTCAGGCTGTTGAGCGCCTTCGGACGATTGAGCCGGATGCAGCCGAGCGCACCCTTGCGCTCGGCCAGCGTTTCAGCTTGCGATGTGCTGGGGTCAGACATGGAGGGCATGGCCAAGTGCTTTCATCGCGGCTTCCTGAAAGCCTTCGCTACGGGTTGGATGGGCGTGGATTGTCGCCGCGATGTCTTCTAGACGCGCGCCCATTTCGATCGCCAACGCGAAGGCGCTCGAGAGTTCCGAAACGCCGGCGCCGACCGCCTGCACGCCGAGGACGAGATTGCTATCGGCGCGCGCTACGATCCGCACGAAGCCCTCCTCGGACAGCATGGTCATGGCACGCCCATTGGCGTTGAAAGGGAACTGCCCGACACGGATCTCGTAGCCTTGCGCCCGCGCCTCGTCCGGCGATAGGCCTGCGGTGACGATTTCCGGATCGGTAAAACAAACGGCCGGAATGCAGCGCTTGTCCCAAGTCCGCTTTTTGCCTGCGACGATCTCCGCCACCATCTCGCCTTGCGCCATGGCGCGGTGGGCGAGCATCGGCTCACCGGTAATATCGCCGATCGCATGGATGCCGCGCATGGATGTCCGGCAGCGGTCGTCGACGCGCAGGAATTTGCCGGCGCGATCAAGGTCCAGTTCGTCCAACCCCCAACCTTCCGTGCGCGGCTTGCGACCGACGGTCACCAGGATTTTGTCGGCGGAAAGCTGCTCTTCTGCGCCTTCCGCAGTCTCGATCAGCAACGTACCGCCCGAAAGCCCCTCGGCCTTGGCGCCGGTCAGCACACGAATGCCGAGATCGGCAAGGCGGTTGGCCACCGGCTTGACCAGGTCGGCATCATATTGCGGCAGGATTTGCGGGGTGGCTTCCACAACCGTCACCGACGAACCCATCTTTGCAAAGGCGGTGCCGAGCTCAAGCCCGATATAGCCACCGCCGACAACGACCAGCTTTTGCGGAACGGTTTTCAGAGACAGAGCTTCGGTCGAGGAGATCACCGGGCCGCCGAAGGGCAAAAACGGCAGTTCGACCGGCTCGGAACCAGTGGCGATCACCACGGTCTCGGCGCGGATGACCTGTAATCCCGTTTCCGTCTCGACCTCGATGGTCTTGCCGTCCCGAAACTTCGCACGACCATGGACGATCTTGACCCGGGCCTTGCGCAGCAATCCCAGCACGCCGCTGTTCAAACGGCCAACGATACCGTCCTTCCAGGCGATTGTTTTGGCCAGATCGAGTTTCGGTGCATCGAGGGAAATGCCGAGCGGGCTCTTGCCACCAGCCATATGGCTGACCTTCTCGAATTCCTCCGCCGCATGGATCAGCGCCTTGGAGGGGATGCAGCCTATATTGAGACAGGTGCCGCCGGCCTTAACGGCTTCGACGATGACGGTATCGACCCCGAGCTGACCGGCCCGGATGGCACAGATATAGCCGCCCGGACCGGCACCGATGACGAGAAGTTTGCAGACGATCTCTTTCATGGGCTCAGCTTTCAATGAAAATCAGCGCTGGCGTTTCGAGCAGCGCCTTGATCCGCTGCACGAAGGTCGCCGCATCCCAGCCGTCCACCACCCGGTGATCGAAGCTGGAGGACAGGTTCATCATCTTGCGCGGAATGAACTGGCTGCCATCCCAGACCGGCCGGATCATGATCTTGTTGACCCCAACGATCGCCACTTCCGGATGGTTGATGATCGGCGTCGTGGCGATACCGCCCATGGCGCCGAGCGAGGTGATGGTGATGGTCGAGCCGGACAGTTCTTCGCGCAGAGCAGAACCTGTCCGGGCGGCATCGGCCAGCCGGACGACTTCCGCCGCGCAATCCCAGATGCCGCGCGCTTCCGTATGACGCACCACGGGGACGGTGAGACCTGCCGGCGTCTGGGTGGCGATGCCGATATGGACGGCTGCATGCCGGCTGATGATGCCCGCATCATCGTCGAAAGTGGCGTTGACGACCGGCTGCTCGTCGATGGCTTTCACCATGGCCCGCATCAGGAAGGGCAAGATCGTCAGCTTGGTCTGGTCCGGCTTGCGGCCGGCATTCATTGTCGCGCGCAAATCCTCCAGATCGGTAACGTCGATCTCCTCGACATAGGTAATGTGCGGAATACGTGAGGTGGCCAGCACCATCTTTTCCGAAATGCGGCGGCGCAGGCCGGTGACCTTGATCTCCTCGACCGCGGTCCGCTTGGCGAGACCGGTCGATGCTGCCTGCGGCTGCGCGCCACGGGCGAGAAACTGGTCGAGATCGTCATGGGTGATGCGGCCGGCCGGGCCAGTGCCCGTGACCTGCCGCAGGTCGATGCCGCCATCCTGCGCCCGCAGGCGGACGGCCGGCGATGCCAGCGGCTTGTCGGCAACGGCCTGAACCGGAGGCTTGGCAGTCGCGGCCTTCATAACCGGTGCGGTTCCAGCCGGCTTTTCCCTCTCGACCGGTGGAAGGCTTCCAGCCTTTCGCGTAACCTGTTCATCAGGCTCGGCTGTCACCGTTTCCGCCGTCGGAACCGCTTCCGCCTCGCCGCCCTCGCCCACCACCTCGATCCGCACCAACGGCGCCTTCACGGCGACGATGTCGCCGATCTCGGCGCCCAGCCAGAGCACAGTGCCGCTCACCGGAGACGGGATTTCGACGGTCGCCTTATCGGTCATAACTGCGGCAAGGATCATGTCCTCGCGGACGGGATCGCCGACCTTGCAGTGCCATTCGACAAGTTCTGCCTCGGCAACACCTTCGCCGACATCCGGCATCTTGATGATGAATTCGCCCATGGTCACGCCTCCATCACTTCGGCAAGCGCACGCCCGACCCGACCGGGTCCGGGGAAATAATCCCACTCCTGTGCGTGAGGATAAGGCGTATCCCAGCCCGTGACGCGAACCACCGGCGCTTCCAGATGATAGAAGCAATGTTCCTGCACCAGCGCCGCGAGTTCCGCGCCGTAACCCGAAGTCAGTGTTGCTTCGTGCACAACGACGCAGCGGTCGGTCTTGGTCACCGATTGCACGATCGTATCGAGATCAAGCGGCAACAGGCTGCGCAGGTCGATGACTTCGGCATCAACGCCCATTTCTTCTACCGCCGCCAGCGCCACATGCACCATTGTGCCATAGGCGATGACGGTGACGGCCGAGCCTGGCCGGCGGATTTCCGCCTTGCCGATCGGGATGCTGTAATGGCCTTCCGGCACCTCACCCAGCTCGTGCTTCGACCACGGCGTCACCGGCCTGTCGTGATGGCCGTCGAAGGGGCCGTTATAGAGACGCTTCGGTTCGAGGAACATCACCGGGTCGGGGTCTTCGATGGAGGCGATCAGCAGGCCCTTGGCGTCATAGGGGTTGGAGGGCACGACGACTTTCAGGCCGCAGACATGGGTAAACAGCGCTTCCGGGCTCTGGCTGTGCGTCTGGCCACCGAAAATGCCGCCGCCCGTCGGCATGCGCAGCACGATCGGGCAGGTAAAGTCGCCGTTCGAGCGATATCGGATGCGGGCGGCCTCCTGGGTGATCTGGTCGTAGGCCGGGTACATGTAATCGGCGAACTGGATCTCGACGCAGGGTTTCAGGCCGTAAGCGGCCATGCCGATCGCGGTGCCGACGATGCCGCTTTCGCTGATCGGCGCGTCGAAGCAGCGGGTCTTGCCGTATTTCGCCTGGAGCCCTTGGGTGCAGCGGAAGACGCCCCCGAAATAGCCGACATCCTCACCGAACACGACGACATCGTCGTCACGCTCCATCGAGACATCCATGGCGCTGCGCACGGCCTCGATCATCGTCATTCTGGCCATGTCAGTATCCTGCCTTCTGCCGCTGGCGGCGAATATGCGCGGGCATTTCGGCATAGACGCCTTCGAAAATATCCCGCACCGAGGGTTTGCCGCCCGCATGCAGCGTGCCATGCACCTCCGCCTGTTTCTGTGCCTGGATCACCTCGTCGAGGATTTCGGCTTCCGCCTGCACATGCCGCTCTTCGGACCAGGCACCTCTAACAATCAGATGCTTCTTCAGGCGTAGAACAGGGTCGCCCAGCGGCCAGGCTTCGGATTCCGTTTTAGGGCGATACGCGCTCGGATCGTCGGAGGTGGAATGCGCCCCGACGCGATAGGTGACATATTCAATCAGTGTAGGACCGAGGTTGCGCCGGGCGCGCTCTGCCGCCCAAAGGGAAACAGCGTAGACCGCGAGATAGTCGTTGCCATCGACCCGTAGCGCCGGAATGCCGAAGCCGAGGCCGCGCGCGGCAAAGGTGCCCGAGCCACCACGGGCAATGCCCTGGAACGTGGAGATCGCCCACTGGTTGTTGACGATGTTGAGGACGACCGGCGCCTTGTAGGTCGAGGCAAAGACCAGCGCCGAGTGGAAATCGGATTCCGCCGTCGAGCCATCGCCGATCCAAGCGGCGGCGATCTTGGTATCGTTCTTGATGGCCGACGCCATGGCCCAGCCGACCGCCTGGACATATTGCGTGGCGAGATTGCCGGAGATGGTGAAGAAGCCATGCTCCTTGGACGAATACATGATCGGCAGCTGCCGCCCGCGCAGGGGGTCTTTTTCGTTGGAGAATATCTGGTTCATCATCTCGACCATCGGGTAGTCGTCGGCGATCAGCAGGCCCGCCTGGCGATAGGTTGGGAAGTTCATGTCGCCCTTGCGCAATGCCTTGCGGAAGGCGCAACTGACGGCCTCCTCGCCCAGATGCTGCATGTAGAAAGAAGTCTTGCCCTGCCGCTGCGCCATCAGCATGCGGGCATCGAAGGCGCGCAGCTTCATCATGTGCTTGAGACCGGTCAGCAACTCTTCATCCGACAAGAGGCCTGCCCAGGGGCCGACCGCATCCCCGTCGCGGTTGAGCACGCGAATGATCGAATAGGCGAGATCGCGGATGTCTTCCGACGCGGCATCGACCTCGGGGCGCGGCACGGAGCCGGCCTTTGCGATGTTGACGTTGGAAAAATCCGGCAGGCCGCCGGGCCGGACGGCCGGTTCCGGTACATGCAGGCTCAGTTGCGGGAACTCGGTCATGCCTCGTTCTTCCTCCCGTTTTCGCCCTGACCTTCCAGTCTCCTCCCGGAAGTAGGGCGCTTCTTCTTATAGACTACGCGCAATCACGATACGCTGCACGTCGCTGGTTCCCTCGTAGATCTGGCAGATGCGCACATCACGATAGATGCGCTCGACCGGATAGTCCGACATGTAGCCGTAGCCGCCATGGGTCTGGATCGCATCCGAGCAGACCTTCTCGGCCATTTCGGAAGCGAAGAGCTTGGCCATCGATGCCTCCGTCAGGCAGGGTTCGCCCGCCTCTTTCAGCGCAGCGGCATGCAGAACCATCTGGCGCGCCACCGTGATCTGTGTCGCCATGTCGGCAAGGCGGAAGGCGACGGCCTGATGCTCGATGATGGGCTTGCCGAAGGCGATGCGTTCGCGGGCATAGTCGCGCGCCGCCTCGAAGGCAGCCCGCGCCATACCGACCGATTGCGCGGCAATGCCGATGCGGCCGCCTTCCAGATTGGCGAGCGCGATCCTATAGCCCTCGCCCTCTTCGCCCAGCCGCAACTCGGCCGGAATGCGCATGTTGGCAAAGGCGATCTGGCAGGTATCGGAGGAATGCAGGCCGAGCTTGTGCTCGACGCGGACGACCTCATAGCCCGGCGTGTCCGTCGGCACGATGAAGGCGGTGATGCCCTTCTTGCCGGCATCGGGATCGGTGACGGCGAAAACGATGATGACATTGCCGTTCTTGCCCGAGGTTATGAACTGCTTGGCACCATCGAGTACATAATGGTCACCATCGCGGCGGGCGCGGGTGCGCAGGTTCGACGCGTCGGAGCCGGCCTGCGGCTCGGTTAGGGCAAAACCGCCGATCCATTCGCCGGATGCCAGTTTTGGCAGGAAGCGCTGCTTCTGTTCCTCGGTGCCGAATTTCAGGATCGGCACGCATCCGACGGAGCTATGCACACTCATAATGGTCGAGCAGGGACCGTCACCGGCGGCGATCTCCTCGAGCGCCACGGCATAAGCGACAGTGCCCGTTTCCGAGCCGCCATAGGCCTCCGGCACCAGCATGCCGAGGAAACCGAGATCGCCCATTTCCCGCAATTCGTCCTTGGGAAACGCGTGCGACACGTCCCGCTCGGCGGCGCCCGGCATAAGACGCTCGCGGGCGAAATCGCGGGCCATATCGCGGATCTGGATTTGCTGTTCCGACAGGATCATAAGCGGCCTCCTCCCAAAAGCCGTTCAGTGCCGCTCGACCGCGATGGCCGTCGCCTCGCCGCCGCCGATGCAGAGCGTGGCCATGCCACGTTTCAGATCGTATCGCTCGAGAGCTGCCAACAGTGTGACGATGACGCGGGCGCCGGATGCGCCGATCGGGTGGCCGAGCGCGCAGGCACCGCCATGGACGTTGACTGCATCATGCGGCAGGTCAAGATCGCGCATCGCCGCCATGGCGACGACGGCGAAGGCCTCGTTGATCTCGAACAGATCGACATCCTTGAGATCCCATCCTGTTCGCTCGCTCAGCTTTTTCAGTGCGCCAATCGGCGCCGTTGCAAACAGGTTGGGTGCCTGCGCATGGGTCGAGTGGCCGATGATGGTGGCAAGCGGTGCCACGCCTCGACGCTCGGCCTCGGAGCGGCGCATCAGCACCAGCGCCGCCGCGCCGTCGGAAATCGAACTGGCATTGGCGGCCGTCACCGTGCCGTTTTCGCGGAAAGCGGGTTTCAGGGTCGGGATTTTTTCGAGCCGCGCCTTTCCCGGCTGCTCGTCGCGGCTGACCACCTGCTCCGTCTTCCCGGTCTTTACCGGCACAGGCGTCATTTCAGGATCGAAAAAGCCCTCGTGGATCGCTTTCTGCGCGCGGGTCAGCGAGGTCACGGCAAAATCGTCTTGGGCGGGGCGGGTGAACTGATAGGCTTCGGCGCAATCCTCGGCAAATGTGCCCATCAACCTGCCCTTGTCATAGGCATCCTCCAGCCCGTCGAGGAACATGTGGTCGATGATCCGGCCGTGGCCGAGCCGATAGCCGCCGCGCGCACGATCGAGCAGATAGGGCGCATTGCTCATGCTTTCCATTCCGCCGGCAACAGCGACATTGGCACTGCCAGCCGCGATCAGGTCGTGGGCCAGCATGACCGCCTTCATGCCCGAGCCGCACATCTTGTTGACGGTGGTGGCGCCTGTCGCGAAGGGCAGCCCTGCGCCGATCGCCGCTTGGCGCGCCGGCGCCTGCCCCTGCCCTGCCGGCAAAACGCAGCCGAAGACGACTTCCTCCACCGCCTCCGGAGCGACTCCACTGCGCTCCAGGGCCGCGCGAATGGCGGCTGCGCCAAGCTGAGACGCTGCTACATCATTCAAATCGCCCTGGAACCCGCCAATGGGCGTGCGGGCCGAACCGACAATGACAATGGGATCATGCGCTGTCATTTCAACCTCCGAACCGCATCATCGCGGCGCCATGCGCAGCGCGCCGTCAAGACGGATGACTTCGCCGTTCAGCATGCTGTTCTCACAGATATGGCGCACCAATGCGGCAAATTCATCGGGGCGGCCGAGACGCGGCGGAAAGGGCACACTCTTGCCAAGGGCTTCCTGCGTCTCCGGCGGCATGCCTGCCATCATCGGCGTTTCGAAAATTCCGGGCGCGATCGTGACGACGCGGATGCCATGGCGGGCAAGTTCGCGGGCAATCGGCAGCGTCATGCCGACGACGCCGCCCTTGGAAGCGGCATAGGCAGCCTGCCCGATCTGCCCGTCGAAGGCTGCGACAGAGGCCGTGTTTATGATGACGCCGCGCTCGCCTTCGTCGTCCGGTTCCTCTTTCTGGATTGCGGCGGCAGCCAGACGGATCATGTTGAAGGATCCGACGAGATTGATGCCGATGGCACGGGCAAAACTGTCCAGACGATGGGGACCGTCGCGCCCAAGAACTTTTTCGCTGGGTGCGATACCCGCGCAATTCACAAGTCCATGCAGGTGTCCAAAGGTTTCCAGCGCTGCATCGACCGCCGCACGCCCGTCTGCTTCGCTGGTGACATCCGTGCGCACGAAGCACGCGCTTGCTTCCAATGCGGCAGCCACCTGCCCGCCTGCTTCGCTGTTGACATCGGCGACGACAATTTTGGCACCGGCCTCGACCAGCCGGCGGGCGACAGCAGCACCGAGGCCTGACCCGCCACCCGTGACCACAAAAACCTTGCCGGCGATCAGCATGGCAAACCGGTCTCTGCCAGGCGACGTGCGGACGATATTCTTTGATTCCTCATACAGCCCTCCCCTGCCGCGTTTAATCGAAGCTATCGGCTTTTCAGCCGTATCATCTTGCCGAAGTCTACGCCGGTGCGATATTGCAAGCGATGACAGAAGTGTCTTTCCTTTTTCGGCCACTTTTGCCACTTGAGGACCATCGATGACCGATGCCGACCGGCGCATGATCTCGCCCTCCTTCGTCGAGGAAGCACTCGACTGCCTGCACCGCCGGGGCAAGCCGACGGCGCCGGTTCTGGCGTCGCTGGGTTTGCCGCCCATGGTCGACAGGCCGATTTCCGCCGAGACTTACGGCGCTCTGTGGCTCGCCGTCGCGGCCGAGGTCGATGACGAGTTCTTCGGCATGGGCGAGCGGCCGATGCGCAGCGGCAGCTTCACGCTGCTTTGCCACTGCGTGCTGCATGCAAAGACCCTGGAACAGGCGCTACGCCGCGCCTTGCGATTTCTCGGCATCGTGCTCGAAGATCCGACCGGCGAACTTGTCATCCGCGACGGGCTGGCCGAGATCGTGCTGACGGACAAGGGCGAGGCCCGCTCTGCCTTTGCCTACCGGACCTACTGGATCCTGCTGCACGGTATCGCCTGCTGGCTGGTCGGCCGGCGCATTCCGATCCGCAGCGTGGATTTCCGCTGCGCCGAGCCGCGACAAGGCGCGGATTACCGCCTTTTTTTTGGCGCTCCGGTCCGGTTTTCTCACCCTGTCAGCCGCCTCGCTTTCGATCGCACCGTACTCAAGCTGCCCATCGCGCGAACAGAACAGGCCTTGAAGCAATTTCTTCGCGGCGCACCTGCCAATATTCTTGTGCGGTACCGCTATGACGCCGGTCTGGCCGCCAGCGTGCGCCAGCGCTTGCGCCAGACTGCACCTTCCGCCTGGTCGAGCCTCAGCGATCTTGCCATGCAGATGCGAATGTCGTCCTCGACCCTTCGCCACCGGCTGCAGGCGGAAGGGCAAAGTTACGCCGCGATCAAGGACGAAATCCGCCGCGGTCTTGCCATTGAGTTGTTGCTTCAGGGCAAAGGCAGTGTCAGCGACATCGCAACCCAACTCGGCTATTCCGAACCCAGCGCGTTTCATCGTGCTTTCCGCAAATGGACGACAAAGAGCCCGAGCGCCTTCAGGCGAGAGACCGCTGCATCCGCAGGCAAACAAGCGGCGCCCTAGCCAAGCAACGATCAAACATCGCGAAGCTGGGAGCGGGATTGCGGTCGGCCGATCGCTGTCGCGCTTCAGTTGTATCAGCGTGCCCGCTTCCCGATCGACAGAACCTGCATCGCGGCCTTCAGATGCGGCAAGTCGAGCATTCGCCCGTCCAGTTCGATGACACCTGCTCCGGGATTGGCCTGAAATGCTTCGACAACGGCTTGCGCTTTTGCGATCTCCGCATCATCAGGCATGAAAGCTTCGTTGATGATGGGCACCTGATCTGGGTGAATGGCCATCATTCCCGTAAAGCCGTCGCGCCGGCCCCTTTCGGCGTAGGCACGAAGGGCCTCCGGATTGCGAAGGTCCGGAAAGACCGTCTCGATCGCCTGCACGCCTGCAGCGTGGGCAGCAAACAGCGCCAGTGACCTGACCATTTCGTAGGGCGCTGTGTAACGGCCGTCGATTTCGCGTGACGTGGCGGCGCCTATCGCAGCCGGGAGGTCTTCGGCGCCCCAGGTAAGCCCGCAGATTCTGTCCTTGACCGCGCCGAAACTGCCGAGCTTGAAGATGGCCGACGGCGTTTCGGTGGCAATCGGCAGGATCGTCGTCGCTGCGCAACCCGCAGCATCGAGCCGTTCCGACAGCATAACCACCGTTTCCCCCCCTTCGCATTTGGGAAGCACGACGCCATCCGGCCTCGCCGCGCGGACGACATTGATATCTTCGTCAAGTTGATGCGAGGTCAACGGGTTGATGCGAATGAACAGCGCCGCCACGGCTTGGCGGCTGGCGGCGTATGAGGCGACGGCCTCCCGCGCTTTCGCCTTGTTTGCCGGGGACACCGAGTCTTCCATGTCGATGATGATGGCGTCTGCACCGGAGTTTTCGGCTTTTTCGAATCGCTCCGGACGATCGCCGGGAACGAACAGCAGAGAGCGCAGGTTCATCGCGGCTTCCTTTTGATCAATGCCGTCCTGAGGCATTGGCAAACCGCTTCGTCGCGCTGGTTGATGGTCGTATGCCGAAATGTGACGATCCCTGCCTCCGGCCGGGACTTCGAGGGGCGAAGCTCGACGGTCTCGGTTTCCGTGTGCAGCGTATCGCCGATGAAGACGGGTTTCGGCATCGTCACCTTGTCGTAGCCAAGATTGGCGACAAGCGTACCCAGCGTCGTGTCGCCAACCGAAAGGCCGATGGTCAGGGCAAAGGTGAATGTGCCGTTGACGACGATCCTGCCAAATTCGGTTCCAGCCGCGTATTCGGCATCGAGATGCAACGGTTGAGGATTGTGGGACAAAGTCGTGAACAACAGATTGTCCGTTTCGGTTACCGTTCGCCTGATCTCGTGAACAAGGCAATCGCCGATTTTCCAGTCCTCAAAATATCTGCCAGCCATCAGTCCTCTCCGCTTCTGACAATCACCGCCGTCTGCCCTTCGGTGACTTTCGTTCCGACCGAGACCTTGACGGCATCCACGACACCGTCGAACGGCGCGCGCAGCGTGTGCTCCATCTTCATCGCCTCGACGACGACCAGGCGGTCTCCCTTGGCAACTCTCTGGTTCGGCTCCGCATCGACAAACGTAATCAGACCCGGCATCGGCGACAGCACCGACCCGTCTGTCGCGGTGGATGCGGCATGAGCTGTTTCCGTGGAAAGCTCCCGTATTTCCCAGGCGTTCCCGCGCTCGAACAGAACACGCGATCCGTCGATGAACGAAGAAGACGCCGAGGTATCGCCAACCCCGTCCGCCCACATGGCGTGGCCTCCGACGGACAGTCTGGCGCGAAAATCCCGGTTCGCGGCGACGCGGAAGCCCGGGAGCGCGTTCCATGGATCTTCAGGGAGCTTGCGCGTCAAGGCGGAAAACGCCAGCGCGCCAGCGCGTTCGTCCGGAGCCTTTGTTACGAGACGGGTGTCATGCCGTTCGAGAAAACCCGTATCGACCGCACCCGCAATAAAATCCGGATCCGATGCGATTTTGGCGAGAAGGTTCGCATTGGATTTCACGGGCCAGATTTCGACCCGCTCGCAGGATGCCGACAGCCGTGCAAGTGCCGTTTCGCGATCCGGCGCATAGGCGATCAGTTTCGCGATCATCGGATCATAGAAGGAGGTGATCTCGTCGCCTTGCTCCACACCGCTATCGACCCGGATATCGCCGGGCAGGCGCAGATGATCGAGGTAGCCGGTCGATGGCAGATAACCAACGGCCGGATTCTCCGCATAAAGGCGGCCTTCGACGGCCCATCCCCTGATCCGCAGTTCATCCTGTGTCTTCGGAAGTGGCTTGCCCGCGGCGACATCGAGCTGCCATTGCACCAGATCCTGCCCCGTAATGGCCTCGGTCACCGGATGCTCCACCTGAAGGCGGGTGTTCATTTCCATGAACCAGATGCGATCGGCACGCAAACCCTCGGACGAATCCGCAATGAACTCGATCGTTCCGGCGCCGACATAGGATACGGCCTGCGCGGCGCGCACCGCGGCCCGGCATATCGTTTCTCGGGTTCTCTCGTCCATGCCCGGTGCCGGCGCTTCCTCGATCACCTTCTGGTGCCGGCGCTGGACGGAGCAATCCCGTTCGAACAGGTGGACGCAGTTCCCCTGCATGTCCGCAAATATCTGAACTTCGATATGGCGCGGATTGAGAATGTATTTTTCGATGAGGACCCGATCGTCGCCGAACGACGCCTTTGCTTCCCTCCGACAGGATTCGAGATTCTCGACGAAATCGCTCGCGACATCCACCCGCCGCATTCCCTTGCCGCCGCCGCCTGCGACTGCCTTTATGAGCACCGGATAGCCGATAATCTCGGCCTCCTGCCGCAGCCGTTCAAACGACTGGTCGGCGCCCATATATCCCGGCGTGACCGGAACGCCGGCCTCGATCATCAGCTGCTTGGCGGCGTCCTTGAGGCCCATCGCCCTGATGGAGGCGGGCGGCGCGCCAACCCAGACAATACCGGCTGCCTGAACGGCCTCCGCAAATTCGGCGTTTTCCGACAGAAAACCATAACCGGGATGAATGGCCGATGCTCCCGTCTGCAAGGCTGCGTCGATGATCTTGTCCTGGCGCAGATAGCTGTCCCGCGCCGGCGACGGACCGATGAAAACGGCCTCGTCGGCCTCCCGGACGAACGGCAGTCCTGCATCCGCTTCCGAATAGACGGCAATGGTTCGAATCCCCATTCGTCGTGCCGTCCGGATGATCCGGCGGGCGATTTCGCCGCGATTGGCAATCAGCAGACTTTCCAGCATGAACATTCTCACCCTACATTCTGAAGACGCCGAAGCGCGGGGTTGGCGGGATGGGCGCGTTCAATGTCGTCGAGAAGGCCAATCCCAGCACATCCCTGGTCTGCAGCGGGTCGATGATCCCGTCATCCCAGAGCCTTGCCGTCGCGAAGTAGGGGCTCCCCTCCGTCTCGTACCGGTCCCTGATCGGCGCCTTAAAAGCATCCTCGTCTTCTACGGCCCAGCTTTCGCCCCTCGCCTCCATGGCGTCCCGCTTGATGGTGGCGAGCACGGAGGCAGCCTGTTCGCCGCCCATGACGCTGATGCGACTGTTCGGCCAGGTGAAGAGGAACCGCGGGCGGTACGCACGGCCGCACATGCCGTAGTTTCCGGCGCCGAAGCTTCCGCCGATGAGGACGGTTATCTTGGGCACGCTTGCGGTGGCAACAGCGGTGACGAGCTTGGCGCCATCCTTTGCGATGCCGCCGGCTTCGTATTTTCCACCGACCATGAAGCCGGAAACGTTCTGCAGGAAGAGAAGCGGGATCCTGCGCTGGCAGGCGAGTTCGATGAAATGCGCGCCCTTCTCTGCACTCTCGGAAAAAAGCACGCCATTGTTGGCCAGAATTGCGACAGGAATACCCCAGATGCGCGCAAAGCCGCACACAAGGGTCGTGCCATAAAGCGGCTTGAATTCATGCATTTCCGAACCATCGACGATGCGGCCGATGACCTCGCGGACATCATAGGGTGATCGAACATCGGAGGGTATCACGCCGTAAATTTCTTCCGGATCGAGCACCGGCGGGCGCGGCGCCGCCAATTCGATATCCGGCGATTTTACCTTGTTCAGCGTCCGAACGATGTCCCTGACGATCAGCAACGCATGCTCGTCGTTTTCCGCCACGTGATCAACGACGCCGGATTTCCGTCCATGTGTGTCCGCACCGCCGAGTTCCTCCGCGCTGATCACTTCGCCCGTCGCTGCCTTCACGAGCGGCGGGCCGGCGAGGAAGATGGTTCCCTGGTTGCGGACGATCACGGTTTCGTCCGACATGGCCGGAACATAGGCGCCGCCGGCCGTGCAGCTTCCCATCACGCAGGCGATCTGCGGGATGCCTTGGGACGACATCTGCGCCTGGTTGTAGAAAATAGCCCCGAAATGGTCGCGGTCCGGGAAGACGTCGGCCTGGTGAGGCAGGTTCGCGCCGCCGCTATCGACCAGGTAAATGCAAGGGAGATGGTTCTGGAGCGCGATTTCCTGCGCTCTCAGGTGCTTTTTTACCGTCATCGGGAAGTACGCGCCGCCTTTGACGGTGGCATCGTTCGCGACGATCATCACTTCACGTCCCGCAACACGCCCGATGCCGGTGATGACACCGGCGCTCGGTGCCTCGCCATCATACATTCCGTTGGCAGCCAGTGGAGCGATTTCGAGAAACGGGCTGCCGATGTCGAGCAATGCCTGTACCCGGTCCCGCGGTAGCATCTTGCCTTTGGATGCGTGCCTTGCCGCCGCTTTTTCACCACCTCCGCCGCGTGAGAGAGAGACGTGTTCCTGCAATTGCTCGACCAGCTCGATATTGAGTTGGCGATTGGCCGCGAATTCCAGTCCGGTGGCGTCCAGTGCACTCCTGATGACGCTCATGATCCGATCAGCTCCCGCCCGATGAGGTATCTGCGGATTTCATTGGTGCCCGCCCCGATATCGTAGAGCTTGGCATCCCGCACATATCGTTCCACAGGCCACTCCTTCGTATACCCCGCTCCGCCCAGAGCCTGCACCGCTTCAAGCGAAACGGTCACCGCATTCTGGCTTGCGAGCAGGATGGCCGCCGCCGCATCGGCGCGGGTCGTGCGGCCCTCGTCGCAGGCGCGCGCAACCGAATAGACATAGGACCTTGCCGAGTTGAGCGCGACATACATGTCGGCGATCTTTGCCTGGATCAGCTGGAACTCGCCGATCGGCCTGCCGAACTGCTTGCGATCCCGGACGTAGGGAAGCACGACATCGAGACAGGCCTGCATGATCCCCAACGGACCGCCGGCGAGAACGGCGCGCTCGTAGTCGAGGCCCGACATCAATATCCTGACGCCTTCGCCTTCCTTGCCGATCAGGTTCTCCGCCGGTATTTCGCAATCCTGGAAAACGAGTTCCGCGGTATCGCTGCCGCGCATGCCCATCTTGTCCAGCTTTTTGGAAACGGTGAACCCCGGCGTGCCTTTCTCGACGAGGAAGGCTGAAATGCCTTTGGGGCCTGCATCCTGCGCCGTCTTCGCGTAGACGACCAGAACGTCGGCCTGCGGCGCATTGGTAATCCAGAACTTCGTGCCGTCCAGCACGTAGCGATCGTCCTTCCGGATCGCCGCAAGGCGCATGGAAACTACGTCCGAACCTGAGCCCGCCTCGGACATGGCGAGCGAACCCACATGCTCTCCGCTGATCAGCCTTGGAAGATACTTGTTTTTCTGTTCCGTCGTCGCCCACCGGCGGATCTGGTTGATACAGAGGTTCGAGTGGGCGCCATAGCTCAAGCCGACGGAGGCGGACGCCCGGGAAATCTCTTCCATCGCGATGACATGATCGAGGTAACCAAGGCCCGAACCACCGAATTCTTCCTCAACGGTGATGCCGTGAAGCCCAAGCGCACCCATTTCGGGCCAGAGATGACGCGGAAACATGTTGGTTTCGTCCACTCCGGCGGCGATAGGCGCGATCCGGTCGGCGGCAAATTTCGCAGTCATGTCCCGAATCGCGTTGGCGGTATCACCCAGTGAAAAATCGAACATTGCTCCTCCGTCAGATAGCTACCGCGTTGCCCGGATCGTTCAGAGCCGCATCCTGGAAAGCAGCACAAATATCGGGTTTACGGATAGTCGAGCCCGGCCGGAATCCCGATCGCCAACGGTGACCACGAAGCCAAGTCCGGATGGTGAAAACCTATGGCTTATCTCCTCAAAAAAGCCGTTTGGTGGCTCGTTCTAACACGATGCAGACAAAGACGTCATTGCAGATTTTTGAAACGGCGCGGGCTTTGGGAATGAGTACAAGCCGGGGACGGGGCTGGCGCAGGCTCAATCCCGGCCTTCAGCAACCGCTGTTTTGCGCCGGCGCCGCGGCAAAACGGATTTGAGAAAACGCCATATCGGCGAGATTCCGTGGCTCGCCGCCGGGATGGCGATCAAACCGGCGACGATGCCGACAACACCGGCACCCGCCGCCTCGACGATCCAGCGCACGGCGGACGCAAGAGACGGAACGGCATGCGACGCCGTCTCGCCGGCATCATGGATGATATGCGCAAGACCATCGAAACCATAAGCCTCCAGCCCATGAACGATGATGCCGCCGCCAACCCAGATCATCGCCGCGGTGCCGACAACACCGAGGACCTTCAGAAAATAGGGCATGCCGGTCACAAGCCCGCGGCCGAGGGTTCGCAGCAACGAGCCCACTGGTGGCCGCATTCCGCTGCGCGCCATCATCAGGCCGAGATCGTCGGCCTTGACGATCAGCGCCACCCCGCCATAGACCGCCACCGTTATGCCTATGCCGACGACGGCAAGGATCAGAGCTTGCGTGAAGATGCTGCCGGAGGGCACGGCGCTGAGGGTGATCGCCATGATTTCGGCCGAAAGGATGAAATCGGTCTTGATGGCACCGGCAATCTTTTCGTCTTCGAGCGACTGTGGGTCGAGGCTTGCCGTTTCAAGCGTCGATTCATGGGCATGAGCCGCATGCGGCAAAACGAAGGCATAGACCTTCTCCACACCCTCGTAGCACAGATAGAGCCCGCCGATCATCAGCAGCGGCGTAATCGCCATCGGCGCAACGAGACTGAGGATCAGCGCGGCAGGGAGCAGGATCAGCAGCTTGTTCTTCAGCGAACCGAGCGCGATCCTGCCGATGATCGGCAATTCGCGTGCAGCCGAGAACCCGGTGACGTAGCGCGGGGTGACGGCGGCATCGTCGATGACGACGCCTGCCGCCTTCGCACCGGCCTTGGCGGCTTGAGTGGCAATATCGTCCAGCGACGCAGCGGCCACCTTGGCCAAAGCGGCAATATCGTCAAGAAGGGCGATCAGGCCAACACTCATTCGAATCTCCGGCGGCAAAACAGGTTGAGCAAGGATCACGATAGGAGCTGATCCCGAGAGGTTTCCAGCAGCGGTCTCTGGTCCTTCACAATGAAAAAGATCACGTCGAGAGAAGCGAACGTTGCCTCCTCCGTCAGGGAAGATGCCATGCACGGATCGTCGCGGCAACAGCAGTCATTCGACCGGCATCAGGTTCGATCGATCCTCTGTTCCGTTTCGACAGGTGCTTTCGTCACCTTTCCCTGGGCAGCGGAGCTGTCTGGCAGCGAAAGAACCACGAGAAATAGGGAGCGCCGTTCAGGCTCCCCTCATAGGTGGATGTAAAGAGCAACAGAGATTTGCCTTAGCAACCTGGGTTCCGCAATCAGACCCTGGACGCCTGCCTGAAGATCGTGTGCCACGCCTTTGCAACCGGGCACGAAGTGGCGCCGAGTGCAGCCACACAACACTCGGCGGATTGGGTCTCGCGAAACCAGCCGTCGATGAAAAGCCTCTTCTTTCATCCGGCGTTCGGTTTCGTGCACGGCTATTGTTTTCAGGGCTGCACGTGTTTCGCGGTCAAGCTCGACTTCACCTCAGGCGTAGCGCGCCGCATACCAGGCCTTGAAGAGCGCGAACTGATTTTCCAGATGCCGTCGCTGTGAGGCGCTCAGTTTATCGGTTTCGTTGAAGTGCAACTGGTATTCCGTGTCACCGTTGAGCACCATCAGATGCTTGTAATGAAGCACGAGGTCCGGACCTTCATCATAAGTGGAGAGCACGGTCAGCGCCTCCTCCAGCTCCAGCGCTTCGCGACGCGCGGTCGCATCGCCCTTGGCTGCAAGCTCGCACAGCGACACCAGATGCAGCACTTCCTTCGGCAGTGCGTTGCCTATCCCGGTGATGGCGCCACCGGCGCCGCAGTTGACAAAGCCGTGATAGACACCGGTGTCGACACCGACCATCAGGGTCAGGCTGTCGTCGCCGGAGGTGATGTTTTCCGCCGCGTAGGTCATGTCCTGCTTGCCGCCGAATTCCTTGAAGCCGACCAGGTTGGGGAAACGGGCACGCAGGTCGAAGAACAGATCGGCGCGGGTGGCAAAGCCATAATAGGGACTGTTGTAGATAACCGCCGGCAGATCCTTGGCGGCCGCGAGGACGGCTGAGAAATGGTCGCGCTGTGCAGCCACGGACGTGCCGCGCGAAAGCACGCGCGGAATGACCATCAGCCCCTTGGCGCCGACTTTGGCAGCATGTGCCGCATGACTGGCGGCCGATCGCGTATTGATCGCACCGGTGCCGACAATCACAGGCACGCCGGCCTCGACCAGCCTGCGCACACCTTCCTGCCTTTCCGCGTCGGTCAGCAGCGGCCAGTCACCCATGGAGCCGCAATAGACCACGGCGGACATGCCGGCGGCGATCAGATCCTTGCCCTTGCGTGCAAGCAAATCGAAATTCGGTGTGCGGTCGGGATTGCAAGGGGTCATCAGTGCGGGGATACAGCCGCTGAACACATTTGCCGTCATGGTAATCTCCTTGGCTGGAGGCAGAGCCTGTTGGAATGCATTCTTGTGATATATCAGACCGAGAATTAAATGTCCATAGCACTTAAAAACTGCGTAAAAATCTTGCATTACATTGAATTATATCAGTTATCCAATTGATATTTCAGATCCCGACCAAAGGCTTTCAACTGCGCAAGCATGCGAAGCTGACAGCGAGTAGGAAGGATTGGATCGGTTCAGTTTTGGAGATTGGGCTGGAGTTAATCCAAAGCGTCTTAAGGTCCGAATACTCGTTCATCGTACCGGCGATCGCGCGCAGATTCGCCGCGAGCCGACATGCGGGCTCTGGACCGGATGAGCGACACCGACGGGCTTCAGCAGCAGATCTTCGCGTCCGGCGACATACATGCATCGGCGACGCCATGGTGGAAAGCAGGCACACCTGCAAACAGGCCGGTGATGGACGGCACGCGCATGACCGTGACGATCCAGTGACCTAACGGTCGGCGAGACCAGCTACGCCGCTATAGCCTCAATTACGGGTCGTTCGGCGCATAGCCATGCCTGGCAAAAAAACGGTCAAGCTCCCGTTGTTGCGGGGCAAGGCCGGTGAAAATCCGGACATATTCCGGAATGCGCTTCATACGAACAGACAACTCTTCCTTCGATTGCATGGATATGTAACCGATCTGGACGAGGTAGATCGTTCTGGCACGAACATCCGCAGCGATATCCTGTTCACCGAACCTCAGGAATATGCGTTTCAACGCCTCCAGCCGTGTTTGATCCGCCTCTTTCACCTCATCCAGAATTTCCGGAGCTTGAAGCGCCCAACTGCGCACGGCGAATTCGAACTTGGAATCGAAAAGCGCTTCGTCGATCCAGCAATCAAAGACATTGAGCATCGCCTCCGCCACCGATTCGGCATATGCCTCCGCCCGCTTTACCAAATTACCGGAGTTTTTCTCACGCCAGCGCACAAGCAGATCTTCAAGCAACTGCTCCCGATCCTTGAAGAACCAGTAGAAGCTCGTTCGCGATAGCCCCAGTTTCTTGGCCAGCGGGAGAATTTTCACGCTGTCGATGCCCGATTCCAAGAAGCTTTCATACGCTGCCTGAAGCCATAATTCTGACGAGCCGCGCCAGCCGCTGTCGTTCAAAGCCTGTTCCATGAGCCGCAATCTACCAAACCGGCCGCTTCAGGACAACCGTAATGTACAGGACTGTCGCTCTTGAAGACTATGATGCCTGCTTTCTTGACACTTATGTACATTTTGTCGTAGTGTCTCATGATTATCCTTGAAGCGGAGCCTTGCGATGTCGACCGATCCCTTGCTGCAGCCATACAAACTCAAGCACCTGACGCTGCGAAACCGCATTATCGTGACGTCCCACGAGCCCGCATATCCGGAAGACGGGATGCCGAAAGAGCGCTATCGGCGATATACCGTCGAGCGGGCAAAGGGCGGGGTCGCTCTGACGATGACCGCAGGCTCGGCAGCGGTCTCGAAGGATAGCCCCCCGGTCTTCAACAACCTGCTGGCCTACAAGGACGAGATCGTTCCCTGGATCCGGAACATGACGGACGCCGTTCACGAACAGGGCGCGGCCATCATGATTCAGTTGACCCATCTCGGTCGGCGGACACGCTGGGATAAAGGCGACTGGCTCCCGGTTGTCGCTCCCTCCCATCATCGCGAGGCCGCGCACCGCGCGTTCCCGAAGAAGCTGGAAGAATGGGACATCGAGCGGATCATAAAGGACTTTGCCGACGCCGCCGAACGGATGAAAGCCGGCGGCATGGACGGTGTGGAGCTGGAAGCCTACGGCCATCTCATCGACCAGTTCACCTCCCCTTTGACGAACGAACTGGACGGCCCTTATGGCGGCTCTCTCGACAACCGCATGCGGTTCTGTCTCGACGTATTCCGAGCGATGCGCGAAAGGGTTGGAAAGGAATTCATCCTGGGCGTCAGGTACACGGCCGATGAGCGCCTTCCTGGAGGAACAGACAAGGCGGACGGGATGGAAATCTCAAAAAAGCTCCGCGACAGCGGCCTGATCGACTATCTCAATGTCGTTCGCGGCCACATCGACACCGACCCAGGGCTGACGGACGTCATCCCGATCCAGGGCATGGCCAACTCGCCGCATCTCGATTTTGCCGGCGAAGTCCGCGCGGCCACGCAATTTCCGGTGTTTCACGCGGCAAAAATCCCGGACGTGGCAACAGCGCGCCATGCAATCGCTTCCGGAAAGGTGGACATGGTGGGCATGACTCGCGCCCACATGACCGACCCGCACATCGTCCGAAAGATCATCGAAAAGCGCGAGGACGATATCCGGCCCTGCGTCGGCGCAAACTACTGTCTCGATCGCATCTATCAGGGGGGACTGGCATTCTGCATTCACAATGCCGCGACCGGCCGCGAAGAGACCATGCCGCACGATATTCCCAAGGCCGACATCCGAAAGAAGATCGTCATCGTCGGCGCGGGTCCCGCGGGTCTGGAGGCGGCCAGAGTGTCCGCCGAGCGCGGCCATGAGGTCGTCGTGTTCGAGGCCGCAGGCAACCCCGGTGGTCAAATTCGGCTGACAGCCCAAAGCCCCCGCCGCAAGGAGATGATGAGCATCATCGACTGGCGCATGGCGCAGTGCGAGAAACTCGGCGTCGTCATTCATTTCAACACCTGGGCGGAAGCCGATACGATCGAAGCCGAAAATCCGGATGTCGTTATCATCGCGACGGGCGGCATCGCGCATACAGAGGTCCTGACAAAGGGCAACGATCTGGTGGTTTCGTCTTGGGACATTATTTCAGGTGACGTGAAGCCGGGATCGAATGTCCTGATCTTCGATGACGCCGGCGACCCCGCCGCGTTGCAGGCAGCCGAATTTTTGGCGACGGCTGGAGCGAAAGTCGAAATCATGACGCCGGACCGGTCGTTCTCGCCCGAGGTCATGGCCATGAACCTCGTGCCCTACATGCGTTCGCTTCAAAAACTGGATGTCACCTTTACCGTCACCTACCGGCTTGAATCGGTCGAACGGAACGGCAATCAGCTGATCGCCCAGGTGGGCAGCGACTATGGCGGCGTCAGCAAACAGCGCACGGTCGATCAGGTCGTTATCAACCACGGGACCCTCCCGCTGGACGATATCTATTTCCAGCTGAAGCCAAACTCGAGCAACCTGGGCGAGGTTTCGTACGACGAACTGCTTGCGGGGCAACCGCAAACGGTGGTTCGAAATCCTGAAGGGAAATACCAGCTCTTCCGGATCGGCGATGCCGTCGCCGCCAGAAATACGCACGCGGCGATCTACGATGCCTTGCGCTTGGCCAAGGATATCTGACCGTTACCACGCATGCCAAATTCCCTGCATTCGTCGTTCCGCGACCGAATGCGGGGAATGTTTCCTTTAGACGGAATGCGAGATTCTGGCGGGAACGCAAACAGGCACCGTCGCAGGTCAGGACAGGGGATAAGTCTGCCTTTCCGAAAATAGACCGACGACAGCAGGAAGGCAGGCCCCTCTAAAGGGACCACCCAGCCGGAACAGATGCGGCAAATATTTGCTCCGTCGTGCGCCTCAGCGCTCGACGACCAAGTCACTCAGAGGTTTCGAACAGCACGGCAGGAAAAAACCCGCATCGATCTCGCGCTGGCGGATGCCGCCGTCATGCTTCATATCGACATTGCCGCTGACAAGCTTTGACTTGCATGTGCCGCATATTCCATTCGCGCAGGACGACGGAAGGCGGACGCCTGATTTTTTTGCGCAGGCCAGCACGGTCTGGTCCGCGCGTACCTCGACAGATTTGCCCTGCTTTGAAAACTGGACTGTGAATACCTTCGCCTCAACCGCCTCTGCAATCGGCGCAGGCGCTTCCTCGATCACCGCGGCGTCGAAACTTTCCTCGTGATAGTTCTTTTCCGGAACACCCAGTTCGGCACTGATGCTTTTTGCAGCACGCATGAAGGGCGCGGGACCGCAACACATGACGACGCGCTCGGCAATATCCGGCACGGCAAGTTGCAGCAGCTCTTTTGAAATCCTTCCGGTCACTCCCGGCCAGGATCGCTCGTTGGAGGTGTCTTCCGGCAGGAAGAGCAGCCTTAATCCTTTCATCTTCTCGGAAAGGGTCGCCAATTCGGATCGGAAGATGAAGTCCTTCGGCGATCGGCCAGCATGGAGAAAAACCACATCGACGGGTTCCGAGGCATCGGCGAATTCGCGCACCATCGACATGACAGGGGTAACGCCCGATCCACCGGACATAAACAGATATTTTTTAGCCGGCGGGCGAACGAATTTCCCGAGCGGCCCAGACGCCCGCAGGATCGTGTTTGGCGCCAGATTGTCATGCAGCCAGTTGGAGACCTGCCCTCCCGGTACCCGTTTCACCGTGATCGTGATTGCGTTTCTGCGATGAGGCGACGACGAGATGCTGTAGCAGCGTCCGTCGATGTCGGCATCGGCACCCGGCTCAAACATGAAATATTGGCCGGCGCTGAAGACGATCTGTTTGCGGTCCGGCGATACGAAGGTGAAGCTCTTGACGTCATGGGTTTCGTCGTGGACGTCGATGCAAACCAAGCTGTCGTCGGTGTCCGGGTTCCAAACTCCGGTATTGATTGTGTTGTTGGTCATCAAGGGAAGCTCAATAGCCATGGGCGCGCATCCGATCGATGTACCAGGTCGCGAAATCGTTGAGTGCACCTTCGCTGAATGCCGAGTAGGGGCCAGGCTCGTAGGCCGGGTCCTGAATGCCGGCATGCGAGCGGGCGACGAGCTCGGCGTCCTGTTCCGTGGTTTCGACCCAGACATGGATCAGCTTTTCGAGATCGTAGTCGACACCTTCGACGGCGTCCTTGTGGACGAGCCATTTGGTGCGGACGAGCGTTGTATCCGCCGAAAGCGGAATCACGATCGCGGTGACGGCATGGTCCCCCATGAAGTGGTTCCAGCTGTTGTGTCCCCACAGATGCATGTCGCCGAGGTCCTTGCGGGTGATGTGACCGAGCAGCTTTGACGAGGCGGCGGTCGCATCTTCCGTCTGGGATTCCCCTGCACCGGCGATAATGAGGCGCTGGCTGCGGAAGTTCGTCTCGACGTTCCTGGTATGCTCTACGGCTGCCGATGGGAATCCGTCGTTTTCCCAAGCCCTGGTGCGCTCCCCGTACATCGCAAAATGCGCTTCCGCCTCTTCGCGGTCTTCGGGGCTGAGGCTTTCGGGATCGTATCCGAAATCGAGATCCACAAACGAGACGCAAAGCTCCGGATGGTTTGCCGAGCAGTGGTAGCACTCGCGGTTGTTCTCCATCGTGAGCTTCCAGTTGCCCTTTTCGATGACATCCACCTGATGAGCGACCTTCGTGTTCCGGAGATCGTAGGGGGCAAGGCGCTCAAGCATAACCTGATCGAGATCGGCGATGTCCGTGGGCGGATTGTCGGAAAGACAGACATAGATGAGCCCGCCAATCGATTTGAAGTTGACCGACTTAAGGCTTTTGCAGCTTTTGTCGAAATCCTTGCCCATGTGAGGCGCGTAGCTCAACTCGCCCGTCAGTTCGTAGGTCCACTGGTGATAGGGACAGACGAGCTTGGAAACGACCGTCGGGCCTTCGTTCAGAAGGCGGGAGCCGCGATGACGACAGACATTGCGAACAACGCGAATTTCGTTGTCGTCGTCACGCAAGATGATCAGGCTCGTATTGCCGATGTCGATGACGACCGCATCGCCCGCCTCCGCAACGTCGCATTCGAGGCCGACGTAGATCCAGTGCTTGGAAAAAAACACGTCGAGGTCGGCCTGGAAGACGTCGTCCCGGGTATAAAGTCCGGACGGCAGCGAATGGCCTTCAAGACGCGAGTCGAGCAGAGAGGTAATTGAGGACGGAAACTTGTTGAGCATAATCTCACCGTATCTTTTAATTGCATCAAGCATGGGCGCAAAACACCTGCCGCTCAACGTCAGAAATAATTCTCGTTGCCATAAGGAAATGTAATGCTAGAAAGCAGAATGACCGCAGAGGCACTCGGATAAACCATGGGGATCAGGCGCCGGCTTCCACCCCTGACTGCATTGACGGCTTTTGAGGCCGCGGCGCGCCTGTCCAGCTTTACAAGGGCGGCCACGGAACTGGGCGTGACTCAGGCAGCCGTCAGCCGCCAGATCCATCAGCTTGAGGAATTTCTCGCGTTCCCGCTGTTTATTCGTCGCCATCGCAAGGTCGAGTTGACGGAAAAGGGTAGGATGCTGGCGGCAGCCAGCCAGGATGCGTTCGATCTGATCGCCACGACCCTTTCGGACATGACAAAGGAGGATCAGGATACAGATCTGACGATCGCCGCGACGGTGGCGTTCTCCCACTTTTGGCTCCTGCCGCGAATTTCCGATTTCTCAAGACGCCACCCGAATATCAACCTCAGGATTTTGACGCAGGACAATATTCCCAATATCGAATCGAGCGAACTCGATATCGCGATCCGTTTCGGAAGCGGTATGTGGCCCGACGGACGGGCCAATGTTCTTTTCGAAGACGAAATTTTTCCGGTCTGCAGTGCGCAATTCGCGCGATCCGCCGCGAGGATTGAAACGCCTCGTGATCTGCTTGCCTATCCTCTGATCTCAAATACGGCTGATGATCCGACCTGGACGGGGTGGAGCGAATGGCTGGCCGCCTTCTCCGTCGAACTGCCCAAAAGGACGCCCGGGCTGCGATGCAGTTTCTACACGGAAGCGATATATGCGGCGCTGAATGGACAGGGTATCACGCTTGGATGGAGGCGCTTGGTCGAAGACCTTCTTCTTCAAGGCAGACTGGTCAAACTGACTGAATCTACAGTGAAAACCAGAAATGCCTATTTTGCGGTCGTTCCAAAAAGACGACGTCAGACGGAAGCCTCCCGTCTCTTTCAGGACTGGCTGGCAGAGGCCGCGGAAAAACCTGCGATGACGGAGCGCCCTGTCTCCGAACTCTAGTAATCGCTTTTGCTGGGGATGCGAAGGACGGTGCTATCCGCGATCGGATCGGTGCGACACGGCGGCCGAATCAATTTCTGACAATATTGACATCTTCGAGTTGTACAGGAAGTCATCCACCAAATGATGTAAGGTTGTGGCAAGCACTTGTTAACCCAACACGGCCAGAGTTTTCCCATTGCTGAATTCTCGAGGATACTATGTTTGGACATGGCGCGTCTGGGGACGCTTTAAACATTATCAAGGCGATGGGAAAATCGCAGGCGGTCATCGAGTTCAATCTCGAAGGCAAGATTCTCACCGCGAATGAAAATTTCTGCAAGGCGCTCGGCTACTCTCTGGAAGAGATGGTGGGCAAACACCACGCCATGTTCTGCGATCCCGCGACGGTTGCCTCGCCTGAGTATCGTGAGTTCTGGAAGAGGCTGGCTGGTGGCACGTTTGACGCAGGCACCTATAAACGGATTGCCAAGGGTGGCCGCGAAATCTGGATCCAGGCGTCGTACAACGCAGTTTTCAGGAACAACAAACCTTATAAGGTGATCAAGTTTGCTTCGGACATCACGGCGGCCAAGGAACGGGCAATCGAGGATGCAGGCAAGCTGGACGCGATTTCGCGTTCTCAGGCTGTCATCGAATTCACTGCATCCGGCGAAATCCTGTGGGCGAACGGAAATTTCTGCCAGACATTAGGTTACGACCTTAACGAGATCGTCGGCAAACACCATCGTATCTTCTGTCGCAAGGAGTATACAGAGACACAGGAATACGCATCCTTCTGGCAGCGGCTGGGTCAAGGGGAGTTCATCGCCAACGAATTTGTCCGTGTGGCAAAGTCCGGGAAGGAAATCTGGATTCAGGCTGCCTACAATCCCATCCTGAATTCCATGGGCAAGGTGACGAAAGTCGTCAAATTCGCGACCGACGTCACCGAGCGGATGAGTGCCATCCAGGCAATCAGTATCGGTTTGAAAGCCATGTCCGAAGGCGAGCTGACAACGCAGCTCTCCACGCCGTTCGTGCCATCGATGGAAGAGCTCAGGGGAAACTTCAACACCACCCTGATACGTCTGCGCGAAACGCTTGATGCGATCGGCGAGAATGCGACGGCAATCGCCGATGGATCGCGCGAAATCAGCGAGAATGCCGACAGTTTTTCGAAACGCTCCGAGCAGCAGGCGGCCTCCCTCGAGGAAACCGCAGCCGCGCTCGAAGAGATCACGACCACGGTCAGGGATTCAAGCGAGCGCGCGCAGGAAGCCGGAAAACTGGTGGCACGCACGAAGGAAGGCGCGGAGGCATCCGGTGATGTCGTACGAAACGCCGTTTCCGCCATGGACGACATTCAAAAGTCTTCCAACGAAATCACCAGTATCATCGGCGTTATCGACGAGATCGCCTTTCAGACGAACCTCCTGGCATTGAATGCGGGGGTCGAGGCGGCGCGCGCCGGGGAAGCGGGAAAAGGCTTCGCGGTCGTCGCTCAGGAGGTCCGCGAGCTTGCACAGCGTTCGGCAAAAGCTGCCAAGGAGATCAAGGCGCTGATCAGCACCTCCAGCCAGCTCGTCAAGAATGGCGTCGACCTCGTTGGGCAGACCGGCCGCTCACTCGAGCTCATCGTGCAGCAGGTTGGCGATATCAACTCCAACGTGGTGGCGATCGTCGAGGCGGCGCGGGAGCAATCGCTCGGACTGAAGGAAGTCAACGTCGCGGTGAATTCCATGGATCAGGCAACGCAGCAAAATGCCGCCATGGCCGAGGAAAGCACGGCGGCAAGCACCAATCTCGCTTCGCAGGCCGCCTCGCTTCGACAGTCGCTGGATGGCTTCAAAACAGGAAGAAACAGTTCCGCATCCAGCTATGGAAAAGCACGCAAGAGCATCTCCACCCAATATTCTGGTTCGGCGGCGCTCGCTGTCGTCCATGACTGGGACGAAGTCTGACCGGTTAGGGCTATGGCTCAAGCGGTGAAGCCGCTTCAGCCGGGCGGGCCGTTGAAGCGCGTTCGACCAGCGAACAAGGCATTTTGTGAACCGCGAACGGGTCGCCGCCTTTGGCGATCCGGTTCTCCAGCTGACGGATAGCCCACCCGCCCATGGAGCGGTGCGGCAGATCGAGCGTCGTAAGTTGGGGCCGAAGATGGCGGGCAAGCTCGTCATCATCGTATCCAACGATGGAGATATCGCCCGGCACCGTGAGACCGGCATCGCGGATCGCAGTGAAGCAGCCCATCGCCATCTTGTCGTTTTGACAAAAAATCGCCGTCGGTCGATCGCTAAGGGAAAGCAGCTTCCGGGTCGCCTCATACCCGGATGTCACCGTCCAGTTTCCCTCGACGACCAAGCGGCTGTCGTAGGCCAGGCCCGCTTTCCGCAAGGCTTTTTTGTATCCGATGAGGCGATCCTGCGCCGCCTCCATGAAGGTTTCGCCGGATATGGTCGCAATCCTCTTGTGACCCAGCTCGATTAAAGCTGCCGTTGCGTTTCGCCCGCCTGTGATTTCATCCGGAACGACGGAGGGAAAACGGCTATCGCTTGTGTAGCAGTTGAGCAGGACAACAGGAACGGGCAGGTCATAGAAGCAGGCGTCCAGGGCGATACGCCGCGTGAAGATCGACATATAGACAATGCCCTGTACATCGGCCCGCAGCAGCCGGTCGACGGCTTTTTTCTCCTGATCCGCGCGTCCTTGGCATTGGGCGATCAGGATCGTGACATCATCTTCCCAGGATTCCTGGCGCGCACCTTCGATGGCATTGACAGCTTCAGGCGTCGTCGCAAGTTGATCGACGATGAACGCGATACAGCCGCCTTTCAATTCCTGCAGAGCCGCGCGCCTGATCGGGCTCGCCGCACCGTAGCCGATGGAGCGCGCCGCATTCACGACCCGCGCCTTGAGCTCTGCGGAAATCTTGATATCTGCACTGTTGTTCAAGACGACCGAAACAGTCGCCTGCGAACACCCGGCCAGCTTTGCCACGTCCATCATGGTCACGCGCTTTAGAAGTTTTCGACTGCTCACGACCCCTCCAGGAAAGTTCGAACCAAGTCATAGCCGGATGCAAAATTATTATCCATTGACTAATATTTATTAGTAAAGGTACGCTGCCCTCATAGAAGGAGGACTCACCATGACCATTCACCAACCCGCCGCATACGACCTTTCCGGACAAATGAAGACGCTTACCGAAGACGGTATAATCGCCCTGAAAGGCGCTTTCGCCCCTGAATGGGCCGACGAAATGCGCGAGGATATGATGACGGCGTTCTGGTCGGCTATCCAACGACCTGGCGGAGCCGTTGGCCGCGGCCCCCGGCGCTGGTATGTGGAAATCCATCCGCAAGACTTCCGCGGTTTTGTCGATCTCGTCACCCATCCATGGCTGGTCGATATCTGCAGGAGCGTTCTCGGTCCGGATTACCAGATCGTGGAAATAGGCTTCGATGTGCCCTTTCAGGGCGCCAAGTACCAGCCGTGGCACAGGGATTTCCCCTCGCCTCCCGAGACCTATCGCGACCGCAAGATCACGTCTCTCGCTTTCAACCTGACAGGCGTCGATGTCACGGAAGACATGGGTCCGTTCGAGATTGCTCCGGGCACGCAATATGATGACGGGCGGAATTGGAAACACGAAATGTTTCCCGACAAGTCTCTGTGGGAGCCTTTCCAAGGGCGCGCGACCCGGAAATATCCCAAGCGGGGCGATATTTCCTGCCGCTCTGCACTGACCGTCCACCGAGGCACTGAACACCTCTCCCCGATCGCCCGTCCTGTCATGGTCTTGGGTGTCGACGCCCCGGGTGCCGGTCATGCCGAGTTGCACGACATGATGGTGACCAGGGATTGGTATGACGCCTTGCCGGAGATTGCCCGCAATCATCTCGTTTGCCGTGTCGTCGATGAATTGGTGCCGATTACCCAGAAGCACGACATAGAGGGCTTGGTGATGGGTGCCGATCCCGTCTGACGGCCTCGTTGCGGCAATTCGTGGCGACAGCGGAAACGGCGGTCGTCACGGATTAAAGATCACCACTGTCGCCGGGCGCCTGCTCGGCGAAAGCTAAACCGACACCGGCGGTGCAACCGAGCCTCGCACAACGATCGGGCCGTCGACCTTGATGGTCATCGGGCGCAGCGTCTTTCCATGGATCGCCATGTCGATCAGCATTTCGGCTGCTTTTTGACCCATCTCGTAATTCGGCAATACCAGCGTTGACAGCGGCGGGTGCGTATACCGGGCCAGTTCCTGATCGTCATATCCCATAACGGACAGATCATCAGGTACGCGCAGTCCACGCTCAGCTGCCGCCTCCATGACCCCGATGGCCATCAGATCGTTACCGCAGAAGATCGCCGTCGGAGGATTGGCAAGCGACAGCAATTCCAGTCCCGCCTCGTACCCTCTCAAGGGGAGCCAGTCGCCATTGCGCACGAGATTTTCATTAAAGGCGATATCGGCCGTGGCGAGCGCCTGTTTGTAACCCTTCAGGCGATCGACGGCCGCATCCATCCAGGGCTCGCCATTGATGAAACCGATGCGCTTGTGCCCCAGCGCCGTCAGATGGGCCGTGGCAGAAAACCCGCCCGCCACCTCTCCGGGCACGATGGCTGTATGCTGCCGCGGCTCGGTGTAGCAGTTCAAAAGCACGGTCGGAATCCCCTTCAGTTGCGAAGGAACCGACACTTTGCGTGTGAAGACCGTGGCGTAGATCACGCCCATGACCGACTTGTCGCGCAACACCGATCGCATTACCGCATCCTGCAGATCCGGATTGGAGCGCGTCACATGGGTGGAGACCATCAATCCCTGCTCGAACGCGTAGTCGCGAATGCCGTCAAGACTGACGACGGGATGTGGACTGGTCGAGATCTCATCGACGATAAAGGCGATCGTATCCTTCTCGACATCCGGCGCCTCGACGATGTCGCGGCGAACGTTTGGTAATTTATAACCTATTTTATGAGCAGCCTCGCGAACACGGGATTGCGTTTCCGCGGATATGCGGGCGCCGGACATTTCATTCAACACGAGAGACACGCTCGACTGGGAAACACCGGCAACGCGCGCGACATCGGTCATGGTCGGGCGACCGCTGCCCGCATCCTCGCCGGTATCGGCACCTTTTCCGTTTCCCCTGGCCATGTCGCCCGCCACCTTTCCTAGATTCTCTTGCTGCAATGCCAGATAATTTTTTTGCAGTTGCTCATAAAATTATCTCTTGACTGCTCATATTATTAGCGCAAGATTTGCTTATGTGAAGCACAAAATGCTCACGCCCGGCAAGGAGTACCGGGAAACTCTGGAGGAGAAAATACCGATGTCTACGATTTCACGCCGCACTTTCCTGCTCGCTGCGACAGCCGTCAGCGCCGTCGCGCTGGCCGGTACGGTCGCGTTCGCAGAGCTGCCGAAGCTCGCCCAGAAAGACACCTACAAGGTCGGCTTCGCGCAGACCGAATCCAACAATCCCTGGCGCATTGCCCAGACCGAAAGCATGAAGGCAGAAGCCGAAAAGCTCGGCTACCAGCTGGTTTACACCGATGCTGCCGGCTCCGCCGCCAAACAGGTTGCCGACGTCAACTCGATGATCGCCCAAGGCGTCGATGTCATCTTCCTCGCCCCGCGCGAAGAAAAGCCGCTGATCCCCGCCGTCATGGCCGCCAAGAAGGCCGGCATTCCGGTCATCCTGCTTGATCGCAACGTCGACCAGGCCCTCGCCAAGGCCGGCGAAGACTACCTGACCTTCATCGGCTCGGATTTCATCGACGAAGGCAAGCGCGTGGCCGAGTGGCTGGCGAAAAACGCCAATGGCAAGTCGAAGATCATCGAACTCGAAGGCACGACCGGTTCCTCGCCGGCCAACGACCGCAAGAAGGGTTTCGACGAAGCGATCATGGCTGCCGGCGGCTTTGAAATCGTTGCCTCGCAGACCGGCGATTTCGCCCGCGACAAGGGCCGCCAGGTGGCCGAAGCCCTGCTGCAGGCGCATCCGGATGCAGATGTGATCTACGCCCACAACGACGAAATGGCGATCGGCGCCATTGCCGCGATCGAAGCGGCAGGCAAGGTGCCCGGCAAGGATATCCTCGTGCTGTCGATCGACGGCGGCAAGGAAGCCGTGCAGGCTGTCGTCGATGGCAAGATCAATGCGGTTGTTGAGTGCAACCCGCGTTTCGGACCCAAGGCATTCGAAACCATGGCCCGTTACGTCAAGGGCGAGACGATCGAGCCCTGGGTCATCAACACCGACAAGTTCTACGATCCTTCCAACGCCGCCGCGGAACTCGCAAACGCCTATTGATCTCCCAAGATCGCACCTCCGGCCGGCTCGGACACTCCGAACCGGCCGGCTTTTCTATGATGAGAGAATGGGAGAAAACGGCACCATGCTGCTATCCATGCAGGGAATTTCCAAGGCTTTTTCCGGCGTGTCGGCGCTGCGCTCGGCATCGCTCGAAATCGACGGCGGTGAAGTGATGGCGCTTGTGGGCCAGAATGGCGCCGGCAAATCGACGTTGATCAAGATTCTGACCGGCGCGTATCAGCGCGACGAGGGAACGATCATCTTCGAGGGTCGAGAAATTTCCTTTGCGTCGCCGGCCGAAAGCCAGGCAAGCGGCATCGCCACCATCTACCAGGAAATCAACCTGGCGCCGCAGCGCTCCGTGGCCGAGAACATCTATCTGTCGCGCGAGCCGCGGATTTTCGGCTTTCTCGATCGGCGCGCCATGCGAGAGGGTGCCGCAGCTGTGCTAAAAACCTTCAATCTCGATATCGACGTCGACATGCCCGTCGCTCATTTTAGTGCCGCCACCCGCCAGATGATCGCCATTGCCCGCGCAGTGACCCAAAAGGCGCGGCTGGTGATCATGGACGAGCCGACGTCGTCGCTCGACGAGAAGGAAGTGGGGATCCTGTTCGAAACCATCCGGACGTTTCAGAAGAACGGCGTTGCCGTGCTGTTCATCGGCCACAGGCTCGATGAGCTCTATGCCATCTGCGACCGCGTGACGATCATGCGCGATGGCCAGACCGTTGCAAAAAGCCCGATGCGGGACATGCCGAAAATCGAGTTGGTTCGCAACATGCTCGGCAAGGAACTTGCCGCCTTCGAAGGGATGGCACGTGAGGCCGGCAGCGACAATACGCGCCCGGTGCGTCTTTCCGTCGAGAATGCGGGATCCGGCGTGCGGGTCCGCGATGTCTCGCTCACGGTGCGTGAAGGCGAGATTTCCGGCCTTGCAGGACTGCTCGGCTCGGGCAGGACGGAAACCGCCCGCATCATCTTCGGTGTCGACAGGCTGGAGCACGGCCTAATCAAGGTGGATGGCAAAAAGCGGACCTATTCCGAACCGGCCGACGCGATTGCCGACGGTATCGGGCTGGTTTCCGAAGATCGCAAGATCGACGGCATCGTTCCTGAGATGAGCATTCGCGAGAACATGACGCTGGCGCTGCTGCCGAAGCTGAAGAAAGCGGGCATCGTCGACCGCGCCCGCCAGCAGCAGATCGTCGACCGGTACATAAAGGCGCTGGGCGTCAAATGCGCCTCGCCGGACCAGCCGATCAAGGAACTCTCCGGCGGCAACCAGCAGAAGGTTTTGCTGGCGCGCTGGCTCTGCACCGACCCCCGCATTCTGATCATCGACGAGCCCACGCGCGGCATCGACATCGGCGCCAAGGCGGAGATCCTCAAACTCCTGCGCCGGCTTGCCGACGACGGGTTGAGCGTGCTGATGATTTCTTCCGAACTCGAAGAATTGCTGGCCGCCGCCGATACCGTCACCGTCCTCAGCGACGGCCGGTCGGTCGCGACGCTGCCGAAATCCGAACTCAGCGAAACCGCGCTGATGACGGCAATGGCCCATCAGGTGAATTGACATGACAGTGACTGAGACCCCTACATCCGCACCGCCCCGGCTGACACCCATGGAATGGATCGGACGCTACGGCACCTTCATCGCCTTTCTGGCGCTGCTGCTGTTCAATGTGGTCGTCACACCCAATTTCCTGTCCTGGCAAACACTCAACGTAAACCTGACGCAGGTGGCGACCATCGTCATCGTGGCAACGGGAATGACGCTGGTGATCGCCACCGGCGGCATCGATCTGTCCGTCGGCTCGCTGATGGCGATTTCCGGCGCAATCGCCCCGATGATCTTCATGGGCAAGCTGTTCCCGATCGATAACATGGCGCTTGCCGTTGCCCTGTCCTTCATCGTGCCGATCATCATCGTCATGGGCTTCGGCTGGTTCAACGGCTTTCTCGTCACGCATTTCTCGATCCAGCCGATCGTCGCGACGCTGGTCCTGTTCATTGCCGGACGCGGCATTGCGCAGGTCGCCACCAACGGCAACCTTCAGGTGTTCAAGAACGATGCCTTCCAGTTTATCGGCATGGGCCGTATTCTGGGCATTCCGGCCCAGGTCATCATCATGATCGTCGTGGCGCTCGCGGCCTACTGCCTGATCCGCTACTCCGTCGTCGGCCGGCAGATCATCGCTGTCGGCGGCAACGAGAAGGCCGCGCGTCTGACCGGCATTCCGGTGAAGCGCGTCAAGACCTTCGTCTATGTCATCAGCGGCGCGCTGGCGGCTCTCGCCGGCCTCATCGTCGTTGCCCGCAACTCCTCAAGCGATGCCAATCTCGTCGGGCTCGGCATGGAACTCGACGCCATCGCGGCGGTCGCGGTTGGCGGCACGCTGCTGACGGGCGGCCGCGCCAATATCCTCGGCACGCTGCTCGGCGCCTTCGTCATCCAGCTGGTGCGCTACACGCTGCTCGCAAACGGAGTGCCGGATGCCGCGGCCCTTCTCGTCAAGGCCGGCCTGATCGTTGTTGCCGTCTTCATCCAGCAACGTGCCGACAAGGTGTGATGGACATGAACGCAATTCTGAACACCGTCTCGCGGACTTTCATTCCCAAATCCTCCGGGGATTTCTCACGGCTCGGCGTGCTCCTGGCGCTCGGCGGCCTCCTTCTATTCGGTGCGCTGCGCTACGACTACTTCCTGTCGCCATTCAACATCCTGAGTTTCCTGCGTTACAATTCGATGTTCGCGCTCATCGCGCTCGGCATGGCTTTCGTCATCATGACCGGCGGCATCGATCTCTCNNGCAGGTCTTGCCGTCGGCCTGATCAATGGCGCCATCATCACAAAGATGCGGATCCAGCCCTTCATCGCGACGCTTGCGTCGATGCTTGCAGCCTATGGCACGGGACTGCTGCTCGCCGACAACCAGTCCGTTTCGGTGTCCTATGATACGGGCTTCACGATCATCGGCCAGGACGATTTCCTTGGATTTCCGATTCCGGCATGGATTGCCATCGGTGCCTATGTCATCGGCTGGATCTTTCTGGAGCGCCGTCCCGCCGGCCGGCATATCCTCGCGATCGGCGACGGCGAAGCCACCGCCACCCTCATGGGCCTCAAGGTCGAGCGGACACTGCTCGGCGTCTATGCGGCGTCAGGGCTTCTTGCCGGACTGGCGGGTGTAATCCTGGCTTCACAATTCGGCGCCGGCCAGCCGACCGAGGGCGTGGGTTGGGAGCTGTTCGCAATCGCCTCCGTGGTTGTCGGCGGAACGCTTTTGACAGGCGGCTCCGGATCGGTTGGTGCAACGCTTGCCGGCGTCCTGCTGCTCGCCATGGTGTTCAATATTCTGAATTTCGAGAACGGGCTCGGAGTCATCTCCCTGTCAGCCTACTGGCAGTCGGTCATCCGCGGCGGTTTCCTGCTGGTCGTCGTCATCCTGCAAGCACGGATTGTCAAACGGGATTGAACCGCGTGGGCCCATGCCGTCCATGGGTTTAGACGCGGGCCGTCGTGTTCGAATTCTCAATCAAGCGTCGTCCGAGACGACCGCTCATAGCTTCCTGCTCAGAAACGGCGATCCCTTCACACCAAAGCGCCAGGGAACATCCGGCGCCTTTGTAATGCCGACGCGCCGTCCGACGGCTATCGCCCGCGGATCTGCCGGAGCAGTCAGCTGAAAAACATCGTCTGCCAGGGACAGGCCATCGAGATCATCCGTCACGGCAAGTGCCTGGCAAAGACGTCCCGGGCCGGAACAGAGCAGACGGATGTTGTCCATGGCCCGCCTCTGGCGCATCCGATCCAACCCTGTCAGGGGCTCCAGGGCACGGATCAGAACGGCGCTTCCCGGCCGGCAGACGAAATTCAGGCACCAGTGAATGCCATAGGAACGGTAGACGTAGACGCTCGACGGCGCCCCGAACATCGCCCGGTTTCGAGGAGTTTGCCCCTTGTAGCTGTGAGACGCGGGATCGTCGTCGGTGTAGGCTTCGGTTTCCACGATCAGACCACCGACGCCCGCAACCGAAAACTCGGCGTCGATCAAGTCGATTGCGACAGTCGGCGCGGGGCGATCGAAAAAAGCTCTCATCCATTCTTGGTCAGCGGGCATCGATGAGAGACCTGCGTTCCCGGCAACCGCACCAGCATCCATGCCCTCTTCCTCGATAAGACCCGCCGAGCCATTGTTCCTGCTGACAGTCCGTGGTTTCACCCCAGCGGTCATGCGCCATCGTCGTTGTCGTCGTCTTTCATTTCGCTCAGATGTCGCATCTCCGCAGAAACGGCCTTGCGACTGAGCAATCCCGCGTCTTCAAGCGCCTCGATGTCGGGAAGATCCCGCAGGGTTTCCATCCCGAAAGAGGAGAGAAAGTGCGTTGTCGTCACGTAGGTATACGGTGCGCCCGGCGTCGGGCTGCGCGGCCCGGAAGCCAGGAAACCCGCGCTGCGCAGGGCAGCAATCATATCGCGGCTAACCTCCCTGCCGAATATTTTCGACAGCTCGCCCCGCGTTACAGGCTGAAAATACGCAACCGCCATCAGAACCGTCGCCTCGAACTCCGAAAGCGCCGCGGCGGCCGAACGTGTCGGCGCCGACGACGCGCGGATCGTTGCAGCAAACCTTACCCGGGTACGATGCTGCCAGCCACCGGCAACAGCGACCAGTTCATAGGGCCGATCGCGCAGTTCTTCCATGAGGTCGTCGATCAACAGATCAATGCTGCAGTCTCGTCCGACCACCCGCCTCAGCGTCTCGCGATCGACCGGCACGGCAGAGGCGAATATCACCGCCTCGATCCGCAGCATCCATTCACGCCAGCGCAGTTCAGGTGGCAGGCCCTCAAGCTCCCGGTCATACGAAACGTCCTGCTGCCGATCTTTTATCGGGCGACGGCTCACTTTGTTAGCGCTGGATTCCGCCATCGTCACAACCCAAAAATCCGGAAGGAGGATCGGCCTGACAATTCGCGCACGGCCTCGAAACCCTCAAGTCGCTCGAACAGGCGGGTGGCCGCCCAGCGCGACAGGCCACTGCCAGGCGCCGACGCCGGCACCGCATCCTCGTTCAACAGCCTACGGATAACAGGCTCGGCACCCTTGGTCCGGAGTTTCGGGACCGACACCAGAAACCGCTGAGCCCTTCGGTCGATATCGCCTGCTGAACGAAGGGCTCAGCGGTTTCTGG
>UCJH01000085.1 GCA_900472785.1 Hyphomicrobiales bacterium | reverse complement strand
GTGATCGCCGTCGGGTTCGTGCCCTTCGCTAACGGGCGTCTTCGTTCAAACCCTTGGTTTCACCGTCCCTTGAATCTGCGTCAAAGCGCTCAAAGGTCAATGCCGTTTTCCCGCCATAGTGTCACACTGCGACAATCTCGCGCCTGCGACATTGTCGACCGAACGGCGCGGTCGGCTGAAACGCTGCGCCTTTGAATCGAATTTGCATTAAGTGAACCGGTCATTTGAATCGGTTTTTCGGAAAATGCGAAATGCGTAAAATTGTAGATATCGATTTAAGCGGCCCGAAAACTGTCTCGTCTAATGTCGGCTTATCGGAGAACGAAACCAGCCGATCCGGGTTTCGCTGCATGACGCTTCCCCGTAAGCCGGAATGAATCCGGCACATAAAATCCGACGGTGTCCGGACAGGGACAGACGAGCGGGAACAAAGGGACAGGGACATGAAAACGTTTTTCCTCGGCATCATTGCCGCCGTGACAATCACCATCGCCGCGATCACGCCATCGCATGCCATGAGCATTAGCTCCGCCGCGCGCTCCATCGCAGCTGCCATGCCGGTTCAGGCTGCCGAGTTCAGCGAGCGGGCAAAACTCTCCCACCGTCTTTTCTGCCTGCAGCTGGGCAACGAATGCCGCACCGGCGGCAAAAGCGTGGTGGCCTATACGAACAAGCTCCGCACCGTGCTGACGTCGGTCAACCGCTCCGTCGACAGCGTCATGCCGGCTATCCGCGCCGAGCGCGAATTTCTCTCCCTCAGCCCGCTTCCCGGCCTTGGCGACGATTATGCGATAATGAAGCGCAGCCAGCTGATCAAGGCTGGCCTGCCGGCGGGCTCGATGCGGCTCGCCGATGTCGTGCAGCGGGGCGGTCGCCGTCATTCAGTCCTGATCGTTGCCACCTCGAACGGCGATTTTGTGCTCGACCATCGCCAGCAGGCCGTCTTCAAGCGCCGCGATGGCGGCAGCAGCCTTGCTTCTCTCGCCGACCTGCCTTCCCTCGACTGAGGCTGGCGCCTGCCAAGTTTACCTGACGACCTGAACTGTCCCGACTTGCCGCAGGAAGCGATTCCTGCGGCCTTTTTCGTTGTGGTTGCCTCCGCACGATAAAAAACCCCTGCGCCGTGGCAGCGGCGCAGGGGAAGCGGGAGGTCACAGGGACTTGGCAGATGCCGCAGCGAAGGCAGGGGGAGAGATCCCGCCATTCGCCGGGATCCTGTTCGCCTTAGTTGGGGCGAATGGCGCCCTGGTAGTAATCGCCTTCGCCGCCATTGACGGCAGGCTGCTGTTCCTGCGCGCTGTTCTTCCAGATGCTGCCGGTGTTGACCGGGTCAATCCGGTTGTCGCTGCGGGTTTCGTGCTTGTAAACACGAGTATCCGGCGTGCTGGATGCACCTTCATAGTAGCTGCCGCCGGCAAAGGCCGACGAAGCGCCGCCAACGAGGGCGGAAGCGAGCAGGATGGCGGAAAGGGTGGTCTTGATTGTGGTTGTCATGGTCGTTTTCCTTGTCTTCAGGTTCATTGTTGTCGAGTTGGCCGGGTCGATCGAGGACGCAACGTGTCGGCCGGCGGTCGGCGCCGTTGTTTCGATCGAGGCGGAATGTCGGGTAAAGGTCGGGCAATCGGCCCGTCGCGGCTAAGCCTGTCGGGGCTCAGGTGATATGCGGAGGCAGGAATCCGGGGCCATCGGAACTGGCATGCCCGGCTTTGTTTCTGCTTGGACAATTGTTGTCATTGTCATGGTCCTTCAACCCTACGACAAGAGCGGCTCGTTGCTCTTGTTGAGATAAACATGGTCCCTCAATATGCGGGCGTAAAGTGTTTATTATGATGAACGATTGTCAATGAAATGGAGACAATGAAAATGCTCTTGCTGCAGTGCAACCGAACTTTTTTTCGCGAAGCTGGCGATGGAAGAAGCGAGCGCGTTTTGCCATCATTTTCGTTCGCTAAAATGGCAATCGGATGAAGGTTTTATACCGATAAGTACATTACTCAGCTTAAAAATAATCGTCAAAATTGCATACCGGCATTGGCACGTTAACAATTGTGGCGAGGGAACGCCGGAATGCGATGTCAAGGCTTTCACAAAGCTGTGAGGCATGAAAAAACGTCTAAAAAGCCAATTTTCAGCACGGTTTTTCGCAAGCCAAATATGGCGAGATTGTGTCAATCGCGCTGCAATTTGCTTGGAGGCAGGCCGGGAGTTAGCCTTTTGAAGGCAAATAGGCCTCGACAAGCTCGGTCCAGAAGGCTGCACCGATCGGCAGGAGATCATCGTTGAAGTTGTAGCCGGGGTGATGCAGCGGCTTCTCATCGCCGGACACGCTGGTGCCGAGGAAGAAATAGGTGCCCGGGCACGCCTGTAGCATATAGGCGAAATCCTCGCTGCCCATGAAGGGCCGCGCGAGATCGACAACCTTGTCGGCTCCGGCGAAACGTATCGCAAGATCGCGGACGAAGTCGGTCTCCGCAGTATGGTTGATCGTGGCATCGTAGGATCGCTCGTAGCGCACGGTCGCGCTCATGCCGAAGCTTTCCGCCTGATTTTTGGCAACCATGGTGATGCGACGCTCAAGCTCGTCGCGAACCTTCGGATCGAAGGAGCGGATGCCGACGACGATCTCCACGCGTTCGGGAATGATGTTGCTGGCAGAGCCGCCATGGAAGGAACCGACCGTGATGACGCTCGGATCCATCGGATGGATATTGCGCGAAACGATGCTCTGCAGCGCCATGACGATCGAGGCGCCACAGACGATCGGATCCGCCGTGTCCTGCGGTTCGGCGCCGTGGCCGCCGCGACCGTTGATGGTGATGCGCGCCTCGTCCACGGCCGCCATGATCGGGCCGTCGCGTAGCGCGAACTGGCCGAACGGCAAATGTGGTTCGTTGTGAAGCGCAAAGACGGCGTCGCAGGGGAATTTTTCGAACAGCCCTTCCTCCATCATGATCTTGGCGCCGCCGAAGTTTTCCTCGGCCGGCTGGAA
>UCJH01000041.1:11370-12280 GCA_900472785.1 Hyphomicrobiales bacterium | reverse complement strand
TGCCGAGGATCGTGGCAATCTCGTCGCTGCTTTTGCCGGCTGCGGCCCAGCGCAGACACTCGATCTCGCGGGCCGACAGGCGGTCGCGCACCGAAATGCCGGCGTCGAAGGTCCGCTCCAGCGTCTCGAACAATTGCAGAAGGATGAAACAGAGCTCGGCAGCCTGTGTCCGGTCCAGCTCTCCGCGCGAACCCGAGAGCGTCATGATGAAGGGCTCGCCATAGGTGGTGTGCAGCGTAAGCGCAAAAATATTCGCCATGCCGGGCTGGGCCATGGCCGCATCCTCCCCCAGGAGAAGCGTCGCCTCGNNAGCCGCTCGACCAGCGCCGAAGAATGAAACAGGCCGGACGCATCGTACTGGCGCACCAGCTCCGCGGGCCAGCTGCTGAGGACCAGACGTTCGGAGAAGCGCTGCTGCTCGCCAAAAGGCATGCGTGCTATCATGAAGTGGCTGAAGCCGAACTGCGCCGCGCACTGGCGCATCAGATGCAGGACTTCATATTCCGTCTGGATGACAGGAGCAGTCATGCCGAACAGGAAATCAGCATAGGCCTCGCTGTGCAAGGCCAGTTTCGCAGGGTCTTTCATCTTTTGGTCACCAATCAGCCGATCCATCGCGCCGGCACGCAAAATTCCAGGGGTCCGGAATTTTTCCGCGGCAACACATCGGACCAAACATAAAAAAGCGCNNGTGAAGCGCCTCTTTTGTTGCTCAGAAAGCAACCTGTCCCGGTCTTGAAATAATGTGATGCGACAAAGAGCATTCCGGGAACATCCAAAAGACGTTCGTGCTCAATTTCTGCCCTTTGTATAGCAATATTTTTAAGCAAATTGAACCGATATATTTGCATGGCTCCCATGCACGCCCGATCTGACGCAAAAAAAGCGAGAAATGGCCGTTTTCGTCCTG
>UCJH01000041.1:0-11362 GCA_900472785.1 Hyphomicrobiales bacterium | reverse complement strand
TGCGGCCGGCCCGCCTTTGGAGAAGTCCCTCAAATTATGAGCAAATTGTTACCGACGGTTTAGGCAAATGTTAAATGTGGCAGGGTAAGTTGCGTGAATATGGTCTTGCGTATGTGTAGAGAGTCCGATGACCGAAATGATACGACCCCGCGTGAAATATGTCATCGGACCCGATGGCAGCCCCCTGACGATTGCCGATCTGCCGCCCGCCAATACGCGGCGATGGGTAATCAGAAGAAAAGCTGAAGTGGTTGCCGCCGTTCGCGGCGGATTGCTCAGCCTGGAAGAAGCCTGTGACCGCTACACCCTGACAGTCGAAGAATTCCTTTCCTGGCAGTCCTCTATTTCAGACCACGGTCTGGCCGGCCTGCGCACAACGCGCATTCAGCAATACCGGCACTGACAAAGTCCTGGCGAAAGCCTGAAATCCTTCTGAAATTCATTCGGGCGGNNGGCCGCCCGATGCTTTGCAGCACACCCGATGCGATCGCCGAAGCCGCATAGAACCAGAGGCCTGGCTGGGTGAAGGCCGAGGCGACGCCGCTCGTCTTGGCAGCAAAGATCAAGAGCGCCACAAGCATCACATCCATCATCGACCATTTGGACAGAAGCGGCAAAAACCGGGTCACGGCAGCGGATGCATCCGCGCGAGGTTCAATGCTGTAGACCACAACAGCCGTCGCCAGCATCTTGAGCAGCGGAAAAACGACCGAGAAAAGCCCGACCAGCAGGCACAGCAGATAATCCCCCTCGCCCCAGAGCGCATGGAGGATGCCGACGAGCGATGGGGTTTGAGAGAAAAAGAAGAAACTCTCAAACCGGACCAGCGGCAGGACGATGCCGAGCGCGAGTAAAAACGGGCAAAGGACGACCAGCACAGGCGTAATCCAGATCATGAAGCGACAATCGTCCTTTTTTCTCCCATGCTTTGACCGTACATAGTTCGACAATGATCGCAAACAGCGCCGGAGAACGGAACCCATGGATGTCAAGAACGAAGAAACCGGATCGCACGGCCGCTACAGCGCGACGGTGGATGGGCATATCGGCGAAATGACCTATTCGCGCGCCTCACCGCATCTGATCATCATCGACCATACCGGCGTTCCCGATGCACTGCGGGGTAAGGGTGTCGGACAGGCTTTGGCGCAAAATGCCGTGGAGCAGGCCCGCAAGGGCGGATGGAAGATCATTCCGCTTTGCCCCTTCATGCGCGCGCAGGCGCAACGCCACCCTGAATGGCAGGACGTGATCCAGGGATGATGCGGAAAGCGCGATAAAAAAGAAGGCCCTTCTCATGCACTTGCGCAAGTGCGTGAGAAGGGCCTTTTGTCCGTCCAGTTTCAAAAAACATGAACAGCGAAGCCGTGCCGCGCCGATAAAGTGGCGCCGCCGGTTATGATCGGGCGTCAGGCTCGCATGCGAACAGCGCTGTCGCGTTCCTCGAGTGCCGCAGCCTTGGCAAATTCCGCCTGGACTTCCTCAAGCGACAGCTCGGCCGCATCCTGCTGAACTTTCAGTTCACGGATGGAAACCTGCAGATTGTCGGCCCTTTGACGGGCAGCCTTGGCAAAAGTCGGGTAGGCGAAATGGGAAGGGTCCGAAATGCCGGACTTCTTCTCTTCGAACGTGATCTGGTTTTCCAATTCCTTGGTCATCCGCTCAAATTCGGACATCATCAGCTGCAGCTGGCTCAGCTGACGCCGTTTCTCCTTCACCTGAAATTCCTTCAGGCGAACTAGGCTCTCACGTGACTTCATACGCAATACTCCCGTGATGCGAGATCCCGGTTACTGGATTTGGCCCGACAAACCGACCAGACATTGTCGGAAACGAAAAAAATTTCAGCGATCTTAACAAAATCCTACCGCTGGTAACCTTTCGTTTACGGGCATCGTTAATCATAGGGACGATCATTTAAGGGTCAGTAAATGCCGGCTATTAAATTTTACAGGCGGCATAGATTGAGTCAGATGAGTCAGATAGCTGGTTTTCCTCATGTTTCGGGTGAAGAACGCCATTCTAGATTCACAAGCAAAATCATGGGACTGCAAAAAATATTTAACAATTTCTAATCTCTTGCCAGAGTGAATCAGAATTTGTTAACCATTTACTGGCAGCCTCCAAATCAGGCAACGACTGGATCCGTATCGCGTAAGGCGGCCATCACACGACCTTCGCGGCGGCGGAAAAGGGGATAAATATGCGGGTTCTACTCATCGAAGACGACAGCGCGACAGCGCAGAGCATCGAACTGATGCTCAAGTCGGAAAGTTTTAACGTTTACACCACCGATCTTGGCGAAGAGGGTGTCGATCTCGGCAAGCTCTACGACTACGACATCATTCTTCTCGACCTCAACCTGCCCGACATGTCCGGCTACGAGGTCCTGCGGACACTGCGTCTGTCCAAGGTCAAGACGCCGATCCTGATCCTCTCCGGCATGGCCGGCATCGAGGACAAGGTTCGCGGCCTCGGCTTCGGCGCCGACGACTATATGACCAAGCCTTTCCACAAGGACGAACTGGTTGCTCGCATCCATGCGATCGTGCGCCGCTCGAAGGGTCACGCACAGTCGGTCATCTCCACGGGCGAACTGATCGTCAACCTGGATGCAAAGACTGTCGAAGTCGGCGGCCAGCGTGTGCACCTGACGGGCAAGGAATACCAGATGCTGGAGCTGCTTTCGCTCCGCAAGGGTACCACGCTCACCAAGGAAATGTTCCTCAACCATCTCTATGGTGGCATGGACGAACCGGAACTGAAGATCATCGACGTGTTCATCTGCAAGCTGCGCAAGAAGCTCGCAAACGCCGCGGGCGGTGCCAACTATATCGAAACCGTCTGGGGCCGTGGCTATGTGCTGCGGGAGCCGGAAGGCGAGTTCGCCGAAAGCGCTTGAACGACCGCTGTCAGCGGTGGACGATGATGTCCCGCATCCCGCATATGTGGGGGCGTCGTGTCTGCTCATGATCCGTTTTGAAAAGTCCGCCTTGCAAAAGGCGGACTTTTTCATGTTCCGGACAGACGTGGCGGCGGCCGGCTGCGTACCGTTTTATACCACGCAGCAAAAAGCCGCAGACGAACTGCGGCTTGTTTCAGTGTCGGATTGTATCGGCGTCCGTCAGGCCGCGATCGAAAGGCTGGCAAATACGTTTGTCAGGATCTTTCGGTCAAAGGGCTTCAACAGGAAGTCGTCGGCGCCGGCACGCTTGCCGGCCATCATCTTCTTGAGGTCGGCCTCGACGACGCAATAGTAAATGCGAACAGTCTTGCCATTCTCCATCAGGCGGATATTGGCGATCAATTCCAGCGCACCCTCAAGTGCGGCATCGACGATGATGATGTTGGGCAGTTCGGCCTGGCAACGCGAAAGCGCTTCCAGTCCATTGGCCGCTTCCGAAACGAGGAACCCCATTCCGGAAAGAATTCTCTTTCCGACCTTGCGGACCACATCAGAATCATCGGCAATCATCAAGCGCTGCATGTCGGCTCCTTTACGCCCGTATACCTAAACGGGAGCAATTTCCTCAAGAACAACCGTATCGGCCTTTGGCAAAGATTCTGTTACCGCTATTCTTAAAATGCGTTTTTTTTAAACGCGTTTCGTGATTAAGCCGCAGCCATGCGAACGGAGAAGACGATCTCTTCGCTGTTCGACGTCACATCGATTTCCATGCCCGCTTCTTCGGCAAGCAGCACCGTATAATAGGGCTGGATCGTGTGCGCATCGACAGCTTCCTCCAGCGTGCCGGAAAGAAGCTCGACCAGACGCGGCGGCACGCGCATCATCCGCCCCTTGGCGATCAGCTTAAAGACGGCGTCGTATTCCGGATTTTCCAGGATGACGTCGATCGAGCCGCCCCGCGGGATGGCGCCATAGGCAATCAGGAAAAGGTTGAGCAGCAGCTTGACGCGGTTCTTGGCGATGATGACGCGTGGACCGGTCCAGGTCACTTCGGTCTTCTTTTCGGCAGCGGCGAAATCCTTGGCGGCCTTCTCGGCCTCGCCGGTGTCGATCGACGCGCCGACCGAGCCGGACGCGCCGAAGGCAAGCCGTGCAAATTTAAGACGGACCGAGGCGTTCAGCGCGCTCGTCCGGATGAGATCCATGGCATCCGCATCGGCGCCGCCCTCGTCCAGGAGCTCGAGACCATTGTTGATGGCACCCACCGGAGAGATGATGTCGTGGCAGACGCGGCTGCAGAGAAGTGCTGCCAGATCGGGGCCGGTCAGCGTCAGGTTCGGGTTCTTTCCCATAGAATATCCTCAATGGCCTTCATTCGGCTTCCGGTGTCATTCCGGCAATTGGCTGGCCGTTTGCATCCAACCAGCCCGCCTATTGTACGCGATGAAGGTTGCGCGGACATATCCGCAAAGGCGAAGGTCATAAAGACACCACATTTGGTAAACCGATTGTTAAGATCATCGGTTCAAATTGCGTCAAAGGGAAGTGGATCTCCAGGAAAGCGGCGCCTGCGCCAGCAGCCGGTCCGCCGACCCGCAGGCCTCAGCCCTTCCCGTTCCACGAAGGCAGGCTTTGACGGAGGAAAGAATGCAGTCGATCATCAATGCCGCAAGATCCATCTGCCTGACGATAGTCGTTGCGACGGCAGCCATTGCCGGCCTCGCAACGTCGGCTCAGGCGCAGCAGGCAAGCGGAACGCAATATACCGCCCAGGAAATCGTCGATGCCGGGCATGGCTTTTTCGGATCGACCTCCGGCGGCCTCGCCAAAGTCGTCGAGCGTGCCTTCCAGAACTACGGACTGCCAAACGGCTATATCTTGGGACAGGAAGGTTCCGGCGCTTTCGTCGCCGGCCTGACCTATGGAGAGGGCGAGCTCAACACCAAGAACGCCGGCCAGCACAACGTCTTCTGGCAAGGGCCTTCGCTTGGCCTCGACTGGGGCGGACAGGGCAGCCGCACGATGATGCTGGTCTACAACCTCCCGAGCATCCCTGCCCTCTACAAGCGCTATGGTGGCGTCTCGGGCTCGGCCTATGTGGTTGCCGGCGTCGGCATGACCGTTCTGACCGATGACAACGTCATTCTGGTTCCCATCCGCACCGGCATCGGCGCCCGCCTCGGGGTGAACGTCGGCTACCTGAAGCTCACCGAGCAGCCGACCTGGAATCCCTTCTGATCTCCAGTTGTTCGCAATATATCGCCGAATTCGGATTATCGATCTATTGCCTTCCTTGCCTGCCGACCATCGAATACTTGAAGTTATAAGACCGTCGTGCTTAGAGCATAGACGGAGATAAAAGCGGGACGGAAGCGTTGTGCAGCACCCGGCGGTTTCGCCGGTGAGCCGATGCTGCGGGACGCCCGCCTGAAAATGCCTGTAAAACTGATGTCGAGTGGTTCTGGCCCGTGATTGAATTTGCCCTGCTGTTTGCCTTGGGTTTTCTGACGGCGGCTATTTTCGGCCTACTGGCTGCCCCCGCCGTTCACAAACGCATCGTCCGTTTTGCCGAAGACCGCCTGAAGGCGACCATGCCACTGTCGCCACAGGAAGTGCGCGCCCAGAAGGACGCAGCACGCGCAAGCTATGCCGCTGAAAATGCGCGCACCAGCCAGGCCTTGAAGCGCGAACGCGACAAGACCGTGGCTCTCAAGGTTGAAAACGGCACCGTGCTCAAAGAGGCCCAGCGGCTATCAGGCGAAAATGCCGAAATGCACAACCAGATCGCCGACATGAATGTCGAGGCGGCCGATCTGCGTTCCTCCATTCGCCAGTTTGAGCAGCGGCTCGAGCGGCTGAAGACGACGCTGGCATCCGTCGAGACCGACAATGCAAGCAAGAGCAGCGAAATCCGCACGCTGGTGCGCCAGCTGGACCGCATTTCCGCGGATGTCGACAGCATGCGCATCGACCTTGCCGCCCGCGATACCGAGGTGGAAAACCTGAAGAGCCGGATCGCCGGCCTACGGGACGAGCGTGAGGGGCTGCGCGAAGAGCTGAAGGCCGAAGGCGTCCGCGCCCGCGAAATGGAGGTCCGGCTCGGCCGCGAGGAGGTGCGCATCCGCCAGCTTGAGGCCAAGCTCTCCAAGGAGATTTCGGCGAATGCAGACAAAGACAATGTCATCGAGCGGCGGGTGGCCGAGATCGAGCGCTTGCGGGCGAAGAACAAGGAGGCCGGGATCGAGCTTCGCGACGCGTCGCGCGCCATGCGCTCCGCCGGCGTGACGCCGCTGCCGCGCAAGGAGAAGAAGCCGCACGAGCCGGCCGCGATTGCGGCGGTAACGCCTCCCGCGATCGACATTCCACAACTCTCCGATGACGCCCGCAACCGGGCCACGGCGCTGTCCGAACGCCTGAGCAATTCGAAAACATCGGCGCATGACGAAGCATTGCGCGAAGAAATAGCGGGCATTGCAGCGGCGATGATCGCGATCACGGCAGCCGGGGAAGGCAATAGCTCAACCATCCACGCGCTTCTTTCGATGGCGTCCACGCCCCGGAAGGACAGCGACCGCAAGAGCCTTGCCAGCCGCGCACGCGAACTGCTGCCGCCAAACGAAGCGTAGTCCCGAGTTTCTTCAGATGAAGCCGTTGATCATCGCCACCTGATGCAGCGCGATGCCCGTGGCCGTGGCGACGTTGAGGCTGTCGAGCCCCGGACGCTGGCGGATGCGGGCGGTGCGGATCGACGACAGGATCGCTGCAGGCAGCCCCTCCCCTTCCGTCCCGACGAGAAGCGCCGTGCGCGGCGATGGCGGTATATCGTGCAGGTCCGTTTCCCCGCGCGGCGAGAGGCCCCATATGGCGAAACCTTCCGCCTGCAGACGTGCAACGAGGGCCGCGATCGATCCTTCGCGCGCGAAGGGCACGCTCAGCACCGACCCGACGGAGACGCGGATCGCCTTGCGATACAGGGGATCGCAGCTCGTCTCGTCCATCAGCACCGCATCGACCCCGAAGGCGGCGGCATTGCGGAACATCGAGCCCATATTGTCGTGATTGGAGATGCCGCAGGCGGCAAGCACGAGACCATGGGCCGGAACCGTTGCAAGCAGCGCATCCCGGCCGGCCATGCCTTCCCGCCGACCGAGCGCCAGGACGCCGCGGTGCATGTTGAAACCAGCGATGGCATCGAAGACGGCCGCCGTCGCGACGTAGACCGGTAAGTTCTCGGGAAAGGTCGCAAGGATATCCCGAAGCCCGTCCAGCCGGTTTTCGAGGATCAGGATCGCCTCTGCCGTTATGCCGCGGCCAGCCGCATGTGCACTTGCCAGCATGCGCAACACCACGGTCCCCTCGGCGATGAACAGGCCTTGCCGGCCGATGAGATCGCGCTCCTTGATCGAGACGAAACCCGCGACCCTCGGATCGGCAGGGTCGGAGATCCGCAGCGGAAATGCGTCCGTGTCGGCCATCCGGATCAGTTTGTCTTGACGAGAATATCCGCGACGATGCGGCCGCTGGCGATATCGAAAACCAGCGCCTTTTGCTCGCCGCCGGACAGGCTGCCGTAGAACAGGATCTGGCCGCCGGAAAGCGCGACCTCGGATACCGTGAAGCCTGCGGGCAAGGCGGCCACGGCCGCGACCGGCGCATCGCTCGGCACGCTGAGCGACGCCGTCTGCGCCGACGGCGCGGCGCTCGGTCGTGTCACCTTGTAGACAATCGCGCCCAGCACGGCCATAAGCATCACCAACATGACACCGACCGAGACGACCTGCAGCTTGATCATTTTGCGGCGGACGTTTTCCATGGCCGGATCGAGCGGCTTTTCTTCCTGTCCGTCTTTAACCTGTTGCGACATGGTTGGCCTTACCCTGTGAGATCGAAGAATTATGAACGACCCCTTTAAACAAGCACCGGCCATTAGGAAAGTCCTGACAGCCAATGAGGATGCCGGCGGCCGCATGGACGCGTTTCTCACCGAAGCGCTGGACGGCGAATTTTCACGCAACCGCATCAAGGCGCTGATCGAGCAGGGTGTCGTCTTCGTCAACGGCAAGGCGGTTACCGAGCCGAAGCGCAAGGTCCAGCCCGGAGACGTCTTCGAGATCGGCCTGCCCGAGCCCGAGGATCCGGAGCCCAAGGGCGAAGACATTCCGCTGGATGTCGTCTACGAGGACGCCGACGTGATCGTGCTGGTCAAGCCGCCCGGCCTCGTGGTGCATCCGGGCGCCGGAAACTGGACCGGCACGCTGGTCAATGCGCTGATTCACCACTGCGGCGACAGCCTGTCGGGGATCGGCGGCGTCAAGCGTCCCGGCATCGTCCACCGGCTCGACAAGGACACCAGCGGGGTCATGGTCGTTGCCAAGAACGACAATGCCCACCGCCACCTCTCCGAACAGTTTGCCGACCATGGCCGCACCGGCCCGCTGGAACGGGCCTACCAGGCGATCGTCTGGGGCCGCCCGAAGACCTTGAAGGGCACCATCGACGCACCGCTCGGCCGCGCCGGAGACCGGATCAAGCGCGCGGTCAAGAAGGTCGATACGGAAGATGCCCGCGAGGCCATCACGCATTATACGGTCGTGGATCGCTATCTGGAAAAACCGGATTCCACCGCGCTTGCCTCGATGGTCGAGTGCAGGCTCGAAACCGGCCGTACCCATCAGATCCGCGTGCACATGGCCTATGTCGGCCATCCGCTGATCGGCGATCCGGACTATGGCGCCGCCTTCCGAACGAAATCCAATCTGTTGCCCGAGGCTGCAAAGACGGTCGTCGACCAGTTCCCGCGGCAGGCGCTGCATGCCTTCCTGCTGCAGTTCGAACATCCGGCGACCGGCAAGACCATGCATTTCGAAAGCCCGATGCCGGACGATATGCGCGCGCTCGTCAAGGCGCTGAAGACACCGGCCTGAGCCACTGTCGGCAATGAAAAGTTTTCGCCGTCACGCATCCTTTGTGCATCTGGTGCGTTCATCTTCCTGCCAAACAGGAGAAACACCATGATTGATGCAACGCAGATTCGTGAACATGCAGAAGTCATCAGCGCCGACGGCCTGCATGTCGGTACGGTTGACCGCGTCGAAGGCGGCCGTATCAAGCTGACGAAAAAGGACAGCGGCGCCGGTCACCAGGACCATCACCACTTCATCCCTCTCGATCTCGTGGAAAGCGTCGACGACAATCGCGTCCGTCTCAGCGCCAAGGGCGATGAAGCCTTTGCGGACGAACAGGAACCGGACGGCTCAGCCATTCATTGAGGCGAGTCGAAACAGTCTAGCCCCGCAGGATATGCGGGGCTTATGCTGCCGAATTCCATAGAAAGCCGACTTCGGCCCTTGTTTTTCGGGCTTCGGATACAATTTACAGGCAGCAACCATAGTCTGGCATCCCGTTCCTCCGGTTCACCAATCCGTGAAACCGGCGTTCTTGAATCATGCTTTCGCCGTACTTATTTAGTAGATCGTGGGGTCGGATAGACCCACATGCCCGGTCAGCCATCTGGAGACCGGAAAGCGAAAGGGGGGTGCATCATGGCCCGCAGCACAATGCCGTCAATTACCGCCGGAGAAGGCGGTCTCAATCGTTATCTCGACGAAATCCGCAAATTTCCCATGCTCGAGCCGCAGGAAGAGTACATGCTCGCCAAGCGCTATCAGGAGCATGACGACCGCAAGGCGGCCCACAGGCTTGTCACAAGCCATCTCCGTCTCGTCGCCAAGATCGCCATGGGCTATCGCGGCTACGGCCTGCCGATCGGCGAAGTGGTGTCGGAAGGCAATGTCGGCCTGATGCAGGCCGTCAAGAAGTTCGATGCGGAGCGTGGCTTCCGCCTGGCAACCTATGCGATGTGGTGGATCAAGGCGTCCATCCAGGAATATATCCTGCGCTCCTGGTCGCTTGTCAAAATGGGCACCACGGCCAATCAGAAGCGCCTTTTCTTCAACCTGCGACGCCTCAAGGGCAAGATTCAGGCTCTGGACGAAGGCGACCTGAAGCCAGAGCACGTTGCACAGATCGCGACCACGCTGAAGGTTTCGGAAGCTGAGGTCATTTCGATGAACCAGCGCCTGTCCGGCGATGCCTCGCTGAATGCACCGATCCGCGCCAGCGAAGGCGAATCCGGCCAGTGGCAGGATTGGCTCGTCGATGACCATGACAGCCAGGAAACCATCCTGATCGAGCAGGACGAACTGGAAAGCCGCCGCGCTCTTCTGTCGAGCGCCATGAAGGTCCTGAACGAACGCGAGCGCCGCATCTTCGAGGCACGCCGGCTGACGGAAGACCCGGTGACGCTGGAAGATCTGTCGACCGAATTCGACATCAGCCGCGAGCGCGTTCGCCAGATCGAGGTCCGGGCTTTTGAAAAGGTCCAGGACGCCGTCCGCAAGGCGGCACTCGACCGCCAGAATTCGCTGCGCGTCGTCGAAGACGCATAACTGCCTTTCTTTCGAAATCGAAAAAGCCCGGCTGATGTTCAGCCGGGCTTTTTTTTTGCATGCGGTGAAAGCGATATGATCTTATTGAACGGTCGCTGCCGGACTTGCCGTTGCGGTCAGGCTCCACGCCTGCATCGCCTTGTTGAAGGCCTCGATTCCCGTCGGTCCTTTTTCCAGTGTCAAAAGGGCACGGCGACCGTTCCTGTAGGTGAGCGGAATATCGATCCAGTTGCGGCTGCGCAGAAGCTCGGTATTGGTGGCCACCGCTTCGGGGAAGTCGTTCAGCGCGATCATATGGAAATCTTCGGTGATCTTCGCCGGAACGGCGATGAGCGCGTCGCCACGATCCTGTTCGTTGCGCTTCATCGAAACGCGCTGGACACTATCGATGCTTCCGCCTTCGAACGTATCCGGCAGCGAGAAGACAAATTCGATCACGTGGCTGGCCGGAAGCGAAGCATCCGCATTGCGCTTGATCGTCACCAGTGCGGTCAGGCCGCGTTCGGGCACGTTGATCTGCGCCTGGATCACCGGTTCCGGCTTTGCGTCGCCACCCGGAGATTCTTCCTTCACCGACCAGGCGACATTGCCTTCGATCGCCGTCGGAGCAGACTGGCCGAGGCGTTCCTCGTATAGGAACATCTTCTGCGCGCCGGCCGGAACCACTTGTGGCTGCGCCGTATCGGTGGCGGGCGTGGTCGTGTTCTGCGCCGGCTGCGCGTCGGTTGCCGTGGTTGTTGTCGTCGTCGTTGTTGTGGGGGTCGTCTGGGCCGAAGTCGCGGTATCCGCAGGCTTGCCGGCTTCCGTCTGCGCGGCGACGGACTTGCCTTCCTGCTGGGCGCTCTCGCCGGCAGCAGCCACAGCCGGCCCTTCATCGACCTCGCTGCCATCCGTCTGCAAACGCTGGGTGAATTTTGTCGGGGCGGCCGCGTCGAGCGACGCGACTTCCTGCCCGGCCGGCGTCGCCGTGTCGGCAGCGGGTGTCGTTTCAGCCGTGCCGGTGCCC
>UCJH01000135.1 GCA_900472785.1 Hyphomicrobiales bacterium | reverse complement strand
CGGCAGTTCGCCGACGATGGCGCCGACCAGCGAAATCGCCACCGCCACCTTCAGCGAGGTGAAAAGGTAGGGCATCGAGGCTGGCCAGCGCAGCTTCCAGAAGGTCTGGGATTTGCTGGCGGAATAGGTGTGCATCAGGTCGAGCTGGATCTGTTCCGGGCTGCGCAGGCCCTTCACCATGCCGACGACGACTGGAAAAAACGACAGATAGGTGGAGATCAGCGCCTTGGGCAGAAGTCCGGCTATCCCGATGGCGTTCAAAACCACGATGATCATCGGCGCGATGGCAAGGATCGGGATCGTCTGGCTGGCAATGACCCAGGGCATGAAGGACCGGTCCATCGCCTTGTTGTGGACGATGCCGATGGCCAGCACGATGCCGAGAACCCCGCCCATGACGAAGCCGAGCAGCGTCGCCGAGAGCGTAATCCAGGCGTGATAGACTAGGCTGCGCTTGGAGGTGACGGCCTTGTTGAACGTCGTATCCCAGATTTCGGCGATCACCTGATGCGGGGCCGGAAGCACCGGCCGTTCCTGGGCCATGGTTTTGGGAACGATTTCAGAAAAGCTGATCGTCGTCCCGGCGCGGCCGGCGGTATCGCGCTCGAACGGCGCATTGAGGAAGACAACGGCGACGTACCAGATGACGACAAGGGCGACGAGGATGCTTCCGACGGGCAGAAGGCGATCATGAAAGAAGTTCGGCTTTTCCATCCTCAAGCCTTTCCGGTCGCTGGCAGCATCATCAACCCCATCGACACGATGCCAAGCCCGACGCCGGCCATCTGCACAAGGCTCAGCCGCTCGCCGAAGAGGCCGAAGGCGATGAGATTGATCAGCACCAACTGAACGATCGCCGACAGCGAAATGGCGAGCCCAAGACCGCCGGTGCGCATCAGCTTCAGCATGATCAGATTGCCGACCATGTAGAGGCCGAGCGACAGGATCAGCAGCAGCACATTGTCATTGCCGACATAGGCCCGCGACGCCGTGGCACCGCCCAGGAAGATCATCGTCGCGAGAAACAGCCAGAAGGCGTAAGGGGCGGTCATGGATTCTCCTTCTTCAGGAGGCTCATCATGTGTTTTTCCAGCGTGACAACAACGTAATCTGGCCCATCCAGAACCTGAGCATTGTCGAACCGCAGCACTTTGAAGCCTTGGCTTTTGAGAAACTGATCACGGCGTTGATCATGATGCCGCCCTTCATCCGTTTCGTGGCTATCACCATCGACCTCGACGATGATGCGAGCGGAAAGCCAGGCAAAATCTGCAATGTACGGGCCGATCGGCGTTTCCCGTCGAAATCGGGCGCCACGTACACGGAGGTTTCGTAACAGGCGCCACATCATGGCTTCTGCTTTCGTCAACTCCGTGCGGAGCGTCTTCGCTTGGTTTCTGGTCCTCGGATTGATGTTGGAATGCGGCAAGAAAAACCCCTTCCTGCTCGTTACCGTTGCTGCAGGAGCTCTCTCATCGCGTGTGAGGAAGAACCCCCTCTGGCCTGTCGGCCATC
>UCJH01000013.1 GCA_900472785.1 Hyphomicrobiales bacterium | reverse complement strand
GCTCGTTCACCCGTTCCGCTTCTGGTACGGTTTCGGTCGGCGTTCTCTCCTTCGACGCCTCGACCTCGGTCCTGGTCGACACCAAGAGTGCCGCCCGCGGCGCCCTGACCAAGGACGTCACAGTCGTCCAGCCGTCCGGCGCAACGACTGCAAACGCCACCTACTACCTGATCAACGCCTCCTCGACGACGGCCGCCACCGGTACGGTGATTTCGCTGACGTCCTCGACGAGCGACGACAACATCGAAGGCATGATCAGCGCCGTCGACGCCATGCTGTCGAGCCTGACGGACGCCGCTGCAACGCTCGGTGCGACCAACAAGCGCATCGCGATGCAGGACGACTTCATGGCCGACCTGATGGACGTGATCGACAAGGGCGTCGGCCGCCTGGTGGATGCAGACATGAACGAAGAATCGACCCGCCTCAAGGCCCTGCAGACCCAGCAGCAGCTCGGTATCCAGTCGCTCTCGATTGCAAACTCCAATTCGGAAAACATCCTCTCGCTCTTCCGTTAAACGGAAAGGCACCGTTCCGCCTTCGGGCGGGCCGGGGGGATTTCGTCGAACCTTTCAAAGCCGCATCCTGAACAGGATGCGGCTTTTTTCGTTCTCGACTTCAGGCTTGCGAAAGCAACGGCCGTTAGGGTTTCGGTCAGGAAAATTTATTTCCGTTCACTTTGATTACCAACCCGCTAACGCAATTAACCTTTTGTTAACCATAACCTCGTTAAGTGTTCATTAAGAGCGATGGGCTGCCTCTCAGGGTAAACAGGGGGCAGTTCGCATGATGCTGGTCCCATCGCTACCGGTCTTCAGACTCCGGCATGTTCCAAACAATCCAAACTGGGGCAATGACCAATGACCAGCATTATGACCAATGGCGCCGCTATGGCCGCCTTGCAAACCTTGCGATCCATCAATTCCAACATGGAAGAGGTGCAAAGCCGCATCTCCTCCGGCTATCGCGTTGAAACCGCCGCCGACAACGCCGCATACTGGTCGATCGCGACCACCATGCGCTCCGACAATGCCGCACTTTCGACGGTTCAGGACGCGCTGGGGCTCGGCGCGGCAAAAGTGGACACGTCCTATGCCGGCATGAGCAATGCCATCGAGGTGATTTCCGAAATCAAGGCGAAGCTCGTTGCTGCGCGCGAACCGGGCGTCGACAAGACGAAGATCAACAAGGAAATCTCCGAGCTCAAGAACCAGCTCATCTCCTCGGCCGAATCGGCTTCGTTCTCCGGCGAAAACTGGCTCTACAATGCCAGCACGACGGCAGCGGCCACGAAATCGATCGTGGCTTCGTTCAACCGCGCCACCAATGGTACCGTTTCGGTCTCGACCCTCGACTACAACACCGCCGCTTCGATCCTGATCGACACCAAGGCCGCATCGAGAGGGCAGTTGACGAAGGCGATCGCCGTTGCCCAGCCAGTCGGGACAACCGCGGCGACGACCGCGAACGCAACCTACTTCCTGGTCAACGTCAGTTCGACAACGGCCGCCACCGGCACGGAAATCGTTCTCTATTCCACGACGTCGGACAACATTCTCGACGGCATGATCAGCGCGGTCGATGCGATGCTGAGCACGATGACCGATTCGGCATCGACGCTTGGCGCCATCCAGAGCCGCATCGACATGCAGGAGAATTTCGTCGCGAACCTGATGGACGTGATCGACAAGGGCGTCGGCCGTCTGGTGGATGCCGACATGAACGAGGAGTCGACGCGGTTGAAGGCACTGCAGACGCAGCAGCAGCTGGGCATCCAGGCGCTGTCGATCGCCAACACCAACTCTGAGAACATTCTCCGCCTGTTCCAGCAGTAATCGTCTGAGATTTGCACCAAGGCCGGGATATAGACCGCGGCCTTGGTGCGCAAAAGGAACCTCCCGACGGGCGCCATGGGCCGATAGATTGGTTTGCATATCGCCTCCGTCACGTTCTCCCACCTCTTCGCCCGTTAAACTCGGGCGAGACGCCTTACAGGGCGGTCAGGTGGGGTCGAACAGGGAAACGTCTTTCCGCCACGCCGCCGGTCATCGGTTTGGTGGAACGGTTGGACCGCGCTAATTGCCCTGGCGCGGTCCAACACCTACATTTTCGCACAAGTTTGACCGGATAGTCTCCCCTCGCAGCTCTCTTTATCCACGCTGCCGGTGCAACATGACCATTGCGCCGCCGCTTGTATCGACGACTACCGCTGTTCCGGTCAATTCGGGCGGCGATGTCGATACGGATCAAAAATGTTGGGGCCTCGGGCGCGGTATTTCAAGGCGCCTGGTCCTGAAGGGGACTTTTCAAAGTGCAACGCTCTCATGAATTCAGGGCCAAAAGCCAAATGTCTTTCGCCATGGGCGCGGCAGCACCGTCGTGCGCGGCATTCTCCGGTCTCTGCGCGGAGGCAGCACGATGAGCGCCTCCCTGTCGCGATACCTGAAGGACTTCAGCGCGCCCAAGCCGCCTTTGTCGCTGATGCCACCGAAATATTTCCCCGAGATCGACAGCGATTTTCCCGAGCGTGGAGGGTTCGCGATGCCGCAACCGCTGCCAAGCATTGATGTCGAGGCCGAACGTCGCGAAGCTTTCGAGCAGGGCCGCGGGGAAGCGGAAGCCGAATTGCAATTCGAACACAAGAACGAGATCGCCGAATTGAAGGCGCAGCATGCGGCAGAGCTGGAAGCCATGCGCGTCCGCTGCGACACCGAGGTGGCTGCAATGATCTTCGACAGGTTCTCGGAGATGTCGGCACAACTTGCCCTGATGCTGGGCGATCAGACGGCCCGCGTGCTCGCGCCGGTGATGGAAGAGGTCCTGCAGCGCAAATCGGTCGAGGACATGGCGCGCATGATCGCGCTGACGCTGACGGCCGGCGAAGCCTGCACGATCACCGTAAGGGGCCCTTTGCCGCTATTCGAGGCGCTCAAGCGCCATCTCAATGACGATGCCCTGGTTTTCCGTCACCATGAAACCACCGATATCGACCTGTCGGTCGAGTTTGGCGATGCCATTCTGGTGACGCGCATGGCCGCTTGGGCCGATACGGTACGGAAGGTGCTGGCATGAGCGAAGCTGAAAGCCAACACCACGGCAAAAACGAAATCATCATCATCAAGCGGCATGGCGGCCATCATGATGCACATCATGGCGGCGCCTGGAAGATCGCCTATGCCGACTTCATGACAGCCATGATGGCCTTCTTTCTCGTCATGTGGCTGATCAATGCCGCCAATGAAGAGACCAAGGCTGCCGTTGCCTCCTATTTCAACCCGGTCCAGCTCGCCGACGAGAAGCCATCCGAGAAGGGTTTGAAGGAGCCTGCCAAGGACGCCCAGGGCGAACAGACACAACAGAAGTCGAAGACCGACGGAGAGCGTGCCAAGACCGGCGGATCTGCCAAGTCCGGTGATGATCAGACCGCCACGTCTGGTGAAGAAACCAAATATTCGGACGCGGACTTCTTCGAAAACCCCTATTCCGTTCTCTCCGAAATCGCCAAGGATGTCGGCCGCCAGGCCAATATCAGCGTGAAGGGCGAGGGCGGGGCTTCCCTGTCCGGCCCGGCGACCGGAGCCGACGGCGGCGAAGCCTATCGCGATCCGTTCGATCCGGATTTCTGGACGAAGCAGGTCGAAGTCACCGGCGCCGAGAAGCCGGAGGTTGCTGCAAGCGAAACGGATGCAGCAAAGGATGTCGCGGCCGCGGACACCAAGGGCGAAAAGACGGCCGACGGAAAGACGGATGCTGAAAAACAGGCTGCCGATGCCGCCGCGACGAAGGCCGATGCCGGAAAGACCGAAGCCGAAAAGCAGGCGGATGCCCTGAAGGCGCAGATCGAGAAGGAAATCGGCGGCGCGGCCGGGAAGCTCGCCGAAGGTCTTCTGGTGACGCCGACCGAAGGCGGTCTTCTGGTAACGATCAGCGAACAGGTGGACACACCGATGTTCGGCGTCGGCTCGGCCGTTCCGCAGCGCGATCTCGTGGTTGCGATGGAAAAGATTGGAAAGCTGCTTGCGGCGCGCAAGGGCGCGGTCGCCATTCGGGGCCATACCGATGGGCGTCCTTTCAAGGACGGCAAATACGACAATTGGCGCCTTTCGGCTGAGCGCGCGCAGAGCGCCTATTTCATGCTGGTGCGCGGCGGCCTGAAGGAAAACCGCGTCAGCCAGATCAGCGGCTTTGCCGACAAGCGCCTGCAGGTTCCGACCGATCCGTACGCGGCGGCTAACCGCCGCATCGAAATCCTCCTGCAGAACGATCAGGGCTGAGCCGGATGATCAAAGCGCTCCGTATTCTTCTTTTTTGCGCATCGGCGCTCGGAGCGCCGGCGGCGATATCGCACGCGGAGGATCTTGAGGATCTTGCGCCATACAAAATCCTGCGTTCGCTGCAGTTCATCCAGGATTCCGTCGTGCTCGGCGACCATTCGGCAATCGAGATGCAGCGCTACATGCTGGGGGCGATCGACAAACGCTTGCGCACGGCCGGCATTGTCCAGTTCGAGGATCCGCGCAATATCGACGCGGCGTTGATCTATGCGATGAGCGGCGGCAATCCCGAAACGCTCGACTTTCTGACCAGCCGGGATATCGAGGGCAATTTCGACAGCCGCGTCACGGATGCCTTGCGGCAGTATCTGAACGGCAAGGGCGCGCTGATTGTTGCCAATCTGGCCAAGACCATACCCGAATACCGCAATTCGAGGATCGGCCCCTATCTCTATCTCATCCTCGGCAACGCGGCGTCGCTGCAGGATCCGAAGGCTGCGATGGGCTATTACGACTGGGCACGGTTGATGGCGCCCGGGACCATCATCGAGGAAGCGGCGCTGCGGCGATCGATTTCGCTGTCGATGCGCGGTGGTGTGCCGGAAAAGGGCTTTGCCTACGCGCTCTCCTATGCCCGTCGCTTCATGACATCACCCTATGCCAGCCAGTTTGCCGACATCTTCGTCGAGTTGGCCGTCACCAACGTCAGCGACCAGACCGAAGCCAAGATTACCGAGATACTGGAATTCATGGACCGTCCCCGCCAGCGGGAGGTCTATCTGCGGATCGCACGCCGCGCGGCGATTGCTGGCCTGAAACCCCTGGCACGGCTGGCGGCTGAGCGGGCAGACGCTCTGTCGGACATTGCCGACGGCAAGCCGAAGGCTCTGGCAAGCCTTTATGCCGGGCTGGTCGACGTGCCCTCGGCCGATATTCTGGATGCCGTCAAGCAGATGTCCGCCATTCCCGAGCAGGATCTTTCGCCACGCGATCGCGCACTACTGCAGGCCGCGCAGGCGGTGGCGCAAGAGGTGCTGAAAGCGCCCGAGCCCGAAAGCCTGACGCAAGCGACTGTTTCTAAAGTCATAAATGAAGAAAGCGAACAGCCGACCGGCAGTGGTGAAAGTCCTTTTGCTGAGCCTGTTGCCCAGACGACCGAAAAGACCGTCGATGGCATCGAGGAGCAGCAGGCAAAAACTGCGGAGAGCAAGGGCGATCCAGAACACGATAACTTCCTGACGGCTAGCCGTTCGAAGATCGATGAGATCGATACGCTCCTGAAGGGAGAGGTAAAATGAGTTTGGTGGATGACAGCCTGATGGGAACCATCCCGCTGCGGTCTGCAAAGAGCGGATCGAAATCGGCAGGACTTATGTCCATCGGCGCGGGAACCAAGAACGCCGCCTTTGAGACTGCGATCGCCGATGCCGGGAAGAAGAAGACCCCAGCAAATCTCCCAAGCCTGAAGGACGACAGCAAAGATTTCGTTTCGACAGACGCGACGGGCGACAAGCACGCCGGCAAAGTGGACACCGGCAAGGTGGACGGTGGCAAGGTGGACGGTGGCAAGTCACTCCAGACCACAAAAGCGGCCGATCAGGACCTTCCGGTGACGGATGTCGAGGCATCGCCTCTCGGCCTAGCAGCCAAGGCCGAAAAGGCCGCTATCGCATTGCCTATCCAGAACCTTGCCCCGAAGGAGGACGTTTCCACAACGACTCACCCTGCGAAAGCGGCAAGTGACATGTCGAGCAAAGCCGCTTTCGACCATCTCCCCATCGTCGACAGTGAAGCGGCCCCCGCGAGCATCATCTCCAGCCGTACTCCAACCTCTGGCGTCGCCGGGGCAACCGAACTTAAATTGCCGCCATCGATGGGAAAGATTCTCGATCTCGCGAAAGACGGAAAGCTTCCGCTTGCAAAATCTGTCGACATGGCAAAGGCAGGGAGCGTCGAGGCCAAGTCGGCTTTGGCAGGTTTCAAGGACGACGATCAGGCCGACATCGGCTCGGAGGCCGCCGAAACCGGTGGCGTCAGCCAGTTGCTGGCCCTGCTCGGTTCGCCGAAGGATATACCGGCTTCCGCAACGACTGAAACATCGACCACTCCGACAGAATTGATATCGGAGTTTCAGGCTTTGGCAGACCGCGCCGGAAAGGCGCGGAGTGACGGCAAGCAGACCGGCAGTGCAGGCGCAGCGCATGCGTCGGGCGCCGACGCGAATGCCGTCGCCAATGCGACCGCATCCGGCACGGACAAGATATTCCGCTTTGCCCGGGCTGACGGCAAAGGGCAATCCGTCTCGATGACCCTCAACACGGATGGCGACAAGCCATCGGCCAAGATTGACCCCGCCAGGGCGGAAGCGGCGTCCAACGCCAAGGTCGAAACGGTCACCGTGCTCGATTCCCGTCGCTATCTCGGGGTCGCGGCCAATACCAATTCGCAGGCGGTTGCCGCCGCGGTAACCGGCAGCACGGAATGGGCGCGCGTAATGCAGCCCAGTTCGGGCCTTTCCAGCCCGGAGGCTGCATCGGCCGCCGGCAAGGTCGTCAACACGCTGAAAATCCAGATGCACCCGATCGACCTTGGGACCGTGACGGCGACGTTGCGGCTGAAGGACGACGAACTGCATGTCGATCTGAAGGTTGAAAGCGGGGAAGCTTTCCGCCAGCTGAGCGACGACCAGAACGCCATGGTCAAGGCCTTGCGGTCGCAGGGCTTTGCCGTGGACCAGATCAATATCACGTTCAATGCGCCTTCGGATGCCTCTGCCGGCAATGGCGGATCGCAGCAGCCACAGGCCGGCCAGCCCGGCCAGCAGGGCAGGGAAGCCACCGGTGATGGCGCAGCCCAGGGCCGGGGCCGAAATGACAACAGCAGTCAGCAGCAGTCTGGCGAAAGGTGGACGGGCAATGATGGTACGGATGAAGCATCTGCTGTTTCTGAGCGTGGCCGCACTGATCACACCTATATGTGAGGCACAGGCGAGCACAGGTATCTGTGAAAGCGAGATCATCGCCGCCGCCGCGAAATACCAGGTTCCAGCCGGCATCCTCTATTCCGTCGGGCTGACTGAAACAGGACGGAAGGGGTCGTTGCAAGCGTTTGCAATGAACATCGAGGGAAAGGCCTATTTCGCCAACAGTGCGGCAGAGGTTCTGGACCGGTTCGCGATAGCCCGATCGCAGGGCGCAAAACTGATCGACCTGGGCTGCATGCAGATCAATTATCACTTCCATGGCGAGAATTTCGCATCGCCGGAGGACATGCTCAACCCACGCAAGAACGTCGAATATGCGGCACGATTCCTCCATAATCTCCATGCCAAGCATGAGACGTGGACGATGGCCGTGGCACGTTATCACGCTGGGCCCAACAATGATCCGGCTCAGAAGAGATATGTATGCCGGGTGATCGCCAACCTGGTGGCGACAGGCTACGGAAAGTGGACTCCGAACGCCTCGGCATTTTGCCAATAAAACAATCTTTGGTTGAATATGATGTGCGCTGTGTTGCCATGCAGCATTGTGTCGAGTCTGTGCCAAAAAAAGGCAGTAAAATCATTTCCTTGTGGAGTGTTAACTTTTCCACATTATTTTTAGTGGAGATTTTTGCATTAGCCACTACATATAGATCAAATCGCCACCAAAATCTTAAGCAACTATTAATTTCAGCCACTGACTTCCTATAGTTGTTCAAAAACCGTCCGATTCGTACCTCTAATTCATCGAGGCACCATACTGATTCGGAGGCGGACGAATGATCGTAGTGGTTGATGAGCGTGAGCTTGTAAAAGACGGTTACACTTCACTGTTTGGACGGGAGGGCGTGCCCTCCACAGGATTTGATCCAAGCGAATTTGGCGAATGGGTTTCGACGGCTGCCGATAGCGATATCGATGCTGTCGAAGCCTTCCTGATCGGCCAGGGCGACGCGGCGATGAGCCTGCCCCGTGCCATTCGGGATCGCACCATGGCGCCGGTGATCGCGATCAGCGATTCTCCGTCCCTGGAAACGACCCTGGCCTTCTTCGACTGCGGCGTCGATGATGTGGTTCGCAAACCTGTGCATCCACGGGAAATTCTGGCTCGTGCAGCGGCCATTCGCCGCCGCCTGAAGACGCTGACAAACTTCACGGACATTGGCCCGATTCGGGTTTTTTCGGATGGTCGCGACCCGGAAGTGCATGGCGAGGTTTTTGCCCTGCCGCGCCGTGAGCGCCGTATCCTCGAATATTTGGTCTCCAACCGCGGTCGTCGCGTTTCCAAGACCCAGATCTTCAACGCGATCTATGGAATTTTCGACGAGGACGTCGAAGAGAACGTTGTCGAAAGCCACATCAGCAAGCTGCGCAAGAAGCTGCGCAAGCGGCTGGGCTTCGATCCGATCGATTCCAAGCGCTTCCTCGGCTACTGCATCGACTGGAGCTGAAGTGAGGGTGGCTCGATCGGGGTGCGGCGGCGGCCCGATTGATGAACCGGATGGAATGCCAAGTACAGGTTCACGCAAGGCCCAACTTCTAGTCTTGCGATAACGAAGAAAACGAGGATCCGACATGAGTCTTTACGGAATGATGAGAACGGGCGGTTCTGGCATGAATGCCCAGGCAAACCGTTTGGGTGCGGTGGCTGAAAACATCGCCAACGCCAACACCACCGGTTACAAGCGGGCATCGTCGGAATTTTCCTCGATGATCCTGCCGACCACCAACGGATCCTACAATTCCGGCGGCGTCGAAACCAAAATCCGCTACAGCATCTCCTCCGAAGGCGCCAAGGTCTATACGACGTCGGCATCGGACCTTGCGCTGGATGGCGGCGGTTTCTTCATCGTTGAAGGCGCCAATGGCCAGGAATTCCTGACCCGCGCCGGTGCATTCACCCAGGATGGCGACGGCAATCTCGTCAATTCGGCAGGTTACAGCCTGCTCGGCTACGAATACGGCAACGGCGCCGACCCGACGGTCGTGGTCAACGGCTTCGACGGCCTGAGCAAGGTCAACCTTGCATCCGACGGTCTCGTGGCCAAGGGTTCGACGGCAGGCACGATGGGTGCGAACCTCGATTCCGGCGCTGCCATCGGCGATGTCTCGACCACCTCGCTGATCGTCTATGACAGCCAGGGCAACACGCGCATTCTCGACTTCAACTATGAAAAGACTGCAGCCAATGCATGGTCCGTCGAGGTCGTCGATCGCACGACATCCACGACCCTGGCCACGAAAGCCCTCGCTTTCAACGCGGCTGGCGTGCTGACGACGCCCGTGAAGACCCTGACAACGACTGCGATGACGGGTCTCGCCGGCACAGGTGCAAACCTCGGCGCCATCACGATCGACCTGTCGAAGACCACGCAGCTCGGCTACAAGTTCAATCCGGACGGCGGCACCATCGACGGCAATGCGCCCAGCAAGGTCGCAGGCTTCAAGATCGACGACGACGGCATCGTCTACGTCAAGTACGAGAACAACAAGCTCGAGCCGCGCTATCGCATCGCTCTTGCCAATGTCCAGAGCCCGGACAATCTCGTGCCGCAGTCTGGCAACGTCTATTCCCAGGGCACCGAGTCCGGCGTCATCGTTACCGGCTTCGCCGGCTCCGGCGACTTCGGTAGCGTAATCTCGGGCGCTCTTGAAAGCTCCAATGTCGACATCGCCGAAGAACTGACGGCGATGATCGAATCCCAGCGTAGCTACACGGCAAACTCGAAAGTCTTCCAGACAGGCGCCGACCTGCTGGACGTCCTCGTGAACCTGAAGCGCTAATCATTTAAAGGGACGGGACTGCGTCATGTCGCTCTCCGCCGCAATTAATACGGCCCAGTCGATATTCAGCAATACGGGGCAGCAGACTGCCGTCGTATCTAAGAATATCGCCAACTCTGGCAATGCGGACTATGTGCGCCGCCTTGCCATGATGGGCATCGATTCGGAGGGCTCCTACTACATCAAGATTCAGCGGGCCCAGAACGACGCGCTGTTCAAGCAAAACATCGCCAGCATTTCCGACGCATCCGCCCAGACCCGTCTGCTGGACGGGTTGACGCAGATGCAGTCGGTATTCGGTGGCAACGAATATGCTTCGTCTCCTTCAAACTACCTTGCGAAGTTCCGGGCGAGCATGCAGACCTATGCCGCCTCGCCCGGCAATATCACCATCGCCTCGTCGACGATCGCCGATGCGAAGGATCTCGCTTATTCCGTCAGCACCAGCGCCATGGCCGTGCAAGAGGTCCGGGCGGGTGCGGACAAGGAAATTCTCGAACAGGTCGGTACGCTCAACGGCTACCTGACGAAGTTCGAAACGGTCAACAATGAGATCGTTGGCAACCTGGCGACCGGCAAGGACGCCAGCGACGCGCTTGACGAGCGCGACAAGCTTTTGAAGCAGATAGCGGAAATCGTCGGAATTTCCACTGTCACCCGTTCCAACATGGACACCGTCATCTACTCCGCAGACGGCACCGTACTCTTTGAAACGCTGGCGCGGAAAGTCACCTTCACGCCAACCGCGACCTTCGATGCGAACGTCACGGGGAACGCGATCTATGTGGATGGCGTTGCTCTCAAGGCAGGTACGGGCGGCAACACCACGAGCGAAGGCACGCTTGCAAGTCTTGTGCAGTTGCGCGACGACGTTGCGCCGAAGATGCAGTCGCAGCTCGACGAAGTGGCGCGCATGCTCGTCACAATGTTCAAGGAAGGCACAGGCCCCGGCCTGTTCACCTGGTCCGGCGGCACCATCCCGGCGGCAGGCACGATCCAACCCGGCATCGCGGCAAGCCTCAAGGTCAATCCGCTGGCCGATGCCAACCCCAACATCCTGCGGGATGGCGGTTTCAACGGCATCGTTTCGAATACCTCCGGAAGTGCGGGCTACACCGCGCTGCTCGACGGTTTCATTGTCGCCATGGACAAGACCCAGTCTTTCGACATCAACGCGGATCTGGGCGGCAGCGCCTCGATCATGACCTATGCCTCGTCCTCGATCGGCTGGCTGGAGCAACTGCGCAAGGCCGCCTCGACGTCGAACGACAACAAGACGGCCATGCTGGCGCAGACCCAGCAGGCCTTGAGCAACGAGACGGGCGTCAGCCTCGATGAGGAGCTCGCACTCATGCTTGACCTCGAACAGTCCTACAAGGCTTCAGCGAAACTGCTCAGCACCGTTGATGAGATGCTGACAACACTCCTGAATACGGTGAGGTAATCATGAAGACGTCCTTCGTTTCCAACCTGGCAGTTCAAAATGCCATGCGTGTTACAATCCAGCAAGGGCAGCTTGAAGTCATCAAGCTGCAGCAGGAAGTCACGACCGGCAAATATGCAGACAGCGGTCTCGCACTCGGAGCAAGTTCGTCGCGCGCTGTGAACCTGAAGAATGAGCTGGAACGGCTCGAGAACCTGAAGGACACCAATGCAATCGTGACGCAGCGGCTTTCTGCTTCGCAGATGTCCCTGGAAACAATGCGCAAGGCAGCCGAGCAGATCAATACGACACTGATCGCCACGCTCGGCAATGACGATGCGACACGGCTTTCGATTGCCAAGACCGATATCAATGGCGCGATGAGTTCGTTCGTTGCCGCGGCGAATGTTCAGTTCAACGGCGAATTCCTGATGTCGGGGATCAACACCGACGTCAAGCCGCTCGCGGAATATGGCGCGGGTTCTGCGGCAAAGACATCGTTCAACACGGCGCTTTCGACCTACATGTCATCGAACGGCATCGCCACGATGAACGCTTTCACGCCGGCGCAGATGACCGATTTTATTGAAAACACGCTGGAGCCGATGTACACTGGCGCCCAGTGGGATACGGACTGGTCGAACGCATCCAGCCAGAACGTAATGAGCCGCATCAGTGCCAACGAAGTCGTAACGAGCACCACGAATACCAACACCGACGGCGTGCGCAAGTTCGCACTGGCGGCGGTTCTCGCGACGGAATTGCTTGGCGCAAACGTCTCGACCGCGGTTCGCGACACGATCAATTCTGCTGCGCAGAACTACGTACAGCAGAGCATTACCGGCCTTATCGAGACGAGCAGCTCGCTCGGTATCTCGGAATCGCGCGTCACCAAGGCGAATAAGTCGCTGGAAGCGCAGATGAAGCTCGTGAAGACGCACATCAACGATATCGAGGGCATCGATGTCTATGAAGCCTCTACCCGCATGAACACTTTGCTGACCCAGATCGAAACCTCTTACACGCTGACCTCGCGGCTTCAGCAGTTGAGCTTGATCAATTTCCTCTGATGCAATGAGGATCAGGACAAACATGAAGGATGTCTGAATGTATCAGTTTTCATATGCCGAGATTATGGAGGACGGCGTTGCCGACTCCAAGGATCGCGAACGGCAAGTCCTAGATCGCTCGATCGCGCTCCTGGCGGCCGCGAAGCAGCAGAAGGGCTATTCACGCGAGGCCATCGAGGCGATCTACTATACCCGGCGTGTCTGGATCCGGTTTATCGAGGATCTTCGCGCACCGGACAATCAGCTCAATGATGAATTGCGCGCCAATCTTATATCCATCGCCATCTGGATACTGAACGAGACGGAGAAGATCCGTAAACGGGACTCGTCCAATTTCCAGGGCATCATTGACATCACAACCATCATCAGGGATGGACTCAAATGAAAAGCACACTGCGTATTTCGTTGAAATCAGGCGAACGAATCTTTGTCAATGGCGCGGTGCTTCGCGTGGACCGCAAGGTCGCTGTCGAGTTCCTGAACGATGTAACGTTCCTTCTCGAAAACCACGTTCTCCAGCCGGAGGACGCGACGACTCCGCTCAAGCAGCTCTATTTCATCGCGCAGATGATCCTGATCAACCCGGAAGGTGCCGAGCAGTCGACCATCATGTTCCGCAAGTCGATCGTGATGCTTCTGACCTGCTTCAAGAACGAAGAGGTTCTGTCGGAACTGAAGCGGATCGACGGTATGGTCACCCAGGGGCGCGCATTCGATGCCCTCAAGGCCATCCGGGGCCTTTACGCGATCGAAGACCGTATTCTCAACGATCAGGAAATCGCTCCGGCCACCATCGAGCAGATTCGCAAGGAGATCGCACCATGGCGGTAGGTGGCGTCAGTGCGGCTGCGGCCGCCAACAATACGACGACGACCGGTTCGGATTCGTCCACGGCTGCGGCTTCCGCCAGCCTGAACTACGATAGCTTTCTCAAGCTTCTCGTCGCGCAGATGAAGAACCAGGATCCGACCGAGCCGATGGATTCGACCCAGCAGATCGCCCAGCTGGCGACGTTCTCGCAGGTCGAGCAGACGATCAAGACGAACACCAATCTGGAAAGCCTGCTGCAGCGCACGTCGCTCAGCGAGGCGAATGCGGTGATCGGCAAGACGGTAACCAGCGCCGACGGCAAGACCACTGGCATCGTCAAGGAAGTAACGCTATATTCCGATGGAATCGTAGCGACGCTCGATACCGGAAAGACGCTCGTCATCGGACCCGGCGTCAAGATTAAGTGAGCATGACATGAACGAGGCGGACGCACTGGATATGGTGCAGGCGGCGATCTGGACGGTTGTCGTCGCTTCCGGTCCGGCCGTTCTCGCAGCCATGGTCGTCGGCGTGGTCGTCGCCTTTATCCAGGCGCTGACCCAGATTCAGGAAATGACACTGACATTCGTGCCGAAAATCCTTGCCGTGCTGGTCACGGTGGCGATTTCGGCACCTTTTGTCGGTTCGCAGATTTCGATTTTCACGAATGTCGTGTTCTCGCGGATTCAAAGCGGCTTCTGAGCCCTACCGCTCTCGCAAAATCCTTCCCCGTTTTTCACGCATGCCATTTTCGCGCAAGTTTGGTGCGCTAGTGCTGTCGCTAGTTTGGGCAGCAGGTATGAATGCTGCCCGCCTCTCATGAAGAGACGGATTTACCGATGGCACAACCACCTGCTCTGATTATCCCGAAAGTCGCGCCCAAGGGTCGGGACATCGGCTTCGCACTCGGCATCGTGGCGATCCTGTCCATTCTGTTCCTGCCGATACCGCCGTTTCTGATCGATATCGGGCTGGCCTTCTCCATTGCGTTCTCCGTGCTGATCCTGATGGTCTCGCTGTGGATTCAGAAGCCGCTGGATTTCTCGTCCTTTCCGGTCATCCTGCTGATTTCAACGATGACCCGCCTGTCGCTGAACATCGCAACGACACGTGTCATCCTTTCGCACGGGCATGAAGGTCATGACGCTGCCGGCGGCGTGATCGCCGGTTTCGCCAATCTCGTCATGGGCGGCGATTTCGTCATCGGCCTGATCGTCTTCCTCATCCTGATCACGGTCAATTTCATCGTCATCACCAAGGGTGCGACGCGTATCGCCGAAGTCGGCGCGCGCTTCACCCTCGACGCCATTCCGGGCAAGCAGATGTCGATCGACGCCGACCTTTCGGCCGGCCTGATCGACGAGAAGGAAGCCCAGCGCCGCCGGCGTGAACTGGAAGAGGAAAGCTCCTTCTTCGGTTCGATGGACGGTGCTTCGAAATTCGTGCGCGGAGATGCGATCGCCGGCCTTCTGATCACCGCCATCAACGTCTTCGGCGGAATCATCATCGGTTATGTGCGCCACGACATGTCGATCGGCGAAGCCGCCGACGTCTTCGTCAAGCTTTCCGTCGGCGACGGTCTGGTTTCGCAGATTCCGGCACTGATCGTTTCGCTTGCCGCCGGCCTGCTCGTTTCGCGCGGCGGCACATCGGGCTCGACAGACCAGGCGGTCATGAACCAGCTGAGCGGTTATCCGCGCGCGCTGATGCTGGCCTCCGGCCTGATCCTGATGCTCGCCTTGATGCCGGGCCTGCCCTTCATTCCCTTTGCCCTGCTCGGCGGCGGCATGGGCTTCCTCAGCTGGGTTATCCCGCGCCAGCTCGAAGCGGCGAACAAGATCAAGCGCGACGAGGAAAGCACCAAGCAGCAGCAGACCAAGGATACCGAGAAGGATTCGGTCAAGTCGGTCCTGAAGACCTCGGAAATCGAGCTGATGCTCGGCAAGCAGGTCTCGACGCGCCTCCTCGGCGCCCATCAGGAACTCGCCTTCCGCGTCGGCAAGATGCGCCGCAAGTTCGCCGGCCAGTACGGTCTCATCGTTCCGGAAATCAAGGTCTCCGACGATATCGGCATCCCGGACAAGGCCTATCATATCCGCATCCATGGCACGACGATCGCGTCGAACACGGTGCGTGTCGGCGAAGTCCTGGTGGTGACCGGCGGCGGCCGCCGGCCGAGCGTGCCCGGCGACGAGATTCGCGAACCCGCTTTCGGCATGCCGGCCGTATCGATCCTCGAGGCCTTTACCGAAGATCTGAAGCGTGAAGGCTTCCACCCGATCGACAACGTCTCCGTGGTCCTGACGCATCTGTCCGAGGTGATCCGCAACAACCTGCCGCAGCTTCTATCCTACAAGGACGTGAAGATCCTGATCGAGCGTCTCGATCCGGAATATCGCAAGCTGGCGGACGAAATCTGCACGTCGCATATGTCATACTCCGGCCTGCAGGCGGTGTTGAAGCTGCTGCTTGCCGAGCGGGTCTCGATCCGCAACCTGCACCTCATCCTTGAAGCGGTGGCGGAACTGGCGCCGCATGTCCGCAAGACCGAGCAGATCGTCGAACATGTACGCGTTCGCATGTCGCAGCAGCTCTGCGGCGATCTCGCCGACAACGGCACGCTGCGGGTCCTGCGTCTCGGCAGCAAGTGGGACATGGTGTTCCATCAGGCGCTGAAGCGCGACGCCAAGGGCGAAGTCGTCGAATTCGATATCGATCCGCGCCATCTGGAAGAGTTCAGCGAGCAGGCGACCAAGGTCATCCGCGAACATCTCGACCGCGGCATGCCATTCGTGCTGGTAAGTTCGCCCGAATCCCGCTCTTATGTCCGCATGATCATCGAGCGCCTTTTTGCAACATTGCCGGTTCTCAGCCACGTCGAGCTCGCAAAAGGCCTCGAGATAAAGATCATCGGCTCGATTTCATGATCACCGATCCGGAAGGGACGGTGCTGGCGCTTTTTGCGGCCTTCTGCCGGATCGGCGGCTGCATCATGGTCATGCCCGGATTTTCCACGGCCCGCGTTCCGGTTCAGCTCCGCATCTTCCTGGCGCTCGCCATTTCCCTGGCGATCCTGCCGATCATGTGGAACGAGATCTATCCGCAGATCAACGGCAAGGGCCATACATACATCTACATCATCGCCACCGAGACCGTCGTCGGCACGGTCATCGGTTTAATCGCCCGCTATTATGCGCTCGGCCTTCAATTCGCCGGCACGGTCATCACCATGATGATCGGCTTCAACGCGCCTCCGGCCGCCGACGTCCTGGAAGACACCGCGGAAAACCAGATGACCAACATGATCAGCTTTGCCGGGCTGATGGTGCTGTTCATGCTCGATTTCCACCATGTGATCCTGGAGAGCATCGTCGAATCCTACAGGGTCATGCCTCTGGGCATCGGCTTCGACCCACAGGGCGTGCTGATCACGCTCACCAATTCGATCGAGCAGACCTTCTACATCATGCTGCGCCTGGCCAGCCCCTTCATCATCTACGGGCTGCTGTTCAATGTGGCGATTGGTATGATCAACAAGCTTGCGCCGCAGATACCGATCTACTTCATTTCCGCGCCCTATCTGATCATGGGCGGCATGTTTCTGGTCTATCTCGCCATATCGGCCATGCTGCGGCTGTTCGCCGCCGGGTTCGGGATGGTCATGCAGGGGAGCTAGCGCGTCTTGAAAAGCCGATCTGAGAAGTTGAAGCGGCTGGTCGCGGTTCAGCGTCATCTCGAACAGATGGCCGAGAGCGAGCTTGCCGAGACGTCGCGGCAGCGTCGCGACCTTGCCGATACCATCGATGTCGTCGCCGACGCGATGGGATCTGCGCACCCCCTGCATGCGATGTTCTCGGGGCACTACGCCTCCCAGCTCGGCCGGCTTGCCCAGAAGGACCAGATGCTGCTCGGCATCCAGCAGGTGCACGAAAGCCGTGTGCTGAAGGAACGCGCCAAGGGCGACAGGCTCGAGGACAATATGAAGGATGCCCGCGATCTTGAAGACCGCGCGGCGGCGGACGATGCGATCTATGATCTCGTCGATCAGCATGTCCTCGGCACTTCGCCAGCTTCCGGTAAGGTTGGCAGGTCATAGTCAAACCCTGAAGCCGGCCCTGTCGATAAGCAGGGTCGATCGGTTAATACACTGAAATCGCGAGATTTTCATCACGGCGCGCTGCGCGCTGGAAAAGTTCGTGGCAAAGAGGACAAAACATGGCCATTTCGCCTCCGAGTGATCTCGTTCTGGATGTCGTTCGCGCTGCGGATCCTACAGAGGTGCAGGAAGCCCAGTCGCGGCTGAAGGCCAACCGCGCGGCGTTCCAGGCGACGAGCCTTGCTGAAAACGGCAACGGTTTTGCCAGCGCCGTGTCGGTGCTGAACCAGACAGCCCCCGCCAACAGTCTCGGCGATATCTCCAATCGCGTCGAGCAGAAGAAAATTCCGGAGACCTACCGCAAGTTCGAGGCCATGGTGCTGCAGAATTTCGTGAAGTCGATGCTGCCCACCGAGAGCGAGGAAGTCTACGGCAAGGGTACGTCCGGCGATATCTGGAAAAGCATGATGGCCGAGCAGATCGGCAATGTCATGGCCAAGGGCGATGGAATCGGCATCGCCTCCAGCATGGTCAGCGACCGTATCGTCGAAAACACCGATACCAGCCGCGTCAAGGCATCGCTTGATGGAAACGACCTGAACGTCGCGTCCAGCATGGTTCAGGAATACCAGCGCAAGGCCGTTGCCGATTTCATGGCAACCGACGAGACCAAAGACAAAGACAAGGCCTGACGTGCGCCTGGCACGCTCGACAGATTAATCCTGCGCATGGGCGTTCCGGTCGGGTCTTTTCCTGATCGCGACAGGCGCTAACCGGAGCGAAATAATGGAAGTTGCAGCAGCGGGTGACGTGCGTATCCAGAACGTCCTGGGTCGTCTGGAAATGATCATCGACAATGAAAACAGCCGCATCGGAATCGATCCGAGTTTCGACCTGAAGAGCTCGAATGCGCGCAAGAGCCGGTGCCTCTACGAGTTGACGATGCTGCGCCGCAACGCGCCGGTCACCGATCTGTCGCCTGCCTTCGTTTCGCAGACCAAGCATATCCAGACGAAGCTGGTGGCCAACTCCCAGAAGGTGGAAGCCCATATGGAGGCTATCCGCTCGGTCGTCGATATTCTCAAGACTGCCGTCCAGGATGCGGATGCTGACGGCATCTATTCCGAGCAACAGTTCCGTTACAGCGATTTCTGATGCTGAAACTCGTCTTTACCGGTGTCTGGGTCTGTGCCGTTTCGCTGGGCTCTGTCTATGCGTCGATGAAATATGCCTCCGCGCCCGTCGTCACGGATGCAGAGGCGGAACGCCGTGCGTCCGAAGAGTACGTGACCGGCGAAATGGTCACGGTTCCGGTGATCACCAATGGCGCCGTGCAGGGGTACTTCCTGACGAAGCTGTCGTTTTCGGTGAAGAAGGACAAGATCAAGCACCTTTCGATCCCGCTGAAGGAAATGGTGACCGACGAGCTCTTCGATATCCTGGTCGGCGATCAGCTGATCAATGTCGCCGATACGAGCAAGTTCGATCTCACCCACTTCAAGACTGCGGTGAAGGACGGCCTCAACGCCAAGATCCGCGAAGAGGTGATTACCGAAGTGCTGGTCGAGCAGCTGGAATACCTCTCTAAGGGGGATGTGGCGCGTATCGCCGACAGCCAGAACCAGCCGCGCGAGAAGCCGGTCGCCATTATCGACAAGGACGGCAAGTCCGCCCATGACGTGGTCCCCGGCAAGGAAAAGTCGGAAGAGGCTTCGGCTCACTGATAAAACCAAAGGCGGCCGCAAAGGGCCGCCTCAGTTCTTTTCCGGATTCCGGTATTGCTCGTTGACGATGCCGATTTCGATCATCAAGCGGCCGATTGCCACGTAAAAATGATAGAGCCCGGCGCTCGGCAATCCCGTCCGTCTCCACACTTTCACACCGCGCCAAGGCGACATGACCAGAAGCGCCAGCGATTTGGCGATGGTTTTTACCCGGCCGCCCGGACTTGGATCGGCCTTGTGCTCGAGAAGAGCCGAAATCGCACCGTTGCGCAGGCTTCGTGCGCGGATCCAGGATGTTTCCGTGCGCCGGGCCGGAACGGTTTCCGCCACCCAGGCGTCCGTTGCCCAGGCAAAGGAAAAATTCCGTTCCTTGCAGCGGCGGTAGAAATCGCTGTCGCCGCCGCCGATGAAATTGAAAGACGGATCGAGAAACGGCCGCGGCATCGCGTGCAGCACGGCCCGCGTGATCAGCACATTTCCGGAGGAGTAAAGGATCGGAACTGGCCCGGTTGTTTCATAATGGGGCATGAAAACCGGGTGTTTCTTGACGATGTTGCGTGTGCTGTCTTCGAACACCGGCAATTGAGGCCCGCCCACGATGGCGGCCCGGGTCTGTTTCTGTACCGAAATGAGACCATCCAGCCATTCCGGGGCAGCGACCTCATCATCGTCGATGACGGCGATACCATGCAGATTGGGATAGGTGGACAGTGCCATGGCCCAGCCGGCATTGTAGGCATGGCAGTTCCCGCGCTGGTGCGCGACCACGACAAGGGCATTCACCCGGTGCTGGGAAAGGAACTGTTTTGCGACGGTGGCGCCTGCCATGCCGTCGGCGTCGTTTTCCATCACGACAATGGCAAACGGTGCATCAGGTCTTTGTGAAACAACGGTTTTCAAGGTTTCGATCAAATGGTCAGGCCGGCGGAAAGTCGGCAACGTCACCACATATTCGATGCTTTCAGCGTCGTCCGCTCCGGTCTGGTAGAACACGCTCACATCCTGGCCGGGCACTGTCATGGTCAAAAAACCTGTCGGAAACGATTTGCTGACAAGCACTAAAGCAAATCTTCCTAAATAGATGCTGAATTTCCAAAATCGCTTTTGAATGAATAACTTAAACGTGATTTCACGCCGTGTTGCTATGGTCCGGATCAGTCATTTCCAAGGTCCCGTGGCAACATGCATCTCGTCTTCGTTTCATCATTGGTGCCGGTCGAAAATCCGTCCTCGGGATTCGATATCGCGAACCGCATCGTTCTCGACGGACTTCGCGCGCTGGGCCACCGCGTCAGCGTGATCGGCTATCTCCAGCCCGGCCGGACGCCGGTCTCCGGCGACGACCTGCACCTCCTGGGCGAACTCGAAGTCACCAACGCCAAGGTCGGTGCGGCGACGAAGTTGCGCTGGCTGGCGTCCGCCTTCCTGAACCGCACGACGCTGTCGTCGGCCAAGATGCTCAAGGCGGGAGAGACGCGGATGGAAGCGCTGCTCGGCGCCTTGCAGCCGTTCGACGGTCTCATCCTCAATTCTGTGCAACTGCCGGCCGCCTATGCCGATATCGTGCTGCGCTACCCGACGATCTACATCGCCCACAATGTCGAGGCGGATTCGGCGTCCGAAAATGCAGCGTCGGCCAATGGCCTCGTCGAGCGTTTTCTGTTCGAGCGCGAGGCGGGCTATCTTCGCCGCTTCGAAGCGCGGCTGACCCACAGCGCACGCGGCGTCTGGACCTTTGCCGAAGCGGATCGCTTCGGTTTCGGCAAGATCGTCTCCGATCGCGCGTCGGTTCTGCCGCTGGTCACCCAATGGGCCTCCCCACCGGCCGCAACACCCGAGTTGCTGCAGCACGATCTCGGATTGATTGGAACCTGGAGCTGGAAACCGAACCGCATCGGGCTCGACTGGTTTCTGGCCGAGGTAACGCCGCTTTTGCCGCTGGACATGACGATTGCGATCGCCGGCCAGATGCCGGATGTCCCCGTGGTGCCACATCCCGGTGTTCGCTTCACCGGCCGCGTCGCCGATGCGCGCGCTTTCGTCTGCGCCAGCGCGGTCGTGCCGCTGGTTGCGCGTGGCGGCACCGGCGTGCAGCTGAAGACGATCGAGACATTCGAGCTGGGCATGCCGTCCGTTGCCACGCGCGCCTCGTTGCGGGGCATCGATGCGCTGCCTGACAATTGCGCCGTTGCAGATGATCCGGCGGTCTTCGCGCAGCGGCTGATCGAACGCGTCGCATCGGTCCGGGCCGGCAATCCCGGACGCGTTTCCGGCGCCGCCTTCCATGCGGCCCAGAAGAACGCCCTGCTCTTAACCATGAGACAAGGGCTGAAGCGCCTCGGCAAAAACGAAACGCCGGCTGCCGAAACAATCCGGTTTCCCGTTGCCAAATCTAAGGTCGGAGATGTCCGGGCCTTCAAATTTTCCGTGCATGAGGGAGGGAGATCCCGGTGAACCTGTTTTCTGGAACGTCCATCGTCGCATCCCAACGTCCGATCCTTGATCTTCCGGTGTGCGATTTCGGCTGGGCGGATGCCTTGGCCTTTGCCGACGAACTCGCCTCGATGCCGATCGGCCAGACCGTCATTTCCTTTCTCAATGCCAACAATGCCAATCTGATGATGAAGGACCCGGAATATCGGGCCGTGCTCAGCCGCCAGGTGGTGTTGCCGGATGGTCATGGCGTCGACATCGCGTCCTGGCTGTTCCACGGCCGCATGTTTCCGGCCAATCTCAACGGCACCGATTTCGTCCCGGCTTTGATGACCTACATGACGCAGCCGAAACGCATCGCGATGATCGGCGCGTCGCCGTCGGTGCTGGCGAGAGCAGCGGAGAATTTCCGCAAGCATACGCCGTGGCACGAGTTCATCCCGGTTGCGGACGGTTATTTCGATATCGCCGACTCGGATGAGGTCATGGCCCGGGTTCGCGCCGCACAGCCGGATATCTTGCTTGTTGCGATGGGCAGTCCGAAGCAGGAAAAGTGGATCGACCGTCATGTCGGCCCAGGACATGCGCGCCTGGTCATGAGTGTCGGCGCCCTGTTCGACTTCATGGCCGGTGAGGTTCCCCGTGCGTCCGAAACCGTGCGCGGCCTGCGCCTCGAATGGCTGCACCGGCTGGTTCACGAGCCGGGCCGCCTGTGGCGCCGTTACATCTTTGGCAACCCTGTTTTCATATACCATATCCTGCGCCACAAACTCGTAGGTGGCGCGAAAGCCACGCGCGCGGCTTCGCGGCCTGCCGGCTCCGGGTTTTTCTGACAGGTGGATGGATGCGTACTGCTGTCGTAACAGCTTCCTATGTCAACGACTTCGATCGCTGCCGCCTGATGTGCGAAAGCGTCGATGCGCGGATGAAAGGCGACTGGGTCCACTACATCCTGGTGGCCTCCTGCGACGTTGTGCTGTTTCGCCAGCTGGAAGGGCCGCGACGCAGGATCATCGACGAGCGCGATCTCCTGCCGTCCTGGCTGGTCGCCATGCCGGATCCGATGTCGGCCGGCCGGCGCAAGATGTGGGTCAGCCCTTACAGCTTGCCGTTGCGCGGCTGGCATGTGCAGCAGCTGCGGCGCCTGGCGCTGGCGCGCCACATCGAAGAACCGGTGATGTTCGCGGTCGATTCGGATGTCGTCCTTTTGCGGGATTTCGATCCAGCTGATCTCTGGCAGGGCGATCGCCTGACGCTCTATCGCCGCGATGGCGGTGTCGGCGCGGTGATGCGCTCCAATCATCTCGACTGGCTGGGACATTCCGACCGCCTGCTGGGCATCGGTCCCTATGTTCTTCCGGCCAATGACTACATCAGCACGTTGATTGCCTGGCGCAGCGATACCTGCCGGGCATTGCTCGATCATATCGAGGGGCTGCATGGCCGCGGTTGGGTTCGGGCAATCCTTCGGTCACGGCAGTTTTCGGAATGCATGATCTACGGCCGCTTCGTCGATGAAGTTTTGATGGGCGCCGGACATCGGGCTTCGCCCGAAGGGCTCTGCCACGTGCTGTGGTTCGACGACAGCTACCCGTGCGATATCGGCGGCCTTCGCCAGTTCATGAACGACATGGAACCGCACCAGATCGGCATCGGCGTGCAGTCCTTCGTCGGCCACGATCTCGCCGACATCCGCAATGTTCTCCTGGAAAAAGCAGCCTAAATCCCGTTCGTCTTCAGATCACGCGGCCCATCGGTTTTCGCAAGGCGATGTAGGTCAGGACAAAGGATGCTGCATACAGCGCTAGGTAGACGCCGTTGAGCAATGGCGCCCAGTGCGAGACATCCGTGCTGGTTTTCAGGACCGCGGCCAGCAGCGCGACCTTCAGCACGCCGGCCACCACGAGGTTGAAAATTCTGCGTATGGTGTGGCCGGTCGCGTAAAGCAGCTCGGAGTGATACTCGACGAGGTTGCGGAAGGCCGGCACCAGAAGCACCGCCATCAGCCACGGGGCCACCTGCGCGACATTGTTGCCGAGCCCGTTTGGAATAATCCTGAGATAGACCGCCATCGCGGTGATGGCGGCGCAGGAGACGGCGGCGATCAGCGCCTCGAGGATCAGCCGGAGCCGCCAGGAGCCGATCGTCTCCGGCGTACGCATGATTTTCTGCACGAGAAGTGTATTGAAGGAGCGCACGGGCAGGGCGGTCAGGTCGGCAAGCCGCATAATGATGGCATAAATGCCCGAGACTTCCGGGCCGCCGATCGCCAGAACAGCGATCTTGTCGAATTCCGACTGCACGTAGAACAGCACTTCGGCCCCGGCAACCGTGACCGAATCCGCCCAGCGGCGGAGATAAAGTTTAGGCCGCCAGCGTAGCCGCACTTTCGGAAAGAACAGGATCAGGGCGATCGCCAAGCAAACGGCATTGGCCGTGAGATAGAGCAGCGACCACGTTGCCAGCGACGCAGCGCCGTGGGGCAGGGAAAAGGCGAGTGCCGCGAGGGTGCGTATGCCGGTGCCGACCACCACCAGAAGCGCCGCCCGGCCGAAACGGCCGAGACCGTTGAGCACGATGACGACGACTTCCAGCCCACGCCAGAACAGGATTTCCGCCGCCATGAAGGCGGCAAAGACCCAAAGCGCCATGTCCTGCGCGAACACCGCATAATAAACTGCGAGCGCCAATGCGACGATCAGCGGCAGGGAAAGGAGGGCGCCGGCGGCAAATCCCAGGCTGTAGGTGCCGACCAGCCTTGGCTTGACGGTCGCCACGCGGTAGAGCGGCGACATGAAGCCGAAGGCAAGCACGCGGGAAATCATGATCCCGGTCGCCGAAGCGGTGGAGAACAGTCCGAATTCCGCGATCGAAAGGCCATTCGCAACGCAGATGAAATAAACGAGCGACAGAACGAGCCGGCCTGCCGAGCCACCGGTCATCGACAGATAGGCGTGTATGACAGCGCTGTGCCGGGAATAGAGGGTACGGGTGAAGGTGATCAAGCGGGCGCTTCCTGTGGCTGTGCCGTTTTTAATCGCTAAAGCTTAAAGAGCAGTTTGAAAACCACTATCGAGGCGTTCTGCCGCAGCTGTTCTTCCGTCGGCATTAACGATTTATTTTCCATAAAAACTTAGCCTGTTTTCATATTTGAAAATTTCCGCGCTTTTGATGCGCATGCAGGGCCTTTCATGTTCGATCCGGTAGATAAAAAGCGGCCTGCTCCTCGCCGTTCCCTGCTCGACCTCGCATCGGGCGAGGGCCAGCCTGCGCGTGGGTCCGCCGGTTATGCAAAGGGCGCCGGCTCCCTGCTTGATCGCATCGCTGCCGATGCGGAAAAGCCGCCCGGCATCCGCCCGGCCCGGGCAAGGGCGTCGGATTTCCACCAACAATTCAGCGGTGCGGCTGCAGCTGGGCGACGATCGCAGCCGCAGACGTCAGCGGAGGCGCATGCCGGCAGAACGGCCGGTGGAAATCGGTTGACCCGTTGGCTGAATGGCGAGTCGTCTGCCGGTAAAGTCCGGAGATCGGACATCGACGAGCCGGCGACGGACATGTCGCGGACGAGGAATCCCGTTGCGGCAGAGAACACCTTTGCATTCGAACCGGTGAGCGATCAGGGCTCAGGCAGGGAGCGGCCGCTGATCGACATCGGCATGATCGTCGGCTCCGTATGGCAGTTGCGCAGTGCAATCCTTGCGACGACGGTTCTCGGCGCCATCGGCGGCGTGCTGCTCGCCATCGCGACGCCCAGCGTCTATGTTTCTGAAAGCAAACTCTATGTGGATCCCCGCGAAGTTCGCCTGACGGATTCCGATCTCTCCAAGGCAAGCCTTGCGACCGAAGCGATCCTTGCCCTCGTCGACAGCCAGCTGGAAGTTCTCCGCTCGCGGACCGTGCTTGAGAAGGTCGCGGTCGACCTGGGGCTTGATCGCGATCCGGAGTTTGGTGGTGCGACCGCCGGCGAGGGAAGCTTGACAACAGGCATCGGTGTCATCGGCGAACTGGTCTCCGGCGACAAGGCGCAGCCCGCTCCCGCTGCAAGTGCTGGCATCGGCGCGCGTACGCTGGAAAAACTGAGCGATGCCGTCACCGTTTCGCGCGATCCGAAAACCTTCATCGTGACGATCGAGGTCGAAACAAGGGATGCGGCGAAATCCGCGTTGATCGCCAATCGCATCGTCGCAACCTTCCTGAATGAAGAATCGGCGGCACAATCCGGCTTCTTCCAGCGTACCACCGCAGCGCTCGACAGCCGTTTGGCAGACTTGCGCAAGGAACTGGACAAGGCTGAGAACGCGGTCGAGAAATACAAGGCGGACAACGATATCGTCGGGGCATCCGGCGAACTGATTTCCGACAAGCAGTTGCTGGCGCTCAACGATCAGGTCGGCATCGTTCGCAGCCGGATTGCCGACGCACAGGCCAAGGCCGATGTTGCGACGAAGATCCAGTTGAACGATGTCTTGAGCGGCGCCTATCCGGAGGAACTTGGCTCGGCGACCCTGGCCGAGTTGCGCAAGCAGTATTCCTCGGCACGGGCACAGCTGGGCGCGCTTGAAACCAGCCTTGGACCGCGTCACCCGCAAAGGCTTGCCGCGGCACAATCGCTCGAAGTGGCGCGCACCGAGATCGGCAACGAATTGCGCCGCGTCGCGGCGACAACGAAAACGGAGCTGGAGCGTGCAAAGCGCACGGAGCAGGATCTGGTCCGCCAGCTGGCGGTGCAGAAATCGCGGCAGGTGAATTCGTCGCAAGGTTTCGTCGAACTGCGAGAGCTCGAGCGCAAGGCCGCAGCAACGCGCTCGATCTACGAATCCTTCCTGAAGCGCGCCAGCGAAACCGGGCAGGAAGAAAAGCTGACATCGAAGAACATCCGGGTGGTCTCGTCGGCGGAACCGCCGTTGCAGCCGAAAGGACCGTCCCGCAAGCTGATCGCCATCGGCGGCCTGATGGCAGGCTTGATGGGCGGGCTTGGTCTTGGGGTTCTTCTGGGTATCTACAGAAGCCTGCGTTCCACCATCACCCAGTCCGGCCGTTCGATGGATTTTCCGCCGGAACGGGACCCGCCAGGCCGGGACGATGATCCTGACCGACGCCGTTGCCTACCTGAGGAACCCATCGCGCAGGAGCCGATCCGCCGCCAGAGGGTGGCACGTTCGGTCATGCCGTCGCCGCATCATGCGGAAGCGGCTCTTGCCGCGCGCGGTGCCGTGCCGCATGCCTATTATCCGGAAGAGCCGAGAGACGCAGGGGTATCTCAGGTTCGAGACGACCTGCGGGCACTCCGATCAAGGGTCGAGCACTATGTCCGCCAGAGAACGGGCACGGGACACTAGTCGTACCGCATGTCTGATTTTTAAGCATCATCCCGTTTGGACATCCTTGCATTTGTGAGAGAAAATGATTGTTCTTTGCTGCCCAAGGCTCAAGGCGGCATTGCGCCACGCTTGTATTTATTCAATCGGGACAGCATAGGACGCATTGAGGCCATCGTGGTTTTCGGTGAAAACTACAGTGGATGACGAGAAGACGAACATCGGGGGAGAAGCGCCGTGGCGACCGTGATTGATGGCAAAGAAGTGGCAGGATCCGTGATCGAGGCCGTCAAGACGGCTTCGGAATTGCTGCAGAAGGAAACCGGCGTCCAGACGGGTCTCGCGGTGGTGATCGTCGGCAATGATCCGGCAAGCCACGCCTACGTCTCCTCGAAGAGCAAGATGGCCAAGGAATGCGGCTTCACTTCCGTCCAGCATACGCTGCCGGAGGAGACGACACAGGAAGAACTGGCCGCCCTCGTGCAGACGCTCAACGCCGATCCCTCGCTGCACGGCATTCTCGTCCAGCTCCCCCTGCCGAAGCATCTGAATTCCGAGCCGATCATCCAGTCTGTCCTGCCGGAAAAGGATGTCGACGGCCTGCATGTCGTCAATGCCGGGAAGCTGGCGACCGGCGATCTCGAAGGCGGTCTCGTCTCGTGCACGCCGGCTGGGTCGATGGTCTTCGTGCGCCGCGTGCATGGCGAGGACCTGTCGGGCCTGAACGCCGTGGTGATCGGCCGCTCCACCCTGTTCGGCAAGCCGATGGGCCAGCTTCTGCTTGCCGCCAATGCGACAGTGACCATCGCCCACTCGCGCACGAAGGATCTCGCTTCCGTCTGCCGCAATGCCGATATTCTGGTCGCTGCCGTCGGCCGCGCGGAGATGGTCAAGGCCGATTGGGTGAAGCCGGGTGCCACGGTAATCGATGTCGGCATCAACCGTATCGCCGCGCCTGAAAAGGGCGAGGGGAAATCCCGCATGGTCGGCGACGTCGCTTTTGCCGAATGCGCGGATGTGGCCGGCGTCATCACTCCGGTTCCGGGCGGTGTCGGGCCGATGACGATCGCCATGCTGATGGCCAACACCGTCATCGCCGCATACCGAAAGGCCGGCCGAAAGGCGCCGAAATTCTAAAAGTTTATTGCGGCCGGGACTGCCTCCGATCAGGCGCGGGGTGCAGGCCCTGTGGAGGCACGCACGATCAGTTCGGTGCGCCAGAGCTCCTGATCGGGATAATCAGCCGTTTTCAGAATGCGGGAGATCAGCCGGGCGGCGATGCGCGCGCCGGCTGCCCGCAGTGACGAACGTGTCGTGGTCAATGGTACGGTGAAATTTTCCGGTTTCAGCATCGGCAGCACGTCGTCATGGGCGATGAGCGAAATGTCGCGGCCGATCTGTAGGCCGGCGCGGTTGATGGCGCGCACCGCGCCAAGCGCCAGCACCGTCGAGGAACAGAGCACCGCCGTCGGCGGGTTTTCCTGCTCCAGAAAGCGCAGCATGCTGCGATAGCCATGTTCGTCGGTCATGAAGGAGTGGTGCACCAGGTTTTCGTCGAGCTTAAGCCCGCGTTCCGAAAGGGCTCGCAGCATTCCCTTTTTTCGTCGTTGCGAGAAAGCCAGATAATCCGGGCCGTTGAGTAGTGCCAGCCGTGTATGGCCCAGTTGCATGAGCAGTCGCGTGGCATCGTAGAAGGCGCCGGTATTGTCGATGTCGAGAAACGGGTAGTCCGCCGGGCCATCCATGGTGCGGCCATGAACGAGGAAGGGAATGGACAGGGACTTGAGGATCGAAATCCGAGGATCGCTGGCGCGCATATAGGCAAGAAACAGCGCATCGACATTGCCGCTGGCGGCGAGCCGGCGGAAGGTCGTTTCCTCCTCCTCGGGCGTGCTGGGATTGAGGACGAAGTGAAAGTCGTGCTTGACGGATTCCTCGGCAAGGCCCGCCAGGAATTCGCCGAAATGCACGTCGGAATCGATGCCGGCAGCGATCGGCATGACAAGGCCGATCGAGCCGGCGCGGCCGGTTGCAAGCCTTTGCGCCGCCCGGTTCGGCCGATAGCCTGTCGTCTGAACGGCTTTGAGCACTCTCTGCCGTGTTTCGGCGTTGACCTCGGGATAGCCGTTCAGGGCGCGGCTAACCGTCGTCTGCGACAGGCCGAGCATCTCCGACAGCTGTTTTAGATTCACGCCCATAACGCGCGCAGTCTCCCAAAGCGCTTTGATTTCTAATTGGTTTTTGTCGTTTTTAAACAATTCGCCTTTCGTTCTGTACCATCGGCTTTCTTGTCCTCAAAGAAAAATTGCCTTGGTTGCGGCGCAAAAATGCGCTGCGATGCATTAAAAATCAGGCTCTTGCGTCGCAAAGGGGAAAATCCCTTGACGAGCCCCCCTTGGCAATGGTTTGTTAGCAACTTCAAAGCGCTTTGAATTTTGGCGCATTGATATTCTGCCCGCCTCCGTCAGGGTCGGGCCTTCAGGGAGGAAAATGACGTGAAAAGATCATTCGCAATGGGAGTGGCGGCGCTGGCATTGATGGCTGGAGCGGCGCATGCGGCGGAACTCAAGTTCAAGCCGGGCGAAGACGCCAAGTTCAACTGGGCGAGCTATGAGGAATTCAAGAAGGGTCACGACCTGAAGGGTCAGACGCTGACCATCTTCGGACCCTGGCGCGGCGAAGACCAGACGCTGGTCGAATCCGTACTCGACTATTTCCGTGATGCCACCGGCGCGGAGGTCAAGTATTCGTCCTCGGAAAACTACGAGCAGCAGATCGTCATCGACACCCAGGCGGGCAGCCCGCCGGATGTCGCCGTGCTGCCGCAGCCGGGTCTCATCGCCGATCTCGCCTCGAAGGGCTATCTGACGCCGCTTGGCGAAGACACCCAGAAATGGCTTCTCGAAAACTATGCAGCTGGTCAGTCCTGGGTCGACCTTTCGACCTACAAGGGCAAGGACGGCACGGCCGCCCTTTACGCGTTCCCCTACAAGATCGACGTGAAATCGCTGGTCTGGTACGTGCCGGAAAACTTCGAGGACGCCGGCTATGAAGTCCCCAAGACCATGGAAGACCTCAAGGCGTTGACCGAAAAGATCGTGGCCGATGGTGGTACGCCCTGGTGCATCGGTTTGGGCTCCGGCGGTGCGACCGGCTGGCCAGCAACGGACTGGGTCGAGGACATGATGCTGCGCACGCAGCCGGCCGAAACCTATGACAAGTGGGTCACCAATGCTCTGCCGTTCACCGATGCTGCCGTGACCGGCGCGATCGACGAATTCGGCTGGTTTGCCAAGAACGACAAGTTCGTCGCCGGTGGCGCCGCTGCCGTTGCCTCCACAGACTTCCGCGACAGCCCGAAGGGTCTCTTCTCGTCGCCGCCGAAGTGCTACCTGCATCACCAGGCGTCCTTCGTTCCGTCGTTCTTCCCGGAAGGCACGGTCGTCGGCGAGGATGCGGATTTCTTCTACATGCCGCCCTATGCCAGCAAGCCGGATCTCGGCAATCCCGTCCTCGGTGCCGGCACGCTCGCCATGATCACCAAGGACACGCCGGCTTCGCGCGCCTTCATCGAGTTCCTTCAGACGCCGATCGCGCATGAAGTCTGGATGGCGCAGTCGAGCTTCCTGACGCCGCTGAAGAGCGCCAACAAGGATGCCTATGCCAACGGTCCGATGAAGAAGCAGGGCGAGATCCTGCTCAATGCGACGACCTTCCGCTTCGACGGCTCCGACCTGATGCCCGGCAAGATCGGTGCGGGTGCATTCTGGACCGGCATGATCGACTATGTCGGCGGCAAGTCGTCCGCTGATGTTGCCGACGGTATCCAGAAGGCCTGGGAAGCGATCAAGTAAGCGGCGATCATCGTTCGATCAAAAAAAGCGCCCCCGAATTTTCGGGTTCGGGGGCGGCCAAATCAAAAGAAGACGTGGAGATGACCTGCCGCTGGCGCAACAGGCGCGCGTTCTACCGGCATGTCGAAGGGTAGCGCGCATCCGAAGGGCGGTTCAACGTCCGGCAACGCGCAAGGGCGGTGCAAGTCCGCGCATTCCTGGGGAGGAACGTGCCATGCAGCAGTTGTTTTTTGCCATTCTGACGATGATCGCCGGGGTCCTTGCCTGCGTCGTCTATTTCTTCGGAACGAACTTTATCCTCGACAAGATTTTTCCGTCCAAGGGGCTGAGCGGCCCGCAGGCCTCGCGAAACCTGCGCATCACCAATTCGATCCGCCCCTGGCTGTTTCTCGGCCCGGCCCTGATCACGCTTGCAGTTTACCTTGTCTATCCGGTGATCGAATCCGTCCGGCTGGCCTTCCACGACAAGAGCGGCATCGAATTCGTCGGCCTTCGCAACTTCGTCTGGATGTTCAACGACGGCGAATTCCGGCAGTCTATCTTCAACAATTTCCTCTGGCTGCTCGTCGTGCCGGCGCTCGCCACGTTCTTCGGGCTGATCATCGCAGCGCTCACCGACCGCATCTGGTGGGGTAATATCGCCAAAACCCTGATCTTCATGCCGATGGCAATTTCCTTCGTCGGCGCTTCGGTGATCTGGAAATTCATCTACGACTATCGCCCGGAAGGCACCGAACAGATCGGCCTTTTGAACGCGCTCGTCGTCTATTTCGGCGGGTCGCCGGAGGCTTGGGTTACGCTGCCGTTCTGGAACAATTTCTTTCTGATGGTCATCCTGATCTGGATCCAGACCGGTTTCGCCATGGTCATCCTGTCGGCCGCCCTGCGCGGCATTCCGGAAGAGACGGTGGAGGCGGCCGTCATCGATGGCGCGAACGGGCTGCAGATTTTCTTCAAGATCATGATCCCGCAGATCTGGGGGACGATCGCCGTCGTCTGGACAACCATCACCATCACGGTGCTCAAGGTCTTCGACATCGTGCTCGCCATGACCAACGGGCAGTGGCAAAGCCAGGTGCTTGCCAACCTGATGTTCGACTGGATGTTCCGCGGCGGAGGCGATTTCGGCCGCGGCGCGGCCATCGCGCTGGTCATCATGGTCCTGGTCATCCCGATCATGGTCTGGAACATCCGCAACGCAACCAAGGAAATGGAGGGCCATTGAGATGATCGCCGCTTCCCGCTCACCCCTTGCCTGGGTCGTCCATCTCTCCGTCGCCCTTCTCGTCATCCTCTGGACCTTGCCGACGGCCGGGCTTCTCATCTCCTCCCTGCGCGACAAGGACCAGCTCGCGGTTTCCGGCTGGTGGACGTCCTTGTCCGCCTCGACGCAGAACGTCGTGTTCCGCGCGCCGGGCCCGGACAAGCAGGTCGAGAAGGATGGCAAGTTCGTCATTTCCGGCAACGTGCTTGAAGGCGGTGCCGGCGAAGTCGCGGCCTTCGGCTCCTCCAGCCTCAAGCCCGGCGATTTCGAACCCGGCCAGACGGCGGAACTCAACGGCGGCGAAAAGCTGACGGTCCAGGCCGACGGTTCCTTCGAGATCGTATCCGACAAGGCGATGGAAGGCACGCGCGGCCAGCGCATCTTCTACCAGGCGACAGTGCCGTCCCGTTTCACCTTCGACAACTACCGCGAGGTCTTCAATGCCGCCGGCATTGGGGCCTCGTTCATCAACTCTCTGACGGTGGCCATCCCCTCGACGATCATCCCGATCCTCGTTGCCGCCTTTGCTGCCTACGCGCTCGCCTGGATGAAATTTCCCGGCCGTGCCATTCTGGTCGCCGTGGTGGTGGGGCTTCTGGTCGTGCCGCTACAGATGTCGCTGATTCCGCTGCTCAAGCTCTATAACGGCGTCGGCCTTTTCCTTGGCGTGCCGGCCAAGACCTATGTGGGCATCTGGCTGGCACATATGGGCTTCGGCCTGCCGCTGGCGATCTATCTGCTGCGCAACTACATGGTCGGCCTTCCGCGCGAAATCATGGAATCCGCCCGTGTCGACGGCGCCAGCGATTTCGACATCTTCGTCAAAATCATCCTGCCGCTGTCATTCCCGGCGCTCGCCTCCTTCGCCATCTTCCAGTTCCTCTGGACCTGGAACGACCTGCTCGTCGCCATGGTTTTCCTCGGTGCCGGCAATGACGAACTGGTGCTGACCGGACGCCTCGTCAACCTGCTCGGCTCGCGCGGCGGCAACTGGGAAATCCTGACAGCATCGGCCTTCGTCACCATCATCGTGCCGCTGATCGTCTTCTTCAGCCTTCAGCGCTTCCTCGTCCGCGGCCTGCTGGCTGGCTCGGTCAAGTAGGCTAGGGTGGCCCAACGTGCTTTTGAAATGAATATACGGGATACTGCAATGACTTCGACTGAGGCTTCCATCCTTAAGGCCGACCGGGACTGGTGGCGGGGCGCGGTGATCTACCAGATCTATCCGCGCTCCTACCAGGACACCAACGGCGATGGCGTCGGCGATCTGAAGGGGATCACCACGCGTCTGCCTTACATTGCCTCGCTTGGCGTCGATGCGATCTGGATCTCGCCTTTCTTCACCTCGCCGATGAAGGACTTCGGCTACGATGTCTCCGATTATCAGGGCGTTGACGCCCTGTTCGGGGATATCGCGGATTTCGACGTGATGATTGCCGAGGCGCATCGCCTTGGCATCCGCGTGATGATTGATCTGGTGCTGTCTCACACGTCCGACCAGCATCCCTGGTTCAAGGAAAGCCGCTCCAGCCGGTTCAATCCGAAGTCGGACTGGTATGTCTGGTCGGATTCGAAGCCGGACGGCACGCCACCGAACAACTGGCTGTCGATCTTCGGTGGCTCCGCCTGGCAGTGGGATCCGACCCGGCTGCAATATTACATGCACAACTTCCTGACATCGCAGCCGGACCTCAACCTGCACAATCCGGAGGTTCAGGATGCGCTGCTGGCCGTCGAACGGTTCTGGCTGCAACGCGGCGTCGACGGCTTCCGTCTGGACACCATCAACTTCTACTTCCACGACAAGGACCTGCGCGACAATCCGGCACTGGCGCCGGAGCGACGCAACGCCAATACGGCGCCGGCCGTGAATCCCTATAATTACCAGGAACATCTCTACGACAAGAACCGCCCGGAAAACCTCGAATTCCTAAAGCGCTTTCGCGCGGTGATGGACGAGTTTCCGGCAATCGCTGCCGTCGGCGAGGTCGGCGACAGCCAGATCGGCCTGGAGATCGCCGGGCAATACACATCCGGCGGCGACAAGATGCATATGTGCTACGCCTTCGAGTTCCTGGCGCCCGATCCCTTGACGCCGGCGCGGGTCGCCGAAGTCCAGCATGATTTCGAACGGGCCGCACCGGAAGGCTGGGCCTGCTGGGCCTTTTCCAACCATGACGTCGTGCGCCATGTCAGCCGGTGGGGGCAGGGGATTGTCGATGCCGATGCGCATGCGAAGTTTCTCGCCAGCCTGTTGATGACGGTGCGCGGTTCCGTCTGCATCTATCAGGGAGAGGAACTGGGGCTGACCGAAGCCGATCTCGCGTTCGAGGATCTGCAGGACCCCTACGGCATCCAGTTCTGGCCGGATTTCAAGGGCCGCGACGGCTGCCGCACGCCGATGGTCTGGGACGACAAGGCCGCCAATGGTGGTTTCGGTGACGGCAGGACATGGCTGCCGGTGGCGAGGGAGCATCTGGTCAAGGCTGTCTCCGTGCAGGAGGCGGATACGGCCTCTGTTCTGCATCACTACCGGCGCTTTCTGGCATTCCGCCGGCAGCATCCGGCTTTCGCCAAGGGCGAGATCGAGTTCAGGGCCTATGAAGCGCCGCTGCTCGGCTTCGTGCGCACCCACGGCAACGAGCAGATCCTGTGCCTCTACAATATGAGCGATGCAGCCGTCACGGCGGAAAAGCCGCTGGAACGACTGGAGATCCTGGGCGGTCATGGGTTTGCATCGAGCCTTGGTCCCGACGCCATTGCGCTGCCGGCCTGGAGCGGCTTTTTCGCACGACTGACATAAGCGCGGCTTCCCGATCGGGAAGTACGGGCAAGAACAACGGAATGAATGGGGAGGATGACATGGCAGGCCTGCAACTGAAGAATATCCGCAAGTCCTATGGCGCGGTGGATGTCATTCACGGCATCGATCTTGATATCAAGCAAGGCGAGTTCGTCGTGTTCGTCGGCCCGTCGGGCTGCGGAAAGTCGACGCTGCTGCGCATGATTGCCGGCCTTGAGGAAATTTCCGGCGGCGAGATGTACATCGCCGAGCGCCTTGTCAACGACGTGCCGCCTTCGCAGCGCGGCATCGCCATGGTGTTCCAGTCCTATGCGCTCTACCCGCATATGACCGTCTATGACAACATGGCCTTCGGCATGCGGATCGCCAAGGAAAGCAAGGAAGAGATCGACCGCCGCGTCCGCTCGGCCGCCGACATCCTGCAGTTGACCAAGTATCTCGACCGGTTGCCGAAAGCGTTGTCCGGGGGCCAGCGCCAGCGCGTTGCCATCGGCCGGGCCATCTGCCGCGATCCGAAGGTCTTCCTCTTCGACGAGCCGCTGTCAAACCTCGACGCGGCGCTCCGTGTCGCGACCCGTATCGAGATCGCCAAGCTCAGCGAGTCCATGCCGGACACGACGATGATCTATGTCACGCATGACCAGGTCGAGGCGATGACGCTCGCCGACCGGATCGTCGTGCTTTCCGGTGGGCATATCGAGCAGGTCGGACCGCCGCTCGAACTCTATGAGCGTCCGGCAAACCTGTTCGTCGCGCAGTTCATCGGCTCGCCGGCCATGAACGTCATCCCGGCGAAGATCACGGCTGCAGGCCCGCAGACGACGGTGACCCTGACAGGCGGAAAATCCGTGACGCTGGATATCCCGACGCCCGCCTCCGAAAACGGCAAGGCCGCGAGCTTCGGCATCCGGCCGGAAGACCTGCAGATCGCAACCGACGAAAACTTCCTGTTCGAGGGAACGGTTGCCATCGTCGAAGCGCTGGGCGAGGTGACGCTTCTCTACATCGAGGGGCTGGTCGACGGCCAGCCAATCATCGCCAAGCTGCCAGGCATTCTCGATATCAAGCGTGGCCAGAAGGTACGTTTTACCGGCGACAAGGCCAAGCTGCACATGTTCAATTCCGAAGGCCGCAGCTACCGGTCCTGAGCGCTTGCAATCTCAAATCGTCGGTGTTTTCGCGCAGGCGTGACCCGACGATTTTTTTATGGAAATGCGGCGGTGATCACCGAGTTTTAAGTCTCTTTTGCTAGCGTCGGGTATACGCGGGTAAACAGGGTGGCAAGGCCATGGGGAGCCAGACAGCAGGTGATCGTCCGACATATCTCAGTCGGGAGGAATCCTTCATGTACGATCGGGAAGTCAATTTTCCGATGGAGGAAACCCGCAACGACGCCCGTATCGAATATACCGAAAACGGCATGCAGAACCTCAGTTCCCGCCGATGCGAAATCCTGCAGATTTCCAGGAGCAGTGTTGTCCTGGGCATATCGACCCAGTTCCGGCTGCCGCCGAACTTCTACCTCGATGTCCCCAGCGCCCGGATCGGCATGATCGGCTGCGTGGTCAAGCGCGTGCACATCAACAATGTCGTCGAGGCACGGTTCCTGCGCTTGATGGCCGAGCGCGACCTGAAGCGCATCTTCGTCTACAGCACCCACCCGAAGCATCGCAACCTGACGCTGGATATTTATGGCTGAACGCTCCCTGTGATCTTGATGCGCTGTACTGTTGTTTTCATTGAGACTACGTTGGTGCCGTTATCCACGGCTCACGTATAAGGGCTGAAACAAATATCTGGATAAGATGACCATAGATCACGCGATTGAAAAAGCTCTTGCGCAGCTTCCGCCCGACATTCTCCATAGTTCTGGCTCCGTATTCTATTCAGGTAAAGAGGCGTTTTCAGGTTCCAAACGTCTCTATATTCTTGGGCTAAATCCCGGCGGTGACCCGGAGGCGCAGCGACAAAACACTGTTGCCCTCCACTTGGCTGGATATTCAAAACGAGATGCGCATTGGTCCGAATACGCTGATGAACGCTGGGAGGGTAGAAAACCCGGTACGCATGGGATACAGCCACAGATACTGCACCTTTTGCGAAGTTTGAATTATGATGCTCAGCTTACGCCCGCAAGCAACGTCGTTTTTGTAAGAACACGAAACGAAGTTTCCTTAAAGGTCCAGAAAGGCCGTTTGCTGAATTTATGTTGGCCGGTGCATCAGGCGGTAATTGAAACGCTCGGTATAAAAGTGGTGCTGTGTTTAGGCAAAACCGCGGGATCTTGGGTTTGTTCAAAGCTGAATGCACATAAGCCGGTAGGTAGTTTTGTTGAAAAAAATCGGCGTGGTTGGACAACCAGCGCCTATTCCACAGATGATAACCTCACTGTGATATCTGCCACACATCCTGCTCGTGCGGACTGGCGTAATCCAGCGGCGGACCCTACGCCGCTGATCAAGCACTTTCTGTAAATCCGACACTTCGGATTTAGCGTCAATGCGGCCGTTTTTCAGTGAAAAAACACGCTTGCGCCCTGATCGGCAGCACCAACAGCTGCCCGGAACGGAGCGAACATTTCGCGACCCATGCCGAATTCGTTTCCGGAAAGATCGGCTTCCGCCGGTGCGCGGGCCGCAAATTCCGCGGCATCGACGATGACCTGGATCGTGCCGGTCGTTGCGTCCAGCCGGATGATATCGCCTTCGCGGATTTTGGCGATCGGTCCGCCATCCATGGCTTCCGGTGTCATATGGATCGCCGACGGCACCTTGCCCGAAGCACCGGACATGCGGCCGTCGGTGATCAACGCAACCGTCTGGCCGCGATCCTGCAGGATGCCGAGCACCGTCGTCAGCTTGTGCAGTTCCGGCATGCCGTTGGCCTTCGGTCCCTGGAAACGAACCACCGCGACAAAATCGCCCTCAAGCTTTCCCTCCTTAAACGCCGCCTGCATTTCCGACTGGTCGTGGAAAATCTTGGCCGGCGCCTCGATGATATGCCGCTCCGGCTTGACGGCCGAAATCTTGATGACGGCCTTTCCGAGATTGCCTGTGAGCATCTTCAGGCCGCCGGAATGCTGGAAGGGATGTTCGACTGTCGAAAGCACCTTTGGATCGTGGCTGTGCTCCGGTGACGGCTCGCGGGCGACAGCACCGTTTTCGCCGAGCTTGACATCGATCGCATAGGACGAAAGGCCTTGGCCGAAAACCGTACGCACATCGTCATGCAGCAGGCCATGTTTCAGGAGCTGGCTGATCAGGTAGCCCATGCCGCCGGCTGCATGAAAATGGTTCACGTCTGCAAGACCGTTCGGATAGACGCGTGCCAGAAGCGGGATGACATCGGAAAGTTCCGAGATATCCTGCCAGGTCAGCGCGATGCCGGCCGAGCGGGCCATGGCGACAAGATGCATGGTGTGGTTGGTCGAGCCGCCGGTGGCATGCAGGCCGACGACGCCGTTGACGATCGAACGCTCATCGATCATTTCCCCGGCGGGCGTAAATTCGTTGCCGAGCGCGGTGATCGCCAGCGCCCGCTTGGTCGCTTCCCTGGTCAGCGCGTCACGCAGCGGCGTGCCCGGATTGATGAAGGAGGCTCCGGGCAGGTGGAAGCCCATGATCTCCATCAGCATCTGGTTTGAGTTCGCCGTGCCGTAGAAGGTGCAGGTTCCCGGGCCATGATAGGACTTCGATTCCGCCTCGAGCAGCTCGTCTCGGCCGACCTTGCCTTCGGCAAAGAGCTGGCGCACGCGGGATTTCTCGTCGTTCGGCAGGCCTGATGTCATCGGGCCGGCCGGAATGAAGACGGCCGGCAGATGGCCGAAGGTCATGGCGGCGATCATCAGGCCGGGCACGATCTTGTCGCAGACGCCGAGATAGACGGTGGTGTCGAACATGTTGTGCGACAGGCCGACGCCGGCCGCCATGGCGATCAGGTCGCGGGAGAACAGTGACAGCTCCATGCCCGGCTGGCCCTGCGTCACGCCATCGCACATGGCCGGAACGCCGCCGGCCACCTGCGCCACGCCGCCTGCTTCATGGGCTGCCTGACGGATCAGTGCCGGATAGGTTTCGAACGGCTGATGCGCCGAGAGCATGTCGTTGTAGGAGGTGATGATTCCGAGATTTGGCACCTGGTCGCCCGAAAGGGCTGTTTTCTCCGAGGGGGAACAGACCGCAAAGCCGTGGGCGAGGTTGCCGCAGCCGAGCACGGAGCGGGTGACGTTCTTGGACGCGGCGGCGCGGACGCGTGCCAGATAGGGTTCGCGATAGGGCTTGGAGCGTTCAACGATGCGGGCGGTGATCGCGGCGATGCGGGAATCAGCGGACATGGGATATCCTGTTCCGGAGCCTCCTTGGCTCCTTTGGTCGAGTTCGTCTTCGGTGCGTTTGGGCCTCTGGCCCGGCTTCGTTGTCTACGGAGCCCAGTAAATCTGCAGCGGCGACGCCGCCCGGCGCAGCATGGCGCGGATCGGCATGTCAGCCTCGTCGCCTTCGGCTTGCGCCTTGGCGAGAACATCCTTTTTCCCGGCGCCTTCGATATGCAAGACCAGAAGGCCTGCATCCTGAAGGCTGGAAAAGGTGAAGGTCAACCGCGGTTCACCGGCACCGTCCGCTTCCATGGTCATCACGCCACGCGGCGTTTCGGGATCGAGCGCTTCATCCAGCCGCGATCCGCCCGGAAAGAACGAAGCGGTATGGCCATCCGTTCCCATGCCGAGGATGACGACGTCGAAAGGCGAACCGATCGCGGCGGTCTGTTTCGTCGCCGTCGCCGCCGCGTCCTCCGCCGTGGCCGTCGGATAGTATAGCGGTTCGAACACGGCCGACGAAGCGGCCTCGACCAAGAGGTTGTCCTTGACCAGCTTCTCGTTCGAGCGATCGCTGTCCGGCGCAACGAAACGCTCGTCGACCAGCGTCACGGAAACCTTTTCCCAATTGATCTTCAACCGGGAGAGTTCCTTGAAGAACGCTTTCGGCGTCGAACCGCCGGAAACCGCGATGCTGGCTTTTCCGCGTTCTGCAACGGCTGCGGCAAGCGCTGCGCCGACCGCCTCGGCCAGCCCTTGCGCAAGGACTGCCCCGTTGTCGAATACGTGCATTTCAGCCGTCATGTGCTGCCCTCAGATCACTTCATGCCAGGTACGGCCGTCCCGCTCGATCAGCGCGATGGCCTGGCTCGGACCCCAAGTGCCTGCCGTGTAGTTCTGGACCCTCTGGCCAACTGCTTCCCACGACTTCAGGATCGGATCGACCCAGCGCCAGGCGGCCTCGACTTCGTCGCGGCGCATGAACAGGGTCTGGTTGTTGCGCACCACGTCGAGCAGCAATCGCTCATAGGCATCGGCGCTGCGGGCGCTGAAGGCTTCGGCAAAGGTCATGTCGAGCGAAACGTTGCGCAAGCGCATGCCGCCCGGTCCCGGATCCTTGATCATCAGCGACTGCTTGACGCCTTCGTCCGGCTGCAGGCGGATGATCAGCTGGTTGGCCTCGATGCGACCGGCGGCTTCGTCGAAGATCGAATGCGGGATCGGCTTGAAGGTAATGACGATCTCCGACATGCGACCGGCCATGCGCTTGCCGGTGCGTATGTAGAAGGGTACGCCGGCCCAGCGCCAGTTGCCGATCTCCGCCTTGATCGCCACGAAGGTTTCCGTGTCCGACACGCCGCCTTCGAGTTCCTCGAGATATCCCTTCACGGCGCCACCGGCGGAAGCGCCGGCCTTGTACTGGCCGCGAACGGTCATCTTTTCGACATTGCCGGGGTTGATCGGCTTCAGCGCGCGCAGGACTTTCAGCTTCTCGTCGCGCACCGCTTCCGCGTTCATCGATGGCGGCACTTCCATCGCCACGAGGCAGAGCAGCTGCAGAATATGGTTCTGAACCATGTCGCGCAGCGCACCGGCCTTGTCGTAGTAACCGGCACGGCTTTCCAGCCCGACGGATTCGGCAACCGTGATCTGCACGTGGTCGATATAGGCGGAGTTCCACAGCGGTTCGTAGAGCGTGTTGGCAAAGCGCAGCGCCATGAGGTTCTGCACCGTTTCCTTGCCAAGATAGTGGTCGATGCGGAAAATCTGTTCTTCCTTGAACACCTTGCCGATCGTGTCGTTGAGCTCGAGCGCGGACGCAAGGTCCCGGCCGATCGGTTTTTCGACGACGATGCGGGTCTGCTTGGTGATCAGCTTGTGATCGCGGATTTTTTCCGAGATATCGCCGAAGATCGCCGGAGCCACGGCGAGGTAGAAGGCGCGGACGCGCTCCTTGCCTTCGTCGAGCAGTGTCTTGAGTTTGTCCCAACCCTGATCGGACTTGGCATCGACGGAAATGTAGAAAAGCCGATCGGTGAAGATCTTCACCTGAGCCTCGTCATACTCACCCTTCTTCAGGTGCTCCTTCAGCGCGTCGGTCGCGAATTTGCGGTATTCTTCATGGCTTAGCGCGCTACGCGACGCGCCGATGATGCGTGTCGGATCGCTCAGCTGGCCATCCAGCTGGCGATGATAAAGGGCGGGTAGCAGTTTGCGCTCGGCAAGGTCGCCGGTGCCTCCGAAAACCACATAATCAAAGGGTTCGACGGGGATGATCTGGCTGCTCATGAGAAATCTCGATCTCGTTCTGTTCGGAGAGGTTTTATAATCTAATCGATTTAAAAGCGCTAGGGTGCGACGCAACAAAATGACGCTTAAGTCCGATTTTCAGAATTTGTCACGCAAGGCATACCAGCTGAGCGCCAGGAACAAAAGCACGGGCCGGAACCGCATCCCGCCCGGAAAGCCCGGGATTTGAAGGTCCCGGAAGAGTTCGAGTTCGGTCGCCTTGCCCAACACCATGTCCGCATAGAGCTTGCCACAGTAGTTTGACAGCATGACGCCATGACCGGAATATCCGCCGATCGAGGTGACGCGCGGCATGACCTCGCGCACGAAGGGTTGGCGCGGCATGGTGATGCCCACGGAACCGCCCCAGGAATGGGTCATCTCGATATCGGCGAGATGCGGGTAAATCTCCGTGATCTGCCGCCGGATATGGTTGGAAATGTCGTTGGGGTTGTCGGCGGTATAGGCTTCGCGTCCGCCGAACAGCAGCCGGCCGTCCTTCGACTTGCGGAAGTAGCGCACGACGAAGCGCGAATCGGCCACCGATTCGCCGCTGGGCAGCACATCCGGATGATCGCTGAGGATCCGGCTCGCGCCGATGAAGGAGCGGATCGGCATGACGTGGCGGGCGGTGATTGGCTCGAGGTTGCCGATATGCCCGTTGCAGGCGATCAGCGCGCGCTCCGCGGTAATCGTGCCCTTGTCGGTATGGACGATCACGTTTCCGGACGCGTTTTCGACCTTCAGGGCCTTGGTCTGCTCGTGCAGCGATGCTCCGGCAAGCGCTGCCTGCCGCGCCAGTCCGACCAGAAGCTTCATCGGCTGGATGTGGCCGGTGCCATTGTCGCGGACGCCGTATTTATAGAAGGACGAGCCGATGCGCTTCGCCGTCTCCTTGCCGTCCATGAAACTCAGATGCGGGTAGTTGTAGCGTGTCGCAGCGATCTCGGCATTGGCCTGGTAGTCTTTCTCCATGCCGCTCTTGTGGCTGACCGACATGTGTCCGCGGACATATTCGATATCGAGCGCATGCGCATCGGCAAAGTCGAGCAGGTGCTGCTTGGCGTTTTCCGCCATGTCGAACAGCGCCTTCGAACGTTCATAGCCGAGCGTCGCCTCGAATTCCTCCGGCCACCAGCGCTGCCCGGTACCAAGCTGGCCGCCATTGCGCCCCGACGCGCCGTCGCCGAAGCGACAGGTGTCGATCAGCACGACGCGCACGCCGTTGCGGGCGAGATTGTAGGCGGCCTGCAGCCCGGTGAAGCCGCCACCGACGATGGCGACGTCCGTCTGCACGGAGCCTGAGAGCGGCGGATAGTCCGGACGTTCCGGCACATTCGCCTCATACCAGGAAATTCCCGGCGAGATCGGGCTTTGCCAGGGCATGGCCACGCCTTTCCTGTCAGACATTGAGAAGCAGGAATTCCCGTTCCCAGGGGCTGATCACCTGCATGAAGGTTTCGAATTCGCCGCGCTTGACGCCGCCATAGATGGCGATGAATTCGGCGCTGAAGACGTCGGTAAAGGCCGGCTCGCCTTCGAGCAGCGAAATCGCTTCCAGCAGGCCGCGCGGCAGGTCGATCGTGCCGCCGTTCACCGTATCTTCTGCCGGAGCGGACGGCTCGAGACCCTGCACCATGCCGAGATAGCCGCAGCCAAGCGAGGCGGCGAGCGCAAGATACGGATTGGCGTCCGAACTCGGCAGGCGGTTTTCCACACGGCGCGCGATCGGCTCGGACACCGGCACGCGAAACGCCGTCGTCCGGTTGTCGTAGCCCCAGGCATTGTTGACCGGCGCCGACATGTCGGGCGTCAGGCGGCGATAGGAGTTCACATAGGGGGCCATCATCGACAGCGCCTTGGGCACGTATTTCTGCATGCCGCCAATGAAGGAGAAGAATTCCTTCGAGGCCGAGCCGTCCGCATTGGAGAACAGGTTGCGTCCGGTGTTCACCTCGATCACCGACTGGTGGATGTGCATGGCGGAGCCCGCCTGCGCCTGCATCGGCTTGGCCATGAACGTGGCGTAGATGCCGTGCTTCAGCGCCGCCTCGCGAATGGTGCGCTTGAACATGAACACCTGGTCGGCGAGCTCGATCGGATCGCCGTGGCGAAGGTTGATCTCGAGTTGCGCGGGACCCTCTTCATGGATCAGCGTGTCGATCTCCAGACCCTGCTTTTCCGAGAAGTGGTAGATGTCGTCGATCAGTTCGTCGAATTCGTTGACACCGGCGATCGAGTAGCCCTGGCCGCCTTGGATGGCACGCCCCGAACGGCCTTTCGGCGGGTGCAGCGGATAGTCGGGATCCTCGTTTTTGGCGACGAGATAGAATTCGATCTCGGGGGCAACGACCGGCTTCCAACCCTTGGCCGCATAAAGCTTGAGCACGTTCTTCAGCACGTTGCGCGGCGTATAGGGAACGTCTTCGCCCTTCGAGCCGGCGATGTCGCAGATCACCTGCGCCGTCGGGTCGCTTTCCCAGGGAACGACCGAAAGGGTGGAGAGATCCGGCACTAGCTTGATGTCGCTGTCGCGGGCGTCGTAGCGGAAATCGCCGGTTTCATCCGGATATTCACCGGAAATCGTATGGCGGTAGATGGCAGAGGGCAACGCCAGCGAGGTGTTCGACGTAAACTTCGACGACGGCATCATCTTGCCGCGCGGAACGCCGGCGATATCGGGCGTGATGCATTCGATGTCTTCGATGCCACGGAGCTTCAGCCAGTCAGTTGCTTCCTTCCAGGTCTTGACGCCTCGTGGCGATTGAAGGGCGGGGGGTATTTTCGAACTCTTGCTGATTTTCGTTGTTTGTTGGGCAATGGTTCTTTTTGAGGGCATAAATCACCGGTTTTGGGTTCGAATGCGGCCATCATAGCCAGAGTTTGCGGATTGGCTAGGGTGAAAACCTGCTGTTTCGATCGCGGTCAGGCGGTATTTGCAATCCCCGTGACGTCTTGGAATTGACTTTGCGCGACGCTGCCGAGAGGAAAGAGAAAAAGGAAGCACAGATTGGCAGACAGACAGGACGTGGTGATCATCGGCGCGGGTGCCGCCGGCATGATGTGTGCGATCGAGGCAGGCAGGCGCGGCCGCCGCGTCGTCGTGCTTGATCATGCCAAGGCTCCCGGCGAGAAGATCCGCATCTCCGGCGGAGGCCGCTGCAATTTCACCAATATCCATGCTGGCCCGAAAAACTTCCTGTCGGACAATCCGCATTTCTGTAAATCGGCGCTGGCGCGGTATACGCCCCGCGATTTCATCGACCTCGTCGAGCGCCATGGCATCGCCTGGCATGAAAAGACACTCGGGCAGCTGTTCTGCGACGACAGCGCCAAGGACATCATCCGCATGTTGCTGACGGAGATGAAGGCGGCCGGCGCTGTCCTGCGCCTCGGCACCTCCGTTCAGTCCGTCGAAAGGACACCCACCGGGTTTCGCACCATAACCGGCGAGGGGCCCATCGAGAGCGCCGCGGTGGTGATCGCCACAGGTGGAAAATCCATTCCCAAGATGGGTGCCACCGGTTTCGCCTACCGGATTGCCGAGGAATTCGGATTGCCGCTCGTCGAGACCCGCCCCGGCCTCGTACCTTTGACGCTCGATCCTGGGCAGCTCGAAAGCCTCAAGGATCTGGCCGGCGTTGCCGTCGAGGCGGAGGCCAAGAGTGGCAAGACCGTCTTTCGCGAAGCCCTTTTGATCACCCATCGCGGCCTCAGCGGTCCGTCCATCCTGCAGATATCCTCTTTCTGGCGGGAAGGCGGCGATATCCGCCTGCATCTTTTGCCGGAGGTCGATCTGCTTGCGGTTTTGAAAGCGGCCCGCAAGGCCAATGGTCGGCAGGCCGCACAGACCGCCTTGGCCGAGCATCTGCCGAAGCGGCTCGCCCAGTTCTTTGCCGACAAGGCCGGCCTCGCCAACAGGGCTCTGGCCGATCTGTCCGACAAGGTGCTCGACGGCCTGTGTCTTGGCATCCGCGACTGGACGATCCGGCCGGCCGGATCGGAAGGCTACCGTACGGCCGAAGTGACGCTGGGCGGCATCGACACCCGCGCGCTGGATTCACGCACCATGCAGGCGAAGGATGTTCCAGGTCTTTATTTTATCGGCGAATGCGTCGATGTCACCGGTTGGCTGGGAGGCTACAATTTCCAGTGGGCCTGGGCGTCCGGTTTTTCTGCAGGGCAGGCGGCATAAGCGTCCGGCGACGCAGTCTCGCGTCCTTCAGCGATTGTTAAGGGATATGCGAGACGCTGTTCGATGCCGGTACAACTGGCCCCAGGCGCATGGAAAAGCGCAGCTTCCAATAATAAATCGGCTGTTTTTGCTGTTTATTTTTGGGTTTGACGGCGTTCTACCGTGATCCGGGCTGGCGGTCGGGGTCAACCGGGTCTATTGTTGCCCATTGTCTGAAGGACAGGAAGCCATGAACCAGAACAGTCGTCGTGCTACCGCCCGTGCCATCGCAATCACTCACGCCGATGAAAGTCGGACGCAGAAGGCCATCGTCCTGAAACTGACGATCATTGCCGTGTGTGCCGTCGCTGCCCTTGCGACCTTGCCGGCGGTTTGGTCCTTCTAGGCTCGCCGTCCAAATCCGGCGCAATTCTCTTTCCGCTCTGTCCAACCCTTGGGGTCGGGTATCGTGCCGCTCGTTTCCGGCATATCCGACAGAAGGCGCGCTCCACCATATTCGACTGTCGTGAATGTTCGGGTGATGTGCCTGCAGCAATCATCAAAGCCATCGCCGCCTGCCGTGGCAAGGGTCTCTCCATCGGCCCAACGAAAATCACGTGATTAAATCACATTTATTTAAATATTAAAGTTTCCAACCGAAGATTGCGCTTCAACAAGTCTGCCGTGATCTGCGCCATGAATGGCCGCATGATCATGCAATGATTGCCTGGCAGGCTCGCGGCATCAGTCCGCATGTCTAGTCAAAACATTAGCCGAGCGACGTCCGGGGAAGCCTTTTTTAAAAGGTGAGGAGCGCGTTCGGCTGCGAGCCAAGGTGCGTTCATGTTCATCGACAAGATTCTTGCCCGATTTAAGATTCAGACCAAGGTGCTTCTGTTCATCTTTCCGTTTGTCGTCAGCATCTGTGCTGTCGGGATCACGGGTCTTTATGCATCGGGCCTCTTGCAGGGGCGGATGGAGATTTCCAACAACGTTCTGCAGTCGCTGAGCGGCTTCAAGGACGTTTACGCCGGCATGAATGCCTTCCTCCAGAACACCAGCGAAAAAAGCCGCGACGAGGTCTACGCCCGACTGGCTGCCCAGAAGGCCGTGCTGGCCAATACGATGGGCGGCGTCGGCGAAGGCGTCGATGTTGGCAACCTGGCCGAAGCCTCGACCCAGACAAGCGACATCGAGACAAAGATGGACGGTCTCTGGAAGCTCTATGTCGGCGAGCAGGCACTGCGCGACGCGATGACCAAGAACCTGAATTTCATGGCCGGCGAGCAGATGAAAATCCTCGAGCAGGCCACCAAGCTGCAGCGCTCCGTGCGGCAGGACGAAAACGCTGCGAAAAGCATGTTGCGCGAAGCCGACCGGCTGACCAACGGCAGCAAATTCTTTGGTGAATTCATTGCCGACTTCGCCAAGGCGAAGACGCCCGAAGACAAGCTGAAGCTGGTCAAGGAGCGCTATCCCTTCATCACCAAGACGCAGCGCTCGGTGGCCACGGTGTTGCCGAAGAGCCAGAAATCGGTTGGCGAGACGATCTCCAAGACGGCTGGCGAAATCTTCGCGCTGCTGGGTTCGACCGATACGCCTGAAGTCAATGCGCCGAATGTCGGCCGTCTCGTGTCGCGCTTCCGTCAGGTCGGTATCCAGCTGCAGACCGCTGCCGGTGAAAAAATGCGTGAAGCAACGCGTATCTTCGGCGAACTGGACGAGCCGATCATCAAGTCCGAAGCTGTTCTCGTTGCGACCCGCAAGCTGGTGAACTCAGTCTTTTCCATCCAGATCGTTGCTGCCCGTTTCCTGGGTGCCACGACGGAAGAAAACCGCGCCAAGCTGCTGAGCGAATTGCAGATCGTCCAGAGCGACATGGATGCGCTGAAAGGCAGTGCAAGCGGCCTGACATTCTTCGACAAGATTTCCGAAACCCTGCTGCCGGCAATTACCAAGATGGAAGAAGACAGTGCTTCGCTGGTCACCATCAGCCAAAATCGTGCGCAGGATTTTGCCGCCGCCGCCGCATCGATCGACACCATCTGGGGCCGCCTGAGCGAATTTGCCGAAGAACAGAAGGAAAGTGCCGGAACGGAACGCCAGGAGGCCAATACGATCTCGGTCGCTGCCACCATTGGCGGCGTGCTGATCGCGCTGGTGGCCGGTGGTGCGCTGGTCCTGACATTGAAAGGTCCGATCGGCCGCATCACGGCCGCCATGCGCGGCCTTGCCGATGGTGCGCTTGAAACGACGATCGAAGGTGATGCGCGCCGCGACGAAATCGGCGACATGGCGCGTGCACTCGGCATCTTCAAGGAAAACGCCCTGTCGAAGGTGCGCATCGAATCGGAGAGCGCGGAGCAGCGCGCCCGGGCAGAGGACGAGCGTGTTCGCAACGATGCGGAAAAGCGCGAGATCGACAAGCAGATCGACTTCGCGGTCAGCGAACTCGCCGCCGGTCTTGGCCGCCTTGCACAGGGCGATCTTTCGCGCCAGATCGATACGCCGTTCAGCGGCCGCCTTGAGCAGCTTCGCATGGACTTCAACGGTTCGCTGGTTCGCCTCCAGGACACGCTGGTCCAGATCCGCAACAATGCAATGGCGATCCAGCGCAGCGGCAACGACCTGCATGGCTCCGCCGACCAGCTTTCCAAACGTACCGAAGCCCAGGCCGCCTCGCTCGAGGAAACAGCGGCCGCCGTCGACGAGATCACGGTTACGGTCCGCTCGTCCGCCGATCGCGCCCATGAAGCGAACCTCGCCGTTTCGCAAACCAAGAAGAGCGCCGACAGCTCTGCGGTCGTCGTCAGCAATGCGATCTCGGCGATGAGCCGCATCGAGGATGCCTCGCGCCAGATCGAACAGATCATCGAGGTCATCGATGAGATTGCCTTCCAGACCAACCTGCTTGCGCTCAATGCCGGCATCGAGGCTGCGCGTGCCGGCGATGCAGGCAAGGGTTTTGCAGTCGTCGCCCAGGAAGTGCGCGAACTGGCGCAACGCTCGGCCGGTGCCGCACGCGAGATCAAGGACCTGATCAACAAATCGACCCAGGAAGTGAATTCCGGTTCCCATCTCGTCCAGGAGACAGGTGCCGTGCTCGCTTCCATCAGCCAGCAGATCGTGTCTGTCAGCAGCCATGTGGACATGATCGCGACGGCCAGCCGCGACCAGGCTGCAGCTCTGCACGAGGTCAATGGCTCGGTCAACCAGATGGACCAGATGACCCAGCAGAACGCCATCATGGTGGACGAGGCAACGGCCGCCAGCCGCCAGCTCGCCAATCAGGCGGACACGCTGATGATGCTGGTCGAGCAGTTCCGGCTCGAAGCCGAGGTGCCGGCGGGCCGAAGCTATCGCGCCGCCTGATCCATCCAGAATATGCATTTCTGAAACACCCGGCCGGAAGGCCGGGTGTCTTTGTTTCAGGCCCTTAAAAACGGTCTTGTTTTCGCCTCTGTCCCGGCAAAACCAGGCTGGAAGCCTAGGGGAATAAGGCTTTTTAAAGAGTTCTAATTCAAAGTCATTTCAAATTTTCAGTTGGACAAAGGGTCAACGAATGCTCCGCCTTTTCAAGTCGTCGATCATCTATCAAAACGTCGCCATCACGCTTGGTCTGATCTTCCTCAGCATCGCGACGATCGCCAGCGTCATGCACTACAATCTTCGTTCGACCGTCATGCAGGACGCAACGACGGACGCACGTGACGCGAGCCGCGCGATGGCGGTCCTCTATGGCATGAAGGTTGGGGATGCGACGATCCAGGTGAAGGATGGAGCCCTTGCCACCGTCACGGAAGAAAAGATGGCGCCTTTGGCCGATCACGATCTTGTCGACCGCACAGCCGAAACCATCGGCGGTGTCGCGACCGTGTTCGAGAAACAGGGCAGCGACTATGTGCGCATGTCGACCAATGTGAAGAAGGAAAACGGCGAACGCGCCGTCGGCACCAAGCTTGCAGCCGAACATCCGGCGCAAGCCTATCTGGCTCACGGTGAAGCCTACTACGGCCCCGCTGTCCTGTTCGGTCGCGATTTCATCACAGGCTATTTCCCCGTCAAGAATGCCGCCGGCGCCAATGTCGGCATGCTGTTCATCGGTATCCCCACCGAAATCTACTTCAATAAAATCAATGACTTGCAGTATCTGATCCTGGCAATCGGCGTCGGCGTCATGCTTCTCTTCGGCTGCCTTGCCTATGTCGCCATCCGGGCGTCGATCAGCCCGCTGAGCACGCTGACAGGTTCGGTGCAGGCCATCTCGGCCGGCAATCTCGACGTCAGTGTCCCCTATCTCGAAAAGCAGAACGAGTTCGGCGGCATCGCCCGCGCGCTGGCCGTGTTCCGTGAAAACGCGCTGGCCAAGCGTCAGATGGAAAGCGAAAACGAAAGCCGCCGCCTGGAAACGGACGCCGAACGCGCGCAGCGCGATTCGGAAAAGAAGGATCTCGACCGCCAGATCGATTTTGCCGTCAACGAACTGGCCGCCGGTCTCGGTCGTCTGTCGCAAGGCGACCTGTCGCGCCAGATCGAAACGCCGTTCACCGGCCGTCTCGAACAGTTGCGCGTCGATTTCAACGGATCGATCGTGCGCCTGCAGGATACGCTTGGAAACATCCGCGACAACGCCATGTCGATCCAGCGCAACGGCACGCAGATGCGGTCTTCCGCCGATTCCCTGTCGAAGCGCACGGAGGCCCAGGCAGCCTCGCTGGAGGAGACGGCCGCGGCAGTGGAAGAGATCACCGTCACGGTGAAATCGTCGGCGGGTCGCGCCCATGAAACCAACCGGGCCGTCGCCGAAACCAAGAAGAGTGCCGATAGTTCGGCCACGGTCGTGTCCAATGCCATCGCCGCCATGGGCCGCATCGAGGAAGCGTCGCGCCAGATCGAGCAGATCATCGAGGTCATCGACGAGATCGCGTTCCAGACCAACCTGCTTGCGCTGAATGCGGGCATCGAGGCTGCGCGCGCCGGCGATGCAGGCAAGGGCTTTGCCGTCGTCGCTCAGGAAGTGCGCGAACTGGCGCAGCGCTCGGCCGGTGCCGCACGCGAAATCAAGGAACTGATCAACAAATCGACGAATGAAGTCAGCACCGGTTCACAGCTTGTACAGCAGACGGGTGCGGTTCTGGCCTCGATCAGCACGCAGATCGTTGCGATCAGCCAGCATGTCGAAATGATCGCAACCGCCAGCAGCGACCAGTCCGCAGCCCTGTCGGAGGTCAATGGCTCGGTCAACCAGATGGACCAGATGACCCAGCAGAACGCCGCGATGGTGGAAGAAACCACCCAGGCCAGCCGTCAGCTCGCCAATGAGGCCGATACGTTGATGATGCTTGTCGAACAGTTTCGCCTGAATGCCGCTACGGGTGCTCCACAGCGCAGCCGCGCAGCCTGAGGCGGACTGTCTCCCTTCAAAGCAAACGGCTCGGCTCGATCCGGGCCGTTTGCATGTCTGGCGGCGGATTCAGCCAAGAAGCCGTGTCCGGACGCGCCGCACGCCTTGAGAAAGCCGCTTGTAGAATGTCGTCCGCTGCTGCAGCTGTTCGAATTCGTGCGGCCGGCGCTTGTCCTTCTGCAGCATCTCCATATACACGACCAATCCCAGCATCTCGTTCATTGCAGATCTCCTTTGGCATGGAAAAGCCGCGCCGGAACGTGTCCAGCGTGCGGTTTCCAGATGTTCGGGATGAGACGGCGTCCTTGGCCGCGCTCTTTCACGGGATCAATCTATCGATCAAAATTTGGTTTCTAAACGCAAGAAAATGGTCTATGTTTTTCACTCATGAAAGACATAACTTGGGATGCCTATCAGATATTTCTACTGGTTGCCCGTCAGGGCGGCCTCACCGGCGCAGCCTCCACGAGCGGGCTTAGTCCCGCGACGGTCGGACGTCGCGTGCTCGATCTCGAGCAGACCATCGGCCGCCAGCTGTTTCTGCGCAGCCAGACGGGCTATCGGCTGACGCCGGACGGACAGGGACTGTTCGAGCAGTTGCAGGCCATGGAATCGGCCTCCCGAAAGGTCGAAGGCTGGCGACAGCAGGCGCAGGGCTCTTCCGTGGTCCGCGTGATGGCCGGTACCTGGGGCACGTGGCTGATCTGCGAGAACATCCAGGCGATCCGCAGCGACAGGGATGGTTTCCGGCTCGACATGTCCGTGTCCGAGCGACGCGCGACCCTTTCGCACCGCGAACATGACATCGGCATAAGGGCGGTGGTTCCGGACGAGCCGAACCTGGCGCGACGCCATGCCGGCGAAGTGGCTTATGCGGCCTATCGGCAGCGCAATGCGCCCGATGGCCTGTCGCTGTCCTTTCTTGCGGTTTCGGAGGAGGATGCGATCTCGTCCTATCTGCGCTGGCCCCATGAAAATGCTGCCGCGTCGATCGCCGTCATCGTCAGTCGCCCGCGCTCGCTTCTCGATCTGGCGAGGGCCGGAGCAGGGCAGGCGGTTTTGCCCTGTTTTGTCGGCGATCTCGATCCCGGGCTGGAGCGTGTCGGCGACGAGGTGAAATCGCTGCGGCATGCCCAGTGGATCGTCACCAACAACGAGGATCGCCACCGCCGCGAAATCCGCACGGTCTCGGATCGCCTGTACCGCTTGCTGAAAAGCCATGCGGACCTGATTGCGGGAAAGCGGCCGAGCCGGACGGTCTGAGGTCCGCGCGGCCTGTTTCACCCGGCACAGCATCGCCGAATGGTTTGCGCTAGAAGGAACGGAATGCATTCCGATCAGCCTTCGAAGGAGCATTCCATGCGCTTCAGCTTGCTCAACAACATCAAAGATACAATCTGGTGGGACGATCTGCGCGGCACGGATGATGACGACATGATCGAGATCGGTTTTGGCAACGACACGGTGGGCGCCAAGGCCGGCGACGATGTGATCTGGGACAAGGATGGCGCGCGGCGCGAAGACGTCTGGCTCGGAAGCGACGACAGGATTTTCGGCGACGCCGGCAACGATCTGATTTTTGGCGGTTGGGGTTCCGACCTGATCAATGGTGGCTCCGGCCGTGATACGCTCGATTATCGCTACAGCCGTGCCGCGGTGGTGGTCGATCTCGTCAGCGGAGAAGGCCGCGGCGGCGACGATTCCGCCTCCAGAGGCGATACGATCGTCAACATCGAGGAAGTCGCGGGATCCATCTATAACGACACGCTGATCGCCAGGACCAGTCAGACGCTGGTCGGCGATGCCGGCAATGACACGCTGACCGGCGGCACCGGCGCATCGGCGCTTTTCGGTGGCGAAGGCAATGACCTGTTCATCGTTCGCTCGGCCAGCAACAGCATCGATGGCGGCAGCGGTTTCGATACGGCGGACTTCCATGGCCTGGGCTATGGCGTGGCCATCGGCTACACCGCCTCGCAAGCGGAAGCCGATGCGATCGGCGCGCGCAGAGCCGGCGCTGGAACGGAAAAGGTGATCGGCACAGGTTTTGCCGACTATATCCATCTCGGCGCATTTTCGTTCGAAACCCGCAAGATCGACGGCATGGAGGGAAACGACAAGCTGATCGGCGGCGGCGGCAATGATGTCCTGAACGGCGGCGCCGGAAACGACGTGTTGCTGGGCGGCGATGGCAACGACACCATGCATGGCGACAGCGGCAACGATAGGCTGGAGGGCGCCTACGGCGACAATCGCATGTTCGGCGATGCCGGCAATGACACTCTGATCGACGGTTATGGTTCCGACGCGATCAACGGAGGCGCTGGCAACGACCGGATCGAGGTCAGCTTCGGTCATGACGTGCTGACCGGCGGCGCCGGTGTCGACCGCTTCGTTTTCACGGATACCGCGCAATATTGTGCCAACGCATCGATCACCGATTTCAGCCGGACCTATGACAAGATCGATCTCTCGGGAATCGACGCCGTGCGGGGGCGGGCCGGAAACCAGACCTTCGTTTTCGACCGCACCGATTCCGGCGATATCGGGACCGTCCACTCCGAGATCGTCGGCGGCAAGACGATCATCACGACCGTTGTCGATGATGCCTATGGCTATGTGTCGGATATGACTATCAGGCTGAACGGGCGGTTCGTGCTCAGCGCCGTCGATTTCATCCTCTGAACCCTGTCACGAAAAACCCGGCGGACCTCCATCCGCCGGGTTTCAAGGTCGCTGCTTCTCCTCTCAGCCGCGGCCTTGCGTTACGATGACCGGGATGAGCAGATCCCCCCAATTGCCTTCGCCACCGTGATGGCGAGCCGAGCGGACGAGCTCGACGGAAACACCGGCGTCTACCGCCTTCATGACAGCTTGATTCAGGCGGTGCAGGTCGTTGGCGACCATGCGGATCATCGCCTGCTGCTCCGGTGTCATGGCGGACGCCTGTTCCTCGGCGCGTTCCTTGACCTGCGGCTTGATGGTTGTCTGGACTGTCATGGCATTTCTCCTCTTCTATTTTGGGGGTTGTTGAAGTCTGCTTTCATTTTCAGGGCGTTACCCCTCACCAACTTCGGCCAAGGGTTCGCTATTGCTCACCCGGCCTTCGTATCCTCTCCCGCAAGGGGAGAGGTAGGGTGCCACGTTCACCGTCCCTTGGATGAGGCAGGATGGTGCGGCGGGTTTTCCTCTTCTCTTGTGGGAGAGGATAGCAAGCCCGAACGAGGCGTAGCCGAGTTCCTCGGCGCGCTTGGTGAGGGGTAGACTAGGCACGGATTATTCCGCCGCAGGGCGGAACTGGTCGTGCTCGGTCGATTCATGCATGGCGGTGGTCGAGGACTTGCCGCCGGTGATCGCCATCGACACCGCATCGAAATAGCCTGTGCCCACTTCGCGCTGGTGCTTGGTCGCGGTATAGCCGTTGACCTCGGCTGCAAATTCCGCTTCCTGCAGCTCCGAATACGCGGCCATCTGACGGTCCTTGTAGCCGCGCGCCAGCTCGAACATGCCGAAGTTCAACTGATGGAAACCGGCCAGCGTGATGAACTGGAACTTGTAGCCCATCGCGCCGAGTTCGCGCTGGAACCTGGCGATCGTTGCGTCGTCGAGGTTTTTCTTCCAGTTGAACGAGGGCGAGCAGTTATAGGCGAGCAGCTTGCCGGGATGCACCTTGTGCACGCCCTCGGCAAATCTACGGGCCTGCTCCAGGTCGGGCTTCGAGGTCTCGCACCAGATCAGGTCGCAGTTCGGCGCATAGGCGACGGCGCGGGCGATGCAGGGCTCGATGCCGTTCTTGACGTGATAGAAACCCTCGACCGTGCGACCGGCGTCGTAATCGACGAAGGGCTGGTCGCGCTCGTCGATGTCGGAGGTCAAAAGCTTGGCGGCTTCGGCGTCGGTGCGGGCGATGACCAGCGTCGGTGTGCCCATGACATCAGCGGCGAGCCGCGCGGCGTTGAGATTGCGGATATGGGCGGCCGTCGGGATCAGGACCTTGCCGCCGAGATGGCCGCACTTCTTCTCGGATGCCAGCTGGTCCTCGTAGTGGACGCCGGCGGCACCGGCCTCGATGAAGGCTTTCATGATCTCGAATGCATTGAGCGGTCCGCCAAAGCCCGCTTCCGCGTCGGCGACGATCGGCGCGAACCAGGTATCGACCGAAAGGCCCTTGCCTTCGGATGTCTCGATCTGGTCGGCACGCTGCAGCGTCTTGTTGATCCGCTTGGCCAGTTCCGGAGCGGCATTGGCCGGATAGAGAGACTGGTCGGGATACATGGACGATGCGGTGTTGGCGTCGGCAGCAACCTGCCAGCCGGAAAGATAGATCGCCTTCAGGCCGGCGCGCACCATTTGCATCGCCTGGTTACCCGAAAGTGCGCCGAGTGCGTTGACGAAATCCTCCTCGTGGATCAGTTGCCACAGGCGGTTGGCGCCGCGTTCGGCCAGTGTGTGGCTGATCTGGACGGAGCCGCGCAGGCGCTTGACGTCTTCTGCCGTGTAGGGGCGGTCGATGCCCTCGAAACGACCCTGTGGCGCGCTTGGAACGAGATTGTAAAAATCGGTCATTAATGCTCTCCTTGCGATTTCAATCAGCCTTCAACTTTCGTCTCAGGCAAATGCGATGGCGTATTTTGATGTGACAAGATTTACATTGCAGAGCAAAATATCACCAGAATAATTGCAGAAAACTGGAATGAAAAGGGTTATGCTGTGTTGATTTTTACAGCGCTGCTTTGTAATTTTGTAAATTATGTAAATATTGCCCTGTGTCGAGAAATGTAAAAGGTGTGACAGAATGGCTGAAACCAAGATTTTTGCCGGTCCGCGCGTGCGGCGCGTTCGCAACGGCCTGATGCTGACACAGACCGCCATGGCCGAGGCTCTGGGCATCTCGCCGTCCTATCTCAATCTCATCGAGCGCAATCAGCGCCCGCTGACTGTTCAGCTGCTTTTGAAGCTGGCTTCTGTCTACAAGGTCGATCTGGATGAATTGCAGGGTGAAACCTCGGGAAGTGCCGCACAGTTGCGCGAGGTGTTTGCCGATCCGTTGCTGGCCGGAGAACTTCCGGGCGATCAGGAACTGATCGAAGTGGCGGAAGCAGCACCCAACGCGGCGAGCGGCATTCTCAAGCTTTACCGCGCCTATCGCGAACAGTCCCTGCGTTTGAAGGATCTGACGGGTTTGCTGTCGCAGGAAGGCCACGGCGCCGCACTCTCGGAAACCCGACTTCCGATCGACGAGGTTCGCGACCTGTTCGAAACCCGGCCAGCCTACTTCGCCGGGCTGGATGCCGCGGCCGAAGCATTCCATGCCCGGCTTTCACCCACGGACGATCTTGCCGCGGCGCTGAAGGATTGGTTGCGGCGTGAACAGGGACTGGCCGTCCGCCCCCTGCCGATCCATGCGATGCCGAACCTGCGCCGCCGCTACGACCGGCATTCCATGCGGCTGTTCCTGTCCGAGCGTTTGTCTCCGGATGAGCAATTGCGCGAGATTGCCATGGAGGCGTCGGCGCTGGCGTTTCCGGATGCTTTCACGGAGACGCTGGACGGCATGCCACTGTCGAGCGGCGAGGCGCGGCGCATTGCCCGCTTCGAGCTTGCGCGCTATGCGGCCCATGCCCTGATGATGCCCTATGCCGCCTTCCATGCCGCAGCGCTTCGGGCGCGCTACGATCTTGATCTCCTGAAGGCGCGCTTCCGGGTTTCCTTCGAGCAGGCAGCAATCCGCCTGACGACGCTGCAGCGGCCCGATGCCCAGGGCATTCCGTTCTTTCTGATGGAAATCGATAACGCCGGCCACCGGCTGCGCCGCTCGGGTGCGCAGGGCTTTCCGCAGGCGCGTTTTGGCGGCCACTGTCCAAAGCTTGCGGTCCACGCGGCCTTCACGCAGCCGGGACAGGTTCTTGTCGACAGGGTCGAAATAGCGGGTGGTGCAACCTTCCTGACGATCGCTCGCACGATGGAGGGGCCGCAGGCCGGCTTTCAGGAGCGCGTGCGCCGCACCGCCCTGCTGATCGGTTGCGATGCCGCCCATGCCGGTGAAACCGTCTATGGCGAAGGCGCCCTGACACTGGTCCTGGCCGGAACAGCCTGCCGGTTGTGCGAGCGGCAAGGGTGCCTTTCAAGGGCGGAGCCGCCGGTGACCCGGCCGCTGGGGCTGGACGAAATGGTGACCGGTCTCAGCGCCTTCGATTTTCAGTAGCGACCGCGCAAGGTTACTGAAAAATCTGCCTATTTGCCCATTGCCTGAATTTTTTGCATTGCGGAAACTTGCCTCGCAGGCTCGCGTAAAAGCGCTTGTGGTTGTTTGAAAACATGCCTAACTTCCGATCTGAACAATCAAGAGAGACCGGTCGTGTCACAGGCAGGCAAAGCGGCCTGCCTCGGCAAAACCGATAAAAAGGGGAATTCTATGTCGAGAAAGATTGTCACAGCCCTGTCAGCCCTGCTTGTCGCAGGGTCGGCAACCCTGGCCTTTGCGCAGGAGCGCGTCGTCAACGTCTACAACTGGTCCGATTATATCGACGCCAGCATTCTGGAGGAATTTACCAAGGAAACGGGCATCAAGGTCGTCTACGACGTCTATGACAGCAACGAAATCCTCGAGACGAAGCTTCTGGCCGGGGGCACCGGCTACGACATCGTGGTGCCGACGAGCAACTTCCTCGTCCGCCAGATCGCCGCCGGCGTCTACCAGAAGCTCGACAAGTCGAAGCTCCCCAACCTGTCCAACATGTGGGACGTGGTCACGGACCGGGTGCAGAAGTATGACCCCGGCAACGAATATTCGGTCAACTACATGTGGGGCACCGTCGGCTTCGGTTATAACGTCAAGAAGGTCACGGAAGCGCTCGGTACCGACAAAGTCGATAGCTGGGACATTCTCTTCAATCCGGAAAAGCTCGCCAAACTGAAGGATTGCGGCGTCAATATCCTCGATTCCCCGAGCGATATCCTGCCGATCACCCTCAAATATCTGGGCCTCGATCCGGAGAGCAAGTCGCCGGACGATCTGGCCAAGGCCGAGGAACTTCTCCTGAAGATCCGGCCTTTCATCCGCAAGTTCCATTCGTCCGAATATATCAATGCGCTTGCAAACGGCGACATCTGCCTGGCCGTCGGCTGGTCGGGCGATATCTTCCAGGCGCGCGACCGTGCCGCCGAAGCCAAGCAGGGCGTCGAGGTTGCCTACACCATCCCGAACGAAGGCACCGAAATGTGGTTCGACCAGATGGCCATTCCGGCCGATGCGCCGCATGTTGCCGAAGCGCATGAATTCCTGAACTTCATGATGAAGCCGGAAATGGTCGCCAAGGCCTCGGACTATATTTTCTATGCCAACGGCAACAAGGCGTCGCAGCAGTTCATCTCCAAGGAGATCATCGACGATCCGGCGATCTATCCGACGGCGGAGGTTCTGGGCAAGCTCTTCACCGTCAGTCCTTACGACGCAAAGACGCAGCGCGTCGTGACGCGCCTTTGGACCAAGGTCGTCACCGGCCAATAAGAATGAAGCGAAGTGCCCGGACCTCGAAAATCCGGGCATTTTCTTGAAGTGGGTGCCAGGGGCGCACCCGTCTGTGTCATTCGGGGATCCATGATGAAATCACTCGGCAGTATCCGGCGTTCCTTTGCACCTTGGTCTGACCCTGCGTCCAAACCGTTCATCTCCTTCAGGAACGTGACCAAAAAATTCGGCGATTTCGTCGCGGTCGACAATCTGTCGCTTGATATCTTTCCCCGCGAGTTCTTCGCCCTTCTCGGAGCGTCAGGCTGCGGAAAGTCGACGCTTCTGCGGATGCTGGCCGGCTTCGAGCAGCCGACATCAGGCGAGATCATTCTCGACGGCCAGAGCCTTGCCGGAACGCCGCCCTACAAGCGACCGGTCAACATGATGTTCCAGTCCTATGCATTGTTCCCGCATATGACGGTCGAGAACAATGTCGCCTTCGGCCTGAAGCAGGACGGCATGCCCAAGGCGGAGATCGCCGAACGCGTCGATCAGATGCTGAAGCTGGTCAAGCTCGAGAAATTCGCCAAACGCAAACCGCATCAGCTTTCCGGCGGCCAGCGCCAGCGCGTCGCGCTCGCGCGCTCCATCGCCAAGCGCCCGAAGGTGCTTCTGCTGGATGAGCCGCTGGGTGCGCTCGACAAGAAGCTGCGCGAGGAAACCCAGTTCGAACTGATGGATCTGCAGCAGGAACTGGGATTGACATTCGTGGTCGTGACGCACGACCAGGAGGAGGCAATGACCATGGCAGACCGCATTGCGGTCATGGCGCACGGCAAGGTCATCCAGGTTGCGACGCCGCCCGAAATCTACGAGGCGCCAAATTCCCGTTTCGTGGCTGATTTCATCGGCGACGTGAACATCTTCGACGGTACGGTCTCATCGGTCGATGGAGGCTTCGTTCGAATCGAGACGGAAAGCGGCCTGTCGATCAAGGTGGCATCGCCGGAAACACCGGCTGTCGGCGCCAAGGCCGGTTTCGCCGTCCGTCCGGAAAAGATCAGGGTTGGCAGCAGCCAGCCGGCCTGCGCACCGCTCAATGCCGCACAGGGCGTCATCTGGGATATCGGCTATCTCGGCGACATGACGGTCTTTCACGTAAAGCTCAGGGATGGCCGGGTGGTCAAGGCGTCCTCGCTGAATGCCGTGCGCTCGGTCGAGGACCCGATCGGCTACGACCAGGAGGTCTGGATCTGGTTCGATGAAAATGCCGGCGTCGTGCTGAGGGATTGAGGCCATGTCAAAATTCGGATCGGCAATCTTCAACCGGCTCGTGATCATCATTCCCTATGCCTGGTTGCTGTTCTTCTTCCTCATACCGTTCTTCATCGTCTTCCGGATTTCCCTTTCGGAAACCGCGGTTGCCATGCCGCCCTATCTCCCGGTGTTCAGCTGGAGTGACGGGTTTTCAGGCATTATCGATGGGATCAAGCAATTCTCGATAGCAAACTACGTCTGGCTGACGGAAGATGCGCTCTATATCAAGGCCTATGGCTCCAGCCTCTGGATCGCCGGCGTCTCGACGCTCGTGACGCTGCTGATCGCCTATCCCATCGCCTATGGCATGGCGCAGGCGCCGAAAACCATCCGGCCGACACTGCTGATGCTGGTCATCCTGCCGTTCTGGACGAGCTTCCTGATCCGCGTCTATGCGTGGATCGCCATCCTGAAGCCTGAAGGTCTGTTCAACCAGATGCTCCTCACTTTGGGCATCATCGACCAGCCGCTGATCATCCTCAACACCAACTGGGCGATCTATATCGGCATCGTCTATTCCTACCTGCCGTTCATGGTGCTGCCGCTTTATTCCGCGCTGGAAAAGATGGACCACAGCCTGACCGAAGCCGCGCAGGATCTGGGTTGCACGCCGATCTCCGCCTTCTGGCAGGTCACCTTCCGCCTGTCGCTGCCCGGCGTGATCGCCGGCTGCATGCTGGTCTTCATTCCGGCCGTCGGCGAATTCGTCATTCCCGATCTGCTCGGCGGATCCGAAACGCTGATGATCGGCAAGACGCTGTGGAACGAGTTTAATGCCAATCGCGACTGGCCGGTCTCCTCGGCGGTTGCGACCATCCTGCTGCTCATTCTGGTGGTGCCGATCATGTTCTTCCAGCAGGCGCAGGCCAAAGCTGACAGCGAGGGGAGATAGGCATGCAACGCTGGTCCCGCTTTAATATCCTTTCCCTCGTTTTCGGCTTTGCCTTTCTCTACCTGCCGATCGTGCTGCTTGTGATTTTTTCTTTCAACGAATCCAAGCTCGTGACCGTCTGGGCGGGATTTTCGACCAAATGGTACGTCCAGCTCTTCCACAATCAGGGTCTGATGGATGCGGCCTGGGTGACAATCCGGGTGGCACTGATTTCCGCCACCTGCGCCACCGTGCTCGGCACACTGGCGGCCCTGGCGATCACGCGCTACACCCGCTTTCGCGGCCGCATGCTGTTTTCCGGCATGATCTATGCGCCGCTGGTGATGCCCGAAGTCATCACCGGCCTGTCGATGCTGCTGCTCTTCGTGGCGATCGGGTTCGACCGGGGTTTCTGGACACTGACGCTTGCCCATATCACCTTCACCATGTGCTTCGTGGCAGTCGTCGTCCAATCCCGGCTGATGAGCTTTGACCGGTCGATCGAAGAGGCGGCGATGGACTTGGGGGCAACGCCGGTCACCACCTTCATGAAGATCACACTCCCGGTCATTGCCCCGGCTGTGTTTTCAGGCTGGGTGCTCGCACTGACACTGTCGCTGGACGATCTGGTGATTTCCAGCTTTACCTCCGGGCCGGGGGCAACGACGCTGCCGATGAAAATCTACAGCCAGGTGCGGCTCGGCGTGACACCGGAAATCAACGCAGTCTGCACCATCCTGATCGGCATCGTCGCTGTCGGCGTGTTGATCGCTTCTATCATTTCGCGACGCACAGAGGCACAGCGGATCAAGGACGAACAGGCGGCCTTCGGGCATTAACTGTGTGTTGTGCTGGTTGTGGGCTTGCCGGCTGTGGTTGCGACATGATTTGAACAGTTTCGGAACGTCTAAAACGCGTTGGGTTTTGCAGAGGTTGGTTCTTCTTTTGAACCGTGTGTTCCGGCAGCTTGCGGATCGGTTAGGATGCGCGGTGGCCGCTGGAGTTGTCCTGGTGGAGGCGTTACAATGAGCAAATGGCGCAACGAACCGATGCTGCCGTATCATGTCGATCTCTGTCAGCGTGTTTTCGACAGGGCACGCGCGGCGAGGAAGATTTCGGCCGAGAGCGACGCCAACGATCCGGTCGCAGCCTTGGTCCTGACGCTCTACCGACATGGTGTGCACGACGAGGACGAACTCCTGAAGCGCGTCCTGATGGCATTGGATGAAGAATCCTAGAATGTCTGGTCAGTCGCGTTCACGCTCGCGTTCGCGTGGCGGCAGGAACACATAGGTGAGGAACCACAGCGGCAGCACGATCATCGAGCCGAGCAGCATGTTGGGCACCGCCCAGTTTGTCGCCCTCAGTACATAGCCCCAGACCGCCTCGGGCGTCATGCCGATCTGCTCGAGAAGTTGCGCAGAGGAGATGTTGAATAGCGAAAGCCCGGCTCCCGCCAGCAGCGACGCGAGCGCGATCTTGAAAACGGCGGCCAGAAAACGCAGCACGGGTACATCTCCTGCGGGCTGATTCGGTGGTTTATTTTAGAGGCCGATCAGGCAATCCGCATAAGGCTTTCGAACACGGTTCCACGGGTTTCTATCAGCGGGGTCCGACGTCAGGGCCGGATCAGCACGGAAAGCGGCGAAATCGCCGCGTTGGGCCAGGATCCCCCGACGAAAAAGCGCAAGGGCAGGGTTGAAGCCTGTGTATCCGCCGGTTTCAAGATGCCGGCAAGCGCAAGGCTGCCCGTGCGGTAGGGAACGCGGCCGGTCAGCGACAGGATTTTCTCCCGGCCGACAATGTCGGCTCTCGTCAGGTCGGCAACGCCGTTCTTCAACGTCGCTTCGATATCGGCCGTCGAAAACGAAAACGCGCCCGCGGCAACGTCTGAAAGATTGAAGAAGGCGTCCTTGGCCACCAAGGCTTCGAAGGTCGTTTCGTTGAAATTCACGAGCGTGCCGTCATTGACTGCAATCCGGATGCGACCGGACATGTCGCCGAGCGTCGTTGCCGAGATCAGCCTGTCCGACGACAGATCGAGGCTGAGATCGCCGCGGCCGATCGGCAGCGGACCCTGAAGACCCAGCTGGCTTACGATCGGTCCGAGATCAGCGCCCTTGAGAGAAAGCGCCAACTGGCCGCCGCCGTAGAGTTGTTGTTCGGTTATAGCAATGCGACCACTGAGCGAACCGCCGGCATAGCCGCTGTCGCCGATATCGAAGGACGCCCTGCCGCCATCCGCCATCGCGCCGGCCGCGAGATCGGTGAGCACCAGGGGGCCGAGATTTGCCTGCTGGGCGGAAAGCCGCAGGTCGAGGCGCAGCCAATTGAGAAAATCGGGTGCGATCGCTCCGGTTATCTCGCCGGGCGTCGATGGCATGGGTGACGCGGCATCAATCAGCGCGTTGAGGTCGAGCCGGTCGAAGGCGAGCGTTCCGCCGATGCGGGGAAGGTGGCCTGCCGGCAGCGCGATGTCGAGCACGCCGGTGGCGTTCGCGCCGTCAATCGTAAGGGTCAGGTTGTCCAGCTTGACCGCCTCGCCGCCCGCCGACATTGTGGCATCGATACTGATCGCGCCAAGCGTCGTGGCCTGGGCTGCATCGACCCCGTACCAGCGCAGAAGGGCCGAGATCGAGGGCACTGAAAGCGACGACTGACCTGAAAAGAAAGCGGTGGCCGAAAGGCTTCCGGCCCCTTCGAAGGAGAAGTTCACAGGTGCGGAGGTCAGCGCAGTGCTGATCGGCGTGCTAAGCCCGGAAAAGAAAGACAGCGGCTCGTCGCAGCCGAAGGCCCAGTTGACGATCTCGCCGTTGACCACCGCGGAAAGATCGGCTCGAATCCGGTCGGATGGCGTCGGCCAGGCAATCACGCCGGATATATCGGTGACGCGATAGCGGCTCCCCGTCGACTGATCGAGAATATCGAGCGTACCGTTTTCGATCGCTACATCGCCGATCGGCGCATCCTGCTGAAGGACGGGATCCGGCGTGTTTTGCACCGCATTCGCCATCCATCCGACCTTGCGCCAGTTCAGAGTCCCGTCTTTGCGTTTCTCGATGCGGAAGGAAGGCGCAAGCAGACGGAAATCGTAGAAAACCGGGGTACCACGCAATGCGGCCAGCACGTCGAAATCGGCGGTGATTGCATCGGCCTTCGCCATGAGCTGAGGGGTATCCCCTTCAGAAACGATCTCAACGTCGTGCAGCGTCAATTGCGGATGCGGCCAGAAGCTGATCGTCGGGTCGCCGCTGATGCTCGCCCGCCCGCCGGTCCAGAACGAAAGCGCATTTTCCATGTTTGTCTTGACGCTGGCCGTGGAGACGAAGAGCGGCAGCGCGATCTTGAATAGCACGAGGGAAACGAAGGCGGCGAGCAGCCCCATCCGGAAGATGTTCGATCGCAGCAATCCGCGCCACCCGGCAGCCGTGATCCTGTTCTGGATAAGATTTTTCATTGCTGCCCGATGATTGTTGAGATCGCAGCGCGACCGCGGAGTCTGGATAAGCTTTCGACTGAAAGAAATCAAACGGTCGGGAATGGAAATGTCGCTGCGGTGACAATGCTGACAGCGCCAAGCTGTTTATCTTGCGACGCAGCATGATATACAGGCTGGCATTGGAGTGGAGGACAGCATGCAGTCAGATCGGCCTTTGTGGACACCCTCGGAAAGCTTTATCGCCCAAACACCGATGCGCGCTTTCATGGCGTGGTGCGAGACGCGGTTCTCAAGGCAGTTTTCCAACTATGATGCCTTTCATGACTGGTCGGTTGCAGAACGCGGCGATTTCTGGACGGCGGTCTGGGAGCATTGCGGCGTCACAGGCGATCGTGGCGACAGGGCACTGGTCGATGGCGACATCATGCTCGACGCGCGGTTCTTCCCGGATGCGAACCTGAATTTTGCCGAGAATCTTTTGGCGAAGACCGGCAGCGGCGACGCACTGGTCTTTCGCGGTGAAGACAAGGCTGCCTCGCGCATGTCGTGGGACGAGTTGCATGCGCTGGTTTCGCGGCTTCAGCAGGCGCTAGTCGGCATGGGCATCAGCAAGGGCGACCGTGTCGCGGCGATGATGCCGAACATGCCGGAGACCATTGCGCTGATGCTGGCCGTCGCCTCCCTCGGCGGCATCTGGTCCTCCTGCTCCCCGGATTTCGGTGAGCAAGGTGTGCTCGACCGGTTCGGCCAGATCGAACCCAAGCTGTTCATTGCCTGCGACGGCTACTGGTACGGTGGCAAGCTGCAGGATGTTTCCGTCAAGGTGCAGGCCGTGACGCGAAAGCTGGCTGTTCCGGCGCTTGTCATCCCCTATGCCGGCGATGCTTCGTCCCTGGCGCTTTCGTTGGAAGATGGGCGTACGCTGGCGGACTTCATCGCGCCGTTTGAAGCGAAACCGGTGGAGTATGTCCGCCTGCCGTTTTCGCATCCGCTCTACATCCTGTTTTCCTCCGGCACCACCGGCGTGCCGAAGTGCATCGTGCATTCGGCCGGCGGCACCCTGTTGCAGCACCTGAAGGAGCATCGGTTTCATTGCGGGCTGCGCGAAGGCGAAAAACTCTTCTATTTCACGACCTGCGGCTGGATGATGTGGAACTGGCTGGTGTCGGGCCTGGCGGTCGGCGCCACGCTCTGCCTTTATGACGGTTCGCCGTTCCACCCGGATGGAAATGTGCTGTTCGATTATGCGCAGGTCGAACAATTCGCGATCTTCGGCACATCCGCGAAGTATATCGATGCGGTGCGCAAGGGCGGATTCACACCTGTCAGCACCCACGATCTCGGCACGCTGCGGCTGATGACCTCGACCGGATCGCCGCTCTCGCCGGAAGGGTTTTCTTTCGTCTACGAAGGCATCAAGCCGGATGTGCAACTGGCGTCCATTTCCGGTGGCACAGATATCGTGTCCTGCTTCGTACTCGGCAATCCGCTGAAACCCGTCTGGCGCGGGGAGATCCAGGGACCGGGACTTGGCCTTGCCATGGACGTCTGGAACGACGAGGGCGAACCGGTCCGGCGCGAAAAGGGCGAGCTTGTCTGCACGAAGGCGTTCCCGTCCATGCCGGTGATGTTCTGGAACGATCCCGAGGGTGCCAAGTATCGCGCCGCCTATTTCGAGCGTTTCGACAATGTCTGGTGTCATGGCGATTTTGCCGAATGGACCGAGCATGACGGCATCGTCATCCATGGTCGTTCGGATGCGACGCTCAATCCCGGCGGCGTGCGCATCGGGACGGCTGAAATCTACAATCAGGTTGAACAGATGGAGGAGGTCGCCGAGGCGCTGTGTATCGGGCAGGATTGGGACGACGATGTCCGCGTCGTGCTCTTCGTGCGTCTGGCTGCCGGCATCACGCTCACCGACGCCTTGGAAAAAGCGATCAAGGCCCGCATTCGCACGGGTGCTTCGCCCCGCCATGTCCCGGCGAAGATCGTTGCGGTCGCGGATATTCCGCGCACCAAATCCGGAAAGATCGTCGAACTTGCCGTCCGGGACGTGGTGCATGGCCGTGTCGTCAAGAACAAGGAAGCGCTCGCCAATCCGGAGGCACTCGACCTTTATGCCAACCTGGCACAACTGAAGGATTGAGTGGCGGCGTTAACGTTTCGCGGCCGGCCGAATTAACCAAGGCGCGCAGTTCCGGGCCGATGGGTAAAATTTTAGCGGTGCGTGGCAAGGTTTTGTTAACGACCGGTGGCGCATGTTGGTCCCAACTTGATGGCGACCAATGAGTGGGTTGCTCACAGCAGAGATGCTGTCACGGACATGATGTCGTTCCCCTGTCGAGCCTTTGTTTGTTAGCATTCAACTTATCGAGGTAGCCGTTGCGCTGCCTCTTTTTTTGCCCGGTTTTATAGCCGTCTCAGCGTGGCCGCTCCAGCGAGCGCGAGACGAGAATGACCGGGATCATGCCGGCGAGGATGATGATGATCGCGGCGACCGACGCATCCTCGACCTTCGCTCGCGAGGCATCCTCGTACACCAGCGTCGCCAGCGTGTTGAAGTTGAACGGGCGCAGCATGATCGTCGCCGATAGTTCCTTCATCGTCTCGATGAACACCATCAGCGCCGCCGAAAGAACGGCCGGGCGCATCATCGGCAGGAGAACGCTCTTCAGCGTCTGGCCGCTGGTTCGGCCAAGCGTGCGCGCCGCCATGTCGAGATGCGGCGAAAGCTTCTGGAACCCGGCCTCGATCGAGCCCTCTGCCATGGTCAGGAACCGGACCGAGCAGGCATAGATGATGGCAAAGCCCGTACCGGAGAGAAGAAGGCCGGTCGAAAGCCCGGCATGGGCACGCAGGAAGGCGTCGATCCCGTTGTCGATGCCGGCCAGCGGGAAGAGCACGCCGATGGCGAGGACCGTGCCCGGTACCCCATAGCCGAAGGCGGAAAGCCGTCCGGCAAGGCTGATGAAGCGCGATCGGCTGGTGCGGGCCGCATAGGCGAGCACAAAGGCGAGAATGACGGTGATAACGGCTGCGGAGCCGGAGACGAGAATGCTGTGCATCAGCGCCTTCAGGAGCCGCGGTTCGAGAAACTGATCGAGGCGCTTCAACGCATAGCCGCCGAGCACGACCAAGGGCACGGCAAAGCCGAACAGGACGGGTAGAAGGCAGGTTGCCATCGCCGCCCATCTCTTCCAACCGGAGAGGCTCAGCCGTATCGAATCGTGCATCCCTGCCGTGGTTTTCTGGCTCGAAAACCGCTGGCGCCGCCGCGCTGCCCGCTCGATCATCATCAGGATGACCACGAAGACGAGCATGATACAGGCGATCTGCGCGGCGCCGGCAAGGCTGCCGCGATTGAGCCATGTGTCGAAGATCGAGAATGTCAGGGTCTGCACGCCGAGGAATTCGACGGCGCCGATATCGTTCAGGGTTTCCATGGCGACCAGGGTGATGCCGACCATGATGGCCGGGCGGGCCATCGGGATCTGGACCCTGAAAAACACCTTGAGCGGCCCGGCGCCGAGCGTGCGGGCGACATCGGCGGCGGCCCGTCCCTGCATCAGGAACATCGCCCGGCAGGCGAGATAGATATAGGGATAGAGCACCGACCCCAGCACCAGTACGGCGCCACCCAGCGAGCGGACATCGGGGAACCAGTAGTCGCGGCTCGATTGAAAGCCGAAGATCGCCCGGACCGCGGATTGCAGCGGCCCGGTGAAGGTGAAGAGTTCGCCGAAGGCATAGGCCGAAAGATAGGCAGGAATGGCCAGCGGCAGCACCAGGGCGGCGCCAAGAAACCGCCGTAACGGAAAATCGCAACTGGCGACCAGCCAGGCGGTCACAATGCCGATAGCGGTGGTAACCGCACCGGTCAGCGCGATCAGAAGCAGTGTGCGGCCTGCCGCGCGGGGGATGACATTGGTCATCAGGTGCGGCCAGTCGCTATCGCCACCGGTGACGGCAAGCCAGGCGATTGCCAGAACGGGAAGCAGAACGACGATGCAGGTGAGGGCCGCCGCTGCGGCGAGCATCGGATGCGCACCGCCGATACCGGCAAACAGCCGCGCGCGCTTCAGGGCATGGGTCTCGGACGGCAAGGCTCATCTTTCCGCAGCGCGGGCAAATATCCGCAAGGGTCAAAACGCGGGCGCGCAAACTGGTTCGCCACGCTCAACATTTTCTAGCTTACTCGGTTCTAATCCGCCAGCACACGCTGCGACGGGAAGGAGATTTCCACCAACGTGCCCTCGTTGGGCGCCGAGTTGATCGAGAACTGCGCCCGGTTGGCTTCCGCCATGGCCTTCGTCAGCGGCAGGCCAAGGCCCGTGCCGTCGCCGCGCTTGCGGGCACCGGTGGTCACCTGCCGGAACGGTTTCATCGCCTGCTCCAGCTCGGTGCGGGTCATGCCGATGCCGGTATCGCGGATGCGCAGGATGACGCTGCCGTTGGTCTCATAGGCGGTCGAGACGACGATCTGTCCGCCGGATGGCGTGAACCGGATGGCATTCGACAGGATGTTGAGGGCGATCTGCTTGATCGAGCGGCTGTCGGCAACGATGTTCGGAACCGAACCGGACAGCGAGGTGCGGATGATGACGCGCTGGCTGTTGGCCTGCGGCTGCACCAGGGACACGGCTTCGGATACGGCATCGTTGATCTCGACGGCAGTAAACTCAAGGTCCATCTCGCCGGCTTCGATCTTCGAGATGTCGAGCAGGTCGTTGACGATGTCCAGCACATGCCGCCCGGAGCGACCGATATCGCCGGCATATTCTACGTATCGCGGGTTGCCGATAGGGCCGAAATGCTCGCTCGCCATCATGTCGGAAAAACCGATGATGGCATTGAGCGGCGTGCGGATCTCGTGGCTGACGCGTGCGAGGAAGTCGGTCTTGTGGGCGTTGGCGGTTTCCGCTGCCCGCTTGGCATTGCGCAGTTCCTCTTCGGTGCGCTTCCACTGGGTGATGTCGCGGATGACCGCGCAGTAACCATTCGAGGAGGCCAGCCTGCCCATGGTCATGAACAGCGGGATGAAACCGCCGGAGGCTTCGCGGCCGATAACCTCGCGGCCGTCATTGAGCACGCTGGCGACGCCATGCCCGGACAGACCAGCGAGATAATCGAGCACCGCCTTCTGGCTTTCATGCGCAAACAGCATCGCGAAGGGCTTGCCGCGGATTTCGCCATCATCATAGTTGAAGAGTGCGTTTGCCGAGCGGTTGAGCGAACGGATTTCTCCACCGGCATCAATGATGGCGACGCCGTCGGTGGCGGTCTCCAAAATGGAGCGCAGCTCCTCGGCCTCCATCCGCAGGGAATCGATCGCGATCTGGTCCGCAGTAGCCGGCGCCGGCGTCGGTTCCGCATCCGTATCGGCGGTTTCCACGGGCTTTGCGTCCTGTGTCGCGGCCGAAAGCGCCATCACCAGTGCGCTTTTTTCCTCCCAGCGGATCGATTGCAGCCGGGCGTTCACCGGCACCAGACGCCCGTCGTTGCGGATCAGCATCATCGTGCCGTCCGGCATATCGAACAGGCCGTCGTCCTCCGCGACGAACAATGCGTCGATGCCGCCTTCCTCGCGCAATTCATCGAGGGAACTGAAGCCGGTCAGCTCCAGAAACTCCGGATTGGCATGGAACAGTTCGTCGCCGGCATGCACGAGAAGTGCCACAGGCAGGCTGTCGAGAAGGTCCTGGTTCAAGCTGCCGGCATGAATGCTGCTGCGGGTCGGTAGCGCATCGACGATCTCGGCGACGGCTTCCGGCCGGTCTTCCGCCTCAATCGTCTCGCTTGCTGCGACGCCGGGCTCCTCGCCGACGGCTTCATTTTCCGTCTCTTGCTCCACCGGAATTTCGGTTGTCGATACGACAGCGGCGTCTTCCATATCATCCGTCACCGCCTCCGGCTGCGCGGATGCGTAAGTCTCGGACTGTTCATCCGTTTCTTCGAGGGTGGCGGCGTCCTGCCGCTTTCCAAAGGTCTCGCCAAGTTGCCGCGCAATTTCGCGGAAGGCGGCCTGTTCGCCGCGCGTGAGGGTTTCAATGCCCTGCGGGCGATGATTGTCGAGCCGGACGACCTTGTCCGATGTGCGGCGTCCCGGATTGTCCGCGATTTGCAGTGCCGGACGCTCGCCGCGGAAAGGGTCTTCGAAAATGTCTTCGGACGTCTGTTCGCCATCAGCTGTGGATGGAGCATCGTCGTCAAGCCCGGTGGAGGGGCCTTCTGTTCCGTGGCCCGCCTCATCTGCCTCTTGCGAAGTTTCTTCGCCCGCGAACACCGTATCCTCAAGGTCTGGGAGATCCGCAGGCTGCGCTTCGCCGACATAGGCTTCAGCCGACGGCGTTTCTTCGACGGGGGCGCCGGCATCTGCCAACGCAGCGTTTTCCGATTCCACGAAAGGTAGGGAGGGGCCATCCGATCCAAAGTCTTCGCTTTGACCGACCGGTTCCGCCAGGGGCAAGCCGAGGGTCAGGCCTGTGGCATGCTGGTCTTCGATGGCATCGGCCACGCGAACAATCCCGAAGCCGCGAAAACCGTCGAATTCCCGGTTGCGGGAGTAAGTCGGCAGGGCGGCGAGATCGACCGGTACATGAAGGCTCGTGCCTTCAACCGGCCAGAGGATCGTTTTGCCGGACCAGGTGTCGCGGCGCTTCAGCAGTTCGCCGATCTTGCCATCGACATCAAGATTATAACGCTCGGCGATATCGCTGAACGTCACCCCGGAAATATCGGCCGAGGCCGGACCGACGGCCATCGCGAATTCGTCGGAAATCTCGCGGAAGCGGCCCTCGGAATCGATCTTCCAGACAAAGCGCACGGCGCGGCTGTTGGGATTGAAGACAAAGCCGGAATGACCAGCTTCGGAATCGGTATCGCTGGTTTCAGGTTCTGACGAAGAGGCGAGATCACGGGCGCTGTCGTCGACGATCTGTTCGTTTGGTATTTCGGTTCCGACATGCGCAGCGGCAATATCCGCATTGGCAGTTTCGTCCGGATTTGTGGTTTCCGCGTCATTTGAGGAGTTTGCTGCCGCAGTATCCGCAACCACGTCATTGTCGGCAACAACCGTCTCTGCCACTTCCGCAATAGTCGCTTCCGGGTCGAGGTCATCGCTGGCATTGCCCGCCTCGGCTTCGATGTCCGAGACGGATGCCGATGCGATTTCAGCCGTTTCAGTTCGGTCGGCTTCCTCGAATGCTTCGTTGGCTGCTTCGATGTTCAAACCGGTGCCTTCAGGTTCGGCGTCGGCGTCCGTGTCGGCAATATCGCCCGCATCATCTTCTGATCTGCCGTCAGAGCTCAAAGTCGAATCGGTCTCGACGAAGGCTTCCTGTTCTGCATCGGCCGACATATCCTCAGAGCCTGCCGTGGACGCATTTTCCGACTCTTCATCCTGAGCAACGGGGTTGTCCGGTTGATCGTGCGTGCTTGCATCCGGTTCGATCGAGGCGAGGTCGGATTGGTCCTCTTGGTTGAAAATCGCTGCGTCCTCGATCCCGGCCGGTGTCTCCGGCGTCCCGGTCACATCCGACAGGGCTTCCAGATCGCTGACGATCGTCGGAGTTTCCGGGATGTCGGAGGGCGTAGCGTCTTCGGCAACCGTTTCTTCGTCGAAATCCGTGCCGGGATCGAGATTGCCCAGGATCGTTTCAACGGCGAAAAGCAGATGAAGGGCAGGGGTATCCGAAAGCTTGCCGATGGCGGCCGGCAGATGGCCCTTGCCGGTCGGGATCGGGCGCTTGACCAACCAGTCGGCATCGCGCGCAACGGCCGTAACAAGGGTCCGGCAGGTCTGCGGCGTCATGGCGAGGCTCTCGAAGCCCGGGGAAGAAGCAACGATGCCGCCGTCTCCATCGAGAACAGCCATATGCGTGTCCGGATCGTCGAAACCGGAGATCATGGCCCGGGCAATATCCGCAGGCGTCCGCGCCCTGACATTGCCGGGCGCGGTAAAGAGAATTGCGGTTTCGCCCGGATGGACGCTGATCATCTCAACCAATGCATGGACAGGCATGCGGCGAAAGCCGGAGCCGATGCGCATCAGAAAGGAACGGCTGTCGCCGACACGGGCCAGCTGGCGCCCGGTCGCTTCCATCTGACGAAAGGAGACATCGCCGGTGTTGGCGCCACTGTCGATGAAATCATAGATCGACGGCAGGCCGAAAAGAGAGGCGCCTTCGCCGTTCGACCACAGGACCTGCAGCATGTCCGCCGAAAACAGCACCGCCGCATCGCCACGCGCAAAATGCTCCCGCACCCGCTCATGCACGGCGATGTCGATGAAGGGGTACAATTTTGCGGACATGAACGGACCTGCAGGCAAACGTCATCATGACGTGATTGTTAACGGTCTATTAATAACCGGCGCTTCGGCCAGGGTCCAGCACGCCATCCGATTGGTCCTTGCCTTTCGTGACGAAAGGTTAATATGGCAATCGCCTATAAAATATATGCGATGCACAATTATGTTGCAATGCACAATAATTTCTTGTATATGATAAGCACCATCAACAGGGTGCCTCCAAGAGGGCCCGAAAACAGGAGCGCTGATCATGGCTACCAAGAAGAACGATGACGTATTTTCGCTGACCTCTTTCGATCCGGCAAAGGTTACCGACAGCCTGCGCGAGTTTGCCGAAAAGGGCGCCGTGCAGTCGAAGGAAGCCTATGCCAAGATGAAGACCGCCGCCGAAGACGCGACGAAGACCGTCGAAGCGACGCTGGAAAGCGCGCAGTCCGGCACCGTCGAACTCGGCCTCAAGGCGATCGACGCCCTGCGCACCAATGCGGAAAATTCGCTTTCGCACATGGAAGCGCTGCTCGGCGTGAAGTCGGTTTCTGAACTTTTCGAACTGCAGACCGCGTTCATCCGCAAGCAGGCTGAACTGGCCATGGAACAGGCCAAGGCGATGCAGGAAGCAACCAGAAAGGTTGCCGAGAACGTCACCAAGCCGGGCAAGGACGCCACTGAAAAGGCTCTGTCCAGCTTCAAGAAGGCCTGATCCACCGATCGACATGCCGCAAGGGCGTGCGACGGATCTTGATCCGATGAGCCGGGTGGGTGACCGCCCGGTTTTTTTATACCCGATTTTTATGCCTGCCCTGCCATATCCCGTTTTTTCGCGGGAAGTCGCAAGTTGGGACTTGCAAAAAAGACGGACTGCCCGTATTTGACCCGGAAAGCGGCCCTCCTTAAGGGCGCGTTGTTTGTGCGGTTGTAGCTCAGTTGGTTAGAGCGCAGGATTGTGGATCCTGAGGTCGGTGGTTCGAGACCACCCAACCGTACCATTCTCTCAAAAATCCCGTTTTCCTGCCGGACTTTGCTTCCGGCACCTGATGTCGTGAGATCTTGAGACACGCCGTAAACGCCGTGTTTACCTCGTTCTGTCTCCTTTCAGGCCGCTCCTGCTTCATTAGGACTCTATTGACCCTTTCCGCCATAGGGTCAGCCCGTCCGATGACTGGACCGGCGCGCATGATGCGCAGCTGAAATGACGATGGGGTTAGGGTGCACATGAGGTGCGGTAAATTTCTGGCGATTCCAGCCGGCGCTGTTGGCTTGACTCTTATCCTTCTGCCGATGAGCCTGCAGGCACAGCTGATGCTGAGCTTCGCTGTCCTCGGTGTCATGTTTATCGGCATGACGCGCCCGGACAACAGCACGTTCAGGCTGGTGACCTTCGTGTTCGCCGCGATCATCGCGCTGCGCTACGGATTCTGGCGGACGACCGAGACGCTGCCGAGCATATCCGAGCCGCTCAATTTCATTCCGGGTTTCCTGCTTTACCTCGCGGAGATGTATTGCCTCTGCATGCTGGCGATCAGCTTTTTCATGGTCGTCGATCCGATCAAGCGCAAGACGCCGGATATCGGCGCCAATGCCGACCTGCCGACGGTCGACGTGTTCATTCCGAGCTACAACGAGGACGCCGAACTGCTGGCGGTGACGCTGGCCGCCGCCAAGTCGATGGCCTATCCTAAGGACAAGCTGAATATCTATTTGCTGGATGACGGCGGCACGGATGCCAAGCGCAACAACAAGAACCCGCATGTCTCGGTCGCCGCGAACCGTCGCCACGATCAGCTGAAGGCGCTCTGCGAAGCCATGGGCGTGCAATACCATGCCCGGGAAAAGAACGATCACGCCAAGGCCGGCAACCTCAACGAAGGCCTGAAGATATCTAGGGGCGATCTGGTTGTCGTGTTCGATGCCGACCATGCCCCGGTGCGTGACTTCCTGCGCGAGACGGTCGGGTTCTTCCGCGAGGACGAAAAGCTCTTCCTCGTCCAGACGCCGCACTATTTTCTCAATCCCGATCCGCTGGAAAAAAACCTCCAGACCTTTGCCCGTATGCCGTCCGAAAACGAGATGTTCTACTCGATCCTGCAGCGCGGGCTCGACAAGTGGAACGCTTCGTTCTTCTGCGGTTCGGCGGCCGTTCTTCGCCGGTCGGCGCTTGAAACCGTCGATGGCTTTTCCGGCCAGTCGATCACCGAGGATTGCGAAACAGCGCTTTCGTTGCACTGCCAGGGCTGGAACAGCGTCTATATCGACAAGCCGCTGATCGCCGGCCTGCAGCCGGAAACCTTCGTCTCCTTCATCGGCCAGCGCGCCCGCTGGTGCCAGGGCATGCTGCAGATCCTGCTGCTGAACCGTCCGTTCCTCGCCAAGGGTCTCTCTTTCCCGCAGCGCCTCTGCTATGCCGGCATCAACACCTTCTGGCTGTTTCCGCTGTCGCGGCTGGCCTTCATGTTCTCGCCGCTGCTCTACATTTTCTTCTCGCTCGAGATCTACAAGGCCAACATCCTCGAGTTCGCCTCCTACGCCGTGACCTATCTCGTCAGCTCGTTTGCGATGCAGAGCTATCTCTACGGCCGGGTCCGCTGGCCGTGGATTTCCGAACTCTACGAATATGTCCAGGCCGTGTTCCTGTTCGGCAGCATCGTCAGCGTCGTGCGCAATCCCCGCAAGCCGACCTTCAACGTCACGGCCAAGGGTCAAACGCTCGATCAGAGCAAGCTCTCGCCGCTGGCAAAGCCTTACTTCGCGATCTTCTTCCTGCTGCTCGCCGCAGCGCTGTATTCGGGATATCGCGTGCTGACCGAGCCGGTCGCCAGCGAACTGCTGCTCATCGTCGCCATGTGGAACCTGATCAACCTCGGTCTTGCCGGGGCGGCCCTCGGAGCCATTGCCGAGCGTCGCGAGCTGCGCCGCAACCAGCGCCTGCCGGTCAAGCGCCACGCTTTGCTGCGCATCGCCGATGCCGTCTATACCGTCATCATCCAGGATGCCTCGAGCGGTGGCGTGTCGATCGAATTCGTTGATCCGGAGCCGAAGATGGATCTTGCCAACCCGACGCGGGCGCAGGTCGAGGTTCGCCGCGGCGGCCAGACGATCACGTTCAACGTCGTCTACCGCTCGCGCCGAACTTTGGACAAGACCGCCATCTTCGGCTTTGCCTTCGCCGAGCGGACGCCGGAAACCTTCATGGCGATTGCGGAGCTGATGTATTCCGATCAGTCGGTGCTTCAGGATCGCCTCGTCCGTCGCCAGATACGCCGTAATTTCTTCTGGGGCACCAGCCGCTTTGCCCTCTGGAGCCTGACGGAATCGTTGCGCGCCATCCGCTACAGCGCCGGCCTCATCCGCGAAAGCGTCGCTCATTCCTTCGAGGATGCGCCGATGGTTCTCAACGACAACAAGGTGGTGCCCGTCGGTCTTTCGGCAAAGACCACCGATGCGGCCGTCGTGGTCAATGCAGGCCCGGTTTACGCAAGCCCTGCTCATGCCGGCCCCGTTCACACAGGAACACAGCTCTATGGTTAAGTCCCTCAGCGTCAAGACCGTGGGCCTGTCGCTTGCCGCCCTGATGACGCAGGCGTTGCCGCTTTCCGCCCAGAGCCTGCTTGAGGCAGCGCCGGCCATTACCCGCGCACAGCCCGCTGCGAGCGAAACCATTCTGTCGACACGCTTGGCCCCCGCGGGGCCCGAGGAAAACAAGCTCGACGGCCTTGTGCCCTTCGAGCAGTCGTCGTCGAATTATCGCCTCGCCGGCGAAGACGATGTCGGGCGTTTCACATTCAACCTCTCGGCAGACCAGGTAGCGCTCGGCGGCAGCCTGTCGCTTCCCTATCGCAATGCCGTGTCCGTCCTGCCGGATACGTCGGTGATGGATGTCGCCGTCAACGGCAAGTCGGTCGGCACATTCCGCATCGCGTCGCCCAATGATTTCAAGCCGGAGCAGATCAAGATCGCTGGCGCGCTTCTGAGGGCCGGGCGCAACGAAGTGACCTTGCGTGCCCGCCAGTTCCACCGTGTCGATTGTTCTCTGGAGGCGACCTACGAACTCTGGAGCGAACTCGATCCGAAGGCGAGCGGCTTCGTCGCCGCGAAATCGGACGGCTTCAACTTCTTCGACGATGTGTTGACCGTCGCGCGCAACGATGCCGGCGTCACCGATATCCGGATGATCCTGCCGCAGACGGCAACGGCCGAAATGCTGAACGATGCAGCACCCGTGCTGCAGACGCTCGCGTTGTTTCTAAACCGCGACGATCTCTCCGTCAGCGTCGGTGACAAGCCCGGCATCGGTCCCGGCATCGATCTCTATGTTTCCACCGACAAGACACGTGCGCAGCTCGGCGTGGCCTCGGTGGCGACCGCCATTCCCTACGGGCTGTCGATCGCGGATGGCCGGGAAAAGGGCCGCGCCGCCGTCAGTCTGCGCGGCGCAACCCGGGCCGAAATCAGCAGCCAGCTGCTGGCCGCCATTCGCGGGCCTTTGAAGGAAAGTCTCGACAGCGGCATCTTCGCGACCGGGACCGGCACGATCTTCGCGGACGCCTCCAGCCGCTACCAGCTGAGTGAGACCGGCTACGAGACGCGCGTCTTCTCCGGCCGGCTGTCACGCACCGACTTCGACATGGTGATGCCCGCCGACTTCTATCCGGCCGACTACGACACGATCGGCGTCCGCCTGTATGCGGCGACGTCGCCGGGCCTGAAGCGCACCGCGCAGCTTCTGGTTCGCGTCAACGACAAGGTCGTGACCAGCTATCCGTTCCGCAACACGCAAGGCGAACAGTTCGAAGGCAAGCTGATCGAGCTGCCGCTGCGGGCCTTTCATCCGGGTGAAAACAAGGTCGAGCTCCTGGCGGAACTGCCGATGGAGGCCGACGATGCCTGTGCGCCGGAAGCCCGCAACGATGCCAAGCCGCGCTTCATTCTTTTGAAAAACACCGAGATCGCCGTGCCGGCACTGGCGCGCATCGGCCGTTTGCCGGATATCGCCGCATTGGTTGGCAATGCCTACCCCTATGCGGATGGCAAGCCGTTCGACATCTTCGTTGAACGTCCCGACGGGCAATCCGTCGGCGCGGCGCTGACCATGCTGTCGCGGCTGGCGCTTTCCGCCCGCAATCCGCTGAATGCCAATATTCGCCTGAGTGCGGCGACGCCGACGGAAGGTCGCAATGCCCTCGTCATCACCACCGAGAAGGCATTCGCCGAACTCGGTGCTGCCGGCAAAAGCGAGTTTCCACCGAGCGGGTTTGCCGAAGAGGCAACCGCGCTGCCTTCGGGCACTGACCCCTTCAAGACGGCAGCGATTTCCGATGACGCCATGTTGCAGGCTACAACCGCCGGATCAGGTTCGGACGATGCCGGCGCGCTTCTCGATGCTTTCAAGAAATCGACGACGCAACCCAACGCACTGTCCTGGAATGCCCGCATCGGCAGCTGGTTCACGGCTGGTGGCGCCCGGTTTGCCCAATGGCTCAATTATGATGATGGTGCAGGCAAGACGCTGGCGCTGAAGCCGGACCAGTCGCTGCTGACCCTGTCGCAGATACCCTCGCCGGAAGGCAGCGCGACCTGGACCGTGCTCCACGCCCGCTCGCCGCGCGACATCGCGCTCGGCGTCCGGCGTCTCGTCGAACCGGGGGTCTGGGGCACCCTCGATGGCGGCTCGGCCGAAATCGAAACGGCAAGCCTTTCAGTGAACACCATGCCGGCCGGCACACATTTCATCGCGGGGATGACAGACAAGAGCCCGGCCAATATCCGTCGCCTCGCCGCGGCGTGGTTCTCCGATAATTTCCAGTTCTACGTCCTGCTCATCGTTGCCTCGATGGGCGTCTTTGGCGTGTGGCTCGGCCGTGCCGTTCCGCGCAAGGGTGTGAGGTCCGATCAATGATCAGCAAACGTTTTTTCGCCCTGCTTGCCGCATCCTGCATGCTGCTGCCGGTTTATGGCCTCGCGCAGGATTCGGCCGCTCTCCTGACCCAAGCGGGAGGATCGTTTCGCCTTGTGGACGACGCAATGACCGGGGCGGTCTCGAACGACGGGTTGGTGGGCGAGCCGCAGGCCGCCGCAACCGCAGAACAGCCGGCCGTCACCGTTTCCCAGCCGGCGCCGGATGCCGTCGAGCTTGCAGCACTCTATTATTATGCAGAGCAGAAGCAGGACGATCGCGTCGCCGCAGAGAGTGCGCGGCTGCGGCTGAAATATCCGGGCTTTGAAATGCCGCAGGATCTCTACCAGCCGCAGACGGCGCGCAGTGCTGATGAAACATTGCTCTGGAAGCTCTACCAGAAAAACGATTTCACCGGCATCGATGCCGAGATCATCCGGCTGAAGAGCGCGGCGCCGGACTGGGCGCCGACCACCGATTTCAGCGAGAAGCTGGCTACCAAGAAGCAGCGTGTCCTGATGACGGAAGCGGCGGCGGCCAAGAACTGGACCGGGGTGATCCAGGCGGGCAGCGTCATCGATCCCTCGGTCGAGGGCGAAATCGACCTGCTCTGGCTGTTGATCGATGCTTACGCCGAAACCGGCATGCGCGAGCCGCTCGCCAATGTTTATCGCGGCATTCTGCTTCGGGAAGGGGACAAGCGTCTGCCGGATGCGGCACTGGTCACGACGTTGCAGAAGGCGATCCGCGATTTTCCGGCGTCCGAAGTTCAGGCCGTGATGGCCAAGCTTGCGGTAACGCCGGCGATGCAGGCCGCTTTGCAGCCGGTCGCCTTCGATCTTTTGCGCAAGACCGTGGCTGATTTCAACGCCGATGAGAAGCGCAGCGAACCGTTGGCGGATACCGATCTCGAACCGCTGAAACTGGCTACCCAGACGAAGGCGAATGCCGGCGATATGGGTCTGCTCGGCTGGTATTACCTGAAGATCAAGCAGCCGGCGGTCAGTGCCCCCTGGTTCCAAAAGGCGCTGGAGCTGAAACCCGACGCCAGCAATGCCAAAGGGCTGTATCTCAGTCTGGCAGCACAGAATCTCCAGGAAGAAGCCTATCAGGTTGCCGCAACGCATCTACAGGATCTTTCCGGCGATCCGGAATTCCTGTTGAATGCGCTGTCGTTGCGCTTCGCCAAGCCGGATACGGCTGCCATCGATGAAAAGATCGTCGCCTCCTATTCGACGACAATCCTGCAGACGCTGAATGCCGATCACGCCGAAATCCTTGCCTGGTATGCCTATAATTCCAAGCAGTATGAGGCGGCCGCCGCCTGGTTCGGCAAGTCGGTCGACTGGAAGGTTGCTCCCGCCCGGGTCAAGGGCCTTGCGCTCTCGATGATGCGTCTTTCGCAGAAGCAGGACTTCGCCGACCTCCAGAGCAAGTACAAGGACGTCTATCCGGAAATCTGGGCTGAGATCAAAGTGGCCCCGGCGCCGAGGGGCAAGAAGGCAGCGGCGGCGGTCATCAAGCCGCGCGGCGCGATCCAGGCCAACTATTTCCGCAACTTCCAGGCCAAGCGCTACAGCGCCTGCATCAGCGACCTGAGCGACCTGCGTGCCCGTGGCCAGATGACGTCGAATGCGTTTCTGATCGGCGGCTGGTGCTATCTCGGCCTGAGCCGGCTTTCCGAAGCCCGTGCTTCCTTCGCCGAGGCGATGACGGCGGGCGGGCAGGCGCAGGCCGACGCGGCCTACGGCACCGCGCTCACCTTGCTGCGCGGCAAGCTGACCGACGATGCCGACGCGATCCTGCGCGCTTACCCGATGACGGCGGAGCGAGATCGGGAAGTGCGTGCCGAAATCTATGTCCAGCGCGCACGCTCCGCCTTCGACCAGGCGCAATACCAGAACGCGCTCGACGCGCTGAACACGCGGGCAACGCTGGTCGCCGAACCGGCCGATCTTAGCCAGCTGCGCGGCTGGTCCTACTATCATCTCGGAAACAAGGGCATGGCCAAGCAAGTGTTCCAGCGGCTCAACGATCATCTGAACGATGCGGCGTCGCGGCGCGGGCTCATCGAGGCTTCGCGCGTGGAAGGAACACGGCATTGAACCGCGCGCTGTTGTGGCTGGTGCCGCTCGTCCTGACGGGCTGCAACTCCGTCGATGACCCCTTCCTGCAGACGTCATCCCTGACGCGTGACACACCGAAGGGTGCGCCGGCCTTGGCAAGTTCGGTTTCGCCGGAGCTTGCGCTGGGCACCATTCCGGTGGTCGGAAACCCAGCAATGGCGGTGCGCCAGACGACGCGCAGAAACTACGCGCAGCAGACGATCATCTATGGCAACGCAACGGACCTCCCCCGCGAAAACACCCTGGTCGTCACTGTCGGCCCGCCCGGCAGCGAAAAAGGTTTTTCACGTGCGCCGTCCGAGGGCGAATTGCGAGCTGAGATCGCGACGGCTCTTCCGGGTGTAGGCATGACGATCAGCCCGGTCATCGCCGATAATGCCTATGGATCGTTCGGTTATGCGTCCGGCGCAACCGGCAAGGGCGGCAGCTGCATCTATGCTTGGCAGCTTGTGCGGAACGCCGGCTCCCGTGATGGTGCCGGCTTCACCGCGATTGGCCATTCCGGATACGCAGCCAAGATACGCCTGCGCTATTGTGCGTCATCGGCATCCGTCGAGCAACTCGTCGGCCTGATGAACGGCCTGCGGTTGAAACCGGTGTCCGCGCGGACGCTGGACGCGCTGCGCAACGCACAAGATCAGGGTATCGCCGCTGTTTCGCCCGTTCCGGTCATGCAACCCGTCACGCAGCAGGCCGCGATTGCCGCGCAGCCGGAAACGCAGCGCAAACGCGTTCGCCGCTTAGCAAGCCCTTTGGTCGTGGAGGATATACAGGAATCGGTCGCGGCGGAGGATGGTGACATCAAGAACCCGGTCAAAATTCCATTGCCCGGTGCCGCCGCCGCGGAGGCCGGCAAGCAGACCATGATTGGAGCCGCCGTTGCGCAACCCTTGCCGGCCGAAGACGCGGCGGACGCGGTGCCTGCGGAAACGCAGATCGCCAAGCCTTCTCTCATCCCACTGCCGAGTGCGGTTGCCACGGGCAAATAACCGCATCACGGATCAGAGAAAGATCCGGTGTTCTGCTGCCACCAGCTCCTGCAGGAAGTCCGCGACGGTGCGCACCCGCAGGAGATCGCGGGCGCTTTCGTGGTAAGTGGTCCAGTAGGCCCGCTTGATCATCGTGTCCGGCAGGATCCGGACGAGTTCGGGATACTGCCGCGCAATGTAGTTGTGCAGGATGCCGATCCCGGCGCCGGACCGCACGGCTTCCGTCTGGCCCGTGGCGCTCGATATCTCGAAGGCCGCATCCCAGCTGCGCATGATTTCCGCCGTAAAATTCAGCGAGGCCGTGAAGATCAGGTCCTCGACATAGCCGATCCGCCTATGGCTCTTCAGATCCTCGATGGCACCCGGCGTCCCCTGATCCGCAAGATAGTCTTGCGACGCATAGAGGCCGAGTGTGTAGTCCGTCAGTTTCGAGGAGATCAGCCGTCCCTGCTCGGGCCGTTCCAGCGTGATCGCGATATCTGCCTCGCGCTGCGACAGCGAAAACGATCGTGGAACCGGGACGAGCTGGATGCGCAGTTCGGGATAGCGCGCCGTCAGCCGGCCGAGCCGCGAGCTCAGGAAGGAGACGCCAAATCCGTCCGGTGCGCCGATGCGCACGGTTCCGGCAATCGCCGTGTCGATACGGCCGATCTGTGACTGTGCCGCCAGCATCTCGGTTTCCATGCGCTCGGCGGCATTGAGGAAAATCTCGCCCTCTGCCGTCAGGTCGCATCCGTTCGTGCGGCGGATCAGAAGCCGGGTTTTCAGCGATTCCTCCAGTGCCGTCACGCGCCGGCTGAGCGTCGCATGGTTGAGGCCGAGCCGCTTCGAGGCGGCGAGAATCTGGCCGGTGCGGGCAACCGCGAGGAACATGCGGACGTCATCCCAGTTCATCCGGCCTTCCTCATTTCGCGCGCATGACGATAGGATCAAGTTCAAGAAGATGAAGCGACTTCACCATGTCCGCCGTCGCGGCTTTGTACCTGAGGAAATGCGTCGTCTTGAGATGGGCATCGTACGCTTCACGGCTGGCATAGACTTCAAGAATGCGAACTTGACCAGGATTGCCTTTGATTGTCACAGCATGCAGCATGAGAACGCCCGCTTCGTTTGCGACCGAGGCTTCGATTTCCTCCGCAAGCAGCGCTGTGTAGGCCGAAATGTGCGTCGGCTCGATCTCCAGTTCCGCCATTCTCACGACTTTTTCTACCTTGATGATCATCCAAATCTCCAAATTTGAAATGCGGGACATCAATTTCTGCACAACGGTTCCTGATTATCGCGCGTTGATTTGTGCATATTGTAGTGCGACACTCCATCCATAATCAAGATCAGGAGGATCACCATGTACGAGATCGGTCATTTCATCGGCGGCAAAAAGGTTGCCGGCACCAGCGGTCGCACGGCCAACGTCTTCAATCCGGCGACAGGCGAAGTTCAGGCGACCGTGGCGCTTGCCAGCGACGCGGAGATGAATGCCGCCGTTGAGAATGCCAAGGCCGCACAGCCGAAATGGGCCGCGACCAACCCCCAGCGCCGCGCCCGCGTCTTCATGAAGTTCGTTCAGCTCTTGAACGAAAATATGGACGAACTCGCCGAGATGCTCTCGAAGGAACACGGCAAGACCATCGAGGACGCGAAGGGTGATGTGATCCGTGGCCTCGAAGTCTGCGAATTCGTCATCGGTATACCGCATCTGTCGAAGAGCGAGTTCACCGAAGGCGCCGGTCCGAACATCGACATGTATTCCATCCGTCAGGCGGTCGGCATCGGCGCCGGCATCACGCCGTTCAACTTCCCGGCCATGATCCCGATGTGGATGTTCGCGCCGGCCATCGCCTGCGGCAACGCCTTTATCCTGAAGCCTTCCGAGCGCGACCCGTCCGTGCCGATCCGCCTGGCAGAACTGATGATCGAGGCGGGCCTCCCGGCCGGCATCCTCAACGTCGTCAACGGCGACAAGGGCGCGGTCGATGCCATCCTGACGCATCCGGATATCTCTGCCGTCTCCTTCGTCGGCTCGACGCCGATCGCCCGCTACGTCTATGGCACCGCGGCGATGAACGGCAAGCGCGCCCAGTGCTTCGGCGGCGCCAAGAACCACATGATCATCATGCCGGACGCCGATCTCGACCAGGCCGCCAATGCGCTGATGGGCGCCGGCTACGGCTCGGCCGGCGAGCGCTGCATGGCGATTTCGGTTGCGGTCCCGGTCGGCGAGGAAACCGCCAACCGCCTGATCGAAAAGCTGACGCCGATGGTCGAATCCTTGAGGATCGGCCCCTACACGGATGAAAAGGCCGATCTCGGCCCGGTCGTCACCAAGGAAGCCCAGGCTCGCATCCTCGGCCTGATCAACAAGGGCGTCGAGGAAGGTGCCAACCTCGTCGTCGATGGCCGCGATTTCAAGCTTCAGGGCTATGAAAACGGCTATTTCGTCGGCGGTTGCCTGTTCGACAATGTGACGCCGGACATGGATATCTACAAGACCGAAATCTTCGGCCCGGTTCTCTCCGTCGTCCGTGCCAAGACCTACGAGGAAGCCCTCGATCTGCCGATGAAGCATGAATATGGCAACGGCGTCGCGATCTATACCCGCGACGGCGACGCAGCGCGCGACTTTGCCTCGCGCATCAATATCGGCATGGTCGGCGTCAACGTCCCGATCCCGGTTCCGCTTGCCTACCATTCCTTCGGTGGCTGGAAGTCCTCATCCTTTGGCGACCTGAACCAGCACGGCACGGACTCGATCAAGTTCTGGACGCGCACCAAGACGGTCACCAGCCGCTGGCCGTCGGGCATCAAGGACGGGGCCGAATTCGTCATGCCGACGATGAAGTAAGCTTGACGATACCGCCATATTTTCGATCTGGGCCTCCTTCGGGAGGCCCTTTCTTGTTTCTGGCTGCAGGGAAGCGGATTCTGTCCCTTGACCTTGGGTTCAGCGCGATTAAGAGTTTTCAACCAACGGCAGAATATCGGGGAAGCGTCGGCCGTTCTTGACTGTATCGACTGAAAAATCTGGGGGGAAATCATGGCCATAAACGAGAGTGCGCCCTTGCCCGCGGCATCCGAAGACTGGCATCGCCTGTCCTTCACGGGAAGCGGCAAGGAATATTTCGGCATCTGGATCGTCAATATCCTGCTGACGATCATCACCGTCGGCATCTATTCCGCCTGGGCCAAAGTCCGCCGTAACCGCTATTTTTACGGCAATACGGTCCTGCTCGGGCGCGGATTCGAATATCACGCCAAGGGTATGCAGATTCTGATCGGCCGCATTATCGTTTTCGGCTACCTGATCATCTACAATGTCCTGCTCACCATCGTGCCGCTGGTCGGCATCGCGCTGGCGGCGCTCATCCTCGTGCTTCTTCCCTGGCTGGTCATGCGCGGCCTGCGCTTCAGCGCCCGGGTCACCAGCTATCGCAATGTCCGGTTCAATTTCGTCGGCGGCGTGGGCGGAGCGTTTCTTGCGTTTCTCGTCGGCCCGGTGCTGGCGGTGCTGACCCTCGGCATCCTGACGCCGCTCGCCAGCCGGTGGACGTATCGCTATATCGGCAACAACATGCGCTACGGCACCAAGGCTTTCACGACCGATCCGGGATTGGGCGCGATCTACAAGACCTGGTTCCTGTCGGCATTGATCATCCTGCTTGGCCTGTTGATCATCGGTTTTGTGGTGTTTATCAACATGTCGATCGTGTTCGCGGTCATTGATAACCCGCAGGGAATCCCGCCGGAACTGCAGGTGCCGATGATCGTGATGGGCGTTATCGGTTACCTGGTGGTTTTGCTGTCCTTCGGGATCGCGGCTCTCGTCTATCACGCCGGTTTGCGCAACGTCGCCTGGTCCTCCACGGTGTTCGACGGAAAACATTCGCTGAAAAGCGATCTGTCCCGGTTCGGTTATGTCTGGGTGACACTCACCAATGTGCTCGTCACGCTTCTGACACTCGGCCTGATGCGGCCCTGGGCTGCGGTGCGCATGGCGCGTTATGTAAATACGCATACGGCGGTGCGATTCTCCGGCGATGTCGGCGAGGTATTTGCCATCGTCCAGAAGGACGGGTCGGCTGTTGGCGCTGAGTTCATGGACTTCGAAGGATTCGATTTTGGCTTCTGACGGCCAAATCGTCGCCAGTGGCGAGTGGCATCCGGCTAATTCCAGCCTGTCCGTGGTCGCTCGTCTGACCGAAACATCCACCGGCCTTGCGGTGGAGCGGGTGCCCTCTGGCGAAATCCTCGCCAGCGGCGGTCTGGCCGGAGTCCAGATTTCGCCGCGGGTCGGCTCGATCCCGCGGCGCATCGATTTTGCAGATGGTTCACTTTTCGAAACCACGGACAACGATGCGATCGATCGGCTGCTCGCCCGCTCGGGCCGGCGCGCCACGGGTTTGGTTCACAAGCTTGAGCGGTTCCATCCGCGGTTGATTGTGCTGGTGGTCGCAACGTTTCTGATGGCCGGGCTGGTCTACAGATATGCCCTGCCTGTTCTGGTCGAAGTGGCGGTCGCCGTGACGCCGCCGGTGGTGCCGAAAATCATGTCGGTCAGCACGCTGGAGACCATGGACCGGACCATGCTGAGCCCCTCCAGGCTCGATGCCGGAAAGCAGCGCGAAATTTCAGCCGGCTTTGCCAAAATCGCGGCCCTTTCGACACGCGGCGCTGCGGGCTACAGTCTGAATTTCAGGGCAGGGGGCGCCATCGGGCCGAATGCCTTTGCGTTGCCGGATGGAACGCTGGTTCTGACCGATGAACTGGTCGAACTGGCCGATGGCGACGACGAGATGATCATCGGCGTGCTTGCCCATGAGATCGGCCATGTCGAGCTGGAGCATAGCCTGCGCCAAATCTACCGGGCGGCAGGCATGGCCGGGCTGATCATGATGATTGCCGGCGATGTCGGATCAAGCGTCGAGGACCTTCTGGTCCAGGGGGGCGGACTTCTCGCCTTGTCCTATTCACGTTCAGCGGAAGAGGCGGCCGATCGTCACTCGGTCGAACTCATGTCGAAGGCAGGTTTTGATGCGACCGCGATCGCCCGCTTCTTCGTCCTGCTCGAAAACAAGCTGGGAGACCGTTCCGGCACCAACATGCTGTCGACCCATCCCGGCACGCCGGAGCGCAGGAAAGCGATACTGGATTACGAATCCGCGCTGCGGGCAAAGCGGCAGAACTGATAAGCGGCACTGGCGTCAAGGCCTGGATCAGGTCCATCCCGCCAGGGCAAGGGGATGTTCGGCCATGATCCTTTTGCAGACGAAGCGACTGATGCTCCGCCCCTGTCGCCCCAGCGATCGTGCTGATTTCATCGATCTCGAGCGTGACCCGCAGGTGATGCGCTTTCTGAATGGCGGACACGCCGTCGATCAGGAGGAGGGCGACCCGAACGCGACATTTCTTATGCCCCGAGGCACGGAACCTCATGTCTGGACGGCGTTTCGTACAAGCAATGTTGCATTCGTCGGATGGTTCTGCCTCTGGCCGGAGAACGAAAAGTCGGCCGAGCTCGGATATCGCCTGCGACGGACGGAATGGGGGCAGGGGTTCGCCTCTGAAGGGGCCTTGGCCCTGGTCAACTGGGGATTTTCAAGCGGTGGCTACGATACGATCGCGGCATGCACGATGGCGGTGAACCACGCCTCGCGCCGGGTGATGGAAAAAATCGGCATGACCTACGTCCGCACGGTTTCCGTCGACCTTCCCGATCCCATGCCTGGGAGCGCGTATGGCGAAGTGTGGTACGCGTTGATGCGCGCGAAATGGAACGGCTTGAGCCAACCTTGAAAACACGAAAGGCAGCCACTCCGGGGAGGGCTGCCTTCGTATTTAACATCCAATTGATGCTTACATTTCGGCGCCGTCGTTGTAGCCGACTTTATCGACCAGCTCGGACGCCTTCTTGCGGTTGGCCGCGATGTCGGCGAGCGGCAGAGCATCCGGCTTTATCGGACCGAAGCCCTTGACGACCGCCGATGGTTCTTCGCCCGGCTTGACCGGATATTCGAACACCTGCTCGGCATAAATCTTCTGGGCTTTGCCTTCCGACAGGAATTCCATCAGCTTGATGGCGTTGTCCTTGTTCGGCGCATTCTTGGCCAGCGCCATGCCGGAAATGTTGACATGGGTGCCGCGATCCGCAGCATTGGGGAACATGACCTTGATGGCGCCGGCCCATTCCTTCTGTTCCGGCTCTTTCTCGTTTGTCAGCATCAGGCCGACATAATAGCTGTTGCCGAGCGCAATATCGCATTCTCCGGCAAAGATAGCCTTCGCCTGATCGCGGTCGCCGCCGTCAGGCTTGCGGGCGAGGTTGTTTTTCAGGCCGGTCAACCACTTTTCGGTTTCCGCTTCGCCATGATGTGCGATCATCGATGCGAAAAGTCCGATATTGTAGGAGTGCTGCCCGTCGCGGGTGCAGATCTTGCCCTTCCATTTCGGATCGGCCAGTTCCTCATAGGTGATTTCCGTCTGCGATACACGGTCCTTGGACGCATAAACCACGCGGCCGCGCGTCGTCAGGCCGAACCAGTTGCCGTCCGGGTCGCGGTATTGGGCAGGGATGTCCTTGTTGATGATCTCATCGGCGACCGGCTGCGTTACCCCGGCATCCTTGGCTTCGGTCAGGCGGCTGATGTCCACGGTCAGGATCAGGTCGGCAGGCGAATTGGCGCCTTCGGCCTGGATGCGCTCGACAAGGCCCTTGTCGAGGAAGAGCACATTGGTAGCGATGCCGGTTTCCTTGGTGAAGGCGTCGAGCAGCGGCTGGATCAACTCCGGCTGGCGATAGGAGTAGATGTTGACTTCCCCATCGGCGAGCGCCGGTACCGTAAAGCCGCCCAGGGCGGTTGTGACGGTGAGTGCGGCAAGCGCGTTCATCTTGAACGACATGTGGTTCTCCCTACATTTAACTTAACTAATAGGCTCACCTTTTGCCGAAGCGGTGCTGGACAGTCAAGCCGCAACCTGATCAAGTTCACGTCAACTTGATTTTCTGCTTTTTTGGAATTGTTCCAAACTGCATTCCGCCTTATATGGGATAAGTGCCGTTTCGAATCTCCCGGAGTAAGTGATGCGCCTGACGAAGCAAACGAACTACGCAGTCCGCATGCTGATGTATTGTGCGGCCAATGACGGGCACCTCAGCCGAATTCCGGAGATCGCAAAGGCCTATGGCGTATCGGAGTTGTTTCTGTTCAAGATCCTGCAGCCTCTGAACAAGGCCGGCCTGGTCGAAACGGTGCGTGGCCGCAACGGCGGCGTTCGCCTTCCCAAGCCCGCATCGCAGATCAGCCTCTTCGATATTGTCAAGGTGACTGAGGACAGCTTCGCGATGGCGGAATGTTTCGAGGCGGGCGAGATCGATTGTCCGCTGGTGGATAGCTGCGGCCTGAATTCGGCGCTCCGCAAGGCGCTCAACGCGTTCTTCGAAGTGTTGCAGCAATATTCGATCGATGATCTGGTCAAGGCGCGCCCGCAGATCAATTTCCTGCTGGGTCTTGAAGCAACGCATCGTCCCCAGACCGCGGCCTGAGAGGATTCGCCATCTGCAGTGAAGACCGTCTGCAAAGCCGACGTCACTCTTTCGTAACGTATTCCCGCAGGATGAATTCGATTGCCGTCGGGTCGAGTTCCGATTTGTCTATGCGGAAATCGGCGCCGTATTCCTCGAACTTCTGAAAATACGGATCGGCCACGGATGACGAGATCACACCGATGGGGCCGATGAAGCCTTGCTGGCGCATGGCCGGCACGGTTTCGCGGAAGTCCGCCTGCGGCTGCAGCCTGTTGTCCATCAGCACCATGTTGACCGCATTGCCGGCGCGGATGAATTCGAGCGCATCGTCGATCGTTTCACGATAATGCAGTTCTATTCTGGCGCTCGTGACCTTCTTCATCAGCGCCCGCATAATGACGTTCTCCGCCGGGTCATCATCAACGAGCAATATGTGAATTGTCTTTGTCATGGCGATTCTGGCGTTTTCTCATTGAGGTGACGGACGAGACGGATAGAGGCATGCTTTTACTGGTGTCAGACTGGCGCTGGTCTGCCGAGCCTTGAAATCTGCGCATGGACCGGACGAGGGAAGCTTGCGCCATATAGCGGCCCGCACCACGCTCTTGATCCTATTGTATGATCTGTTCGCGTATGGCTTTGGCCACCATCTGAGTTCGGTTGACGACGTCCAGCTTCTTCAAAATCGTCGCGGTATGGGAGTTTATGGTATGCTCTGACACCGAGACGATCAACGCAATTTCGCTTGCCGTCTTGCCATGGGAAATCCAGCGCAGAATTTCGGTCTCCCGCGGCGTCAGACCCAGCCCTGCCTTGTTGGAAAGCACCAGCCGATAAAAATAGTCGAAAGCGGCGATGGCATCATAGCAAAGCTCGAAATGTTCCTGGCGTTCGATATCGTCGCTGTCGCCGAGAAACAGAACCGCGTAGCGAGCGCCGTTGATGCCGCTGACGGGAACACACAGCAAAAGATCGAAACCCAGTTGCGCCAGAAGATTGCTGCCATTTCCCAGATGCGGGTCGTCCGCTTTCCAGACAGAGGAGATGGAAGAGGCGTGCAGGCTCTTGTAGACCAGCGAATCACCGAAGCGGTGGCGCTTGTCGTATTCTTCGGCCAGCCCGGACGGCAGATCGTGCAACGTCAGGCGATTCGACAGCATGCAGGCGTCGTTTTCATTTCCAAGTTGCAGGATGCCGAAATGATCGAACCCGAAGCGAAGCGACATCGTATGAAATATGCGGAAGAAATCAACGCGATTGAGAGCTTTCTCCAAATCGTTGCCGATGTCGTATCGCCGATGGTTTTTTAGAAGAGTTGCCACGATGCGGCCGTCCCCCCATTGAGTCCCCGCGCAACCAGTTTAGCGTGTGTATCGCTATAAGCAACTGTTTTGAGAACTTAAATTCGGGTTCGGGAATTTGGCAATCGTCTGCCGTGGCGCGCTATTTGGCCGGCGGGAGGGAGGACTGCCTCAATATGCTTTCAGTATCCCCGCCTGGTCACCGAAAACAGAACAGTCCTCCCCGCCCCGCAAAGTGGTTATCGCATTTGCCGGCGCTCTTCGCCATCCGTGCAATTTGGGATTGACTTTTTTTGCCCGCCAAGCGTGATTCGGATGCGGCGCTTTTTCGTTTACGGTAAAAGGCGTGGACAGAGCCTGATCCGTCGCATCTGGAAGAATTTTCCAATTGGACAAATTATCGAAGACGCTTATTGCATTGCCGGGTTAAATGTCGTTCCATCCGGCCTTGACCGGAAGCAACGGCATCCTGCGTCAGAAAATTATGAGAACAAGAACAAAACTGGGAAGCAAGCTCATGAAAAAGCTCACCACTCTCCTTGCAGCCACCGCGATTGCCACATTGATGGCCGGTTCTGCATGGTCCAAGACATTGGTATACTGCTCGGAAGCGTCGCCGGAGGGTTTCGACCCGGGCCTCTACACGGGTGGCCAGACGTTCGACGCATCGTCGCGCACCGTCTACAACCGTCTCTTTGAATTTAAGCATGGCGGTACGGAACTGGAGCCGGGCCTTGCTGAAAGCTACACGGTTTCCGACGACGGTACCGAATACACATTCAAGCTGCGTCCGGGCGTCAAGTTCCAGACCACCGAGTATTTCACCCCGACTCGAGAACTGAACGCCGACGACGTCATCTTCTCGTTCGAGCGCCAGTACAAGGCCGACAATCCCTGGAACAAGTACGTTGCTGGCGCTTCCTGGGAATATTTCTCGGGCATGGGCTTCCCCGAGCTGATCGATTCGATCACCAAGGTCGATGACCTGACGGTCAAGTTCAAGCTGAAGCGCGCCGAAGCACCGTTCCTGGCAAACCTCGGCATGGACTTCGCTTCGATCATGTCGAAGGAATATGCCGACAAGCTGGCAGCCGACGGCAAGATGGAACTTCTGAACCAGCAGCCGCTCGGCACCGGTCCCTTCACCTTCGTCGCCTACCAGACGGACGCTGCGATCCGCTACAAGGCCAACCCGGACTACTGGGCCGGCAAGGAAAAGATCGACGACCTCGTCTTCGCCATCACCACCGATGCCGCAATCCGCGCTCAGAAGCTGAAGGCCGGCGAGTGCCACGTCATGGCTTATCCGAACGCAGCCGACGTTGCCGAGCTGAAGAAGGACGAAAACCTGACGATTCTCGAACAGGAAGGCCTGAACGTCTCCTACCTCGCCTACAACACGCTGGTTGCGCCGTTCGACAAGGCTGAGGTCCGCAAGGCTCTCAACATGGCCGTCAACAAGCAGGCCATCGTCGATGCCGTGTTCCAGGGTGCCGCAACGGTTGCCAAGAACCCGATCCCGCCGACGATGTGGTCCTACAACAACGCTGTTGAAGACGACAAGTACGATCCGGAAGCGGCCAAGAAGATGCTCGAAGAGGCTGGCGTCAAGGATCTCAAGATGAAGATCTGGGCGATGCCGGTTGCCCGTCCATACATGCTGAATGCTCGCCGTGCCGCCGAACTGATGCAGGCCGACCTCGCAGCCATCGGCGTCACCGTCGAAATCGTCTCCTACGAATGGGCCGAATATCTGAAGCTCTCGTCCGCCAAGGACCGCGACGGTGCGGCCATCCTCGGCTGGACCGGCGACAATGGCGATCCGGACAATTTCCTCGACACCCTGCTTGGTTGCGACGCTGTCGGCGGCAACAACCGCGCTCAGTGGTGCAACAAGGAGTTCGACGATCTGATGACCAAGGCAAAGGCAACCGCCGATGTCGCGGAGCGCACGAAGTTCTATGAAGAGGCTCAGGTCATCTTCAAGAAGGAAGCGCCTTGGAACACCCTCGACCATTCCCTGGTCTTCGTTCCGATCAACAAGAAGGTCTCGGGCTTCGTCATGGATCCACTCGGCATTCACCGCTTCAACGGCGTGGATATCGCTGAGTAATAGGTTATAAACCACGTTTGCCGCGTCCGCGGCGGTAATCCCGGCGGCTCGAATGTTTCGGGCCGCCGGTTTTTAGGACTAAACGCCCATGTTGCGCTTTATTTTTGGACGGCTGGCCGTCCTGATCCCCACCTTCATCGGGGTCTCCATCATCGCATTCTCATTCATCCGCCTGCTGCCCGGTGATCCGGTCATGCTGATGTCGGGCGAACGTGTGATGTCGCCGGAGCGCCATGCCCAGATCATGACCGATCTTGGCCTCGACCGCCCCATTTACATTCAATATTTCGATTATCTGGTGAATTTGCTGCACGGCGACTTCGGAAGCTCGATCGTCACCAAGCGTGCCGTTCTCGACGACTTCCTGCAGTTGTTCCCGGCCACCGTCGAACTGTCGCTCTGTGCCATTATCCTAGCCGTCGCCCTTGGCGTTCCGGCGGGCGTCCTGGCTGCCGTCAAGCGCGGCACATGGCTCGACCAGACGCTGATGGGGACCGCACTGGTCGGTTATTCCATGCCGATCTTCTGGTGGGGCCTGCTCCTCGTCATCTTCTTTTCCGGCTATCTCGGCTGGACGCCCGTCTCGGGGCGCATCTCGCTGATGTATTTCTTCCCGCAGGTCACCGGCTTCATGTTGATCGACAGCCTCATCTCGGGGCAGGCAGGCGCCTTCAAGTCGGCGGTCACCTACCTGATCCTACCGACCATCGTGCTGGCGACGATCCCCCTTGCCGTCATCGCCCGCCAGACGCGCTCGGCCATGCTGGAAGTGCTCGGTGAAGATTACGTGCGCACCGCTCGTTCCAAGGGCCTGTCGCCATTCCGGGTCATCGGCGTGCATGCTCTGCGCAATGCGCTGATCCCGGTTGTCACCACCATCGGCCTGCAGGTCGGCGTGCTGTTGGCGGGCGCGATCCTGACCGAGACGATCTTCTCCTGGCCGGGCATCGGCAAGTGGATGGTCGATTCCGTCTTCAAGCGCGACTATCAGGTCGTCCAGGGCGGGCTGATGCTAATCGCTGCCGTGATCATGATCGTGAACCTCATCGTTGATGTGCTCTACGGCTTCATCAACCCACGCATCCGGCACTGAGGAGGTTCCCATGGCTGTTGTCGATACAAACTCCGTTCCTCCGTCCGGGACCGCTCCACCATCCGGCCTGTCCGAGTTCTGGTTCTATTTCTCGCGCAACAAGGGTGCGGTCATCGGCCTGGTGATCTTCGTGATCATCCTGGTGCTGGCCGTCTTCGCACCACTGGTGACGCCGCATAGCCCGAGCATCCAGAACCGCGACGTCCTCCTGCTGCCCCCGGCACTGTCGGCAGGCGGGCAGTGGACCTACCTGCTCGGCACCGATGCCGTCGGCCGAGATATCCTCTCCCGGCTGATCTACGGCGCCCGTTTCTCGCTGTTCATCGGTCTCGTCGTCGTCACGCTGTCGGTCATTTCCGGCGTGCTCGTCGGCCTGGTCGCCGGTTATTTCCGTGGCCGCACCGATACGATCATCATGCGGGTGATGGACATCATCCTGGCCTTCCCGTCGCTGCTTCTGGCCCTGGTGCTGGTGGCTGTCCTCGGTCCGGGTCTGGTGAATGCGATGATCGCGATCTCGCTCGTCAATCTGCCGCATTTCGTGCGCCTGACGCGCGCCGCCGTGATGTCCGAGCGCACCAAGGATTATGTCATCGCCTCCAGGGTTGCCGGTGCCGGCACGCTGCGACTGATGTTCCTGACCATCCTGCCGAACTGCCTTGCGCCGCTGATCGTTCAGGCAACGCTCGCCTTCTCGGCGGCGATCCTGGACGCGGCCGCTCTCGGCTTCCTCGGCATGGGCGCCCAGCCGCCGACACCGGAATGGGGCACGATGCTTGCCGAAGCGCGCGAATTCATCCAGCGCGCCTGGTGGGTCGTGACCTTCCCCGGCCTTGCCATTCTCATCACCGTCCTTGCCATCAACCTGATGGGCGACGGCCTGCGCGATGCGCTTGACCCCAAGTTGAAGAGGTCATGATGTCCCTTTTCGAAGTCGAAAATCTCGTTGTCGAATTCCAGACCGCGGCCGGCCCGTTTCGTGCCGTCGATGGCGTCTCGATGAAAGTCAATGCCGGCGAAGTTCTTGCCATCGTCGGTGAATCCGGTTCCGGCAAGTCGGTCTCCATGCTGGCCGCCATGGGCCTGTTGCCCTGGACGGCGAAGGTCACCGCAGACAGACTGCAGTTCAACGGCATCGATCTGCTCGGCCTGTCGGCGTCGAATCGGCGCAAGATCGTCGGCAAGGATATCGCCATGATCTTTCAGGAGCCGATCGCCAGCCTCAACCCGTGCTTTACAGTCGGCTTCCAGATCGAGGAGGTGCTGCGCATCCATCTGGGCTTGAGCAAGGCGGCGCGCCGGGCACGTGCCATCGAACTGTTCGAACTGGTCGGCATCCCCAATCCGGCCGAACGGCTGGGGCATTTCCCGCACCAGATGTCGGGTGGCCAGTGCCAGCGCGTCATGATCGCGATTGCGCTCTCCTGCAATCCGAAGCTCCTGATCGCCGACGAGCCGACGACGGCGCTCGACGTGACCATCCAGAAGCAGATTCTCGATCTGTTGATGCGGCTTCAGGCCGAGCATGGCATGGGGCTGATCATCATCACTCACAATATGGGCGTGGTGGCCGAAACTGCCGACCGGGTCATCGTCCAGTACAAGGGCCGCAAGATCGAGGAGGCCGACGTGCTATCGCTGTTCGAGTCCCCGAAGAGCACCTACACGCGCGCGCTTCTCTCGGCGCTCCCGGACAACGCCACCGGAGATCGCCTGCCGACGATCGCCGAATTCCTCAGTGACGACCAGATATTTGCAGGAGCCGTTCGATGACGCCTGTTCTCGAAGCCCGAAATCTCGTCCGCGACTACTACATTCCCGGCAGCCTGCTGAAAAAAGGCAAGACCGTCCATGCCGTCAAGGGTGTGAGTTTCTCCGTCGAGCAAGGCAAGACGCTTGCCATTGTCGGCGAAAGTGGCTGTGGAAAATCCACGCTTGCCCGCATTGTCACCATGATCGACCCGGCAACTTCCGGCGACATGCTGATAGACGGGCAAAAGGTCGATATTGCCCGGGAAAAGCTGACACCGGAAATGCGCCAGAAGGTGCAGATCGTGTTCCAGAACCCTTATGGAACACTCAACCCGCGCAAGAAGATCGGCGACATCCTCACCGAGCCGCTGATCATCAACACCAGCATGAAGGCGGACGACCGGCGCGACAAGGCCATGGCCATGCTGAAGAAGGTCGGGCTCGAGGAAAAGCACTATGGTCGCTATCCGCACATGTTTTCCGGAGGCCAGCGCCAGCGCATCGCCATCGCCCGGGCCCTGATGCTCAATCCGCGCCTTTTGGTCCTCGACGAACCGGTCTCGGCGCTCGACCTGTCGGTTCAGGCGCAGGTGCTTAACCTACTCGCCGACCTGCAGGACGAATTCCAGCTGACCTATGTCTTCATCAGCCATGACCTGTCGGTGGTGCGCTACATCGCCGATGACGTGATGGTCATGTATTACGGCGAGGCCGTGGAGTATGGCACGCGGGAGGATGTCTTCAGCAATCCGCAGCATAGCTATACCCAGACGCTGTTTGCTGCGACGCCGCGTGCCGACATCGACAGCATTAAGGCGCGGCTTGCGCGCAAGAATGCCGCTTGATGGTCGGATGCGGCGCGTTTGCTCGCCGGGACTGGTGCCTAGCCAAGCGCAGATGATGTAAGCTTGAATTCTGCAGCCTTGAATCGATACCGGTTTGAGAAATTATGCAGTCGTATCCGGGGCGTTTCGGGAAAACATCATGCGTCTTTTGCTGGTCGAGGATAGTGCCCGCCTTGTCGAACTGCTCGGCGAGACGGTTCGCGAGGCGGGCTGGCGGCTGGACGCGGTGACGACAATCGCCGATGCGGAGGTCGTCTTGGCTGCCCGGGAGCATGATCTGGTGCTGCTCGATCTTGGCCTGCCCGACGGCAACGGCATCGACCTGCTGCGAACGATCCGGCGGGAGTACAAGGATCTGCCGGTTTTGATCCTGACCGCGCGGGGATCGATCGAGGAGCGCATCGAGGGGCTGGACGCCGGCGCCGACGATTATCTTGTCAAGCCGTTTCATCACAAGGAATTCCTGGCTCGCTGCCGGGCAATGCTGCGGCGCAGCCCCACCGCCCTGCAGCCGGTGCTCGAAGCCGGGAACCTGCGATACGATCCCGCGACCACGGAAATTTCCTGCGGGGGCGTTGCCGTGGCGCTTGCCCCGCGGGAGAGGGCGCTCATCGAAATTCTGATGCGCGACGCGGGCCGTGTGGTGCAGAAGCGTAAGTTGGAGCAAACGCTTTCGGAATTTGGCGAGGAAGTCAGCCACAACGCGCTGGAGCTTGCGGTGTCGCGGCTGCGCAAGAAGCTGCAGCCCTTCGAAACCGGTATCGATCTGGTGACCGTCCGCGGCGTCGGATACATGGTGCAGGGGCTGGCATGACGCGCGGGCAGAACCGCTCCCTGATCGGCCTCGTCTCCTGGCGCATCGTTGCCTTCACGGTGCTGGCGATGCTTCTGGAATTCGGAATCGTCCTGATCGAATACTGGTCGGACGAAAGCGAGCTCGGGCGCTTCCTTGTGGCGCAGGAAACCGAGACGTTGGCGCAGGGCATCAAGGTCGCGGATGGCAAGCTGACCTTCGTGATGAGCCCGGAGATGATCGAGCGCTATGTGATGCGCAAAGACGAAACGGTCGGCGACATCTATCTGCGGGTTCGCACGGCCGAAGGACAGGTGCTTTTCTCAAGCTGCGAGGCCGCCTGTCAGACGCATTTCTTCCCGGTCGAAATCAATCCTCCGACCTTCTGGCAGCGGGATATCGCGCCGGGAAAGCCGGTCAGCGTCACCGGAGGGCGGTCTTTCAACGTCTCGGGTCAGGAGGTCTTCGTCGAGCTTGCCGTGCTGAAAGATCCGCACGGCTTCGTCTACAACGTGCTTTTTCACGAGCTTCGAGACCATCTGATCATTCCCATGCCGCTGATGTTCGGGCTTGTGGCGGGAGCAACGATCCTTTCCGTCTGGGCGGCCCTGAAGCCTGTCGTCGCTGCCGCCCAGGCTGCGGACCGGATCGATCCGCGTGCTGCGCTGGAACCCTTGCCGACGGAGGGAATGCCGCGCGAGATCGCCAATTTCGCCAATGCCGTCAACCGCGTGCTCGGACGGGTCGCCGACCTCATCCAGGCACAGAAGATTTTCTCGACGGCCATCGCCCATGAAATCCGCACGCCGGTCGCCATCGTGCGTATGGAGCTGGAGCGGATCGAAGGCGAAAGGGCGCGAAAGGCGGAAAAGGATCTTGATGCGCTGACCCATATGCTCGAACAGCTGACGGCGCTCGCCAAGCTCGATGTCGTCGACAGCAGGTCGTTCCGGACGGTTTCACTCGGCGATCTGGCCAATGACAGCGTCGCAGCGCTTGCGCCTTTCGTCTTTGCAAACGGGCATACTCTGGAATTCGACGACGAAGGGATAAGCCCGGTCTATGCCGTGCCGTCCCTGATCGAAAATACCATCCGGAACCTTGTGGAAAATGCGGTCCGGCATACGCCGAAGGGAACGCATATCGTTGTCAGGACCGGACCGGGGCGAACACTGAATGTCATCGACGACGGCCCGGGCTTTGGTCTGGCGTCAGGCCGCGTGCTCGAAAGCGGGCGGATCAAGAGTTCGGATGCGCTGGGTGTCGGTCTGAAAATCGTCGAGCGGATTGCAGGGCTGCACGGAGCGGTGCTCAGCCTGGAAAGCGACGGCGGCGCGGGAACACGGGTTCGGCTCGATTTTCCCCCGCCGGACGAACCGTCGGCCGCTTGACCGAACCAAACCGGTTCCCCTTTGTTTGAAACTGCGATAAAGCGCGCAGGCACGCCCTTCGCGGCGATCCGCAATTCTGATGAGGATCATTCCATGAGTATCAAACGCTTTGAGACCGGCCCGCGCATGAGCCAGGCCGTCATTCACAACGATACCGTCTATCTGGCAGGCCAGGTCGGTGAGGCCGGCTCGGATGTCGCCGAGCAGACCAAGCAGGCTCTGGCTTCGGTCGACCGCCTTCTGGCACTGGCCGGTACGGACAAGACGAAAATCCTGTCGGCAACCGTCTGGCTGGCCGACATGGTCGATTTCCCAAAGATGAATGCTGTCTGGGATGCCTGGGCCTCGCAGGGCAATACGCCCGCCCGCGCCACCGGCGAAGCCAAGCTGGCAACCCCGGAGTATCTTGTCGAAGTGATCGTTATCGCCGCGCTTTGATCGCTAAGGAAACCCGGCGTTTGCGCCGGGTTTCACCTTTGTCGGCCTCAGTTCCCGATCCGCGCAATTCCGCTGTCGCCATTGTCACGGACCCATTTGACGCTGTTCGGCCCGTTCTCAGTCAACTCGAAGCACATTTTCGATCCGTCGTACCAGACCTTGAACTGCTGGCAGAGCTTGTTTGCCTGAATCCACCATCGGCCGCTGTCCGTCGGCTGGATGAACTTTCCGAGACCGACAGCCTTGCCGTTGCCGTCGACCTCTCCGGAGGGCTTGTAATTGAGCGGAAATTCACCGCCCATCGGCGCTGCCAAATATATCGTGCGCCCGATGATCATGCTGCGAATGTCGGCCTCCTGCAATTGGCTCGCCTGCGCCGCGGAAATTCCGGCAATCAACGTTCCGAACAATGCAAATGCTGTCGTCTTCATCATCGTCTCCCTGGTGGCAGGTAAACTTACGTCGCGATACACGATTGGATCATTGAAAAAGTTTCCATTCGGAGATGTTTTTCTGTCTCTCAACGGTTGGAACCAATCCCTGGTTCCCGCGTTAATGGGCAGTCTCAACACATCGCAAGGAACACCCCCATGTTGTACTGGTTTCCCAGAGTCTGTCTGTTCCTGTTTTTCGGTGCGATCATCGGCCTTGGAATCCTGCCTGCCACCTCGGATGACGTTGCTCATACGCTGATGGTTGTTTTGCTTGGACTTGGTCTGTTTTCGCTTACGCTGCATGTCTTTCCGCCGGAGCGCTATTAAAGCGCTCCAGCAAGACGAGGACGCGACGATGCTCCGGAGTTTGCGGCTTATTCCAACAACTCCGGACTTTTCTTTCAAAACTCCCGCCACTGCCGGTACAAAACGCCCATCACCCGCGGGTTTAAAGTTTTACGCTCGGCATCTATGCAGGGTTGATTTTTTGCCCCGAACAGGATTGCTTAGCGTGGTGATCCGGCGACATGTCAGGATCCGGGGGAGCACTCCGTCCGTCATGTTCTTGAGCTCATGACAATGAACAGGAAGTCGATCATTTTCAGATCGGTACCACTGTTTCTGTTTGCGGGAGCGATACTGCTTCTTGCCCTGGTTCTTTCATCTCTTCACTTTGCAAATTTGACCAGCCGCAATGCCAACGAGGCGCTCGATGCGGCGCGCCTGAACAGCCGGGTCATGCGGCTTTTCAGTCTGGTTCAGGATGCCGAAACCAGTCAGCGCGGATATCTGCTGACGGCCGAAAAGCGGTATCTCGCGCCTTTCAAGCGCGCAGAAGCCCTGATACCTCTGCATTTTCGCAGTCTTCTGCCTGATTTTCAGTCTATTGCCCTGAGCCCCGTCACGATCAACCGGCTCGACACATTGATCAAGACGAAGCTTGTCGAACTGCGTGATACCGTCGAGCTAAAGCGGCTGGGAAAAGCCGGCGATGCGCTGGCTCTTGTCGAGAGCGACCAGGGCCGGCAAGCCATGGAAGAAATCCGCCAGATCCTTGTCCGGATCGACGCCATAACCGACAATACCGGTTTCGTGCGTTTGTCTGCACTTACCCAGGCTACGCGGCTTCTGTTGATCTCAATCACCGGCGGAGCAATCCTGCTCGTTTTTCTCGTTGGCGGCGCGGTCGCCCTGATTTTTTCGCACTCCCGTCAGCTGGAAAAGGCGGGCGATGCCCTTGAGCTTCAGAACGAGACGCTGGAGCAGAAAGTGCGCGAGCGAACGCGGTTTCTGGAAAGGGCCAATCGGGAGCTGCAGAGCTACGCCTATATCGTCGGGCACGATCTGCGCGCACCGCTGGTCAATATTATGGGTTTCACGGCCGAACTGGAACGGGCGTCCGGCCAATTCGCCGACTATCTGGAAGCCAATCCGCTGCCGGACGATCCCACCGCCAAGGCAGCGCGCGAGGCCGTACAGGAGGATGTCCCGGAGGCACTGCGCTTTATTCGCTCGTCCATGAAGCGAATGGACGACCTGATCAACGAAATCCTCAAGCTCGCCAGGGCCGGAAATCGGCACTTGCAAGCGGAAACGCTTGAGCTTTCGAAGCTCGTGGCCGAGTCTGCTGCCACGCTCCAGCATCGTCTGGATGGCGGCAATGCGGTCGTGACGATCTCCCCCGACCTTCCGACAGTCGTATCCGACCGGCTGGCCTTGCAGCAGATTTTCGGAAACCTGCTGGACAATGCAATCAAATATGCCGATCCTTCGCGTAGCCCCCTCATAGAGGTGTTTGGTGAGGTCGTCGGGGAGGATGTGACGGTGACCGTGCGTGACAATGGCCGGGGCATAGCAAGCCAGGATAACGAACGAATCTTTGAGCTTTTCAGGCGATCCGGTCGACAGGACAGGCCGGGTGAGGGAATCGGGCTTGCTCATGTCCGGGCGCTTGTCCGGCGATTGGGCGGAGATGTCTCCGTAAGCTCCGTTCTGGGTGAGGGGACGTCTTTCTATGTCACGTTCGCTGCGGATCTGCGCCGCGCAAAGAAGTGGGGAGAGCAATGATCAACACTGCAAGGCCCGTAAAGATCGTGATGATCGAAGACGATGAGGGGCATGCCAGACTGATCGAAAAGAATATCCGCCGGGCCGGGGTAACGAATGAAATCGTTGCTTTCGTCAACGGGACCGAAGCGTTGGCCTTTTTGCTCGGCGCGGATGGGACCGGCAGCGAGCATGTCGGAAAAACCTTGCTGGTGCTTCTGGATCTCAACCTGCCGGACATGACGGGCATGGATATTCTCGCCCGGATGCGCGACAGCGCCCATCTGAAACGGACCATGGTCATCATCCTGACGACGACCGATGATCCGCGGGAAGTCCACCGCTGTTATGATCTCGGGGCAAATGTCTATGTGCCCAAGCCCATGCAGTATGAGAAGTTCGTCAACGCCATCCAGCAACTTGGTCTGTTTTTGTCGGTCATGGCCGTCCCGGAGGCCAAGTAATGTCATCCGGGCTGGCGGCGCCGAAAAGCGGCAACCGAATTCTTTACATCGACGACGATGAGACCTTGGGCATTCTGCTCAAGAAAAATCTCGGCCGCCTGGGCTTCGAAGTCGTTACGGTGCTCGACGGGATGACGGGGCTGGCGCTGTTGGCCGGCGGTGAAATCGACGCGATCGCGCTTGATCACTACCTGCTCGGTGAAACCGGTCTCGATATCTTGCCGGAAATTCTCAAGCGACCGGACCATCCCCCGGTCGTCTATGTAACCGGTGCAGGCGACATGAGCATTGCCGTGCAGGCGTTGAAGTGCGGTGCCGACGACTATGTGACGAAGAACGTTTCCACGGATTTCTTTGAGTTGCTGGCGGCTGCGTTGAACCAGGCGCTGGAACGGGCGCGCTTCCGGCACGAAACCGAGCTTGCCCAGGAACAGGTCCGACAGGAAAGGGATCGCGCCGAATTGCTGCTGCGCGAGGTCAACCATCGTGTCGGCAACAGCCTTGGGCTGGCGGCGGCATTGATCCGGATGCAGGTATCTCTGGTAACGGACCCGGTCGCCATCCAGGCCTTGCAGGAGACACAGGCCCGCATCAACGCGATCGGGAATGTGCACCGTCATCTCTATGTCAACAATCAGGTCGGCTCCGTGCAGGTCGATGCTTACCTCGGCAGTCTTCTGGAAGAGCTGCAGTCTTCGATGCGTGACGATATGCGCCCGCACACCCTCGTCCTGCATGCGGAACGCGTACACCTGTCGACAGACAAGGTTGTGACGCTCGGCCTGATCGTCAGCGAACTCGTGACCAATGCTTTCAAATACGCTTACAGGGCAGGAGAGCCCGGTGAAATTCGGGTGCGTCTTTCCAGGCATGGGTGCAAGATCAGGCTGCGGGTGGAGGATGACGGTCGTGGTTTCGATCCAGCCGGCCCGGCCACAGGAACAGGTCTTGGCAGCCGGATCATATCGGCCATGGCAAGCACGATGGGCTGTTCGCTGGTGTATGACGACAAGTCGGACTCGGGCACGCATGTCGAGATGCTGTTTTCGGATTGAGCGATCTGCAGACGGGCAACCGTCATGGTTGCCCGCTCTGTTCGAAAAGCCGTCATTCGAAATGCCTGTCGGCCGAATTGATGGTTCCTCCGTTCCGGGGTCGCATTCCATCGGCCAATCGCATCGTCCGGATGCGCATCGATCGTGTCTGGCTCAATGGGGGCGAGCATCACGTCGACCCATGGAAAACGTTCCGTATCGCCCTTTGTTCCGGACCCGCCCGGCAGCTAAGGGAACCTTTGACAGGCTCCTGCGTTCCTGTGGCGCGAACAGAAGACAATGCTCATAAGCGGTGATCGCTTCCTCTTTTCGCCCGGTGTCATGCGTCGTTACCGGGCCGTCCAGTCGGCAAAACGATGGTTGGGGAACAGGGGCATCGACATGGGCGCTGCAGTGCCGGAACAAGCCATTCATCGCAAGCGCAAGCATATTCGCGAGGCAGAGGAAGCGGCCGTGGAAGCCGCCTATCCGGTGGTCAACCCACGCGATTCGCTCGATCTGGTGGTCGCCTGGAGCATCGTCGGCATCTTCATCGTCATCGCGTCGGCCGTCATCTACATGATGGAGGCAATCCTCATGCCGATCACGCTGGCGATCGTCGTCGGCATGGTGCTGGGTCTTGCCGCGGATCGACTGGCAAAATTCGGGCTCCCTCCGGTGCTCGGTGGTCTCCTGCTTGGGGTGGTCTTCGTTGTCGGCCTTTTCCTGCTGATCAACGCCCTGGTTGAACCCATGTCCCAACTCGCCGGCGAGGCTCCGAAGATTCTTGAGCGCACCGTCGAGCGTGTTCTTCCCTTTGTCGAGCGGTTCGATTGGCTAAGGTCGGCGCTTGCCGGCGCGGACGAGAAAGCGGTTGCGGACATGGCAATGCAGAATGCCGGCGCGATGCTCGGCCTCGTTGCCTCGGGCCTGACGCCCGCCCTCATCCAGACGTTGATCTTTCTGGCGGCGCTCGGCCTGTTTCTCGTCGGGCGCGCGCAACTGCGCAAGACGATTATCATGGGCTTTGCGACCCGCGAGCGCCGCCTGACGGCGATCCGCATCATGAATGCCATTGAAAATTCCATGGGGTTCTATTTCTCGACGGCGAGCCTGATTTATATCGTGCTCGGCGCCATCACGGCCGTCATCGCGTTTGTCGGCGGGCTCGGCATGGCGCCGCTCTGGGGGCTGTTCGCATTTATCTCAAGCTTCATCCCCTATGTCGGCGTCACCGTCATGACGCTCGCATTGATGGTTGCAGGCCTGATGACGCATGATGCGCTCCTGCTTGCGCTTGCGCCGGCACTTGGATTTTTCCTTCTGCATCTCGTTATGGAAAATCTGGTAACGCCGTCCATCCTTGGCCACAGGCTTGAAATCAACCCCTTCCTCATCTTCCTTGCGATCATTTTCTGGACATGGATGTGGGGCGCCGTCGGCGCCATGCTGGCACTGCCGATGTCGTTGATCGCCATGACGATTTTCGACGAGGTGCGCACGCATCCGCCGGAACGTCATCTTCCCGCCTAGCTCGACCGCGCCGCCCGGCGTTGCAACCGACCGCTGCTCGATCAGCATACAGGAAACATCATGTCATCATCGCTCGATCCGGACCTGACCGGACAGAAGGATCTTCGCGGCGGTATGTCGCCCTGGGGTGGCGCCGCAGCACATCCGCATCGCGGACGTCTCACCGAAAGCATCAAGACCGATGTGCTGATTGTCGGTGGCGGCATCACCGGCTCTCTGGCGGCCCAGCACCTCGCCGCTCTTGGGATGGATGTGTGCGTTGTCGATCGGGAGCAGCCGGGATTGGGCAGCACCACGGCAAGCACGGCGATGCTGCAATGGGAGATCGATTGCCCGCTCGCCGAGCTGACCAACTACTACGGCTTCGATCAGGCAGCTTCCATCTATCGGCGCAGCCTGGCTGCGGTACAGGGATTGACCGGCCTGGTGCAGTCCTTGCAAATACCTTGTCTCTACCGCCCGCGCTCGACGCTCTATATCACCTCCGATGACGGCAGCAGTTCGGAGCTTCTGGCCGAATATGATCTGCGTCAAAGAGCAGGGCTACCCGGACAGTTTCTCCAGCATCGAGATTTGCTGTCGAATTTCGGGATCGACCGTGCCGCAGCCATCCTGTCGCCGGGTTCGGCGGATGCCGATCCGCTCTTGCTATCCTGGGGATTGCTGAAAACGGCGATCGGGCAGGGGGCCAAACTGATCGATGCGATGGCAACGGCTTACCATGCCTCGTCCAATGCGGTGGTCGTGGAAACGGATGGAGCCTTTGTAATCGAGGCGCGCCATGTGATCCTTGCCACCGGCTATGTCATGCCGGATTTCGTCGGTAGCGCGTTGCACAGCACGGCATCCAGCTGGGCCATCGCGACGGAGCCGCAGAGAGATGAAAATCTCTGGCCTGGCGGCGAGCTGATCTGGGAGGCATCGGAGAGTTATCTCTACGCCCGGACAACGCGGGACGGTCGCATCATCATCGGCGGCGGAGACGACGAGACGGTCGATCCGGCGGCGCGAGACGCCAAATCGCCCGAAAAGGAGGCGTTTCTGATTGATAGCCTCCGCCGCCTATGGCCGGCCGCTGACCCGACCATCGCCTATTCCTGGTCCGGCGCTTTCGGCGAAACAGAAGACGGTTTGCCGCTGATCGGAGAGGTGCCCGGATATCCCCGTATGCTGGCGGCCTATGGTTATGGCGGCAACGGCATCACATTCAGCTTCATGGCGTCACGAATCCTGGCCGCCTTGTGTGGCGGCCAGCGCGAAAGCTGGTTCGATGCCTTTGCCCTGGATCGTCCGTCGCCGATCGGTTGATGTCAGCCTGAGTTGGCTGGCGAGCGGGCGTGTTCGTCGAAGAACAATGCCTGGCTGATCAGGGCCTTGACCATGTCCGGGTTGAAAGGTTTCGTGACGAGGAAGGCCGGTTCGGGCTTTTCGCCTGTCAGCAACCGCTCTGGGAAAGCCGTGATGAAGATGACCGGAATGGTCGCCGTTGCGAGGATCTCGTTGACCGCGTCAATACCGGAGCTGCCGTCGGCAAGCTGGATATCGGCAAGTATCATTTTCGGCGGCGTCCGGCGGAAAAGGTCGATGGCTTCCTTGTGGGTGCGGGCAATGCCGGTCACGTTGTGACCGAGGCTTTTCACCATGTCTTCGATATCCATCGCGATCAGCGGTTCGTCTTCGATAATCAGGATGTCGGTCGCGACCTGTCCGGAAATATCTTCCGATGCATCAGCCAGCAGGGCTGAAAGCGCTTCTTCAGAAATCTGCAGTACCTCTGCCGCTTCGTCCGTGGAAAATCCTTCGACAGCAACAAGCAGGAAGGCTTTGCGTGCTGCCGGTGCGATGACGGCAAGATTGTCCGCGGCGCGCTTTTCCCAGCCGAAAGGCGACGTCGTTTCCGGAAGATCGATCTTGATGCCGTCAAAGAGCGAGCAGAAGAGCTGGAACAGGTTGACCCTGTCGTTCGACCCTTTCGGAAAGAGACTGATATTGGCGATCAGAGCTTCGAGTACCGCCGCAACATAAGCATCGCCGGATGCCTGCGAACCGGTAACGGCACGGGAAAAGCGGCGCAGATAGGGAAGGTGGGCAGCAATCCGCATCGAAAGTGACATAGGGGACTTCCTTTAGTATGATATTATCGTATGTGAGGATCTTAGAGGCGTTCCGAGTCGACACTTATCAGCGGTTTGACCATGTTTTACCGCATATTGGAAGTTTCGAGGGAAAGGAACTGCAAAGTGGCATCGTTGCAAGTCGAGACGGCTCGTTCGTGTGGGAGTGAATATCTTCAATGAGTGGAACACCGGAGAAACCGGGCAAATCCGCAGGGATGCGCAGCCGCCCGAATGGCACATTTGAGTCCCACTCGCAGATCGCGTCAAAATTGAAGGCGCTCTACAGTTCGGTCGAGCAGCAGCCCATCCCCGATGTATTCCTCGATCTTCTCGAGCGGCTCGATCAGGCTGAAAAGCTTGGTGACCCAGAGGCCTAGCTCCGTCGGAAACTGCTTTCAAAAACTGAAAAGACACAAAAAAACGGGCCGTGGCCCGTTTTTTCGTTGGCGACAAATGCAATTAGCAAGCGTCGACGTAGCGACGACCGTAGCGGTCGCGGTAGTAGCAGCGGCCCGGCTCGTTGGCGCGGCCGATCAGTGCCCCAGCAACACCGCCCACTGCAGCGCCGACCGCCGCACCGCGCACGTTCCCCGTTGCAACGCCGCCGATGATGGCGCCGGACGCCGCACCGATGCCGGCGCCGCGCTCGGTTTCCGAGCAGGCCGCAAGCGGGAGGATCAGCGCGATTGCGAGCATTATCTTCTTCATGGGGATTTCCTCTTCAGGTCTCTTTGATGGTTATCAGGCACGTAACAAGCAAGCGGATCAGATGCGGCCCATCAGAACAAGGATGAGCAGGATGACGACAACAAGGCCAAGGCCGCCGGATGGTCCATAACCCCAATTCCGGCTGTGTCCCCAATTCGGAAGCGCTCCGATGAGAAGAAGTATCAAGACGATCAGCAGAATTGTACCGAGCATGGGCGTTTCCTTACGATGTTGTCCGTGACCGTGTTGGTCCGACTATTACCGGCTGTAAAACGCGGCTTCCTTAAATTTGTTCCATTGAAAAGATTCCGGTCCCTTGGGGAACTTCCACTCTGCATCGCCGTTTGCTTCACAAGGTATTCATTGTGCAGGGAGCACGAGGATGGAACATATTGCAGCAATCATGATGTTGGTCGGGTGCAGTTCGGCAAATGTGGACTGCCGCGAAATTGCGGCGCCATCCGTTGGTTTTGAAACCGTCGAGGAGTGCCAGGCTTTGCTGCGCCCCGCGGTCGACAGTGTCAGAGAGCGGTTCAAGGTAACCTATGGAAAATGCGCCCCTGTCGATCCCGCTCTCTTCTTGGAAGATGCGACGATCAGTTGGGAGATCACCCCGGCAGGAGAGCTCGATGTCTCCGTCACCGATGACGATATAGAGATGCCGGTTCTGGTTGCTGCGAAGGGTTCGCGCCCGACGGTCCTCAGCAATTGATGGAAGCATGAGATATTCGAGGACTGAAATCGAGAGGCGATTTCAGTCCTCGAATGCATTTCGCTTCTGTGCTGCCACCCTGTGTTGGCGGCATCGTCTGTGCCGAATTTCGGAACAAACACCCGTGAGCATCGTTTGGCTGCTGTCGAAGGCGGCACCTCCGTGCCCAACATATCCAATCCAGCCTTTGATACCGCTTTGCTTGAAGGAGACGACAAATGATCCGCACACTCTTTGCCACGACCGCGCTCGCCGCCATCCTGACGACCGGTGCCATGGCCCAGCAGACCACGGGAACTGCCGATATCGCCGCGCCCACCGGTGCCGAAAAGACCGATTCCGTCGGGTATTTTGCGTCTGCGCCAGAGCAGATCCTGGCCTCGTCGGTGATTGGGAAAACGGTCTATACCGGAGCCGACGAGGAAGGTGAGGCCATCGGCGATGTGAACGATGTCGTCATCAATGCGGCAGGCGGCGCGGAGGCGCTGGTCATCGGCGTCGGTGGTTTCCTGGGCATTGGCGAAAAGGACGTTGCGGTGAATTTCGATCGGGTTTCGCTCTCTGACAAGGATGGCGAGCGGATCATTGTCGTCTCCGCAACCAAGGAGGAACTACAGGCGGCGCCGCAATTCGACCGTGCCCCGATCATGGACGGCGTGGCGGCCACTGTGCCCGAAGACGATGCCGCGGCATCTGCCAAGCAATCGACGGAAGCCGTTCCCGTAGCGCCTGCCAAGGCGGAGCCCGAAACTGCGGAAACAACCATTCCGGCAATCGGCACCACGCCGCACATGACGGATCCGGACGTCGATCCGGAAACCCTGGAGGTTGACAAGGGGACGACCGCAGCCGTGCCGGCACCGGAACTGCAGCCGGTCGATCCCTCCCTGCTTAGCGCCGAGAAATTGATCGGTACTGAAGTTAAAGTCGCCGATGACACGGAAATCGGGACCATCGGCGACGTGATCTTGAGCAAGGACGGAAAGTTTGAAGCCTATGTGATCGATGTCGGCGGCTTCCTTGGCGTCGGCGCGAAACCGGTGGCCATCAGTGCGCAAAGCGTTCAGGTGATGGCGGATGCCGGCGGGGCCATGACGATTTATTCGCCCTTCACGAAGGAGCAACTGGAAAAACAGCCCGCCTATGACAAGGACAGCTATGCCGCAAACAGCCAGGGTATAATCCTGTCATCTCCGGCAAAATGACCGGGCGACGAACTTCAATGACAAGCCGGCGTTTAAAACCGCCGGCTTTTTTGTGCGCCGTGGACGAACCCATAGGAACAAAAAAAGGCCGCTCTCGGCGACCCTCGTCAATCTTCCTCATTATCTTAATGTCAGACGCCGCGTGGCGGTCGTCCGGTCTCTGCTGCTTCCAACTCCGTCAGAAGTTTTGCAAATTCACCTTCGGTCTTCGGCATGGCGTCGTTGAAGTAGAGATCGCGCAAGGTCCCGCCGATGTGCAGGTTCTTGTCGCGCTGGCCCGCGGGCGCGCGCAGAACTTCCGATGCGGATTTCCAGATGTTCGACGGTGATACGGTCATTTTACTATCTCGCATTATCAACTTGCCCACACAACGCATCGTTGCTGTCGATAGTTCCACGTAATTGGTGACTACATCGTGTCAAAACGGGGCAAAGTTCCTGCGTATGGTTAATGAAATCTTTCCCTGCAGTCGAGAGCGTTTCAGCGTTATCCAAGTCTAAAGTCGGAACAAATGGGTATCGGGCGCGTTAATGGTCAGGTTTAAAGAGTGAAGGAGAATGAACATGCTGTATTACGCTCTTGTATTTCTGGTCGTTGCCATCATTGCCGGTGTTCTCGGCTTCGGCGGTATTGCCGGCGCTTCCGCAGGTATCGCTCAGATCCTGTTCTTCCTGTTCCTGGCTTTCCTGGTTATCTCCCTGGTTGCCGGCATGATGCGCAGGACCTGAACACCCGAAACGGCTTAGGCCGCGGTGATTGACTGTCCAAGGGGTGGCATTGATTTGCCGCCCCTTTTTGCGTGGCGGAAGATGCTTCGACTTGCCGCGACGGGGCGGCTTGGATATTCATGCTCGCATACGCAACATCCGGAGCCTCCCTATGAAATCACTGGAACTCATCGTCGAACGGATCATCCTTTCGAGCCGCTGGTTGCTGGTGATTTTCTATCTTGGACTGGTGGCGGCGCTCGCGCTTTACGGGGTTTCTTTCCTCTACAAGTTCATCAAGGTCGCCGGCATGGTGTTCGTCTATGACGATGCCCAGATGATCCTCGCCATGCTCGGGTTGATCGACGCGGCGCTGGTGGCAAGTCTGATCGTCATGGTGATGATTTCCGGATACGAGAATTTCGTCAGCCGTTTCGACGAGGCGGAGGGCGAGGTATCGTTCCTCGGCAAGCTCGATTCCGGCAGCCTGAAGATCAAGGTCGCCTCGTCGATCGTGGCGATTTCCTCGATCCACCTGCTGCAGATATTTCTCAACACCAAGCAGTATTCCAGTGAACAGCTGATGTGGGCGACCATCATGCACATCGCCTTCGTCGTGTCGGCGCTGATGCTGGGCTATCTGGAGCGGATCATGAACGGATTGAAGAAGTGATGCGGCTTGCGGCCATCCGCACGGTATGCACTGTTAAGACCTGACTTTCTGAAAATGGGGACGAGAAAATGAAGACCGATGTTGTGGTTCTGGGTGCCGGTATCGTCGGCCTTTCGACGGCCATTCATCTGGCACGGCGCGGAAAGTCGGTCGTACTGCTCGATCGCCGCGGCGCCGGCGAGGAGACATCGTTCGGCAATGCCGGCCTCATCCAGCGCGAAGGCGTGTTTCCCTACGGTTTCCCGCATGATTTCGGCGCGCTGTTCCGCTATGCGCTGAACAACACGATCGATGCGCATTATCACATTCGCGCCTTGCCCGGTCTCGTGCCGTTCCTCATCCGCTACTGGTGGAATTCCGGCTTCACGCAGCACCAGAACATCGCCTCCATGTATGCGCCGCTGATCGAAAACTCGATCGCCGAACACAGCGACCTGATCAATGCGTCTGGCGCTGGAGAACTGATCCGCAAGGATGGCTGGATGAAGGTGTTCCGTTCCGACAAAGAGCGCGATGCCGCCTACAAGGAAGCGGAAAAGCTGTCGTCGACCTTCGGCGTCAACCACCAGAAGATTTCCAGCGCCGAGATGAAGGTGCTGGAACCGTCGATCAAGGTCGAACTCTCCGGTGGCCTGCGTTGGACCGATCCCTGGTCAATCCGCGATCCTCACAGCCTGAACAAGGCCTATCTCATCTATTTCCAGTCGCTTGGCGGGCGCCTCGTTTCGGGCGACGCCGCGACGCTGGAGCATATCCTCGAAGGTCCAGGTTGGCGCGTCGCGACACCGGAAGGTCCGCTGGAGGCGAAGGAGGTCGTCGTCGCGCTCGGTCCATGGGCAGATACGGTGACGAAAAAGCTCGGCTATCGCTTCCCGCTTGCCGTCAAGCGCGGATATCATATGCACTACGGCGTCGAGGAAGGCGCAACGCTCAACAACTGGGTGCTGGATGCCGAAAAGGGATATTTCCTGGCGCCAATGCTGCGCGGCGTGCGACTGACCACGGGTGCCGAATTCGCCAACCGCGATGCGCCGAAGACGCCGGTGCAGTTGACCCGCGCCGAACGTGTCGCTCGCGAATTCTTTCCGCTGGCGGAGCGCCGGGATGACGAACCTTGGATGGGCGCACGTCCCTGCACGCCGGATATGATGCCGATCATAGGAAAGGCGCCGCGACACGAGGGTCTGTGGTTTGCCTTCGGCCATGCCCATCACGGCATGACGCTCGGACCCGTTACCGGCCGTGCGCTGGCCGAAAAAATGACGGGGGAAAAGACCGTCATCGACATCAAGCCGTTTCGCCCGGATCGGTTTGTCGCATAGCCGATCGGGTTTTACCGCCCGATCAGCGCCGTGCGCTCGAGGCCACGTCCTGCTGAGGCTGCAAGGATGGCGAGAAGCGCGCCATCCGGGCACCGCACATGGACCTTGAGTGCGGTGTAATCCGCATCGCGGCCGATCCTGTCGGCGATCCGCTGGCCATAATAGACGGCCGAGCCCTCGTCGAAATGATCGACGCCTTCGTCATCGACCATCTGTTCGTCGCCGAAGAACAAATCGAAGAAATAGTGTTGCACCTGAAGCCCCGTCGCCCGCGCGCCGCCGGAGATGTCCGGCCTCTCGACGCAGGCGCAGATAACACCATCGCATCGGAACGCAGGCTGAACTGGATGTTCAGCCTGCGTTCATTTTGGCAGGTCTCCTTCACCCATATCGATGCGCGTCGCATCCCGGCCGTTTTTTTCTAGAAGAGAGGGAACCAAGCGTTCGGTCGTGCGTTTCTGCGCAGTCTGAAAGGCGAGGGTTCGGTCTGCTGTGCCATGCGCGCAGAAGAAAACCTGCCGATCGGTGCGAAGGCAGGGGGAGTATTTCTATGCAGAAACACGTTGTCGATTTTGGCGGCGAAGCCGTAGGCGCAGTGGTGCCGGATGGTGTCATGCTGCGTTTTGTTGCTGTAAAGTATAGTGTCTGGGCCCTTGATGGCACCTTGTTTCCCTCGCTTGCCGCTGCGCGGACTGCCGTTCAACGGATACTCTCGCAAGGGGAGCAGACGGCGGCTGCAATGCCGCTTGCCAGTTTCTGGGTTCCCCGGCAGGGAGACGCGGACGAAAGCCAGTTCCTCTGGAACGCGTCATCGGCGATCGGCGAAGGCAGAGACCAGCCGTCGGCTGCCTGATCAGCTTATGGATCGCTATAGCCGGCCGGCCTGATCTCGGGCCGGCCGGCTTCCGGATCGGAGCGAAACAACAGCGCGCCGGATGCGCTGGAATTGGCCGGAACGTAGTCGAAGGTCACTTCAGATGTTTCCACAACACGATCACCATCCTTGATCTCGCCTTGAACGACCACGGCCGAAGCCGTTCGCTTTCCGGCGTTTTCAATCAGGAATGTCACCCGATAGCCGGCACCGGTCTTTTCCTGGTGAACGATACGCGTCGAAAGCTCGGGCTGGCCTTCACTACCGGTTGCTGCCTCATAGCCGATCCAGCCGATCATGCCGGCAACGAGAGCCGCGCTGACAGCGCCAGTTAGCCATTCGATCCAGTGGGCATCACGATCGACCACCCTGGTTTTCGTCCCTTGTTTGTTTGTCTGGGCCATGGTCTCCCTCTAAAGAATCAAACGTGCGGCAGCCGCGCCAATCGCGCCTGGGAAGGCCAGCACGATCATTGCCATTATCGTCGGTGTCAGCCCCGTCCCGTCCAGTCGTCCGAACGTCCAGAGCGCATAAAGGCTGATGGCCAGCGCGATGATGTAACCGGGCAGGGTGAAACGGATCAAAGCATGCCAGCCGGGTGTGTCGGCTGAAATCTCGTGCCCGCCCTTGAAGGAGACGGCGTAGACGAAGCCGTGCATCAGGCCGATAGACAGCAGGATCATCGCGACGGCGTGCAAGGACGTCATCTTGTAGGAGATCAGGATCATCTCCTCGGTCGGCGCCATGTTGAGACTGAGAAAAAGCGCGCCCACGGCCATCAGGAAGAGCTCGCTGCCATAGCCCCTGTCATCCGGAGCGCCGTCACCGTCGGCATCGGGATCGTCGCTGTCGTCCGCATCGCCGCGACCGAGCTGGCTTCGCCCGAGCATCGCGCCGATGCTGGCCGGTACCGCCTGGAGCGCAATCTTGCCGAGGATCTCACTCGCCGGCATGTCGGGCGTCAGAAGGCTGAACAGTGACAGAAGGATCGCGCTGGTCAGAATGCCGATCCCATAGGCGATCATGCTGTCGCGGATGTCGTCTCGCCAGCCGAATGTTTTCTCGAATCCGATCCGATGCGCGATGCCGACAAGGAGAGGGATCGCGAGAACGAGCAAAAGGAAAAGTCGGGTGCGGTCGATGGTCGAGCCAAGCTCCCACATTTCCATGGTCATCTGCATTGGAAGCGCAAAGAGCAGGGCGCCGCCTATGCCGCGGCCCAGGCCGACAACGAAGTTTCCCGGCCGGCTGCTGTCCCGACCGTCTTGGTTGCCGTTTTTCGATCTCATGTTTGCCTGAACGGCTGGCCGCATGGCCTATGCCCTTTGCCCCGCAGACGGCTGTATATTCAAGCCGCCTGCATGCTTTCGAGTGCGCTTTTCGTCATTCATCCCAGTCTGCAGGAATATTGCCGTCCGCCGCAGCCAAGGTAAGATCGTCGCGGATGCCGACCACGCCGGGAACGCTATAGATCAGCTGTTCCACGACCTGGCGATGCGCCGCCGTTTCAACGAAGCCCGTCAACTGGACCACGCCGTCGCTGACCTTTATATCCAGGCCTGCGGTTTCGACCTCACTGTTTTCGAGCTTTTCGGAAACGGCCTCCGCAATGCCGTCATCATCGATGTCGCCTTCCGTGTGTTCGCCCAGCAGATCACTGCCATCTGCGGTGTCGATCGCGGCATCGGTACTTGTTTCAAAGCCGGGATTGCCGCTTTCGTCGAAGTTTTCGGCAGTGTCTCCGTAGGATTGGTTTTTCACGGTCGTGTCCGAGCCGCTGACGCCGTCAGCATAAGGCCAACCCTCCTTCAGGTCACGCTCCTCGTAGTCCCGGTAATCTTCTTCACGGCTGGTGGGTCTGGGGCTTTTCTCGGTCATGTCGTATCCTCACGTTTTTGTCTGAGGTAGAAACGGCCGGAGGCCCCTTTGGTTCAATCGAATCGACAGCGGCTTTGGTAGTTTTATTGTCAACAACCGTACAGACCAGGATGGCGGAGCAATCCTTTGCTCCGCCATCCTGGTCTATTACCAATAAACGCCCGCGGTTACGGTGTCGTATTGGTATTTGTATTGGTGTTCGGCGTTGCGCCTTCCGTCTGCGGCTGCGTTTCGCCGGTTGCAGGCGTCTGCTGCTGCGTGTCCGGAACGGCCGGCGTTGCTTCCGGCGTCGGTGTCACTGCAGTATCAGGCGTTGCCGTGTCGCCAGCCGGCGGCGTGGTGGTCTGTTCGGTCGTTGCAGGCTGTGTCGCCGTATCCGACGTATCGGTCGTGCCAGACGGCAGCCAGACGAGCAGGGCCAGCACCAAGCCGGCGAGCAGAACGATCAATACCGGCCAGCCGCTGAACCCACGACGCGTTTCGATGGTCGTGTTGGTGTATTCATTGCGGGGCTGCTGCGCAGCAAGCGGGTCCACGCGCTGCGTGGTTGCCGGTTCTGCGGGCCAGTTGACGGGATCTCCGGGGCGGTTTCCCTTGGGGTCAAGATGTTGGTTCATGGCTTTCACATCCTTTTCAGAGCGTTTGATGTGCCCGCACGTTTTGAAGGCAACTGCCCGATAAACGCCCATATCCGGCAAAGGTTCCTGAAAATGCGCCAAAGCACGTGAAAGCTGTCCAAAAGCCGCACAAAGTGTCGTTTGAAAATTGGTTGAAAAGAGGTGCTGGATCGCAATCAACTGGACGGCAGGTCGGCGATTTCGCCAAACTTGATCAAGAGACGCGGACTGCTCATGTCACCCGTCTCTTCATCGACCTGTACCGCATAGGCGGCGACGCCTGGGAAGCGGCCGGACATCGCCGTCGCGATTTTCTCCGCACCGGCTGCGCTGGTCGCCTGACGCATTTCGCCAGGTGCCAGGCCGCCACGGACCTTGCGATAGGGCAGCACGATAAACTTTTCAGCGGCCATGGTTGTCTCTTCCGTTGATGGGAGGTCGGTTCGGCAGATGGATACTCTCATCCGTCCGCCATGCTGATTCGTTTGCGCAGGAACAGGCCGCTGGCGAAATCATCCCGACTTATAGGCTCCGCACGCGACCACCGCCAGCCCCGCATTCAAACCTGCCCGTAAAAGACAAAGGAAATCATGCTTTTCCCGTTACGGTGGAAAAGAATGGCAAGTTGAAAATTTAAGGATCGTCGGAAGCGGAACCAAGGCGTAAGATTGCCGTTGTGGTGAAATGTGATGTGCCAGGGAGAAGCAGATGACAGACACTGACGAAGACCTCATCAGAAAACGCGCCTACGAAATCTGGGAAGCCGAAGGCTTTCCCGAGGGGCGGGAATATTCGCATTGGGAGCAAGCGGTTCGGGAATTGAACGAACAGAACGCTGTCATCGACGAAACGGCGAAACCCGCGCCGGCACCGTTCAGCATCGTCAAGAACGATGCACCGGTGGATGCCGTCGCCAAAAAGCGCGGCAGGACCGCGTCCTGAGCTTCTTTTCAGGTTGAAGTGGACAGCGCCGGCATTGCCGGCGTTCATGTCTCCCCCGAATTCGGCGGTTGAATTTTTATCACACCGCAGGTCGTTTTTCTGCGGACAAGACCGCGCGTTTATCACATCATCGATTCGGCAGCGCAGCATAGGGATTTGTGCGTCGCAACAGGATTCTGGCGGCAATAAGGGAACTGGGCTTCGTGAAAATACTCTCGGTAACCTCCGAAATCTTTCCTTTGATCAAGACCGGCGGCCTTGCCGATGTGACCGGTTCCCTGCCCAAGGCTCTTAACGGCTACGGCGCTTCCATCCGAACCCTGGTCCCGGGTTATCCGCAGATCCTTTCGACCGTGCAGGAGATGCGGCAGGTCTATTATTTTCCGGATCTTTTCGGGTCTTCGGCACAACTGCTGGAGGGCCGACATGAGGGTCTAGATCTTCTGATCCTCGACGCGCCGTCTCTGTATCATCGCTTGGGCGGGCCGTATGTCGATCAGGACGGTAGGGATTTTGCCGACAACTGGAAGCGTTTTGCGGTGCTCTCCTATGTGGCCTCGGCGATCGCCGGCGGTCTGGTGACGGACTGGCGCCCCGACCTCGTGCATACCCATGACTGGCAGACGGCGCTGACCTCGGTCTACATGCGCTATTCCGACAATGCGCGGAACGTGCCGAGCGTCCTGACGATCCACAATCTTGCTTTCCAGGGTCAGTTTCCGACATCCGTCGTTTCGCAGATCGGCCTGCCGCAGAAGACGCTGTCGACCGATTTCCTCGAATATTACGGCTATGTCAGCTATCTGAAGGGCGGCATCCAGACAGCGACGGCCATTACAACCGTCAGCCCGACCTATGCCCGCGAGATCGTTTCGCCGGATCTCGGCATGGGCCTGGATGGGGCATTGAGTGCCCGGCCGGGCGCGCTGACGGGCATCGTCAACGGCATCGACATGGATGTCTGGAACCCGGCCACGGACCCGTATCTTCCTGAGAAATACGACTATCGGCGCATGCGGTTGCGCGCCACGAACCGCGCGCACCTGATCGACGCCTTCCGGCTCGACCATGCTCCGGGTCCGATCTTCGCCATGGTCAGCCGCCTGACCTGGCAGAAGGGGGGAGACATGATGGCCGACGTTGCCGAGGAAATTGCCATGGTCGGTGGCAAGCTGATCATTCTGGGCAAGGGCGACGAGGATATCGAGGTCTCGCTGCTTGCGACTGCCGGGCGTTATCCGGGCCGCATCGGCGTGCGGATCGGTTACGATGAGGCCACCGCCCACCTCATTCATGGTGGCGCCGATGTGATCATCCAGCCGTCGCGTTTCGAGCCCTGCGGTCTCACCCAGCTCTACGCTCTGCGCTACGGCTGCGTCCCTGTCGTGTCGCGCACCGGCGGCCTCTCCGAAACGATTATCGACGCCAATGATGCGGCGATCTCCGCGCGCGTCGCAACGGGGTTCCAGTTTCACCCCGCCACCGCCGAGAACCTGCGTCTCGCCGTTCGTCGGGCGCTTCAGGCCTATAGCGATCCCAAGAAATGGGCGCGGCTGCAAAACCAGGGCATGAAGGCAAATTTCTCATGGGAACGCAGCGCGGAGCAGTATGCAGCGCTCTATGCGCGTCTGCTTCCGGGCCGGCTGTATCGGCCGGTTCAACAGGCCAACGCAGCGGAATAAAGATTGGCCCCGCCGGTCGCCGGGGCCAATGTTTGTCTCTGACGCCCGACAGTTTCAGCCGTGTCGAAACAGCGCCATGCTTCTGGCTTCAAGTTCGAATACCGCGCCGCCGTCCAACTCCAGATCGCCTTTGTTCTCGTCCGTGGTCGTAAACACGAGGCGCCAGGAAACACCATCGGGTGCAGGCAGGGTGAATGTGACGGCGGCATCCTGCGGATTGAAGAGGATGAGAATATCGGACCAGAGGCCATCGACGTCTTTGAGGTCTTCCCGCACCAGATGCACGCCGAGAACCGCGTCGGTGCTAGCCTCCCAATCCCTGCCTTCATGCGGCGTTCCGTCCGCGCTGACCCAGTTGATCACGGTGCCGTCGCGCCAGCTTTCCCGCCGCAGCAATGGCTGCTGGTGGCGTAGCGCAATCAGGCGGCGGGTGAATTCCTTCAGGTGTTCGCCGCTTTCGGGCGTTCCTTCCCAATGGACCCAGCTGATCTCGCTGTCCTGGCAATAGCCGTTGTTGTTGCCCATCTGGCTGCGGCCGAATTCGTCGCCTGCCAGAAGCATCGGCGTCCCATGCGAGAGAAACAGCGTGGCGAGCAGGTTTCGCTTCTGCCGGTCGCGCACCGCGTTTATGCCGGCATCATCGGTCGGACCCTCGAAGCCGTAATTATAACTGCGGTTGTCGCTGTGGCCGTCGCGGTTGTCCTCGCCGTTGTCGTCATTGTGCTTGTCGTTGTACGAAACGAGATCGTTCAGCGTGAAGCCGTCATGGGCGGAGATGAAGTTGACGGTCGACCACGGGCGGCGGCCGCGGTGGTCGTAGATATCGCCGGAACCGAGCAAGCGTGCCGCGAGATCGGGCTCGACACCGGGCGTGTTCTTCCAGTAGTCGCGAATCTTGTCGCGGTATTTGTCGTTCCATTCCGCCCAACCCGGCGGGAAGCCGCCGACCTGATAGCCGCCGGGACCGATATCCCAAGGCTCGCCGATCAGCTTCACCTTTGACAAGAGCGGATCCTGGCCGACCGCGTCGAAAAAGCCGCTGCGCTGGTCGAAGCCTTCCGGCTCGCGGCCGAGGATGGTGCCGAGATCGAAGCGGAAGCCGTCGATATGCATATGCTCGACCCAGTAGCGCAGCGAATCCGTAACCATTTGCAGCACACGCGGATGCGACGTATTGACGGTGTTTCCGGTGCCGGTGTCGTTGATGTAGTAGCGGTGCTTGTCGGGCAGGGTTCGATAGTAGGAGAGGTTGTCGATACCCTTGAACGACAGCGTCGGCCCCATCTCGTTGCCTTCGGCCGTATGATTGTAAACCACATCAAGAATGACCTCGATGCCGGCGTCGTGGAAGGCGCGCACCATGTCGCGGAAGCCGGCGATGCCGCGCGGGCCGTAGTAGCGCTGGGCAGGGGCGAAGAAACCGAGCGTGTTGTAGCCCCAGAAGTTGCGCAGGCCCTTTTTCAGCAGAAAGTCGTCATCGGGAAATTCGTGGATCGGCATCAGTTCGACGGATGTGATGCCGAGATCCCTGATGTAGCCGACGATCGCCTCGTGGCCCATGCCTTCGAAGGTTCCCCTCAGGTTTTCAGGGATGGCGGGATGAAGCTTGCTGAAACCCTTGACGTGGGTCTCGTAGAAGATGGTGTTCGACCAGGGAATGTTCGGGCGACGATCGTTTCCCCAATCATGGGCCGAGGGGTCGATGACCCGGCATTTCGGCATGCCGGCCGCGCTGTCGGCATCGTTGAAGGAAAGATCCTTTTCCTCGCTGTCGGCGTCATAGCCGAAATGGGCAGGCGACCACTGCACATCGCCGACGAGTTCGCGGGCATAGGGATCCACCAGCAATTTGTTCGCATTGAAGCGATGGCCGTTTTCCGGATCGAAGGGGCCATGCACGCGATAGCCGTAAAGCGCGCCGGGCTTCAGCCCAGGCACATATCCGTGCCAGATTTCGTTGGTGAATTCGGGCAGCTCGATGCGTGCCGTTTCAATGGTTCCGCTTTCATCGAAGAGGCAAAGCTCGACGCGCTCGGCATGCGCCGAGAACAACGCGAAATTCGTGCCATCAGCATCCGGATTGGCACCGAGGCTTTCCCAAGTGCCTGCTTCAACGCGATATTGATTGATCTTGACGTCCAATGTCGGAAATCCCCTGTTGCCCCACAAACCGCTAAATTGTGCAGTGCGCCATTTTGTTCCGTAGGCGCTTGAATTTATTTGTGAGTGCAGTCGGCAAACACGTTCCGCGGGTATTCCCAAGGTTCAACGAATTGAGGCGAGGCTTTCCGCCAACGACATACTAACGGTGCTATCGCAGCATGAATGGAAGGCAGATACCGACCATCATCAGCCGGTTGCCCGCTGACGTCCAGGATCGGATACAGCCTTTGATGTGCAGAGTGCCTTAATGGTAGAAGTAGCAGCTGCAGTCAGCCTTGTCGGCATCTTCAGCCTGCCAGACACGAACGGCGAGGTTCTTGGAACTGCCGGTCTCCTCCAGCGGCATTCCGAGCAGGGAAACGGCTGCAAACTTCGGACTGATGGCATCGATCTCGATCGCGGAGCCCACTTGATGAACGCCAAGCTTCGGGGTCCAGGTGAAAATCTGAACACTATAGTGCATCGCAGTTTCTCCTCGGTTTCGGTCCAGTGCGGCCGGAAAGATAACACATTTTGCCATGGATGAAACGGGACTTTCTTTTCTGAAAAGCTTGTCCGGATGTGGCAATTGTTTGATATCGGCCCTTGCCGATGTTCTTACCCGTTCTATGTTCGTGCGGTGGATATGGCGTCGTCAACCGATCTTTCCGGAAACCCGTCGACCAGCCGACTAAATTGACTGCGCCCCTGCCGTTGCTTGAGAAGAGCGTCGGCGCTCACTCACCGACATCAGGTCTCAATGCATAACTCGGCCTCGTCTTCGCCTTTCTCCTTTCTGTCGTCGAACGGACCGATGGCATCCCTCATCCGGCAGTTCGATTGGGCCAAGACGCCGCTTGGCACGGCTACCGGCTGGCCGGCGCCTCTCAAGATCATCGTTGCCACCGTGTTGCAGGCGAATGTGCCGATCGTCCTGCTGTGGGGGCCGGAAGGCGTCATGATCTACAATGACGCCTATGCCGGTTTCGCCGGTGGACGTCATCCGAGCCTGCTCGGCAGCAATGTTCGCGAAGGATGGCCTGAGGTCGCGGATTTCAACGACAATGTCGTGAAGGTCGTGCTGGCTGGCGGCACGCTCGCCTATCGCGACCAGCATCTTGTGCTGGAGCGCAAGGGCATTCCGGAAGATGTCTGGCTCAACCTCGATTACAGCCCGATCCTTGACGAGAGCGGCAAGCCTGCCGGGGTCATGGCCATCGTCAAGGAGACCACCGAACGGGTTCGGGTCGAACAGCGGCTCCGGATCGCCCAGGAGGCTGGCGGCATCGGCACTTTCGAGTGGTATCCCGAAACCGGCCGTCTCGATGTTTCCGACGAGTATCGGCGTATTTGGGGGCTTGCGCCCGACGTTCAGGTGACGGACGCACTGCTTGTGAGCCTTTTGCACCCGGACGACCATGCCGCAGCCGGTACGACGAAACTGACCCAGGCCAATCCGCTGGAATATGCGGAGTATCGACGGATCGATCCCCAGACGGGCGCGGCCCATTGGATCGCCCGGCGCGGGGAGGTCGTGTCGAGCCCCGAAAGCGGCCAGCGGCGCTTTATCGGCATCGCCTTCGACATCACTGCGCGCAAGGTGGCAGAAGCAGCCATTCAGGAAAGCGAAGCCCGCTGGCGAGGCCTGTTCGAGCAGATGCAGGAGGGTTTCTTTATCGGTGAGACTGTGCGCAATGCCAATGGCATCGTCGACGATTTCATCTTCGTGGAGATCAACCCGGCCTTTGAAGACCAGACGGGGATTGCCGCGGCGACGGCGGTTGGCCGGAGCGTCCACGATGTGGTTCCCGGTGTTCCGGATGATCTGATCGCCACCTATGCCAGCGTGGTGGAGACCGGCGAGGCCCGGCAATTTGAAGTCCATGTTCCGTCACTGGCGGATCGCTGGTTCGAAGCGCGCGCCCGCAAGGCAGGGCCCGATCGTTTCGCCGTCCTGTTCGTGGATATTTCAGCGCGCAAGTTAACGGAAAAGGCCATTCTCGAAAGCGAGGCGCGGTTCCGTTCGCTTGCGCAATCCATGCCAAATCATGTCTGGACAGCCAGCCCGGATGGCAGGCTCGACTGGTTCAACGATCGCGTCTATGCCTATAGCGGGGCATCGCCGGGGATGCTCGATGATTCAGGCTGGGTCGCGATGCTGCATCCGGACGATGTCGCGGCGACGGCCCAATCCTGGAGCGATGCGTGCAAGACGGGGACGCCCTATGAGATCGAATTCCGCTTGCGGCGGCACGATGGCGTCTATCGCTGGTATATCGCCCGCGCGGTTCCGATCCGCTGCCCGTCCGGCGTAATCGAGCGCTGGATCGGCACCAACACCGATATCGAGGGGCAGAAGGTTGCGGAAGCCGCGCTCGCCGATCTGGCGGCGACGCTGGAAGAGCGCGTCGATGTCCGCACTGCGGAGTTGCTGCAGACGCAGGATGCGTTGCGCCAGAGCCAGAAAATGGAATCGATCGGCAATCTGACCGGCGGCGTCGCCCACGACTTCAACAATCTGCTGCAGGTCATCAGCGGCAACATGCAGCTTCTTTCCGGTGATCTCGCCGGCAATGCGCGGGCTGAACAGCGGCTGCAGAATGCGATGGCGGGTGTCGCCCGCGGGTCCAAGCTTGCGCAGCAACTGCTTGCCTTCGGCCGCCGTCAGCCGCTTGCCCCCAAAGTCGTCAATGTCGGCCGCCTCGTGCGCAACATGGACGATATTCTGCGTCGGGCGCTGGGCGAGGCGATCGAGGTCGAGACGATCGTCGGCGGCGGGCTGTGGAACACGTTCATCGATCCGGGCAATGTCGAAAACGCCATCCTCAACCTCGCGATCAATGCGCGCGATGCGATGAACGGCACCGGCCGCCTGACGATCGAGGCCGGGAATGCCTTTCTCGACGACAAGTATGCAGCAAACTACAGCGACGTGACGGCCGGCCAGTACGTGATCCTGGCAGTAACGGACACGGGCGCCGGCATGTCGCCGGACATTCTCGATCAGGTGTTCGAGCCGTTCTTCACGACCAAGCCGGAAGGCAAGGGAACAGGCCTTGGGCTGTCCATGGTCTATGGTTTCGTCAAGCAGTCCGGCGGGCACATCAATATCTACAGCGAGCCGGGGCAGGGCACCACCATCAAGCTCTATCTGCCGCGATCGACGCAATCGGAAGACCGGCTTGTCGATATCGAGACTGGTCCCATCACCGGCGGCAGCGAAACCATCCTGATAGCTGAGGACGACGAGGCGGTGCGTGAAACCGTGGTCGCGCTGCTGAGCGATCTGGGTTACCGTGTGCTGAAATCAAAGGATGCACAGAGCGCCCTGACGGTCATCGAAAGCGGTCTGGCGATCGATCTGTTGTTTACAGACGTCGTCATGCCCGGGCCGATGAAGAGCACGGAGCTTGCACGCAAGGCCCGGGAACGTCTGCCCGGCATCAGCGTGCTGTTTACGTCCGGCTATACCGAAAACTCGATCGTGCATTCCGGTCGGCTCGACGAGGGCGTGGAGCTTTTGAGCAAACCCTATACCCGGGAGGCGCTGGCGCGTAAGATCCGCTATGTGCTGGCGAAGGATGATGCCGCCAGGATGGTACAGGAGGAGAGCGTGGCGGAGGACAAGCCAAGCGACGATCACCGGCCACAGGCGGCTGCAATTAAAGTGGAGGAGCCGGCGGCAATCGGAATTGTAGCCGCCGCCGCTGACGCATCGGCAACCGGCGCCGGCAAGACCATTCTCGTTTGCGAGGACGACTGGCTGATCCGTGCAAGCACCATCGATATTCTGGAGGAACTCGGGCACACGGTGCTTGAGGCGGCCGATGCGAAATCGGCGCTGTCCGTGCTGTCGGAACGCAATATCGACATTCTCGTCACCGATGTCGGCCTGCCGGATATGTCGGGCATCATGCTGGCCGAACGCGCCAAGGCTTTTGCGCCCTCTCTGCCTGTCATCTTCGCCACCGGACACAGCGATCACGAGGGCATCCAACCCGGCCCGGGCGTGCAGCTGGTGGTCAAGCCCTATTCCGGCAATACCCTTGCCGCCGCCATAGCCGCCGTGTCGCCGGATCGCAATGTCTAGCTGGCGACAGCTGGATGATTGGCGACAATGGTCTCGTTGCTGTTTTTCGGCCACCTTCCCCTCGGCCACGGCACACCGTCGGGTTCGGCGGCGCATCATTAGGCAATGGTCTGACCCGAAGGCACCCCGATAAGGGCTGATCCCGCAATCAAATTCAGAAAGGAAAGACGCATGGAGATCAAGAGAAGCGGTTCACAGCCATCGGGCAAGGGGCCGACCGACTGGTTTACCGGGACGGTGCGTATCGATCCGCAGTTCCCGGTGCGCGAGCCGGCTCGCGCCGCCGGCAACATGGTTACCTTCGAGCCCGGCGCACGCACGGCCTGGCATACCCATCCTCTCGGCCAGATCCTGATCGTCACTGCAGGCTGCGGCCGGGTTCAGCGCGACGGCGGGCCGATAGAGGAAATCCGTCCGGGAGATGTCGTCTGGTTCGAGCCCGGGGAACGGCACTGGCATGGGGCATCACCGACCACGGCCATGACGCATATTGCCATTCAGGAAGCGCTCGACGGCAAGGCCGTAGACTGGTTGGAGAAAGTGACGGATGCGGAATACGGCGCCTGAACCAGCGCAATTCCGCAATTGCACTGCTCGTCCTCGGATGCGGACGGGTAATGACAGCGCGTTTAACTTTTGTGAAGGACTGGAGGCGATTGTGGAACCATCCCATGTGATTCGACAGGTGGGTTGGAGAACCAATGACACTCGTACAATTTCCGGCAGATCGGCGCGTTGCCGACGTAAAGCGTTGCGCGGAAGCGCTCCAGACTATCCACGGTGAAGAGGCCAATCGCTTCTGGCGGTCGGAGATGGCGGCCCTGAGATCGGCGCTCCTGGCGAACGGCGTCGCCGAGGCCGAGATTTCCTTCCAGGGACGGCTCTTCATGCAGGCCGTGCAGCTCGAATTGCAGGAAGCCTATGCCGGGCAGGCACAGGGGGCCTTGGCTTAGGCTGGAACTTTCAAGGCATTCGGTTGTCTCGGGCTGAACCGGTTATCGGTCTACCATCGCCGAGGCACCGCTCTGCAGTCTGTCCGCTTTCATCGTGCGTCCATTCGGGTGATCTCATGAAGGGATTGCCGAACACGGTCAAGCCAGCCTTCGTTTTCCAACAGGGGCTGCGGAAACAATCCCGGCACTGCGAGGATCGCGGCGGGATCGCCACCTTTCGTAACCTCGGCGGCGGCAGCCTTTAGCTCTTCCCGGCGGGGGTCGTCCGGATCCACGGCCCGAAGCAGATAGCCGATCCAAGCTGCCGTTGCATAGGCGAAGACTTCGCCATCACGGCCGGTGGCCAGATCGTCCACGGCAGCCGAGAAGGTTCGCTGAGGCAGCTTCTGGCTGCCATCCATAGCGATCTGGCGCGTCTTGTGGGCGATAGTCGGGTTGGCGAAACGCGCAAGCAGTTGTTCCCGGTACGCATCGAGATCAATGCCGGGAACCGGATCCAAGGTCTGCGCGGCGGCCTGCATGTAGCGCTCGACCATGGCTCTGCACTCCGACACGGCCATCACGTCGCGGACATATTCGAGACCCCTGATCTGCCCGAGATAGGCGATCATCGAGTGAGCGCCGTTCAACATGCGAAGCTTCATCTTTTCATAGGGTTCGACGGAATCGACAAACAGCGCTCCGCCGGCTTCCCAGGCCGGCCGTCCGGACACGAAATCGTCTTCGATCACCCATTGCAGGAAGGGCTCGGTGTCGAGAGCCAGCCGATCCTCCACGCCGAGGCATTCCATCGCCCGATTGCGCGTCTCTTCTGTGGCCGCCGGAACGATGCGATCAACCATCGTGGACGGGAAAGCGCCGTGCTCCGCTATCCAGCCGGCCAGTGTCGTGTCCCGGATAGCCGCCATTTCCGTTACCAGCCGACGCAGGACGCGGCCGTTGCTGGGCAGGTTGTCGCAGCACAGCACGGTGAAGGGTGGAATGCCGGCGGCATGCCGCCGTGCCAGACCTTCGACGATGACGCCGATCACTCCCACCGGCGTCCGAGGGGTCGCCAGGTCCTGAGCGATGGCCGGATGTGCACGGTCAAGGCCGCCGGTGTGGGGATCGATGCCGTAGGCTTTTTCCGTCACCGTCATCGAAACAATGCGGATCGCCGGATCGGCAAGACGCGCAAGCAGTTCCTCGCGTTCCTCGTTCGCCGACAGCCCGCCCACCAAGGAGCCCACGACCCTGATCTGCGTTCCATCCGCACCCCGGCTCGCCACGGAAAACAAATGATCCTGGGCCTTGAGATCGTGGATCATGTCGCTCGACCTCAGGCTGACGCCGATAATGCCCCAGTTTGCGAAGTCCGCTTCGAGTGCCGCATCGGTATAAACGGCCTGATGCGCCCGGTGGAAAGCGCCGAAACCGAGATGGACGATACCCGGCTGCAGCCCGGCGCGACGATAGTTCGGTTTGCGCACGCTTGGGGGAAGCGACGTCGATGCGGACAGGCGTTTCATGGTCAGGACAATCCGTAGACGGAATGGGAGAGGGCGCGCTCTATGCCTCGCAGTTCGGCAAGCCCTTTCAGGCGTCCGATCGCCGGGTATCCCGGCTGGGCGCCGCGGGTGAGGTCGTCGAGGATTTCCTGGCCGTGGTCCGGCCGCATGGGAATTTCATGGTCGTTACGCCCGGTATCCCGGCGGCGCTTTTCTTCCTTCAGCAGTTCGGCGATCACCGCGACCATGTCCGTGCCGCCTTCCAGATGTTCATCTTCGTAGAAGGAGCAGGGTGTGCGGTCCTCTTCGCGGCGCACGTTTCTCAGGTGAACGAAATGAATGCGCGATGCGAACTGGCGCACCATTGCCGGAAGGTCGTTGGCTGCCAGCGCGCCGAGCGACCCGGTACAGAAGGTGACACCGTTCGCCCGGCTGTCCACCTGGTCCAGCATGAAGGCATAATCTTCCGCCTTCGACAGCACGCGCGGCAGCCCGAGCAAGGCCCATGGCGGATCGTCCGGGTGGGCGCAGATGTTGATGCCAACCTGTTCGGCGACCGGCGTGACCTCGGCAAGAAAGTCGACGAGATTGCGTTGCAGCCTCGTCCGGTCGATCCCGTCATAGGTTCGAAGGTGTTCGCGAAGCTGAGGCAGGCTGTAGCCCTCGTTCGAACCGGGAAGACCGGCGCCGATATTGCGCGAGAGCGAAAGCTTGCGCTCGTCGCTCATTTCTCCGAAGCGGCGCCGTGCCTGTTCCAGAGTTTCGGCATCGTAGTCATCCACAGCGCCGGGCCGCTCCAGCAGATGAACGTCGAAAGCGACGAAGTCGATGCGGTCGAAGCGCATGGCTTTTGCCCCGTGCCGTGCCGTCCAGCGCAGGTCGGTGCGGGTCCAGTCGAGGACCGGCATGAAATTGTAGCAGACCGTCCGGGTGCCGGCGGCGGACAGCCGTCGCAGGGTTTCCTGCCAGTTGGCAATGTGGTTGCGCCAGTCGCCGGTCTGGGTCTTGATGCTCTCCGAGACCGGAACGCTCTCCACGACATCCCACTGCAGACCGCCGGCGCGCACCTGCGCCTGCCGTTTGGCGATTTCTTCGACCGGCCAGACCTCCCCAGTTGGGATATGGTGCAAAGCACTGACGATCCCGAGCGCACCCGCCTGGGCCGCATCCTCTACGGTGACCCGATCGACGGGGCCAAACCAACGCCACGTGTGTCGCATGTAAACTCCTTAGGGAAGAAAGGTCAGTTGCACCTTGCAGGCAGCCGTGCGGTCGCCGGCCTGCTCAAAGGCTTGAACCACCTCATCAATGGAAAAACGATGGGAAATGATCGGCCGCACATCGATGCGGCGGGCGGCGATCAGTTCGAGCGCGAGCGCGAATTCGCCGTCGAACCGCTGGGAGCCGATCATCCGCAGTTCCTTGCCGACGATCGCGTTCAGGGGGAGCGTAATATCGCCGGTCACGCCGACCTGCACGATCAGCCCGCGCGGCCGGACGGTGGCGATCGCGCTGCGGAGCGCGGGTTCGGCCGCGGAACATTCGAACACGACGTCGAACTGCCCCTTGTCCTTTTCAAACGCCGCCAGCCGTTCGGGCTGATCGCGAACATTGATCGTCTCGGTCGCACCCATGGCTAAGGCCCTTTGAAGGGCTGCATCTGCCAGATCGGTGACGATGACGGATGCCGCGCCCGCATGCCGCACGGCCGCGGTGACGAGGGCGCCGATCGGGCCTGCGCCAGTGATGAGCACGGCCTTTCCTTCGAGGTCTCCGGCTTGCGAAACCGCATGGAGGCAGACCGCCAAAGGCTCTGCGCACGCGGCCTCACCGGGTGTTATCAGTGTTCCGGCCGAAACGCATTGTCGCGCCGGGACCACCAGCCAGTCCCGGAACATGCCCTGCTCGTGCGGTAGCCGCATGGCGCTGCCCATGAACCGCATGGCCATACAGTGGATCGGCAGACCCTCCCGGCAGAACCGGCAGGTGCCGCAGGGCTGGCTCGGATTGACAGCAACGAGGTCGCCGATCGCAATTTCGGACACGCCGGGGCCGAGGGCCGACACATATCCGGCGGCTTCATGGCCGGGAATAATCGGCTCGCGCACCCGGACGGGGCCAAAGCCGCCGTCCTGGTAGTAGTGCAGGTCGGAGCCGCAGATGCCGGCAACGGCCATCTTCAACAGGACCTCACCTTCGCCAGGCTCTGCGACCCCTTCGATTTCCAGTCGAAGATCGCTTCGGCCGTGAAGCCGTGTAAGCCGCGTTTGCATAGGGCTGTTCACCGGATCAGCCCCACTTCGGTCGGCAGCCAGAGCGTGATGGCTGGAATGAAGGTGATGAGGATCAGGGCGATGAACAACGGCACGAGCCACGGCAGGATGGCCATGGTGGTGCGCTCAACGGAGAGCTTTGCCACCCGCGACAGCACGAACAGGACCATGCCGAGCGGCGGATGCAGCAGTCCTATCATCAGGTTGAGGGTCATGATCAACCCGAAGTGCACCGGGTCGATGTCGAACTGGACGACCAGCGGCAGGAGGATCGGAACGAGGATGGTGATCGCCGCAATCGTATCGAGGAAGCAGCCGACGAACAGCATCAGCAGGTTGACCAGGATCAGGAAGACCCACTTGTTGTCGGTGATCGTCAGGATCGCGCCGGACAGCAACTGCGCCGCCTGGCTGACGGTTAGAAGCCAGGCGAAGATGGATGCGGCCGTCACGATGAACAGCACCGAGGCCGTGGTCTCGATCGTGTCGAAGGTGGCGCGCGAAAGCGAGGAGAGCGTCATGGTCCGGTATCGCACGAGACCGAGGAACAGCGACCACAATACGGCGGCCACCGCCGCTTCGGTCGGTGTGAACCATCCCATCGTCATGCCGCCGATCAGGATGACCGGCGTCATCAGCGCCATGACGGCGGAAAAGTCGAAATACCAATCGACGGCGATCAGGATGACGAGGGCGATGCCGACGGCGATATTCAGCGAAAGACCGGCAAGCATCATAAGGTAAATGGCCAACGGCACTGCCAGGACGATCAGGATTTCGACGGAGGCGGCCATAAGACGCCTGATTTCAAACGGCGTGTCCGAACCCCAGCCGTGACGATAGGCGAAGATCGCCACCGTCAGCATCATCAGCACGGTCATGACAACGCCGGGAACGATGCCGGCCATGAACAGCGCGCCGATCGAGACATTGGCCATCATGCCGTAGATCACGAAAGGCAGGGACGGCGGAAAGATGGGGCCAAGCGTGGCCGATGCGGCCGTGACGCCGACTGCCACTTCCACGGGATAGCCGTGTTCCTTCATCGCCTTGATCTCGATGGTGCCGATACCGGCAGCATCGGCGAGCGCCGTGCCGGACATGCCGGAGAAGATCACCGATCCGATGATGTTGACCTGGGCAAGCCCGCCCTTCATCCAGCCGACGAGGGCAACGGCGAAGGAATAAATGCGGCCCGTGACGCCGGCCGAGTTCATCAGGTTTCCTGCCAGGATGAAGAAGGGAACGGCCAGCAGCGGGAAGCTCTCGACGCCGGCGATCATCCGCTGCGCGGCGATGATATCCGGAGCGACGTTGTAAAAGATGAGATAGAGAACCGAGGCAACGGCCATGGCGATGGCCACGGGAACGCCGATCAGCATCAGGACAAGAAAACCGCCAACGAGCAAAAGCATGGATCAATCCTCGATCTTCTGGAATTCTTCAGGCCGTTCGAGAACCGAATAGCCGCGGCGCTGGTTGGCGATGAAGACCTGGATGGAGCGGCCGAGCATCAGCACGAAGCCGGCCAGCACGCTGTAGAATACGATGTTGCGCGGCAGATCGACGGTCACCATGCGCTCGTCGGCGACGATCGCCACATAGCGCCACATCAGCCAGCAGGCATAAACGAAAAAGCCGATGCGGACGATGTCGACGCCGATGGCCAGCGCCCGGGCAACGCGCGCGGGAAGATAATGATAGAGCACATCCACCTGGATATGCCGCGACAGCCGAACGCACATCACGGATCCGAGGAAGACCACGCCGATCAGGCAGTTCGTGGCGATTTCCTCCGTCCAGGCGTAGGAATTGTTGAGCACATAGCGGGTGAAGAACTGCAGGAACACGCATCCCGTCATGATCCAGAAGATCGCGAGCGTAACCCAGTCCTCGACGGCATAATTGGAAATGTCGGCGGTCGGTGCCGCATCCTCGAAGGAGTGGGCAAGCTCCTCCGGCGTCACGGGCGTATGGATTTCTTGTGGCATGGGATCATCCGGCGCAGGAGAAAGGAATGCCGGCCACCGTTGCGGGCGACCGGCACGACGGTTCACTTGATGGCGCGGATGGCTTCCCAATCCTGCTTGTCGTAGCCGAATTCCTCGAACGTCACCTTCTCGATGACGGTCTTCTCGAAATCGGCCTTGTCGACATCGGTGACGGTCAGTCCCTTTTCCTTGAAGCTGGCAACCAGCGCTTTTTCGCGCTCCTCGATCGTCTTGGTGGTGCGTTCCGCCGCCTGCTGCATGACCTCGGTGAAGATCGCCTTGTCCGCATCCGACAGGCTCGACCACAGTGTCTTCGAGATCAGCGTGTTCAGATGGTCGACGATATGGCCGGTAAGCACGATATGCTTCTGGACTTCGTAGAACTTCTTTGCCTCGATGGTGGTCAGCGGATTTTCCTGGGCCTCGACCGTGCCGTTCTGAAGCGCGAGATAGACTTCGGCAAAGGCGATCGGCGTCGTATTGGCGCCGCAGGCTCTCGGCATGGCGAGATAGGCCGGCACGTCGGGAACGCGGATCTTCAGGCCCTGCATATCCGCGCATGCTGCGATCGGCTTGTTCGAGGTCGTGTGGCGCGTGCCGTAGTAGCTGACCGCGGTGATATGATTGCCCGACGCTTCTTCATAGCCGGCCGCCAGTTTCTTGAAGATATCGCTTTTTGTATAGGCGATCAGATGGCTGGGGTCGCGGAAGATGTAGGGGAAGTAGGTGACGCCGATCGGCTTGTGTTCGCGCGCCGCGAAGCTGGAACCGGAAATGATGATGTCGACCGTGCCGAGCTTCAGGCCCTGATTGAGATCGGCCTCCTTGCCGAGCTGCGATGCCGGAAAGACATCGATCTTGTAGCGTCCTTCCGTCCGTTTGCCGATCTCTTCGGCCGCCCAGACGGAATCCGTATGAAACGGTTCCGAGGTTTCGTAGACATGGGCCCATTTCAAAACCGTTTCGGCCTGTGCGGCCAGAGCCGAGGCCAGAACAACGGCGGTTGCGCCGAGCAGCATTTTCAGTGTGGATTTCATCGTGTATCTCCTCCCAAGTTGACGTTCGGTGATCGTTCTAGTTTCCTCCGGCGCGACTCCACGCGGCCGGTATCGTGCTTCCGGCCGGCTTCTCCTCGAAGCTTTCCGAAAGTCGCAATTGCGATTGGTCGAGATGTGCCCGCATGGCGGCGCGCGCGGCGGCTGGGTCCGCAGCTGCAATGGCGTCGCGGATGGCGCGATGCTCCTCCATCGCGGCCCTCCAGGTCTCGGTGTTCTCGAAATAGCTGGCCAGTTTTTCGAAATAGGGTGTCATGCGCATGTCATGGATGCTGCCGACGAACCGGTTCAAGGTGGCGTTGGCGATGATGCCGGAGACGATCACGTGGAAATCACGATCAAGCGCCAGAGCCAGATGCCGGTCGTTCAGCGCCGCGGCCATCTGCGTGAGATTGTCGTCAAGCCCCCGAATGTGTTCGGGACGTGCCAGCCGGGCCGCTTCTTCGGCAACAGCGCATTCGATGACGGCGCGGGCGCGCAGCAGTTCGAACGGCCCCTCGAAGTCCTCCGGCGGGAGATCGGCAGGCACCGGCTTGCGCGCATTGACGTAGATGCCGGAGCCCATGCGGATGTCTATGAAACCTTCAACCTCGAGCACGATCAACGCCTCGCGGATCGTCGGCCGGGAAACACCAAGCATTTGCGCAAGTTCTCGCTCCGCAGGCAGCCGGGAGCCGGCGGCAAGTTCGCCCCGCGCGATCAGGCTTCGCATCTGGTCGGCCACCTGACGGTACAGGCGCCGGGATTCTACGGCGGAGAACATGATCCCTCATCAAAATGGTCAAATGGACAGGTGGTCATACCAATTACGACTATAGCCAGCATCATTCGCAAGTCAACTCGGTAGGATGGCCTTTCGGACGCGCCCCTAAAAAACGCCAGCAACCAGTCCGCTTTTTTCGCAANNCATCGCCACTATGTCTCATCCGCAATTGGCCGCGGAGTTGCGCCGTTATCAGGAGAAAAACGGTCCGGTGACCATCGGACTGGCGGGGGCCGGCCAGATGGGGACGGATATCGTCGTTCAGGTCTCGCTGATGCCGGGCCTGCGGATTGGTGCGATTTCAGAGGTTCGGCCGCAGGTCGCGATTGATGCGGCGCTGCTGGCAGGCCACGATCGCGGCGATATCGTGCTTGCTTCCGGTGCTGCCGACATCGATCGTGCCATTGAAGCCGGCAAGATCGCCGTGACCGAGGATCTGAATGCGCTTGCAGCTGCGGGCCGCATCGACGTCATCATCGATGCCACGGGCAATCCCAATATCGGTACGCTGTTCGCGCTCGAGGTCATGAAGAACGGCAAGCATATCGTCATGCTCAACGTCGAGGCGGATATCACCATCGGCCGCTTCCTCAAGGAGGAAGCCCGCAAGGCCGGCGTCGTCTATACCGGGGCGGCCGGCGACGAGCCTGCCTGCACCATCGAGATCATCGGCTTTGCCCGCAGCCTCGGCTTCGACATCATCGCCGCCGGCAAAGGCAAGAACAACCCGCTGAAGATCGACGCCATTCCGGCCGAGTATCAGGAGGAGGCCGCGGCGCGAAACATGAATGCGCGCATGCTGGTCGAGTTTGTCGACGGCTCGAAGACTGCCATCGAGATGGTGGCGATCGCCAATGCGACGGGATTGGTGCCGGATGTCCCCGGCATGCACGGCCCGACCGCAACGCTGGAGGAGTTGGCCGACGTTCTCTGCCCGAAGGCCGATGGCGGCCTTCTCAACCGCAAAGGCGTGGTGGACTACTCCATCGGCAAAGGCGTCGCGCCGGGCGTCTTCTGCGTCATCGAAACCAAACATCCGCGCGTTTTGGAGCGCATGATCGACCTGAAGGTCGGCAAAGGCCCCTATTTCACGATCTTCCGGCCCTATCACCTCACGAGCCTGGAGGTGCCGCTGTCGGCTGCGCGCGCCGTGCTGTTCAAGCAGGCGGATCTCGAACCGCTCGACCATCCGGTGGCCGAAGCCGTTGCCGTCGCCAAGACCGATCTGGGTGCCGGCCAGTCGCTTGGCATGATCGGCGAGAACGATTATCGTGGCTATGCCATGACCTGGGAGGATGCTCGCCGCAAGGGCGCCATTCCGCTCGGGCTTGCCGAAAAAGCCAAGGTGATCCGGCCCGTCAAGACCGGCGAATTCCTGACCTACGAGAATTGTGTTCCGGATGACAGCATGGTGATCACGCAGATCCGCAAGAGGCTCGACCAGGCCGACGGCCGCTTCGTTTCGCCCGCCGTGGCCTGAGCCGGCATGCGCGATCTCGTCATCGGCATCGATGCCTCGACCACCGCCATCAAGGCCGTGGCCATGCGTCGCGACGGCACGGAGGTTGCGCAGACGCGCGCTGCCTATCCGCTTTCGAGCCCCGCACCCGGCCATTTCGAGCAGGATGCCGAGCATTGGTGGACGGCACTTCTCAAAGCCTTGTCCGAGATCGCCGCAACGGTCGATCCCGCCCGATTTGCCGGCCTTTCGATCGCGCATCAGCGCGAAACCTTTACGCTCATAGATGCATCGGGAACGCCGTTGATCCCCGCGATCCTCTGGCTTGACGAGCGTGCACGACCGCAGGTGACCCGGCTTTCCAAAGGTCTCGGGCGGGACAGGATCCGCGAATGGAGCGGCAAGCCGCCGGATCCGACGCCGGCGCTTTATGCGCTTGCCTGGTTGAATGAGCATCGATCCGATCTGCTCCGCTCGGCCCACGCTGTGGTCGATGTACATGCTTTCCTGGTTCACCGGCTAACCGGCGTGCTGGTCACCAGCACGGCCTCTGCCGACCCGCTCGGCATTTTTTCACCGGCGACAGGCAATTGGCATCCCGAACTGGTCAAGGCGGCCGGGCTCACGGAGAAGCAACTGCCCTGGCTGGTGGCGCCCGGTGCGTTGTGTGGGGTGTTGACGTCCGAAATTGCGCGGCTGACCGGCCTTCCAGAGGGATTGCCGGTCTTTGCGGGCGCCGGCGATGGTCAGGCCGCAGGCCTGGGCATGGGCATCACGGAGCCCGGAAGAGCCTATCTTTCTCTGGGATCCGGCGTGGTCAGCGGCATGTTTTCCGATCGCTACGTGACCAGTAACGCCTATCGGACGCTGACGGCCCCGATACCGTCGGGCTTCATGATGGAAACCGTGCTGCGCTCCGGCATGCAGCTTGCCGACTGGGCCGTGCGAACCCTTAATGCCGGCTCTGCCGCAGAATTGGAAACGCTGGCAAAAGCCGTAGCGTCCGGTGCCGAGGGGCTGATGGTTCTGCCCTATTGGGCAGGCGTTATGAACCCCTATTGGGACGAGGCGGCGCGGGGCGTTATCATCGGTGCCGCGCTCCACCATGGACCAGCCCATATTTTTCGGGCGACGCTTGAAGGCATCGCTTTCGAGCAGGCGCTGGCCACGGCAGAGATGGAGGCGAGCTGCGGTGTACGGGCGACAGCTTTCGTGACGGCCGGCGGCGGAACCAACTGCCGCCTGCTTCTCGATATCCTGGCAACAGTGCTGGACAGGCCGCTGTCGATCTCTCCGGTCAACGAAGCGGCTGCCCTTGGCGGCGGCATGTTGGCTGCGACCGGGGCGGGCTGGTTCGCATCCGCCCGGGAGGCCGGGATCGCGATGCGGATGAACCCGGCGGAAACCGTTCAGCCGGTCAAGGCACTCAAAGATGTCTATCGGAAGAAAATGGCAATCTACCGGGATATCTATCCGGCGACGCGTGCGCTGCATCGCCGGTTGCTGGCCGACTGACCACAGCGACTGATCATAGTTTCAGGATGCCAGCAGCGCCTTCGCGGCGTCCTCGTCGGTGATCAGGGCAGACACCGCCACCCCGCGAAGGACGGCGAGGATGCTGGCCGCTTTTTCGCGACCGCCCGATACCAAGATGACATTTGGAACGTCGCGCAGCTCCTGGACCGGAAACGCGCAGGCGCGGCGGTTGATGTCGTGATCGATCACCTTCCCGTCCGCATCCAGAAACTGGCACAACAGATCGCCGACGGCACCGGCCGTCTCGAGCTCCTCGAGTTCGCTCGCCTTGATGAAACCGTAGTTGGCGATCGGGCTTTCCGGCGATAGCGAGCCGACGCTGATGACGGCGATATTGGCGCGCTTGGCCCGGAAAAGCGAATCCTGGACGCTGCGCTGGCTCATGAACATCGCCTGCTGGTCGGGTCGATCGGCATAGGCGGGTACCGGCAGCAGATAGCATTCCGCGCCGATCTTTTCCGCCAGTTCCCAGGCGCATTCGGTCGGGTTCATCGGCTGCGCCCGGGTGAGCCCGCCCAGCAGCGATACGACGGTCGTGCGGCTGACGCTGCGGCGGGGCAATTGGTCGATGGCAAATTTCAACGTGCGGCCCCAGCCGAGCGCCACCACGTCGTCGGGGTTGATATGATCGGCGAGATAGGCCGCCGCCGCGTGACCGATCATCATCGGCGCGTTGCGGCTTTCGGCCGGCGCCGGCGTCACCACCGCGTCCTTCAGCTTGAAGCGTTCCTTCAGTTTCTGTTCCAGAACGACGCATTCGACGACGCTGTCGCGGATACGGAACTGCACGATGCCCTCGTCGCGAGCAGCCGACAGGATGCGGTGAACCTTGATGCGGCCGATGCCGAGCTCTTCGGAAATACGCTCCTGCGTCAGGCCCTCGACATAATAATGCCAGGCCGCGCGCGCCTTCAATTCGCTATCGGCGTAGCGGCTGCCGCCTTCCCGGCCACTCGTCTCGTTGTCGCTGCTCATGAAAACGCCTGTCCTGTGCCCCGCCATCGCCAAGCGGCGCGCTGCCTCATGGATATCCATAAAGCAGGCATTGGCGCCCGGCAAAAGCAAGTTTGAATTTTCAACGCGAAACTCGTCCCAAGCGCGCCGGCTTGGGTGGCTCCAATGTTTGCATTCCGCTCTTGACAATCTTCTCACCGCGATATTAGCTGAACAAATATATAGGTAAAAGATAAATTGTTCACTCGGGAGGATGATGTGACGTTTTATCGGAGACATGACGATCGCGTGGATCGCCCGGCGAAGCTTGAGGATGGCAGCCGATGAGTTCCCCGATGTCCGAAGCCAAGCCGGCCACGGCGACCCCGGTTGTCGACATGCGCCGTTCGGCCGTCGCCTTCCTGTTTGCCGGAAGCCGCGGGCCGCTCATCGGCCTTGTTCTCCTGTGTCTGGTCCTGTCTGTTTCCACCAATACGTTCCTGACCGTGCGCAATATCCTGAACGTCATGGATCAGATCACCGTCATCGGCATCATGGCGATAGGCATGACGCTGGTCATCCTGATCGGCGGCATCGACCTGTCGGTCGGCTCCGTCCTGGCGATCGCGATGATGGTGATGGGGTATGTCGGCCATCCCGATTACATGAACCTGTCGCTGCCCATTGGCATCCTTGCGGGGCTGGCGGTCGCGGCGCTCTGCGGGCTGGGTTCGGGCCTGATGATCACGGCGATGGGGCTGCCGCCGTTCATCGCGACGCTGGCGATGATGTCGGTGGCGCGGGGTCTTGCCAACATCATCACCGACGGATCGCAGATCGTCGGTTTTCCGGACTGGTTCACCAGCCTGTCGATCGTTCGCCATTTCGGTTTCGTGTCGTTGACGGTGGCGCTGATGGTGCTGCTCACCGTCGCCACCGGCGTGTTCCTGAAATACCGCGCCACCGGCCGCAATCTCTATGCGATCGGCGGCAGCCCGGAGGTGGCGCGCCTGTCCGGTATTCCGGTTCGCCGCCTGACCAATTGGGTCTATGCCGCGTGCGGTCTATTGGCCGGACTGGCCGGTGTGGTTCTCGCGGCGCGGCTCGATTCCGTGCAGCCCAGTTCCGGTCTCGGCTATGAACTGGACACGATCGCGGCGGTCGTCATCGGCGGCGCCAGCCTTTCGGGCGGGGTCGGATCGATCGGCGGGACCGCGGTGGGCGTCCTGATCATCGGCGTGCTGCGCAACGGGCTCAACCTGCTTGGCGTCTCGCCCTTCATCCAGCAGATCATCATCGGTGTGGTCATCGCGCTCGCGGTTGCGACGGATGCGTGGAAACGCCGTGCGAAATAGCGGTCGAGCCGGTTTGCCGGAGCGGCTGTGAGGAGATCCGTCCGGATACGGGCGGGAAAAGGATCGGGGAGATCCAGAAGCAAGACCGTGATGTTTCCGCGACCCTGCGGCGACTGCGGCATAAGAGGAGGAATGCAATGTTCAATCGCCGTACCGTCATGATGGCCACCGCCGCCCTGGTTCCGTTCCTTGCCATGTCAGGCATGGCAGAGGCCAAGGACGCCAAGAAGATCGGGCTCGCCGTCGCCAATCTTCAGGCCAACTTCTTCAACCAGATCAAGCAGTCGGTCGAAGCCTATTCCAAGGAAAAAGGCATCGAAGTAATCACCGTCGATGCCAAGGGCGATTCGGCGACCCAGGTCAGCCAGGTCGAAGACCTGTTGACGCAGGGCATCGACGCGCTGATCTACATCCCGGCCGGCGCCACCGCCGCATCGGTGCCGACCAAGGCGGCAAAGGCTGCCGGCATCCCGGTGATCAACGTCGACCGCAACGCCGACGGTGCACCTGGCGATACGTTCATTGCCACCGACAGCGTCGCATCCGCCAAGGCTGTCTGCGACTACATCGCCAAGCAGGCGGGCGGCAAGGGTGAGATGCTGATCATCCATGGCCAGAAGGGCACGACGCCGGAAGTCGATCGCTCCAAGGGTTGCGGCGATGCGCTGGCCGCCTATCCCGACATCAAGATCGTCGGCGAACAGTGGAGCCAGATGTGGTCGCAGGATGAAGGCTTCAAGCTGACGCAGGACCTTCTGCAGGCCAATCCGAACGTCTCGATCATCTTCGCGCAGGCCGATGGTCTGGCGCTCGGCGCGGCACAGGCCGTCAAGGTCGCCAACACCGGTTCCAAGGTCTGGGTTGCCGGCTTCGACGGCGATACGGCAGCACTCGAAGCCCTCCAGAAGGGTGTCTTCGACGTGACGGCGACCCAGCAGACTCAAGGCATGGGCCGCATGGCCGTCGATGCCGCCATCGCGCTGGTTTCGGGCGGCTCGGTGCCGGCCGAACAGCTTCAGGACGCTACATTGACCACGAAGGACAATGTCGAAGGCTTCATCGGCAATCATCCTTGAGGATAACATGACCGTCCCGCACCCCATCCGGCAGGACACGGCGGAGGGCCTCCACAAGGGGCTCTCCGTCAGCGGCCTGTGCAAGAGCTTCGGTCCGATCCGGGTGCTGACCGATGCAAGCTTCGATATTCGTCCCGGCGAAGTCGTGGCCTTGCTCGGCGAAAACGGTGCGGGAAAGTCGACTGTCTCCAATATCATCGCCGGCGCTTTCCGGCCGGACAGCGGCACGATCCACTGGCAGGGCGAGGTCTATGCGCCTGCATCGCCGGCGGCTGCGATCGAAGCCGGGATCGGCATGATCCATCAGGAATTGAAACTGCTTCCCGATCTCAGCGTCGCCGAAAATGTCTATGTCGGCCGCATGCTGACCCGCAACGGCATCATCGACCGCGCGGCGATGAACGAAAAGGCCTCGGTGCAATTGCGCCGCCTCGGCCTCGATGTCTCTCCCGACCAGAAGGTCCGGACGCTGCGCGTGGCGGCGCAGCAGCAGGTTGAGATCGCCAAGGCGTTGACCTTGAATGCCAGACTGTTGATCNNACGAGCCGACGGCGGCGCTCGGCAGCGCCGAGACCGCGTTGCTTTTCGAGCAGATCCGCAAGCTGAAGGCCGAAGGCATGTCCTTCCTTTACATCAGCCACAGGCTGGAGGAGATCGCCGGCATTGCCGACCGCATCGTCGTCATGCGCGACGGCCGGGTGGTCGCCCGCCACGAGACCGCCAACATACCGATCCGCAGGATCGTCGAGGACATGGTCGGCCGCAGTGTCGATCGGATGTTCCCCTCCCTTCACCCGCCCGCCGAAAGAACGGTACTGGACGTTCGCGACCTTACCTCCCAAGACGACAGCTTCCAGAATGTCAGTTTTTCCGTGCGGGCGGGTGAAATCCTCGGCATTGCCGGTCTGATCGGTGCCGGGCGAACCGAACTCGTACGCGCCATCACCGGGGCCGACGCCGTCTCGGCAGGCACTGTCTCCGTCGATGGCGCGGTGGTGAAGCTCGATGGACCGGCCGCCGCCATCCGCGCCGGCATCGTCATGGTGCCGGAGGATCGCAAGCTGCAGGGCGTCATCCTCGACCAGACGATCGGCGAGAACCTTGCTCTGGGCAACCAGGACCACATCGCGTCGTCGGGCTGGGTCTGGCCGGGCGCGGTCAAGGATTTTGCAGAAAAGAGCATTGCGCGTCTCGGCATCAAGGGGCGCCACGATCAGCCTGCCGGCAAACTTTCTGGCGGCAACCAGCAGAAGGTCGTCATCGCCAAATGGATCGCCCGACCACCGAAACTGTTCATTCTCGACGAGCCGACGCGCGGCATCGATGTGGGCGCGCGCGCGGCGATCTACGAAGTCATCGCCGATCTCGCCCGTTCGGGCATGGCGGTGATCGTCGTCAGCTCCGACCTTGAGGAAGTGCTTGGCCTGTCGCACAGGGTGATGGTAATCAGCCGGGGTCGGCAACGGGGCATTCTCGACAGGGCGGAGGCGAGCGGCGTCGCGGTCATGGAGCTCGCCACAAGCTAATCCAGGCAACAACATTCGAATGGATAAAGCGTCATGATGAACCTGTTTTCGCTCGGTGGCGACGTCGCTTTCGTGACCGGTGCCGGAAGCGGCATTGGCCAGCGGATCGCCATCGGCCTTGCCGAAGCAGGGGCCGATGTCGTCTGCTACGGCCACTCCTCCGGCGGAGGCCTCGAACAAACGGCGGCACGCATCGCAGCGCTTGGTCACCGCTCGCTGGCCATTGTCGGATCGGTAACATCGGCCGGGGAGATTGCCGCGGCGATTGCCCGAACGGAGCACGAAATCGGGCCGCTGACCATCGCCGTCAACAATGCTGGCATCGCCAATGCTGCCCCGGCGGAAGACATGGGCGAAGACCAGTGGACCCGGCTTTACGAAATCAACGTCAACGGCGTTTTTCTCTCGTGCCAGGCGCAGGCGCGGGTCATGCTGCCACGCGCAAAGGGCAGCATCATCAACATCGCCTCGATGTCCGGTTCGATCGTCAATCGCGGCCTGACCCAGGCTCACTACAACTCGTCGAAGGCCGCCGTGATCCACCTGTCGAAGAGCCTTGCGATGGAATGGGTTGACCGCGGCTTGCGCGTGAACGTCATCAGCCCCGGCTATACGCTGACACCGATGAACCAGCGGCCGGAAGTGGCCGAACAGCGGCGGATATTCGAACGCGACACGCCGATGGGCCGTATGGCGACCGTCGACGAGATGGTGGGGCCGGCGGTGTTTCTCGCCAGCCGTGCCTCATCTTTTGTCACCGGCATCGATCTGATCGTCGATGGCGGCTTCGTCTGCTGGTAGGAGGAAATTGCCCATGCACAAGCGTTTCGAAGGCAAGACTGTCGTCATCACAGGGGCCAGCGGCGGTATCGGCGTGGCCTTCGCCGCCCGGTTTGCGGCTGAGGGCGCAGCGGTCGTGCTGAGCGCCATCGACGCGAAGGTCGAGGCCGTTGCGGCCGACCTCGTCGCGACCGGTGCAAAAGTCGCCGCGATGCGCATGGACGTCACCGATTCCGGCGCGGTCAAGGCGCTCTACGATCTTGCCGAGGACCGCTTCGGCCGTGTCGATATCTCTATCCAGAATGCCGGCGTGATCACCATCGCCAGGATCGAGCAGATGAGCGAAGCCGAATGGGACAAGGTGATGGCAGTCAACACCAAGGGCGTCTTCCTCTGCTGCAAGGAGGCGATCGCCAGGATGCGCAAACACGGCGAGGGGGGCCGGCTGATCAACACGGCATCGGGACAGGCGCGGCAGGGCTTCATCTTCACGCCGCATTATGCCGCCAGCAAATTCGGCGTCGTCGGCATCACCCAGAGCCTTGCCAAGGAAGTCGCCAAGGAAAACATCACGGTCAACGCCATCTGCCCCGGCATCATCGAGACCGACATGTGGGCTTACAACGACAGCGCCTGGGGCAAGTTGCTCGGGGACTACAAGCCTGGCGAACTGATGGCCGAATGGGTGAAGACAATCCCCATGGGCCGGGCCGGAACCGGCGCTGATGTCTCGGGCCTCGTCGCTTTTCTGGCAAGCGATGACGCTGCCTATATCACCGGTCAGACCATTAATGTCGATGGCGGGCTGATCATGTCGTGAGGCGATGACGCCGCGCAGCGTTTTGCCAAGGGTTACACCCCCTGCGGCCGGAACCCTATGATCGACCGGCGATGCAGGGAATGCTCTTGATGCCGACGCCAGCAAACGGCGAGGGACACTGCCATGTCCCTCGCTGCTGTTCGCCTCGTATTCGGGGCGTTAGTTCGATGGCTTGAGCGATTTCAGGATTTCTCCCAAATCCTTGGAATGCGCATCCTGTGTCGCCTTGGTTCCCCAATAGGTGACCACGAGCATCTTGCCCTCGACAGGCGAGGCGAAGCCGAGAGAAACTTCCACGGGGCCATCGACATCGGTACCGTCGAATTCGATGCTGCCGAAGTTCATGCCATTGATTTCGACGTCGCCCGAGTCCCTTTGCGTCGTATCGTCGATGGTGACGCCGTTATCGGTCAGGAACTTGACTGCATCTTCGATGACCTTGTCCATGTTCTTGTCCGTCGCGACATCGATCGAGAAATAGATGGCGGAATCCGGCGACTTGGCCTCAATGCCGGAGATTGTTTCTTTCGGACCCCAAGCATCAGGAATGGTCACCGACGCAACCGGCGCATCGCTTGGAAAAACCAGCGTTTCGGCATGGGCAAAAAACGGAACAACGACTAATGCCGCAGCCAGAACCAATATTTTTTTCAAGGGAAGTCCTTTTCGAAGAAGGGTCTATTTTCGTGCGCAAAGGCAACTGACCCTCCGCTGAATGCATTAGGCGCAAAACACACCGAAAATCAAATATTTGTCTTCAAAAACCCTTCGCGATTCCTGGCCTGTTTTGGGTACAATCGCGCCGCTTGCGCGTTCGGCGTCTGGGCTGCGGTGTCACCAGCGCATTTCGCGGCACCTTGGTGACCACGGTAGCCAAATCCATACGGAGCGTTTCCACTTTTCTTTGATTGGCGAAACACTCCATTTTTAGGCAATCCAGACGTAGCATGGTTCCCCGCATCCGCTGGAACGCAACAGCCTTTCCTCGATATCGATCCGCCGCTTCAAGCCTTGAAGCTCGGCGGCTTCGATGGCGGTCCAGCTTCCATCCTTCAGCCTGCTCGCACCAAGCGCCTCGCGAATCTCGTTCGCCATGTTGCACCAATGTTCGGCGCGCGGCGAGCGTAAGGCATTTTAATGATTTCAGTGAGTTAAGGAGATTTGGCTGTGGATTTATTTTTTCGCGTGTGTCCCTTGCCGTCCGATTACAGAAAATTGGCATGGTCTCTGAAAAAATATCACGCGATTTCAGAAAGATAGAATTCAGTTTCGTCAGATAGCATCGGCCGAACCTGTAAATTTCAGCAGCATTTTCATGCGAAATACCACATTCTTCGCACGGATCTCTGGTGGAGTTGCAATTTGAAGCCGTTAGAAGTTGCAGTTAGGCGGAGAGAGATTGTCGTCTCGCGGCTTGCGATTGCAGTTAGCTGGAGGATGATTGCACTTAACGACATTGCACAACGGATCGCAGGACATCAAATCCCGCTTTGTTTCTGGCGCGTTTCAAGAGTCGGTGTTGGAGGCAGCAAAGAGAATTTGTTTGGCTTCCTTATCCCGAATGAAAATTCATCTATCGTGACAAGGACGCACTGACGAACTACGCTGACCGTGGTCGATAAGCGCGGCGAATGCGCTGAGATTGACAGTCGGTGGGGCATAGATGTTGGCATTCGGAAATCTGCTAAAGCGTGTCGCGCCTAATCAAATTCGGAATTCCGTATCGAGCTGATCGGTGATTCACCTTGCCCATAGAAGGAGACCGCCATGGGCGTGCGCGTGGCATTGCGTTTGTGGAAGAAGGCAACAGCAATCGTGAGGCTGCTGGGCATTTCCGGGTGTCGCCTCAGTTTGTCAACAACATGATGATCCTGCACCGATCGTCCGGCTCGCTCGCTCCGGCTAGGCAGGACCTTCCTCCCGGCAGCAAGCTCTCACCACATAGCCAGTGGCTTGGCGAACGTGTGTTGGCTCATGAGGTGACGTTGGACGAGTTGTGTGTCGAACTCGCCGAGCGCCACCATTGGTCGATTATCGCATCGGCTTGGGCTGAGCAGTAAGAACAGCCTCAATGCAAGCGAACAGCGCAGATCGCAAACCGTAAATCGCAATCGCAAATCGCCCAGGCGCGTGATCTGTGGATCAGGCGTCGAAAGCGGTTTTTCAATAACGCATCAGCAAGACTGATTTTTATCGATGCCATATCGATCAATACCCGGCTGATCTGTCACAATCTTTACTGCGCGAACTATGAATCGGCTAGCTTGCCTTGCTTTCCGTTGAAGCCCCCTTCTCGAAAGGCCGGTTTTTTATGCCATCGTTAAAGCAGCCCTATGGCTCACCCACCTGCACTTCAATGCCGCAGTCCCGCACATTTGCGAACCCCTATCTGAGTGAGCGGTCACCTTCGACCGGTGTGAGTGGGTGCGGCATGAACGGAAGACGCTTCGCACTGCGCCAACACACGATAAACGCCAGATCGAAGGCCGGACGAGCGAAACAATAGGTAGGCCGTGCGGTCACGCTATTCTGTAAGCCAGGTTAGCCCAATGTGAATGCGACCGCCAAGCGAGTGACAAATGGTTCCGCCGCATCGAATCTCGGCGGTATCCGCAGTACCTCTCACGACAAGTCCAGAACCATTCGGACCGAAGGGTGCTCCGGACCGCGGCTGCTTGGCATGCGGTGTCACTTTTAAGAAGGCGTCGAACCTGGTACCTTCAAGTTTGTAGTGACCGATATAGTAGAAGTCGCTGTCGCCGCCGATTATTTTTCCCTCTCGAATGTGCATGACGCCGCGCCCAAACCATTCTTCAGGCAAGCCATCATGCTGACGATCGGCATAGAACATCGCCTGATATAACCCTTCGATCATCGCCGTGCTTCCCACTTGTTCCCCACAGCCGATCGCGCGACATCCCATCTTTGCTTCGCACCCGATGCTGGACTGCATGAGCTTTGATGGAGTGCCGGCTGCAAGGGTCTTGCTGATATCCTTTTGCATATTCTGACGGATAGAGCCTTTACCTCATACGAGGGTATTCGAGATTTATCGAACGGAGCGGTCATTGCTTGGCCGTTGTGCATGGAATTGGCTCCTCAATGGCGCTTGCCAACCGATCGAGTTCTCGCGAATAGCAGTAGAGACCAAACAGTATGATTCCGACTTCGACCGCTGACCAGACTGTGCTTGAGAACGATGGTAATGCATCCAAAGCAGGCAGGTGTCGGAAGAAGAGGACCGAGAAAAGCGCACCGCCGAAAAAGAAACTCACCCGGCTTAAAAATGCGCATACATGACCCAGAAAGACGCTGTGGAATGGTGCAACCACAGGAACCCATCTAACCCGCGTCCAATAGCAAAGATGCAGAAATGCCGCGCTGCACAAGGCCGCGATCTGCAGAGAAGCCGCCATCTCCTGCCGCTCGCCCAGATGCGTAACGATCTCATGAAAAATGGGAAACATAATCCAGAACAAGGCGGAGGCAGCCCCGGTCTGCCCGGCAAGAAGCGTGGCATAGGCAATTCCGCCTGTTCGCTGGATCATGACATCTCCCGTTCGGCGGTCACGTTGCCCCGGCTTCGGTAGGTTGCGATCGCCAAAGCAACGCGGTTGCCAAAAGCGTGTAGAGGATTGCAGCACCGACGTAGAGGGTGCGCGTCGAAAACGATTCAGCCGCACTCCCGGGTAGGGGCGAGACGCCGAGCCCGAACAAAATCAGGAAAATCGTCAGCGCGCCGGCATACACCTTTGCGTACGGTGACCGTGCGGCGGCCCTTCCACCCAGAATGAGGCAGACAACGAGCGTTATGATGAATAGCGACAGCAGATTGGGCCGGAGACCGAGCGTCTCATAAGCAAACGAGGCCACAATCCCCCCGAACAGGTTTACGACGGTGAGGCCGAGTGCAGCCCGCCCGCCCGCCGCAGTGTCTAACTGCGCGAGAAGCGTTGCCACGGTTATAGGGATGACCGCTGCGGAGGTCAGGTTATCGCTGGTCAAACAGATTGCCACGATCGACAGCAGGATCACTGTATTTGCCAGAGCACGCTTGTAGTCGGCAGAACGGAGCGTAGCCTGTTGCACAGGTTCGTCCACGGATGCGGGTTCCGGAAAAACAGCATGGGCAAACCACATCAACACCGCACCGCTGAGCACGCCCAGGAGTAGGATCGACAGGATGGATGCGGCCAGTTCCTTATTGAGGACGCCGAACAACGGCACCATAACAGCTATGATGAGAATGAGGGAGATCGCAGCACCGCCCTTGCCGCTCGACTGCGCGACAAAGCAGGAAAAGTACAAAAGGCCAAGCAGGAGGAGAAAGACTACCGGGTGGTCGCCGAACCATGATGTCAAGATCGACATGAACATGCCAACGGCGACGATGAGTATCGCCATGCCCAGGGTTTTTGCGAGTGGCATCGGCGAGCTGCTCGACAACAGGAATTGTCCGGCAAACAACGGCCCGAGAAAAGGCACGATGGCGCCTGATGCCACCGAGGCGGTGAAGCCGACGGAAACTGCGAGCGCGACCCGCAGTCCCTTGCGCCTTTGCACGGCCACAGCGCTCTCAGCCGACATAGGTCAGCACCGACATGATCCGGATCCACAGCGATCCCCACGCGTTGGTAATCGGGTGGTCTCCGGTGTAGATAACCACCGTCGCCTGTGAACCATACCGAACGCCCTTCGGCCTTCCGTCATCCATGACGAGCCGCACCGGAAACCGTTGCGCTTCCTGCACCCAGCCGCTGTCGTTGCGGATCGTCGGAAGACCGGTGCTCGGATCCGTACTGCCTTGCGACACGCCGAGACCGACGCTTTCGACCGTCGCACTGAAAATCTTTCCCGGAAGAGCGTCGAAAAGCACCTCGGCACGATTGCCGACGGCGACCTTTTCGAGACTGTTTTCTTTGAACGCTGCGGCAATCCAGACCGTGCCGACATCAATGAAAGTCATTGCGGATTGCCCGGCGCTGACCACCTTGCCGATGGAAAGCTGCAGGTTGGTGACCACGCCTGTCGAGGGCGCGCGTGCCGTTGTTTTAAGAAGATCGAGCTGGGCGCGTTCCAGAACGGCGAGCGCCTGCTTAAGTTCCGGATTGTCGCTTCCCGCAGGACCGAGGTCGGCCTGCGCACTGACGAGATCGGCTTCGGCTGCCGTGACCGCTGCCTGCGCCTGATCGAAGGACAGCTGCGCCTCGTCCAGCTTCGCCTTGGCGTAGACGCCGCGCTTTGTCAATTCCGACGCGCGGCCCAGCTGTTCGCTGGCATTGTCACGGCTCGCCTGCGCCTGAACGAGCCTTGCCTGAACGGCATCGACCTGGGCGGTCGACGCCCCGATCGTCTGGCCGACACGGGCAAGGGCCGCTTCCGCTTCCGTAACCGCAATCTGGTAGCGGGCAGGATCGATGCGGAAAAGAACCTGGTCGGGTTCGACTGCCGCGTTGTCGGTGACGTTGACCTCGACGATCCGTCCCGTCACCTCCGGGGCGATGCCAACGACATAGGCCTGGACCTGGGCCTGCGTCGTCGACGGCGTCCGTCGTTCCATGAACACGGAAAGAGCGAAGAGTATCAGCGCCAGAAGGATGACAATCAGCGCTGTTTTTCGCAGCGGATTGGCGCTTGGTGTGGTCTGCTGGGGCGCCGGCACGCTCAGGGTTTCATCGGAGGCCACGTCTGCGTTCCCTTCACTCTGCTGCGGGCGTGGAGACCACGCGGCTCGTGCGGATGAAAAGGGATCTGATTTTTTCCCAGAAATTGGCCCCCAGGACTAAGAAGCTTGCCAGGAACATCACGTCGCCGAGCAACTGAAGCTGCCAGATATTGGGGCGCAAGCCCGGAGCGACGGCATCGATGTAGGGTTCAAGCCAGCTGGTGATCAACGGCACACAGAACATGACAAGGCCGAGCGTGTAGCGCACGCTGCCGACGCTGGTATCGGGCGCGAGCTTGAAGACACCAAAGATTTTTCCCTTCAGCTGCTGAAAGCCCGACTTGCCCATCACGGCAATGACCAGAAGCAGAAGAACCTTGTTGACGATGAAGATCACGCCCGTCATCGCGGCGATCCGCGTGTTCGGAACGCCGGCCCAAGCAGCCAGCGGCACGCACAGCCACATCCCGATGGCAAGGCATACAAGGGCAATACCCAGCTTAAAGCGCCACGTCGCAGCTGCTGGTTCGATGTTGGTCTCGATGTTGACAGACATGGGAACTCCCGTTCGTTGAACCGACCTTATCGGGTGCGGCATGTATGAAGACGGCGGCGAGCCGGCGCGTCGCTCAAGAATTTTGTCAGCCGTCAGGTGATCCAGCGCAATGTAGGCAACGGTAACATACGCCTAGCAGGTTGCAGTCTGAGCCGGTCAGCGGCGTGGAAACGGCACGACGGATGCATTTTCCAATGTTGATACGATCTCGCCCGCGAGCGCTTCGACAAGGACGACATATTCCGAGACCCTCTGTTCCCGCAGTATGTGTTGCGAGCCGCGCCACTTCTGCAATTCCGCTTCGGCGGTCGCGAAGTCAGCGCAGAGGTCTCGAAAGCCTTCATCCCGGGCCGAAAGCTCGATGATGGGCTTGGCTTGGGTCGGAAAACGGCGGCAGGCCGCATAGGCGTCCTCATCCATCTTTCTTGATTTCTTTCTGTTCTAGGAATACACAAAATCACCACTGCCACGTGCGCTTCCAGGAGCAGTCTCAAGTAAGGCGGGTCTTTTGTGGAGTATATTACCGTAACATACGGATGGCAGGTCTGGTGATACGTTGGGGAGTATCTGGCCGTGCAGGATTCGAATGCTGTCGGAACGCGTCAGCCACCCAACGCAGACGAAATTCGCGCGCAGCTCGAGCGTATTGTTGCTAGCCCCGAGTTTCCGACGGTAGGCCGTGGTGCGGCCTTCCTGACCTATATTGTCGAAGAGGCACTGGCCGGCCGGGCAAGCCGCCTCAAAGGCTACTCCATCGCGCTTGAGATATTTCGGCGCGACGAACATTTTAGCCAGGATGATCCGGTCGTCCGCATCGAGGCGGGGCGACTGAGACGCGCGATCGAACGGTATTACCTCGTCGCAGGCCAGATTGATCCAATTCGCATCGACATTCCGAAGGGTGGTTATGTCCCGGTATTCACCTGGAATTGTCCGGCGTCGGCCAATCGGGAAACTCCGGAAAAATCGCCGATTGCCCCACCCGGATCTCCTGCCAAAGCATCCTGGTGGTCGGTCAATGCCCTTAGTGTCGGAGCTTTGGCCGGAGCAGTGGCCATTTCCGCATTCGCGGTCTACTGGACGTTGCCTCGACACGATACGACAGGCTTGGGTCAAACAAGCTTAATGCAGCCGGATGAACCAACGCTGCTCATTGCGCCGTTCGCGAACCTTGGCGATGGTCCGCAGGCGCAACTTTATACGATTGGCCTGACTGAAGAATTGCTGACGACGTTGCCGCGCTTCAAAGAGATAAAGGTGTTTGGACGTGAAACATCAAAGGCCCTACCGGCAGACGTAGATATCAAGGATGTCCGTGAACGTCTTGGCGCGCGCTATCTTCTGGCGGGCGGCGTCCGGGTCGCCGGCGACAGGATGCGGACCAGCGTCAGGCTGGTGGACACCCGGGACGGAGCAATTCTCTGGTCGCAGAATTATGATAGCGACCTTCGGTCGCGCGACCTATTCGCTATCCAGACGGACGTTGCAAACCGCGTGGCCGCCTCGGTGGCTCAGCCCTACGGATTTATCGCCCAGGCGGACGTTGCGCGCCCGCCGCCGAACGATCTCGGCGCTTATCGCTGCACACTGGACTTCTATGAATATCGTACCGAACTCAGCGCGGACCGGCACGGGACCGTGCGCGATTGTCTGGAACGCGCCGTCGCACGCTATCCGACCTACGCCACGGCCTGGGCTATGCTCTCCATGGTTTATCTCGATGAACAGCGGTACAAGTTCAATCTGAAGGCGGGGGAGCCTACCCCAATTTCGCGGTCGCTTCAAACCGCGCGCCGGGCCGTGCAGATGGAATCCGGAAACATGCGTGCGCAGCAGGCGATGATGACGGCGCTGTTCTTCAACCAGCAACTCTCCGAAGCCATTCATGTCGGGGAGCAGGCGCTGGCCACCAATCCCAACGACACCGAGCTGATGGGTGAGTTCGGAACCAGGATCGCCATTGCCGGACAGTGGCATCGTGGCGCGGCGCTTCTTGATCAGGCCATCGCCCTTAATCCCGGCGGCGGCGGATTCTACCGCGGAACACGTGGGCTAGCGTCCTACATGCTGGGCGACACCCAAAATGCGGTGGTGCAGATCAGGCAGGCCGATATGCAGAGGTTCCCGCTTTTTCACATCGTAGCCGCGATTATATATGCGGAAGCCGGAATGACGGCGGACGCACGCCGCGAAGCAGAGGTGTTCGAGACGATGAGGCCGGATTTTCTGCCTAACTTCATTTTGGAGATGAAGTCGCGGAATATGCGAGCTGCGGACCTCAATCGCCTCCTTGCCGGTTTGCAAAAAGCCGGTATGGCCGTTCCGCTCGATGACCGCACCGTTGCCGAAGCCGCTCAGCTTCCTTAGCGCGCGAGCCTGTAAGTTACAGTAAGATACTCCCGCTCCCCGGCGCCTTCTGCATAGTGCACCTATGTCTGCTTCGGCAAGGAATCCTGATGGCATCCGCCGCTCTTGACACGACGGCAGCAGGTGATGGCCGCCTATTTTCGTTAGTTCGACAAACCCCAGACTGAAGAGTTGAGAGCGACCTTTGTGCTTTTCCGAACGCATGCCGCTCTCCCACGGCACAGGATCGATAATGAAGGATTGCCGGTGGGGAGATGGCATGCGTCCGCTTTTAAAAGGGTTGCAGCAGGGCCTCCTTTGCGTCCTTCTATGTAGCGCACTGACGAGCTGCGGCGGGCATCCCAAGGATGTCCTGACCCCTGTTGCCGATACCGCGCCCCGGTCGCACCGGGTGGAGATGCTGATCGCGACGACCCGAAGCCAGTCAGACATTCCCGGAGAGATGTTCACCGGCGAACGGGCGCGGGCGCCGAATTTTGCCGAGATCACAGTCTCGGTGCCTCCGGATGATGCCCGCAAGGCCGGTGAAGTGTCCTGGCCAAAAAAACTGCCACCGAACCCAGCTACAGATTTCGCCACCCTCAAGGCAGACATCATCGACCTCAAGGCGGCCAAGGCTTGGCTCAGTACGTCCGTCAGGAAGACGCCGGATGGCAGCGCGCTGGTGTTCATCCATGGCTTCAACACGAAATTCGAGGACAGTGTCTACCGTTTTGCCCAGATAATCCGCGATTCCGGCGTCCACAGCGCGCCGATCCTCGTGACATGGCCATCGCGTGGCAGCCTGCTCGCCTACGGCTACGACCGTGAAAGCACCAATTACACACGCAATGCGCTAGAAAACCTATTCCAGTATCTGGCCAAGGACGTGGAAGTTAAGGAAGTCTCGATCCTTGCCCATTCGATGGGCAACTGGCTGACACTTGAAGCACTTCGGCAAATGGCGATCCGCAACGGCGGGCTGCCGGCCAAATTCAAGAATGTAATGCTTGCGGCTCCCGATGTCGACGTCGATGTCTTTCGTTCGCAGATCGTCGATATGGGCACGCCGCATCCGCAATTCACGCTTTTCGTCTCCCGCGACGACCGTGCGCTGGCCGTTTCGCGCCGCGTCTGGGGCGATGTCGCCCGTCTCGGCTCGATCGATCCTGAACAGGCGCCCTATAAGCAGGAACTGGCGGATGCCGAAATCAAGGTCATTGATCTAACCAAGGTGAAGGCGGGCGACAGGCTTAACCATGGAAAATTCGCCGAGTCACCGGAGATCGTTCGACTCATCGGTGCACGCATTTCCGACGGGCAGACATTGACCGACAACCGCGTCGGGCTGGGCGATACGATCCTCGCGGCAACCACCGGGACTGCCGCTGCCGCTGGAAACGCTGCGGGGCTGATACTCGCTGCTCCGGTGGCCATCATCGATGCGGATACCCGCGACAATTTTTCAAATCAGCTTGATGCATTCGGACCGGTTGGCGTGTCGAGTTCGAAACGACCGGCAAAATGCCGGACCGCCTCGTCTGTAAACTGCAGGAAATCATGAAGATGCCGCTCTTGAGCCGACTATTTGCCTTGCACCGCACAGTCCTTTCTGGCTTTTTTCTGGTCCTCGCAGTTCTTGTCTGTGGCCTGCCGGCGTTCGCGCAGACAGTGGTTGCCGATACTGCCCAGACGGAGAAGGTTCAGCGCTTCCTGGAACTGGTTGACGACCCGCAGGTTCGTTCGTGGCTGCTGAGCGCGAAGTCGGCAACCGCGCCGGCGACGCCCGCGGTCGTTGCGGAGGAGCTTGTCTCCTATGCGGATTTCGCCACGACTTTTCGTGTGCATGCCGGGCGGCTTCTCGAAGGTTTACAGGCGTTTCCGGCAGAGACTGGCAAAGCGGCCGCCGTACTGCAGAAGGAGCTCGAAACCAGCCGCAGCGCACGTCCCATCTTCTTCGTGATCGCCTTCGTGGCTGCGGGATTGGCGGCACAATGGTGCTTCTGGTGGCTTAGCCGGAGTTGGCGAGCGTGGATCGCTTCCCTTCGGATTTCAACCGCACGCGACAAGCTCATTGTAATTTCTGTTAGGTTGCTGTGGGCAATCTGCTACGTGTTGGCCTTTGGGCTCGGCAGCATCGGCTTCTTCCTCGCATTCGAATGGCCGCCTCTGGTCCGCGAGATCGTCGTGGGCTATCTTTTCGCAGTCGTAATCTTCCGGCTTGCGCGCGTTTCGTTCGATTTTCTTCTGGCTCCGCCGGGATCGGGTGGTTTTCCCAATGCGGAGTGCTTTCGTGTCATCCCGGTCACCGATCAGGCAGCCACGCATTGGACGAAACGGCTCGGATATATCGTCGGCTGGTATGCTTTCGGTTCGATCACCGTTCATCTTCTTACGACGCTCGGCTTTGCCGACACGTCCCGGCAGGTGGCTGCCTATGCGCTCGGGATCGTTCTGCTCCTGCTCGGCATCGAGGCGGTCTGGAACCGTCCGGTGGTTGTCCAGACAGTAGACGGAGCCCCCCGCTTCAGCCGCATCGGCATCCGGGCACGCAACTGGCTCTGGTCGATCTATTTCGTCTCGCTCTGGCTTCTCTGGGTAGCCGGAATGATGAAGCCGTTCTGGATTGCCGTTGTCGCCGCGGCACTCCCCGGCGCGATCGCTTTGACGAGAGCCTCGGTCGATAACCTTCTGACTAACAGCGTTACCAATGCCAGTGTCGATCCCGACATGGATGCTGTTGTCGCTGTCCAAACCAAGCCGGGCATCGTTTCTGTCATGGTCGAACGCGGCATACGCGCCGCGCTGATCGTTGGGGCTATCCTTTTCCTGGCTGATGTCCTCGACATCAATCTGACCGGCGTCACCGCACAGGACTCGGCCGCACGGCGATTGATGCGTGGTGCCTTGAGCGCCGGTATCATCCTACTGGTGATCGACCTTGTCTGGAACGTCGTGAAAGTGCTGATCGATCGGAAGCTTGGCGAGACCGAGTTGGCGCATGAACACGGCAGCGAACGCGAGCGACGGCGTGCCCGCATCAGGACGCTGCTGCCCATCCTCAAGAACGTGCTTATGATTCTGTTCGTGGCCGTCGCCATGATGATGGCGCTCTCGGCACTGGGGGTCGAGATCGCGCCGCTGATTGCCGGCGCAGGTGTCGTCGGTGTTGCGATAGGCTTCGGTGCACAGACCGTTGTCAAGGACATCATTAGCGGAATGTTCTACCTGCTCGATGATGCCTTCCGTGTTGGCGAATACATTTCAAGTGGCTCCTACAAAGGGACCGTCGAATCTTTCAGCTTGAGATCCGTCAAGTTACGGCACCACCGCGGCGCGATCTATATTGTTCCTTTCAGCGAACTCGGTGCGGTTCAGAATCTTAGCCGCGACTGGGTGATCGAGAAGCTGACGGTGACCGTCGGCTACGATACCGACGTCGACAAGGCGCGGAAGATCATCAAGAAGATCGGGCAGGAATTGTTCGCCGATCCGGAGCTTGCACCGATCACCATCGAACCGCTCAAGATGCAGGGCATCGACAGCATGGGCGATTCCGGCCTAATCCTTCGGATGAAATTTACCACCATTCCCGGCGAACAATTTACACTTAAACGGCGCGCGCTGATGAGAATCAACCAGGCGTTTCACGACAACAACATCAAGCCTGCGTTCCCGACGGTTCAGGTCGCTGGCGGCGAAAAAGGCGAAGATGTCATTGCAGCCGCGCAACAGGCATTGGAAAAGCACAAAGAGGCCCTCGCTACGATTAACCCCTAAGCGAGGCGATGCTACGCTGCGGGTACCCGAAAACAGCTATAGAGTTGAAGGGGTATGTGTTTCTTACGAGGGCATCGCAACCTGCCAGCGTGATGTTCGCGAGCAAAACTGCCTCACTCGCCTCTTCAAACGTGCTGCGGATTTATGGCTATGGACGCCCCGGCATCACGCAGCGAACCAACCAACGCTTCAAAGCAATCATTTTGGCGGAGCTGCGTGGTCCAGAGGCTATAGAAATCTATTTGCCGCACCACCTGATCTCGAATGGGATGGCTTACCCATTCATGGGAGCGCAGGGTTAAGCTGGGCTTATCGAGAAATTCGCTTTGCCACGAATATGCGCGGCGCCGGCCAAAGTCTGCGTGCCATCGACGTCCAAGATTTATAGATTGCAGTGCGTGCCACGGGTTTTTTTTGCGCGACGCCACGGGCGCGATGGATCCGACCCTGCCACGGCGATCCGATTCGTCCGTTGCGTGGCAACGCAAGTGTCACAACGAGCTACTGATGGTCTATAGTAGAAAAATATTCTAGGAATCGGGGTCTTCAAACGGTCTTCAAAAAAACACGCTGCTCAAGCCTGTTTTGAAGCCTTCAATGTCGTTTCAAAGACACTTTAAAGGTCAATTGAAGTCGTTCGTTACGCCGGCGGAACGACCGGAAACAGTTTTGCTTTCTCTTTTGTGCTGATTGCGGAAGGTAGGCGTGGGCAGCTAACGTCTTTTCAGCGGCGCCGCACCGACGTTCACCGAAACCTAGTCCAACCCTCATGGAGAATGCATATGCATCCGCCAAACGAACAGTCTTGCCCAGTCGACAGGCTCATTCCCTACGCCAATAACGCACGCACGCATTCCAAGAAGCAGATCAATCAGATTGCCGAAAGCATCAAACGCTTTGGCTTTTGCAATCCGGTTCTTATTTCTGAAGACTATACAATCATCGCCGGCCATGGCCGTGTCCAGGCGGCGAAACTACTGGGCATGTCCGATGTCCCGGTCCGAAAGCTCTCCCATCTCTCGCGCGATGAAGTGCGGGCCTATATCCTCGCCGACAACAAACTGGCCGAAAATGCCGGCTGGGACCGCGATGTCCTTGCGATCGAAATGCAGGGGCTTATCGACCTCAACTTCGATATCGAACTGCTCGGCTTTTCCACCGCCGAAATAGACTTCACCATCGAGGATGAGCAGAAACCTGCATCTGCGAAAGACGATCCACTGGACGCGGTTGAGCCACTGGCACCCGGACCGCCTGTCAATCGGGCAGGGGACCTTTGGCAGCTTGGACCGCATCGGCTTCTCTGCGGGGATGCGCGATCCACTGAGGACGTGTCTAGGCTATGCAGAGGTTCCCCCGTAGCACTGCTCTTTACCGATCCGCCTTACAACGTTCGGATCGCCGGCCATGTCAGCGGCCTTGGTCAGGTCAAGCATCGGGAGTTTGCGGTGGCATCGGGCGAGATGAGCGAGCAAGCCTTCACTGCGTTCCTTCGCGACACGCTGGGTGTGGCGGCAAGTCAGCTGAAGGATGGCGCCATCGCATTCGTCTGCATGGACTGGCGTCATATGGGCGAACTGCTACAGGCCGGTCGCGCTGTCTTCGATGAATTCAAGAACCTGTGTGTCTGGAACAAGACCAATGGTGGCATGAGGTCATTCTACAGGTCCAAGCATGAGCTGATCTTCGTCTTCAAAAAGGGTAGTGCGCCGCATATCAACAATTTTGGGCTTGGCGACACCGGACGCTATCGCACCAATGTCTGGGACTATCCTGGCATCAGTTCGCTTGGGGCAGCACGCAACGAAGAGCTTGCCATGCACCCCACCGTCAAACCCGTGGCCATGGTCGCGGACGCGATCCGGGACTGCACAATCCGTGGCGATAGCGTGCTCGATATCTTTGGCGGTTCTGGGTCGACTTTGATCGCGGCCGACCAATGTGGTCGCGTTGCCAAGCTGCTCGAACTCGATCCGCTTTATTGCGACACCATCATCCGTCGGTTCGAACGGGTTACCGGCGAGCCTGCCCGGCTGGAGGAGAATGGATCGACGTTCCAGCAGATTAGCAACGAACGCTCGAGCGACAGCGTCGACGGCCGCCAAGATGCTGATGCGGATATGAAGGGAGCGGCATAATGGTTGGCAGAAAGCATAAAGGCCGACGGGGCGGGATCGCTGACGGGGGCAGTGACTGGGACAAGCTGACCCCATTGCAGGAAGCTCTATTAAAAGAGGCCGCGCGGGAAATCACCATAACCTCCAACGGCCGCTCGGACACGGTCCGCATGGACGAAGTTGTTACCCGCAAGATGATGCAGATGGCCGCCAATGGGGGGCAGCATTCGATCAGCAATGCCGTCCGCCAAATCAACTTGGCGCAGCGGCTCAGACAGAAAAAGGCCGACGAGGACGTGGCCTTCGGGCATCAGTTCAAAACCCATCAACAGCATCTCCTGGACGGGGCTCGCAAGCGCGGCCAGGATCTCGACACTGTGCTCCCGCACCCCGACGATATCGTCGTGGAGGAGGGGGCCGGTTACGATTTAATTGGCCCGGTCGATGAAGCGGAACTTCGAAGAGTAAAAAGAGAGTGCGCTCGTCGAGATGTTGCCATTCTGCAGGCAGCATTAGAAGAGCGATTGGGGCCTCTACCACCTGCAACGGGCCAGGAGCCATCGAGCCATCCCGCGGAGGCGTCCGCCCTCCTGGTTGTGATGGTCTTGAATGACGCCCTGCCGCAGCGCTTCCAAAAATCCAATCTTCAGATCGCCATGGAACTGATGCAGTATTCGGGCGTGACAAAGCGAGAGCTCTTAAAGCGTACCCATCAGCAATGGGCGGCGCTTGGCAAGCCAAAGCCGAGAGGTTGGCGGGTTCCTCCCGTCGAGACCGTCATATCGACATTGCAGCGGGTCCTGCCTGCAATGGTCGCGCTTTATCCCGAGGCAAAGAGCGGAAAACTGTCGGTGGAAGCCATCGCTAAAAAGCTCCAGCGGCTGATTGGTCCCGAACCGATTTCGTGATCAGGCGCTCGCTCGACCGCGTTCTTCTTTGATCGGCCATGCAGTATCCTTAGCGTGGCCGATCGACGGACCCAATGTCGACGCAGTTTGACGCAATGGGTTGGGACACAATATCAAGAAGCTATGTCAGCAGGTTCAGCATATCGAAAATGCCCACGCTTTCACGGCTATCGCAAGGCTCTAAGAAACGTCCAGCGGGCAGTTCTGGTGTACCAACAGGCAATGTCCGGTCATGGTTCTGCCAAGGCCGCGGTAGCGGCTGCAGCCGACGGCATTTCCGTGCCTCTCAGAAAGTTACGAGAAGCCGGGATCGGGTCGCTGGATGACGAGGCTCGTGAGCAAATTTCTGGGGCTCGACGCCGCAGTTGGAATTCGCACAAGGATATCACTCAGGTTTCGATGAGGCGGTCGGCGTTGTCGCAACAGGGGGGCGCAAGATGAATGACTCCGCTGCGCGAGATGCAATCGCCGAAGTCGACCGGCATCTGCACCAGCTGCGGTTCAAAGCCAATTCTGAGTGCCGGAAATGACGATAAGACCGGCGACGATAACGGACGATCCTTAAATCTGCTCAGTCAGATTCCCGAGCTGTCGAGTTCTTCATCATTCTTGCCCTCCCAAGCAGCCGGTCGGGTGAACTGATCAGGATCTGCCGTAGGCATTGGCATCCAACATTTCAGTTCCGGCTCTGAATATTCTATAATTCGACCGGGCGCTGAATCGGAAGAACGCCAGGCTTCTCCACCATATCGATCACCATTCGACCAGTAAGCGAGATCAACTGCTCCTGGGCCTTGCTCGGATGGACGGATGGTAATCAGAATGCGGCTGCCGTCTTTTGGGGCGGACCGCATATTTCTCCATTTGCCTAACTCTTCCATTGTTGCCTCCATCTGTAATGTGCCCGAACTGTTACCTCGCCAGCGTGAACGGTCAATTCATGGTAGAGAAGATAGGAGCAAGATTGGGATGCGTTGAATATAGTGCGCGGAGCGATCCGAGGCACGGAGATGGCGGATCATCGAAGGGCTTTTGCCGTCGGAGCGCGGTAGAAAGTCCCGGCCCGCGCATGACAATCGACGATATCTGAACGGCATGCTACATGTTCTGCGGGTCGGCTGCCCCTGGCGCGACATGCATGAGTGAGCGCTACGGAAAGTGGAATTCCGTCTATGTGCGCTTCCGCCGCTGGGCGGAACAAGGGGTGTGGGATGCACTGCTTGTAACGTTGGTCGAGTTGGAGCTGGCCGATGACCGGCAGCACATGATCGACAGCACCACAGTTCGCGGCCACTCTCAAGCTGCGGGCGCTAAAGGGGGACTCATAAGGAGGCTTTTGGTCGATCACGTGGCGGCTATTCGACGAAAATCCACGCCCGCTCAGACGGTCAGGGACGCCCTCTCGGCTTCATCCTGACAGGCGGAGACGCTTCCGACTACAATGCTGTATCTGACCTGCTGGCGATGCCGGTTGGTAAGCCGAGGCGGTTTCTTGCCGACAAAAAATATGACGCTGACTTTCTACGCGAGGAGTTGCTGCTCCAGGGGACCAGGCCGGTCATCCGCCGAAGGCCGCCCGCCCGCCTGCGACTTTAGAGCCTACAAGGATCGAAACCGCATCGAGCGGATGTTCAATCGGATCAAGCAGTTCCGTCGTGTTTCTACCCGATACGACAAGACCCGAAAATCTTTCGAGGGCTTCCTCGCCCTGGCCGCCGCAAAAATATGGTTGCCATACTGTTGTCAACGAGACCCAGGTTTGTCCGGGTAACTCATTTGGAGGCTAAAATCTTGACTGTTGCTTTGGTGGGAACGTCGTCCTTTGATCGGTTCTTCAATCCAGCCCATGACGCGTTGCAACGGCGCGGCCATGGTGTGGCACGTTTCGTCACGCGCGAGGAACTGCTTGCCGCCGTTGATGCACTGCAGTCTTTGGAAATCCTTGGCGCGACCTCAAGCTTTGCAGCCGACCGGGAGCTGTTTGCCAGGATGCCGCGTCTGCGCGCACTGGTTTCTCCGTTCACAGGGGTCGAAGGGTTCGATGTTTCGGCCGCGACGGAAAACGGCATCCTCGTGGCGAATGGCCAGATTGCTGAAAACACCGTCAGCATGGCCGAGGCCGCAGTTCTCTTCACCCTGGCTTCGCTCTATGACCTTCATGGCACGGAGCGCTACCTTCGCGAAAACCTGCCGCGTCCCTCGCAGGTCCGTGCGCGCATGCTCATGGGAAAGACAGTTGGCCTGATAGGCTTTGGCAAAATTGGACAGGCTATCGCGGAACGGCTGTCTGTATGGGGCGTGAGGCTCGTCGCTTCGGTGCGCACGACGCGATCGATGCCCGCCTACGTCACCTCCCAGAGCCTCGATGAAGTGCTCGCGACAAGCGATGTCGTTATCATGGCGGCTGCACTCACTCCTGAATCACGGGGAATGCTGGATCTTGACGCGTTGCGCCGGATGAAACCGGACGTGGTGTTTGTCAACATCACGCGGGGCGGCATCATCCCCGACGATACACTCGCCACGCTCGCCGCAGAGCGACCGGCTATGCGCCTTGCCCTCGATGTGTTCGACCCGGAGCCGTTGAAAGAGGATAGTCCGCTGCGCGACCTTCCGAACGCCATCCTCACCCCACACATGGTGGGACATACGGTCGAGTCGCAGATGCGCCTGAGGGAGGCATTTTGCGAGAACCTTCTCGCGGTGGCAGAGTGGCGGGTGCCTGAATACGTCGTCAATCCGTCTGTGATCGAAACGTGGCTGGGAAAACAGGACAGCCTACAGCTCTAATTGCGTCCGAGCTTGTATCACTCATCAGTGCATCGTCATCCATTCGCGGGCGGCGCGTAGTGCAGCGGCGAGTTCGGCCTTGCTTATCGTCTGGGCAAGGTCACCGCGCAGTGCTGCAGCCCGGTCGGAGCGCTTGACGGCGGCGATGTTCAGCCACGTGTGGGCGGCGATGAAATCAACGGCGCAGCCGCGACCGGTCGCATACATGAGCCCCATTTCGAAGAAGACGTCGGCGTGATTGTCGCCGCCCATTCCAAGGGATCAGGCCGGTCATCCCGCCGAAGACAAACCGGAAAGCCCCGCCCGTCTGCGACTTCAGAACCTACAAGGATCGAAACCGCATCGAGCGGATGTTCAATCGGATCAAGCAGTTCCGTCGTGTTGCTACCCGATACGACAAGACCCGAAAATCTTTCGATGGCTTCCTCGCCTGGTCGCCGCAAAAATATGGTTGCCATACTTTGTCAACAGGACCTAGTACATGGCGGTAACAAAACGATCACCAGATCGTGATGGTCACCGATCTGGAACCTTTAGCATTACGCGCGGTTCTCTCCCCGTCTGCAATTGGGCAGACTTGAGGAGATAGATATGATTACCAAGATTTTGAGCGTTTCCGTCCTCGCCTTTGGTCTGGCGACATCCGCAATGGTGCCTATGGCAATGGCTCAGGCCAGCGATTCCGGTTCCGGCACGCCCGGCACATCTGATGCCAAGACCGATGGTACTGGCGAACAGAAGTCGCAGGGTGCTGACGATTCCAGCACGTGCACGACTAAGGAAGCCGCTGCCAAAAACACGAATGGCGACAAGACGAAGCCTATTTGCGCAGAATAATCGATGTTTATCCCCGTCGCGCAGCCGCGGCGGGGATGCTCATTTTGTTAATGTCGCCGGCCGGTGTGATGAAAAGCAGTTCAAAAGAAGCACCCTATCATCGGCCATTTGCAGCGAAAGCTACGGCGGATGGGTGCGTCCTGATCTGCGACAAGCAAGGACGACTGCTGTGTGAAGTACCCAGGATTGGCTGCCTCGAAGCTGATCTAATCATCGCCGCCAAAATCGCTGATGATGCAAATGCTACTTCACGAGATGACGAACTCTTTCCGTTTCTAAGATATTAACTGAATGCCGCAATGACGGACAATTTAAGCCGTTGCCGGCCCCCTGCGCTGGACTTTCAAGTAAAAGAAGGTGCTGGATAGAAACAACGCTTTTGGGAGTTAACCCCGGCAGGCGTGTTCGAAGGGATGAACCGGAATTTCAATTTCTGATCGTAGCAAGCTATTGCAGATTTGCAGAATCTTCGATTCTGTCAATCAGTCAGAAATAGGCCGCT
>UCJH01000129.1 GCA_900472785.1 Hyphomicrobiales bacterium | reverse complement strand
GCCGCGTTGATGTCCTCAAAGTCGTGTGTTCCATCGTGTTCCACGCCCTGACCGTCGTTGTAGGTAAAATGAACTTGCATCCCACACTCCTGCTGTAACGTCGTCGGTTCGCTGTCCAACCAACCAAGGCCGCGACAATAGGCTTCTCCAGCAGCGATGCCTGATTTTCTATCGGGAAATGGCCCGGGCAGTATCGTGAACATTCCTTGAAACGATACGATCACATGTTTTTCAACAGGGTCGTAAAACAGATACATGTCATCTTCGTAGGCCATTGGTCCTGCTCGGTTAACGGCGGGTAATGTCTGAAGCCTCAACTCGTTCCGATATGTCATTCTTTATTGTCAAAAAATCGGTGTTGAGTATTTTTCAATCGAATCGGCAGCGTCCAGGTCAGGAGCTGAATTTGCAGGCCACCCAGTCCAACGACATTCTGGTGCTTGAAGACGAGCCGTTGATCGCGCTCGATCTCGAAGACATGCTTCATCATGCAGGCTTCAAAACGAATGTTCTAATGTCTTGCGCCGAGGCACTGGAGTGGCTTCAAGCCAAGACACCCCAAGTTGCCGTCCTCGATATGCATCTGAAAGACGGCACATGCATCGACGTCGCTGCAGTCTTAAACGCACGTGGGGTGCCTCTCATTATCTGTTCAGGTAGCAGCGAACGCCACCCGCATGAGGCGTTTCAAACGAGCACCTGGTTGTCAAAGCCGACCGCGGAGCGGGACCTTCTTACAGCCGTTCGAGAGGCAGTGACTTTGCGGTAGACAAAGATTTGACGGAGACTGAAGCGTGACAGGCGTTAAGACGCGCCGCCCGAGGTCCGGGTCGGCCCGAGGTGATTTCGAGCAGGCAAGGAAGGCAGCGCTGAGTGCAGAGGAGGACCGTCTTGCTGAGGCAAGGCGTAAAACTGAGGCGCTGAGGAATGCGAGAATGAAGCAGCAAGCCCACTCGTGTTCAAGCGACAGCGTCCCCAGGTCTACAGATGGGAAATCATTCGATTGACTGATATGAATACCCAACCGGTGGCAAGCCTTCACTACCGATGGTGATCTGACGCTTACTCGGCGCCGTATCCCGGAAAAGACGGCGCCCGAGGATTGCCTGAATGGACACCCTTACCAAACCGATCGTCCTTGTCGCGGAAGATGAAGCGCTTGTGGCGATGACGATTGAAAACATTCTGACCGATGCCGGGTTCGATTTTGTCTTTGTCCGGACCGGCCGTGATGTCATCAAGATACTTGAG
>UCJH01000150.1 GCA_900472785.1 Hyphomicrobiales bacterium | reverse complement strand
TGGCCCTCATTGCCGACGCCCGGGGCATTGGCGACCAAGCCGTTGGCGCCGCCGAATGCCGCACTGATCGCCGCCGCGCTGACGGCGGCATCCTCGGCACCGCGACGGATACCCGACTTGGTTTCGACGACCAGCCCGAGCTCGGTGGCAATCGCGGCCAGGGTCTCGCCCTTTTCGACGCGCCCCTTCAATTCGGCCGCCTTGGCGGCCAGTGCCGTGCGTTGCTGCTCGGCCGTCCAGTCGGCGACGACCTTTTCGCGGGATTCTTCCAGGGTCCGATCGCGAGCCGGCATGATCTCATCGACGTCGAACCAGACATAGCCGTCGCGTCCGAGATTAACGGGCAGCGTTTCGGCGCCCACGTCCGTCTTGAAGACCTCCTGAAGCAACGCCTTGGCTTCCGGAATAGCGATGTCCTCGCCGTCCTTGTCCTTGCCGCTGGCGTCGACGGCGTCTAGCACGACGAGCTTCAGGTTCGACTGTTCGGCAGCTTCCTTCATGCTGAGGCCGGTGATCCGCGCATCCTCGAACTTGTCATGGATCGCCATGATGTCGTTGGCAGCATTCGACAGGGCGAGCTCCTTGCGAATGTCTTCCTTCGCATCGTCGAAGCTTCTGACGCTTGCCGGCTTGATGTTGGTGACACGCAGGATGACCGGGCCGAAAGCGCCATCGACGACCGGAGAAACACCGCCATCGGCCGCTACCGCGAAGGCCGCATCGGCAAGCTTGGCATCGGGCATGCGATCCTTGGTGAAATCGCCGAGCAGCACGTCGCCGGCCGTCTTGCCTTCTTCGGTCACCAAGGCATCGAATGTCGTACCGGCTGAAAGTTTTGCAGCAGCAGCGTCAGCCGCTGCGCGCGATGCGAAAGCCAGCTGTTCGACGGTTCGCGTTTCCGGCGTGCTGAAGCTCTCCTTGCGCTTGTCGTAGTCTGCACGCAGGTCCTCTTCCGTTACGGAAGCCGGATCGGCGATGTCGGACGGCTCCAGCTTGACGTAGCTGACTTTGCGGTACTCCGGCGCGCGATATGCGGCCTTGTGGCTCTCGAACCATGGCGCCAGCACGTTGTCGGCGGGCGCTTTGACGGGATCGATATTGGCGTTGGAAAGCAGCAGGTACTCTATGGAGCGGGTCTCGTTGCGATACTGGCGCAGCGCGTCGGTCAGTGCTTTCGGCGCGGTATAGCCGTCCGAGATCGCC
>UCJH01000036.1 GCA_900472785.1 Hyphomicrobiales bacterium | reverse complement strand
CCATCCGTCAGCAGAAGGCAGCATCCGGCCTTGCCGACCGTCGAAAAAAGCCGGTCGAGTTCTCCGGTCGCTTCCTCAAGCAAGGGGCCGGAGCGTTCCTTCGCCAAAAGGAAATCGGCGTCCGACAGCCGGATCGGCGTGCGCGCCTCCTCGGGCGACAGGCCGTGCTGCGTCATGCAACGCCGCCAGGACGCGGCGATCGGCGAACTGGCCGCCGCCGATGTCTGTTGGGCAACACTCTGCACGTGATCGGAATGATTCATCTGCTTCCCTCCCTGAAAGCCGACATGCGCACAATATAGGTGTTTATCGCGCGGCGTCCATCCTGACGAAGGTCCAAGCTCCACCGGTTTCGTTGCGATCGGATCGGAACGGCATTTTCGCGGCTAGCGGACTGTGATAGGCAGCTTCGCATCCTGCCAACCGCAACGGTTCATCCATGCTCCGCGAATTTTCCCTGCAAAGCCTGTTCATGGGCCTGCTCACCGCCTTTGTCGGTTTTGCCAGTTCCTTCGCCGTCGTCCTGCACGGCCTGACCGGCGTCGGCGCAACCGAGGCGCAGGCCGCTTCCGGGCTGATGGCCCTGTCGATCTCCATGGGGCTCTGCGCGATCGTGCTCAGCATCGCGACCCGCCTGCCGGTCAGCATCGCCTGGTCGACGCCCGGCGCCGCCCTGCTTGCAAGCTCCGGCGCCGTTACGGGCGGTTTCGCCGCTGCCGTCGGCGGCTTCCTGGTCTGCGCCGTCCTGATCGTGATCGCCGGCCTCTGGAAGCCGCTCGGACGGATGGTGGCCGCGATCCCGACGGCACTCGCCAACGCCATGCTGGCCGGTGTTCTCATCGGGCTTTGTTTCGCGCCGGTCAAAGCCATCGCGTTCAATCCGCTCTTCGGCCTGCCCATCGTGCTCGCCTTCGTCTTCGTCGGCAGCATCAACCGCCTGTTCGCCGTGCCGGCGGCGCTGCTGGCTTTCGTCGCGGTGCTGATCTTCGGCGTCGATATTCCGCCGGACGCGCTGGCAAAGCTCTCGGGAACGTTTGTACCCCAGGCCGAATTCGTCCGCCCCGTCTTCAACGTCGAAGCGCTGGTCAGCATCGCGCTGCCGCTGTTCATCGTCACCATGGCCTCGCAGAACATACCCGGCATCGCGGTGCTGCAGGTCAATGGCTACGAGCCGAGGCCCGGACCGCTGTTTGCGACAACAGGCCTGTTTTCTCTAATGAGCGCGCCGTTCGGCGGCCATGCCGTCAATCTGGCGGCGATCACCGCCGCCATGTGCGCCGGCAGCGACGCCCATCCGGACCCGGCGCGGCGCTACTGGTCGGCTATCGTCGCCGGCGTCACCTATGTGATCTTCGGGCTCCTGGCCGCCAGCGTCACGGCTTTCGTCGGCCTCGCCCCGCCGATCCTCATTCAGGCCGTCGCCGGCCTGGCCTTGATAGCCGCGTTCGCCGGGTCGTCGATGGCGGCGTTCAAGGAGCCGGACACGCGGGAGGCTGCGGCCGTCACCTTCCTGGTTACAGCCTCGGGCGTCAGCTTCGCCGGCATTTCCGGCGCCTTCTGGGGACTTCTCGCCGGCGGGCTGATGCTGGGGCTCGCCCGGCTGACGCGGCGATGGAAAGGGTGAGGTTCGCTCGGACAGACTCCCGGCCGGCATAAGGCATGCAGAACCCTGCCCGACTTGCATTTCGGGCCGTTCTCGGTTATGGACCCCGCGTCCGCGCGGACACCCTTGGAGGCAAACGCGGATGAGGCCCTGACCGGCCTCGGTTTTCCGGACCATGTCTGGACCGGCAAACTCTCCAATAACACTAGAAAGGTACTGCCATGAGCCACGCATCCTATGAGCTCAAGGCCGAAACGCGCGAACGGGTTGGTAAGGGGTCCTCCCGTGAATTGCGCCGCAACGGTCTTATTCCTGCTGTCATCTATGGCGACAAGCAGGCTCCGATTTCGATCGCCCTGTCGTCCAAGGACGTCACCCTGAAGATTCACGCCGGTGGTTTCATGACCACGATCGCTACGATCGACGTTGGCGGCGAGAAGATCCGCGTTCTGCCGAAGGACTATCAGCTCGATCCGGTCCGCGATTTCACCATGCACGTCGATTTCCTTCGCGTTTCGAAGGACAGCGTTGTCACCGTTGAGATTCCGGTTCACTTCGTCAACGAAGAAAAGTCCCCGGGCATCAAGATCGGCGGCGTTCTGAACATCGTTCGTCACGAAGTCGAAATGGTTGTTCCGGCCGACGATATTCCGGAATTCCTGACGGCCGACCTGACCGGCCTCAAGATCGGCGACGGCATCCACATCTCCAACATCAAGCTGCCGAAGAACGCGACACCGGTTATTTCCGACCGCGACTTCACGATCGCCACGATCGCACAGCCTGCTGGCGGCACCTCCGAAGAAGCCGAATCCGAATAAGGATAGCGAAGACGCCGCTCTCAGCCCTGCTGAGGGCGTCAGCTCCTTCGTCCAACGAAACCCGCCCCGCCTCTGCGTGGGCGGGTTTTTTGATGCCGCACGCCGCCGGCCGCGACAATTTTTCATGGATGAATTTCAGCAACATTTAAGATTTTAATGTTGTCTTGGTGATGGGGGATTGCAACGGCATTTATGTACGAGAATCCTATATGACATATGAGAACAAGCCGCCGGAGCGCCAACAATGATGCATTCCGTCGAGAACAGATTTATTGCGATCGTCTGTGCCGCGATGCTGATTTTCGTGGCGCCTCTGCTTGTCCTTTTTCTGACCCTGTCTTCGGAGCGCCTGGCACGCGAGAGGATCCAGAATGCCCACGGCCTGATGGAAGCCAGCGCCAAGGCGCTTGGAAAGCCCCTGTGGGATTTCGACGCCGACAGTGTGGCCCAGATCGCCAAATCCCTGACCGATGATCCGAACGTCATATCGGTTCACGTCAAGGACAGCTCCCTTTCGATTTCCGTCCAGTTGCCGTCGAGCCAACCCGATGCAACGGTGCCGCATACCTCCCTTTCGACGGCAATCCACTACGACACTCCGAACGGCCTCAAGCAGATGGGCACGATCGACGTCTGGGTCGCAGCGCCCGGCCTCTTGTCCCGCTTCAGCAAGGACGAGCTTATCGTCTTCGCCATCCTCATCTTTGCCGTCGGCATCGTGTTCGCTTCGGCCATCATCGGAAACCGCATCACGGTGATGCGCCCACTCATGCGGCTGACCGCGGCCATCGAGGCAACGCGGCGGCTGGGCTCGCGCCATCATGTCGACTGGATGTCGGACGACGAGATGGGCAATCTCGCGCAGAATTTCAACGAGATGCAGAACCGGTTGGAGAACGAGGAAAACGAACTGAAGCTGGCGCATGGACGCGCCACCGACATCTACAACCTGACCCCGGCGATGCTGTTCTCCCTCGATGTCGCAAACAGGATCACAGCCGTCAGCGACTACTGGCTGGTTGCGACCGGCTATGCCCGCAACGACGTCATTGGACGAACCTTCACCGATTTTGTCGATGAGCACTGGCACGAAACCTACCGCGCCAGAAGCACCAACGTGAACGCCACCCATGCCAATATCTGCGAAGTGACCGTGCCTTTCGTCAAGGCAGACGGTCAATCGATGGTGGTTCTCATCCTGGAGATGAAATCGGCGACGCAGGACGCCAGCGGCAGCATTTCGCTTTCCGTCATGACGGATGTTACCGAACTCAAGCAGGCCGAAAGCCGCAACCACGCACAGGCGATCACCGATCACCTCACCGGCCTCCTGAACCGGCAGGGTTTCGAGGCCGCTTTGGACGACAGCATCCGCACGGCCGACGAGCGCGAGACGCAGCTTGCCTGCATCTTCATCGACCTCGACCGCTTCAAGTGGATCAACGACAACTTCGGCCATGCGGCCGGCGACGAGGTCCTGCGCCAGGTCGTCTCGCGGATCAAGACGACCCTGCGGCCCGACGATACGATGTCGAGGCTCGGCGGCGACGAATTCGCCATACTGGTGATGGCAAAGGAAGTCGAAGCCCTGGCCAGCGAGATCGGCGACCGGATTTGTGCAAGCCTGCGCGAACCGATCCTGATCGAAGGCGCCGAACTTTCCGTGAGTTCCAGCATCGGCATCGCGCTTTATCCGGTGCATGCGTCCAACGCTTCCGAGCTGCTGTTGAAATCCGACATGGCCATGTATGCGCGCAAGCGTGACGGCAAGAACGGCATGCAGGTCTTCGATGCGAGCATGCTGGATACGGCCCGCGAACGCCATGAGATCGAGCAGTACATCGAGTCCGGCCTCAAGGAAGGCTGGTTCGAGGCCTATCTGCAGCCGATCGTCAGCCTGAGCGATGGCCGCATTGCCGGCTTTGAAGCGCTGATGCGGCTCAATCATCCGGAAAAAGGCATCCTGCCGCCGGCCAAGATTATCGGCATTGCCGAGGAGACCGGCACGATCGGCCGCGTCGGGGACAGGGTGCTGGAGAAGGCCATCGACAATCTGGCGCGCATCTCCCGGCTCGACGGCACGCAGGAAACCTACCTCGCGGTCAACTTCTCGCCGCTGCAGTTCGAGGAGACATTGCCGCACAAGCTGGCCGCCCTCCTCCTCAAACATCACATTTCCCCCAGCCGGATCGTCATCGAGATCACCGAAGCCGTTCTCATGCTCGACAACCCGCATGTCCATGCCGTCCTGAAACAGCTCAGCGAGTTCGGCTGCCGCATCGCGCTCGACGATTTCGGTACCGGCTATTCCTCGCTCAGCTATCTCAACAGGTTTCCCGTCGATATCGTCAAGGTGGACCAGTCGTTCACCCGCTCGCTCAGCACCGGCACGGCGGATGTTCGCCGCAAGAGCCGCATGCTGATCAAGGGTATCCGGACGATTTCGCACCAGATGGGCTGCACGGTGGTTGCCGAAGGGATCGAAACGCAGGATCAGTGGGAATTGCTGCGCAAGCTTGGCCTGGACTATGGACAGGGTTATCTTTTCAGCAAGCCCATGCCGATCGAAAGCATGCTACAGATGCTGGAAACAAGCTCCGAAGCGAAGGCCAGCAATCTGGCATGAGGCAACAGAAAGAGGGAACGACATGAAATACTTCGCCCTGGCGCTCGTTCTCGCCTTTTCAGCCTCTGCGCAGGCAGAACCGCTGACGCTTTTGACGGAAGAATACCGGCCCTACAACTTCAGCGCAGCCGGTAAGCCGAGCGGAGCATCCGTCGAGCAGGCGGAACTGATCATGAAGGCGCTCGACGCCGAATACTCGATCGAGATCCTTCCTTGGGCGCGCGCCTTCTCCTTAGCCGAAAACCAGCCATCCACCTGCGTCTTCACCACGGGCCATGACGACGAAAGATCGACACGGTTCAAGTGGGTCGAACCCCTGCTCGTTGACCGGATGGCAATGCTCAAGAAGGCGGGCTCCATCGTCGATCCCGTCAACATCGAAGACGCGAAACGCTTTACCGTCGGGACCCAGCGCGAGGATTTTTCCAGCAATTTCCTCAGGAACAATCATTTCCCCAAGGTCGATCTGGCTGCCGATATGGAGGCGACGCTGAAAAAGCTTCTGAGCGGGCGGATCGATCTGATGATGACCTCGGAAAAGACATTCGAAACGATGCGCGCGGAGGGCAAGGACGTCGAGGCTGCCCTGCTCCTCGACGGCAAGCTTTACGGCTTTGCATGCAATCTGGCCGTTCCCGACGCCACGATTGCCGCCATGCAGGCCGAGCTCGACAAATTGATCAAGGATGGCACGCAGAATCGCATTTTCGAGAAATACGGATTGCGGACAGGCCAATAGACGCCGCCGACCCAATTTTCCATGACATCCGCGNNGCCCGACATTGCGAATGCGCGCATGGTGGTCGGCGACAGCCGCGCCAAAATCCGCGATCCCTGCAAATGAACCGGAAACAAACCGTCCACGATGTCGAGGCGGTTGACTTCCGTTCGCCGACGCGGTGGAAGACAATCCTATACGGCTGCCATTCACGCCGTAGCTTGTCGCTACTCTGAAAGAGACCCGCCATGCAGATTTTCGCAGGCCTTGGAAATCCGGGCAGTCAGTACGCCGGCAACCGGCACAATATCGGCTTCATGGCCGTGGACGCCATCCACCGCCGCCATGGTTTTTCGCCCTGGAGCAAGAAGTTCAAGGCGCTGATTTCCGAAGGCGAGGTCGGTGGAGAAAAGGTGCTGCTCGTCAAGCCGCAGACGTTCATGAACCTTTCGGGCGAATCTGTCGGCGAAGCGATGCGCTTCTACAAGCTGGAACCGGGTGCGGTGCTGGCGATCTACGACGAACTGGATCTGCCGGCCGGCAAGGCGCGCATCAAGACAGCCGGCGGCCATGGCGGGCACAACGGCATCAAATCGATCGACGCCCATATAGGCAAGGACTACCGCCGGCTTCGGCTCGGTATTGATCACCCCGGTTCGAAGGAACGGGTTCACGGCCATGTGCTCGGGGACTTCGCCAAAAGCGACCGGACATGGCTGGAGCCCCTGCTCGACGCCTTGGCGGATAATGCCGACATGCTGGCGCGCGGCGAAGATTCGCAATTCATGAATAAAATAGCGCTCGCAACCGGCGGCAAACCGGAGCCGGAAGTTGCACCCGCCAAGCCCAAGGCGGCCGGCAAATCGCATATCCGCCAGGCCAACAACAGCGCCCAGCCGAAAAAGCTGCCGACGACCGGGCCGATGGCCGACATGCTGAAAAAGCTGTTCGGCGGCGGCGACAAGGGCGAATGACGTGGTGGCAGGCAGCACATTCGCCATTCGTCTGGCAAAGCCCGAAGACCTCGCTTCGTTGCTCGCGCTCTACCGCCATCTGAACGCCGACGATCAGGATATCGCTCCTGAATTTGCCGCCAAGCGGTTCCTGGACATCCTCAATCACCCCGGTATGTCTATTCTGCTCGGGCTGGCGGACGGTTCTCCCGTTGCATCGGTCACTCTTGTCGTCATCCCCAATCTGACACGCGGCGCATCGCCCTATGCGTTGATCGAAAATGTCGTCACGCATGCCGGCCATCGCAACCAGGGTTATGCCCGGCGGCTGATGCACCACGCGTTTAGCGCGGCATGGCGCGCCGGCTGCTACAAGGTGATGCTGCTGAGCGGATCGAAGGATCCCGCAACACTCCGGTTTTATGGCAATTGCGGTCTCAGCCAGAGCAAGACCGGCTTCCAGATCCGCCGTCCCGAAAACAGGTGAGTTCCCGGAAGGGCCGCTATTTTTCCGGCTCCGTGGTGAACATCAACGGAAAGCCGGCCTCCTTGGCTAGGTCGGTCGCTTCCTTCGATTTGGTTTCCGCGATGTCTTTTGCGCAGACCACGACAACGCAGGAGCCGAGCTTGTGCGCGGTCATCATCACGCGATACCCAGCCTCGGTGCTCATGCTGAAAACCGCCTTCAGCACCATGATCACGAAGTCACGCGGCGTGTAGTCGTCGTTGAGCAGGATGACCTTGTAGAGCTTCGGCCGCTCGAGCTTGGGTTTCGTTTTCGGCTTGAGGACCGTATCGCTCTGCTCTGCCACCGTATTCACCTTCACGCTCAATCCGCAGCCAGCAGCATGACGGATTGTTTTGTTCGTTTCAGGATGTTGGCGGCCTTGCGATCGAACGTCGCGAACACCGCGCCACCCAGCCGCTGTCCCTCGAACGCAATGACCCCATCGGCAAAATCGCCGCCAGCATCCATGAAGGTCAATCCGCTCTCAACGGCGCCGCGGTCAAGGACAATGGTCTCAGACGCCGACAGAGCTTCAACTGCCTGTTTCAGTTCCGCCGACGTGAATTTATACGCCTTCTTCAAAACCCATGTCATCTCGCAGATCGTTTGGTTTGAGATGACCGCGTCGTGGTTTCGGAGCAATTCCTCGGCCCTTGGACTTTCGACCGGATGATCGCGCGTGAACATTCTGACGAGAATATTGGTATCAACAATGACTTTCAATATTTGACCTTACCTGCCCAGCCAGCTTCAATCGCTTCGTTCATCTCATCGATGGAAACTGTCCTGCCAGCCTTGTTTTCGAACATCCCGAACAACGCTTCGATTCCATGCTTTTCCGGCTTCACAATATGAACAGAGACTCGACCATTCGGCAGAAGGTCGACATCAAGACTATCGCCCGGTCGGGCGCCGAGATGTTGCAGGACGTCCTTCTTGAGCGTGATCTGACCCTTTGCCGTGACTTTCAATCTTGCCATGTCCATCTCCCTATAAAACCAAAAGTAAGGCACTTTTACCTTACTTTCAAGCTGAAGGACGCAACCACGTGCGCATTCTTGGCAACGAGGCTTGACCCGAAGGCCAGTTTCCGCAAAAGGCACTGAAACAGAATTCGATCGGACGGGTTTCAAGACCATGGGTTTCAAATGCGGTATCGTCGGACTGCCGAATGTCGGCAAGTCCACCCTCTTCAACGCCTTGACCAAAACGGCGCAGGCGCAGGCGGCGAATTATCCGTTCTGCACCATCGAGCCGAACACCGGTGAAGTGGCGGTTCCCGACTCGCGCATGCGCCAGCTGGCGGACATCGCCAAGTCGAAGGAACTGATCCCGACCCGCATCTCCTTCGTCGACATCGCCGGCCTCGTGCGCGGCGCGTCGAAGGGCGAAGGCCTCGGCAACAAATTCCTCGCCAATATCCGCGAGGTCGACGCGACGGTGAATGTTTTGCGCTGCTTCGAGGATGATGACATCACCCATGTCGAAGGCCGTATCAATCCGGTCGGCGATGCCGAGACGATCGAGACCGAGCTGATGCTCGCCGACCTCGAGAGCCTCGAGCGCCGCACCGAGCAGACACGCAAGCGCGCCAACGCCAAGGACAAGGAATCGCTGACGCTGCTGCCGATCATGGACGCATCGCTGAAGCTGCTCCAGGACGGCAAGCCGGTCCGCACGCTGGTGCCGACGCTCTCGCCGGAAGAACTCGAGATTCTCAAAAGCCTCAACCTCCTTACCTCGCATCCGGTGCTCTACGTCTGCAATGTCGCGGAAGCCGATGCGGCATCCGGCAATGCGCACACCAAGGCCGTGGCGGAAATGGCGAAGGCGCAGGGTGCCGAAACCGTGATCATCTCGGCGGCGATCGAATCGGAAGTCGCGCAGCTGCCGGAAGAGGAATCCAAGGAATTCCTGGAAGCTCTCGGGCTTGAGGAAGCCGGTCTCGACCAGCTGATCCGTGCCGGCTACAAGCTGCTCGACCTCATCACCTATTTCACCGTCGGCCCCAAGGAAACGCGCGCCTGGACCATTCCGCGCGGCACCAAGGCCCCGGCCGCGGCCGGCGTCATCCATACGGATTTCGAACGCGGCTTCATCCGTGCCTTCACCATCTCCTATGCGGACTACATCGCCTTCAACGGCGAAGTCGGCGCAAAGGAAGCCGGCAAGGGCCGCGACGAAGGCAAGGAATATGTGGTTCAGGACGGCGACGTCATCCACTTTCGCTTCAACACCTAAGGTGTCTTGCTGTTTTCCTGGATTGGAAAAGACGCTGTATCTCTTTGTTTTCGTGCGATTTCCCATGGGCGCGCCGCGCTCGTTGCAGCGCGTGCGCCAACACCATCGGCCCTTGGAGTTCTTCTCCTTTTAACAACCACAACAGGCAACGTTGCGCTCTTGCCTGTTGACTTCTCCCGTCTATGTCGTTCGTATCCGCTCAGAATCGATGGGAGAAAACTTTATGCGTGCGCCTTGCCTTGCTACCCTTTTTGCCACCACCGCGCTTCTTGCACAGAGTGCGATGGCCGCCGACATCGATTTCAAGGGCGCCGAGGCGCTGCAGAAGAGCCTGACCGCCTATCTGCCTGAGGATCTCGTGAAGAACGGCCTGGTGACGGTCCGTCCCGGAACGACGTCCTACGAGGTCCGTTTCGACCCCGCCGTGCTGCTGCGCTCGGTCGACCAGAAATCCCTGACGATCTCCGGCCTCAAACCCTTCCTCTCCCTGCTCACGCCCCTGGACCAAGGCCTCTGGAAGGTCACGCAGGACGAAAAGCTGGATATCAACGGCACATTCAAGGTGGCCGACCAGACGAATACGTTTTCCTACCGGATCGGCGAAATGCGTCTTGATGGCGTATTCGATCCGGACATCCGCTATTTCCAGTCGGCGGACATGAGCGCGCGCGATATCGCGATCACTTCGAAGAGCGCGCAGGATATGCTCGACGCGCGCTTCAAGGACATGACATCGAAGATCAGTTCGACGAAGACTGTGGCGGGCACGATCGACGTCCGTTCGGACACGACGATGAACGGCTTTTTCCAGAGCATGACCGATCAGAACAAGGTTCGAGTCGATGTTTCGGCTGACACGCTTGACGCCAATGTCGCGATGAACGGGCTTGCCTACAAGCCTTTCATAGACCTCGTCTTTTTCGTGCTCGACAATATGTCGAAAGACAAGCTCGACGCGGCCGCGTCGGACCGTCTGAAAACGCTGGCGCTCGCCAACATTCCGCTGTTCGACACCCTGCTGGAATCGATCACGCTCAACAACCTCAACGTCATCACAGCCCAGGGAACATTCGGGGCAAAGTCGGTGAATTATACGATCGACATAAATGGCATCAGCAAGGCCACACGTGTCGGCTTCGGGATCAACGTCACCGAGCCACGATTGCCGATCGGATTGCTGCCGGCCGAATTCGCGCCGGCAATCCCCCATTTCGTCGAGATGCGGATGTCCGTGCCCGATATCAATCTTGCCGACGGCCTGACCTATGTGATCGAGAACAGCGACCTCAGCAAGGAGCCGCCGCTCGATCCGGTCAAGGGTGATATCGCATCCAAGTTATTTTTCCCGGACGGCACCTTTACGGTGACCTACGACAACGTCGCGCTGAAATCGGACATCTACGACATCAGCCTGACAGGCAAGATGAAAGTCTTTCCGGGTGAACCGCAGCGGCAGAATACGGATGTGACGCTTTATGCCAAGGATTTCGACAAGACCGTCGCCTATCTGCAGGAGAATGCGAAAACGGTTCCGCAGTTCGGTCAAGCGGCCTTCGGGCTCCTGATGCTCAAGGGGTTCGCCAAGGCGGCACCAGACGGCCGGCAGATGTGGAACATCGCGGTCGATGAAAGCGGCAAGGTGAAGATCAACGGCCAGGAAATGAATCTTCCGCAGTGATCAAGTCTTCCGGAGGACACATGCTTCATTTCGAGGATTTCCCGGTCGGCACGCGGTTCGCGTTCGAACCGACGCAAGTGACGGCAGAGGCCATCATCGCATTTGCGTCGGAATTCGATGCGCAGCCGATGCATCTTTCCGAGACCGCCGGCAAGGCGAGCATCCTCGGGGGGCTGGCAGCATCCGGCTGGCACACAAGCGCGATCATGATGCGCATGCTCTGCGACGGCTATATCGGCGAGAGCGCGTCGGAAGGCTCTCCCGGTATCGACAGCATGGAATGGAAGAAGCCGGTGCTGGCCGGAGATACGCTTTCGGGGCACAGCAGCGTCATCGCAACGCGTGTCTCGAAATCCCGGCCGGAGATCGGCATCGTCACCTTCCGGGCGGAGGTGACGAACCAGCGCGGCGAGATCGTCGCGATCTGCGACTACGCCAATATGATCCGCTGCCGGCGGGCGGGAGATGCCGCATGAAACTGTCGGAACTTCATCCGGAAGGCGCCAAAGTCCGGATCGGGACGGTGGATTTCACCGCGAACGACATCATCCGCTTCGCCGAAAAATTCGATCCGCAACCGTTTCACCTCGACCCGGACGCCGCCCGCCAGTCGCTGTTTGGCGGGCTCTGCGCGTCCGGCTGGCATACCTGTGCCGGATGGATGAAATGCTTCGTGCCCTTCTGGATGGGCGAATCGAAGCGACTGGCAAAAGAAGGCCTTGTTGCACCGAAGCTCGGTCCCTCCCCGGGCTTCAGGGATTTGCGCTGGCTGCGGCCGGTCTTTGCCGGCGATGCGATCACCTATTTCGTGACCTTCCTCAGCGCCAAAGACCTGGAATCCCGGCCCGGCTGGCGCATCAATACGATCCGCTGCGAGGGTGAAAACCAGGACGGTGAACCCGTCATCCGGTTTGAAAGCAAGGTGCTCGAGTTCCCCTAAGCAATCACGCCAACGGCGCCGGCACGGGATGCAGATGCCGCGTGATCGACCCCGGCAGGACCGAGAGAACGGTCCGTCGCAGGGCTTGCCAGAAGATGCCGACCATCAGCACCACCACGCCGACCGCAAGCACGGTCACCGAGAAATAATCACCGAAGTCGATGCCGCCGCGCTGCAGGATCGTCCAGATTGCAAGGCCGAGCGAAAGCAGGCCCGAGGTCACGAAGGCACGACGGTCGATGACGAGGCCGATCACCATGAAGACGACGACGATCGCCAGCACGGCGGCTGCGTCGCCGGGCGACGTCGTTTCGCCCCACCATTCGCCCGAGGCGGTGCGCAGGAAGATGAAGGACAGCATCGCATAGAGCAGCGCTGGTGCTGCCGCCAAATGAAGCCAGAAGGCGACATCGGACTGCCGTGTTCTGCGGGCCGGATCGGCGACATCGTAAATCATCGCCGCCGTGAAAAGGCCGAGTGCGCCGACGAAGAATACCGTCGCGACCAAACCGCTGTGCTCGACCAGGAGATCGGCGACACCCATCGCTTTTGTCAGAAGAATGATAACGAGGTCCATGGCGAGCAGGAACAGCGAAAACAGCAGTGCCGCCAGCGCCAGAGGGACGCGATATCGCCAATAGAACGCGGCCAGCAGGATGGAGAAGACCGGGATAAGATAAAGCGCGCGCGTGTAATAATAGGCGGAACTGGACAGTTGCTCATCAAGCATAGCGCTCAGCACGGCCGCCCACTGAATAAGCGCAACGGTGAGCGCTACCGCGGGAAGCGCCAGCCGCTGGCGGCGGATCAGGATTTCCGCCAGAACGACGATCGCCGGGAGAACGGCAAAAATACTGCCGATGCCCCAAAGCCCCACAAGTGCGACGACAATGCCGATCGTGATCAGGATGTCGTGAAATCCCCGGACGAAGCGGGGCTGTTCGCTTTCTTCGGCCGCGCGCGCATCGTCGGCAATGATCGGAGTTGCGCCGTCAGACCCGACAGCATCAGCCCCGACGCCCCTGTCGAGCAGAAACGGCGTCAGCCTTTCAGCCTGCGTGGCGGTAATGATACCATCGCCGACTGCCGCATCAAGGGCATCTGCTAGCGTCGTCATCCGCAGCCCCTCTTGTTCAGTGACCGTCGAATTCGATGAGCGTATGGACATTGACGCCCAGCGCCTCGAGCTTTTTGCGGCCGCCGAGTTCCGGAAGGTCGATGATAAAGCAGGCGGCAACGATGTCGGCCCCCATCTGCGTCAGGAGCTTGACGGCGCCTTCGGCCGTGCCGCCGGTAGCGATCAGGTCGTCGACCAGGATGACCTTTTCGCCAGGCGTGATTGCATCGCGGTGCATCTCCATCTCGTCGACGCCGTATTCCAGGCTGTAGGCGATGCGCACCGTGTCGTGCGGGAGCTTGCCCTTCTTGCGGATCGGTACGAAGCCGGAGGACATCTGGTGCGCCATGGCGCCGCCCATGATGAAGCCGCGCGCCTCGATGCCGGCGATCTTGTCGATCTTGGTGCCGGCATAGGGATGCACCAGCTCATCGATGGCACGCCTAAAGGCGCGCGGATTGCCGAGCAACGTGGTGATGTCGCGGAACATGATGCCGGGCTTCGGATAATCCGGAATGTTGCGGATCGCGGCGGTCAGTTCCTTTTGCAGGGAAGACGTCATGGTGTCGGGTATGCCTTTGAACGTGTCTCGATGGCGCAAGGCATAACACCAAACCGTCGTTTTTCTATAGCGGTTTCTCGTGCAGGAGACGAGCCGCCCGATGAGGACGACCCGTCTGCAGAAACGGCTTTCGCCGGCCCGATTGTTACTGGGCTGCCGGTGGCGTCTGCAGCTTCTCCTGCAGTTTCTTGGCGACGACCGGATCGGCCTGCGCGGCGCTGATCACCGTCTTGTAATCCTCGACCGACATGTTCGGAGAGGTTTCCACGGCCTTGATCATTTCCTGATTGGCCTCGTTCTGCAGCTTCTGCTTGGACGTCGGGTCCTTGGCGGCACCGATCTTCGCGGAATAATCCTGCCGCACCTTATCGACCTGCAGATAGGCAACCGCGAAGGCTTCCAGCTTCTCGTCGCTGATGGCGACAGGCGCCGGCTGCTCCATGGATTGCCCCTGTACCGGCTTGGTCTGCGGCGCTGCATTCTGTTGTGCAAAGGCAGGCGCGCCAATGACGATCAGGCTGAGGACGGCAGCCCCAAGGGCGGCAACAGGCATGTGGCGAATGGTCATGTCGTTCAGTTCCTTTTCGGTTCCTTGGCAGTAGGACGAAAGCACCCGGAATGTCCCGGTACCCTGTCGACCACGGCTAGGGTCGAGGAACGTTCTGGCGACAATGTGACCCTCGGAAGGACCCAATAGGGCTATATCCGGGTCATCTCCCGGCGCTCGCACGGCCATTTCATGGCACACACACCGATTCCGTCCGGAACAATTCGGCTCATCAGGCTGTTGGTGATATGCTTGACGGGCGTGCCGAACAGGCCGCCCGTCAAGCATCCAAACTGTCAAGGAGGAACATCATGCGACTTTTTGAATGCGGTTCTCTCGTGCCCGGTTGTGAGTGGCACACCCGGGCCGATAGCGATGCCGAAGTCATCCGCCGCGCCGTCGAGCACATGAAGCAGGCGCATGGCGAAACGACCATCCGCGAAAACATGATCGAGAACATCCGCTCTCGCGTCGTCGACGAGACGAAGGCGGCCTGAGGGTCAGGAAACCATCGATCCCAGCCGGGCAACCAGCGTTGCCCGGTCCGCGAGGAAGTTCCCCTCCACCCATTGTTTTTCCAGGGCAGACAGCATCTCCCCAACTTGCGGCCCGGCCGGTACGCCGGTCCGGAGCACATCGGCGCCGGAAAGCGGAAAAACCGGTTTTTTCCAATCCGAGGCACGCGTCAAAAGGCGTTGCAGCTTCGCCATCTGCGGCAGAAGCGCGGGATCGTTTTCCGTTTTCGCCCTGGTGCTTGCCAGCGTCAGCTTCAGCCGCGTGAGGATGCCCTCGGTTCCATTCCAATAGAGAAGACGATCGAAAGTCGTATCGGCAATCGTCTCGGGTATCGTGGGAGACTTTGTCCATTGCTGGAAATAGCCGGCCTCGACCTTGGACAGACGCAACCGCGCCGCCATCGCCTCCAGCCGCTCCGGATCGGGCGGAACGATAGAGGCAAGACGCAGCAAAGCGTCGGGCTGCCACTGGAATGCAGCCTCGGCCGCAACCAGGGCGGGGATCGCATCGATGCCCCATTTTTCCGTCTCGGGGAGAATTTCGGTCAAGACACCGGACTGTCGCATCCACAGCAGTGACCTGCCCGGATCGCGCGCGGAGAGCAGTTTCTTCATTTCCGACCAGACGCGCTCCGCAGATAGGGTAGAGAGTTTCGTTTTGGCGCGCGCGCAGGCTCGCAAACCATCCGCGTCCGGCCGGCCGGAGCCGTAATGCGCAAAGAACCGGAAAAACCGCAGCACCCGCAGGTAATCCTCGGCGACACGCGCCTCCGCCTCGCCGATGAAGCGCACCGTGCACGTCTCGATATCGGCCATGCCGCCGACAAGGTCGATGACCTCGCCTCTTTCATCGGCATAAAGCGCATTGATCGTCAGGTCGCGACGCTGCGCATCGACCGTCCAGTCCGTACCGAAGGCGACTTCGGCATGGCGGCCATCGGTCTCGACATCCCGGCGCAAGGTGGTGACTTCGAACGGCTGCCCGTCGATGACCAGCGTCACCGTGCCATGGGCGATGCCGGTCGGAACCGATTTGAAGCCGGCATCCTTTGCGCGGCGGGCAACCTCTTCTGGCACCAGTGTCGTCGCCATGTCGATATCGCCGACCGGCAAGCCCATCAGGCTGTTGCGCACGGCGCCGCCAACGAGGCGGACCTCGCCGCCATCGGCATTCAGCAGGTCGAAGACGCGCCGCAGCGCCGGCGCCGAAAACCAGGTTTCAGCGGCGATCGAGGTCATGCATAAAGCCTTTCGTAGAGCATCCGGACGATGCCGGCGGTGATACCCCAGATGTTCCGCCCGTCATAGGGCATGCGGTAAAAATGCCGCTCGGCCCCCTGCCAGTGACCACGGCCGCGGCCATGGTTGCGCGGATCCATCAGGAACGACAGGGGCACGTCGAAAATCGCCTCGACCTCCGTCGGATTGGGCACAAGGTCGAACCCCGGCTGCACGATGGCAAGGATCGGGATGATGCGGAAACCGGACATCGCCATATAATGCGGCAGGCGGCCGATCGGCTCGACGAAGCGACGATCGAGGCCGATCTCCTCCTCCGCCTCCCGCAACGCCGCCACTTCGGGCGTGTCGTCCTCGGCGTCGATGGAACCGCCGGGAAAGGCGACCTGGCCGGAATGCTTGCGCAGCGTCGCCGTGCGCTGGGTAAATATTACCCTTGCATCGTCGCCATCGTCGACGACCGGCACGAGCACGGCGGCGTCCTTGAGCTTGAGGGTTTCGAGATAGGGAATGACATCGGGATTGAGCAGGAAATCGCCATGCTCGCGCCAGGCATCCTCGATCGGGCTTCCCGATTGCGCCAGCGCTCTATGGCGAAAGCCTTCCGCCGAAAACATGCGGCTGTCCATGCTGGAGGTCATTTCGACAGGGTTTCCAGCTCGGCGGCTGGCATGATCGGGAACAGGACACCGCCGGACCGCACGGCAAACATCCGCACGCCGTCGATGTCCGCTTCCTCGCCCAGTTCCACCAGATCGTACATTACCGGACGTGACACCAGCGCTTCCAGCCGGCCGCGAACATGCAGGTAGGGCTTGAGTTCGTTGTTTTCACCATGGATCACGAAACGAAGCGGATTGTCCGGACCGGCCTCCATAACATCGCCGACATTGGTGCGGAAGGTCAGAACCTGCGCGCCATCGCGCTTGCCGACATTCATCTCGACGGCGATAAAATGGGCATCGGCGATGCGAATGCCGACCTTTTCCACAGGAGTTACAAGATAGGTGCGACCGTCTTCCTCCTTGCGCAGAACTGTCGAAAAAAGCCGGACCAGCGGCTGGCGGCCGATCGGCGTGCCCATGTAGAACCAGGTGCCGTCGGCGCGGATTTCCATGTCGATGTCGCCGCAGAATGGCGGATCCCACCGGTCTATGGGCGGCAAGCCCTTGCTTGCGTCCCCCGTCTGGCCCGCGGCGCGCGCGATCAGTGCCGCCAGTCCGGCGGCGTCCGCCGTCTCCTGTATTTTAGCCTCTGCCATCGTTCCGTCCCGTTTGGTCGTGATCGTACCCGGACGCTGCCCGGTATTTGTATCCTGCTCACGAGATAGTGCAGTGCCGTCGGCTTGTCAGCCACGGGGCAGAGCCTAGATTGAAAAAGACGATCGAAACAGCAGATTCCGCGATTCGGCGCCGGACCGGGCCCGACCACTGGAGACGACGATGGGTGTGATGAAGACCAACGAGACGGCGATGGGCGAAAAGGCGATCATCGCCGCAGCTGAAAAGGCGCTTGGTGAAATTGCCGTGATCCGCAAGGAAGTCGCCAAGGTGATCTTTGGTCAGGAAACCGTTGTCGAGCAGACGCTGCTGGCGGTTCTATCCGGTGGCCATGCGCTGCTCGTCGGTGTTCCGGGCCTGGCGAAGACCAAGCTCGTTTCTACGCTCGGCACCGTACTTGGTCTCAATGCCAGCCGCATCCAGTTCACACCCGACCTGATGCCGTCGGATATTCTCGGCTCCGAGGTCATGGACCAGGACGAGACCGGCCGGCGCTCCTTCCGCTTCGTTCCCGGCCCGATCTTCACGCAGCTTCTGATGGCCGACGAGATCAACCGCGCCTCGCCGCGAACGCAATCGGCGCTGTTGCAGGCGATGCAGGAGTATCATGTCACCGTCGCCGGGCAGCGCAACGACCTGCCGCAGCCGTTTCATGTGCTCGCAACCCAGAACCCGCTCGAGCAGGAAGGCACCTACCCGCTGCCGGAGGCCCAGCTCGACCGTTTCCTGATGCAGGTCGATGTCGGCTATCCCGAACTTGCGGCCGAACGGCAGATCCTCCTGGAAACCACCGGCATCCACGAGGCAGAGGCGCGCGGCGTGATCGACGCAACGCAACTTCAAGCGATCCAGCACCTGATCCGGCAGATGCCGGTCAGCGAAAAGGTCGTCGACGCGATCCTGTCGCTCGTCCGCTCCGCCCGTCCCGGAAACGGCAACGCCGCCACCGACAAGAACGTTGCTTGGGGCCCCGGCCCACGCGCCGGCCAGTCGCTGATGCTCTGCGCCCGCGCCCGCGCCCTCTATGACGGCAGGCTCGCACCATCCATCGACGACATCATGGCGCTTGCCGAACCGGTGCTGCAGCACCGCATGGCACTGACATTCGCCGCACGGGCGGAAGGCATGACGGTCCGCGACGTGATCGCCGGACTTGTCGTCAAAGCCAAGGGATAGTGAATGGCTGCGATCGGGCAAAGCGTTGAACCGACACCGTCTGGCGATGTCCTGCACCGCGCCCAGCAGCGCGCCATGCTCATCCCCGACTGCATGGTCGAGGCCAAACGCATCGCCAACACGGTGATTTCGGGCTGGCACGGACGGCGCAAGCGCGGCATCGGCGAGAACTTCTGGCAGTTCCGGCCCTATAGCGATGGCGAAAGCCTGTCGCGCATCGACTGGCGCCGCTCCGCCCGCGACGACCACACCTATGTGCGCGACCGCGAATGGGAGGCGGCGCACACGATCTGGCTCTGGGCCGACCTGTCGCCGTCGATGATGTACAAGTCGCGCTTCGGCATCGTCTCCAAGGAAAGCCGCGCGCTGGTTTTGATGCTGGCGCTGGCCGAAATTCTCGCCCGCTCCGGCGAGCGCATCGGATGCCCGGGCGTGATGGAACCGGTTTCGGCTCGCAATGCCGCCGAGAGGCTGGCGACGGCGTTGATGCACACGCCGCTGTCGGGCGGGCTTCCCGAGACGCAGATGATCCGCGGATCGAGCGACCTGATCCTGATCGGCGACTTTCTCGATCCGGCGGAGACGATCATGGCGCGGCTGGGGCCGCTCGCACGGCGCGGCTTGCGGGGTCACATCGTCGAGATCGCGGATCCGGCGGAGGAAAGCTTTCCCTATGCCGGGCGCACCGAGTTCACCGATCCGGAAACGGGCGAGAAGCTGACGGCCGGCCGCGCCGAAATCGTTCGCGACGATTACCGCCGGGCCTATATTGCGCGCCGCGACAGCCTTGGCGAAAGCCTGCGGCATCTCGGCTGGACCTTTACCCCGCACCGCACCGACCATCTTGCGTCGGAAGCGCTGGTGGCTGTTCACATGTACCTGTCCGGCATGCCGGCGCGCGCGACGCATGGAGGGCAGCTATGACCGGCCTGTCCTTTCTGTTCGCCAATCCGCTGATGCTGACAGCGCTCGTCGCCCTGCCCGCCATCTGGTGGCTCTTGCGCCTGACGCCGCCAAAGCCGGTGACGGAAGTCTTTCCACCCCTGCGTATCCTCGCATCCGTGCTGAAACGCGAGGAAACGCCGTCAAAGAGCCCGTGGTGGCTGACGCTGCTGCGCATGCTGATGGCCGCCGCGATCATTCTTGCGATCGCCGACCCGGTCTTCAACCCGCGCAACAACACGCTGTCCGCCGATGGGCCGCTGGTGCTTCTGATCGACAACAGCTGGGTGACCGCGACCGACTGGGAACACCGCGTCGAGACCGCTGATGCGCTGATCGGCGACGCCGAAAGCAGGAACCTCCCGGTCTCGATGGCGTTCACCGCCGACCGCGAACACAATGCGGTTCCAGCCTCCGCCGTCACGGCGCGCAACCGGCTTGCCGCTGCCTCGCCGCAACCGCTGCAGCCGGACCGCAAGACCGCCGTCGAGGCGATCACGACGGCGCTGGACGGTACAAAGCCCGGCACGCTCGCCTTCCTGTCCGACGGTATCGCCGCGGCGGACGATCCGACGATGGCGGCGCTGGCCGCGCTTTCACCGGCCAGCCTCAGGCTGATCGAAGGCGATGGCGACCGCGCGCTGGCCATCACCAACTCCGCCAACGAGGCCGATGCCATGGCGGTCACCGCAAGCAGGCTTGAGACGGATACCGCACGGACTGTTCCGGTCACCGCCTACGATACCCGCGGGCGCGCCATTGCCAACGGCGCGATCGCCTTTGCCGCAGGCGAAGGCACGGCCAAGGGAACGATCGCCGCGCCCTTCGAACTGCGCAACGATTTCGCGCGGATCGGCATCGATGGTGCTGCGACCGCAGGCGGTACCTTCCTGCTCGACGACGGGTTCCGTCGCCGTCGCGTGGCGCTGCTGTCCGGCGAAGCGCGCGACCTTTCGCAGCCCCTGCTCTCGCCGCTCTACTACATCAACCGGGCACTTGCTCCTTATGCCGATCTGATTCAGCCCGACCAAGCGGATCTCGCCGTGGCCATTCCGGAACTGCTGGCCCAGAAACCATCCGTGCTGATCATGGCCGATATCGGCCGCCTGCCGGAGCAGAGCTACGCGCCGATCACCCAATGGATCGAGAACGGCGGCACGCTGATCCGCTTTGCCGGGCCTCGTCTCGCGGCAGCGCCTGCCGATGATCCGCTGGTTCCTGTCACCCTGCGTCAGGGCGAACGGTCGCTGGGCGGAGCGCTGTCATGGTCCGAGCCGCAGCCGCTTGCGGATTATCCGGCGCTCAGCCCGTTCGCCGGCATGGCGCGGCCGCAGGACATCCTGATCAAGCGCCAGGTGCTGGCCGAACCGACAGCCGACCTTGCCGAACGCACTTGGGCGAGCCTCGCCGACGGCACGCCGCTGGTGACCACCAAGACGACCGGGGCTGGACGCATCGTGCTCTTCCATGTCAGTGCGGAAGCCACCTGGTCTAACCTGCCGATTTCCGGCGATTTCGTGGAAATGCTTCGCCGCAGCGTGCAGCTTTCGCGCGGCGGCGGCGTTGCCAGCGACGGAAAGGCGCAGGCCGAGACGCTGGCGCCATACCGCCTTCTCAACGCCGATGGCGTGCTGATCAGCGAAACCGGCAAGGCGCGGCCGTTGAATGTCGCGGCCGGCGCGACACCGGTTTCCACGGTAGAAAATCCACCGGGACTCTACGGTTCCGAGGACGGTTTCACCGCACTCAATCTCTTGCCGCGCAATGCCGAACTCAAGCCGATCGGCAAGGCCGGCCTTGAGACGGCCTATACCAGCGAACCGCTGATCGGCGCCGAGGCGCTGTCGCTGAAGCCGGCGCTCTTCACGCTGGCCATGGTCCTGCTCCTGATCGACAGCCTCGTCGTGCTGTTCATGGGCGGCGCTTTCGCCAGACTGCGCATGGCCACGGCAGCGACAACCATTTTGACGCTGGCGGCGGCGGGATTGCTTTTCAACGCCTCTCCCTCGCTGGCGCAGGACGCCAAACCCGGCGACGACAAGATCCTCGAGCGGCTCGACAAGACCCATCTCGCCTATGTCGTCACCGGCGAGGCGGAGGTCGATCGCCTTTCCGAGCGCGGCCTGGCCGGCCTTACGGATTTCCTGACCTATCGCACGACGCTGGAGCCCGGCGCTCCGGTCGGCCTCGATATCACCTCCGATGAGCTGGCGTTCTATCCGATCATCTATTGGCCGGTATCCGCCAGCGCGCCGATGCCGAGCGCGCAGGCTGTGAGCCGCATCGACGCCTATATGCGCGCCGGCGGCACGGTGCTGTTCGATACGCGCGACCAGTTTTCATCGCTTGGCAGTTCGGGCGGCAACAGCCCGAATGGCGAACGTCTGCAGGCGATCCTCGCCAATCTCGACATTCCACCACTGGAACCGGTCCCGACCGACAATGTGCTGACCAAGTCGTTCTATCTGCTGTCAAATTTTCCGGGACGCTACAATGGCAGCCCGCTCTGGATCGAAGCGCAGCCGGAAAATGGCGAGGAAGAAAGCGGCCGGCCCGCGCGCTCGGGCGACGGTGTTTCGCCGATCATGATCACCGGCAACGATTTTGCCGGCGCCTGGGCGATCGACGCCAATGGCGTCGCGCTCCTGCCGACCGTGCCGCCGGACGAGACGCAGCGCGAACACGCGTTTCGCGCCGGGGTCAACATCATGATGTACATGCTCACCGGCAACTACAAGGCCGACCAGGTCCATATCCCGGCGCTGCTCGAGCGGCTGGGGCAATGAGGGTGCGCCGATGACCATCGATTTCTCGCCCCTCCTGCCGTGGTCGGTGATTGCCGTTGTTGCCGCGCTTGCGGTCGTGCTTTCGGCACTCGGCTTCTGGCGCGGCGTGCGCGGCACGGCCTTGCGTGCCGCAGCGCTCGCCGCACTGTGCCTTGCCATTGCCAACCCGGTTTTCTTTCAGGAAGAACGCGAACCCCTGTCGACCGTCGTTGCCGTCATCGTCGACCGCAGCCAGAGCCAGGACAATGCCGGCCGGCGCGAAATGACCGACGAGGCCTTGGCGACGCTGAAGGAACGGCTGGCGAAATTTCCTCAGATCGAGGCGCGCATCGTCGAGGCCGCCGACGACCCGGATACCGAGACGCCATCGACACAGCTGTTTTCGGCGCTTTCGACGGCGCTTGCCGACGTTCCGCCCGCCCGCGTCGGAGGTGCGATCTTCATCACCGACGGGCAGATCCATGATGTGCCCGATGTCAACCAGCCGCTTGGTTTCGATGCGCCGATCCATGGCCTGATCACGGGAAAGCCGGATGAGTTTGACCGGCGGATCGAAGTGGTCAGCGGCCCGCGCTTCGGCATTGTCGGCGAGGAGCAGAAACTGACTTTCCGGGTGATCGATGACGGCCGGGCACTCGGCGGCACTGCGGAGGTAAAGATCAGCCTCAACGGCAACGAGATCGCGACCGAGATGACCGAGCCGGGCACCGACGTGCCTTTCTCCTTCACCGTTCCGCGCGGCGGCAACAACATCCTGGAATTCGCCGTCAGCCCCGTGGCCGGAGAAGTGACGGAAGCCAACAATCGCGCTGTTCATGTGTTGGACGGCATCCGCGAGAACCTGCGCGTGCTTCTAGTCTCGGGCGAACCGCATGCCGGCGAACGCGCCTGGCGCAACCTGTTGAAATCCGATGCCTCCGTCGATCTCGTGCATTTCACCATCCTGCGCCCGCCGGAAAAGCAGGACGGGACGCCGATCAACGAACTGTCGCTGATCGCCTTTCCGACGCGGGAACTGTTCGTCGAAAAGATCAAGGAGTTCGACCTGATCATCTTCGACCGGTATCAGCACCGCGGCGTCCTGCCGATCCTCTACTATGACAATATCGCCCAATATGTCGAAAACGGCGGTGCGCTTTTGATCGCGGCCGGGCCGGAACATGCCGGCGACGATTCGATCGCGACGACGCCGCTTTCGGCCGTCCTGCCGGCCAACCCAACCGGGGTCATGAACGAAAAAGCCTTCTATCCGCGCCTGTCCGAAGACGGCAAGAAGCATCCGGTGACGCGCGGGCTGGAAGGCGCCGGCAGCGAGCCGCCGCAATGGGGCCGCTGGTTCCGCACGGTCGATGTGCAGCAGCCGCTGGGCCAGACAGTGATGAATGCCGCCGATGGCAAGCCGCTGCTGGTGCTCAACCGCGTCGGCAAGGGTCGCGTCGCAATGCTGCTCTCCGACCAGGGTTGGCTCTGGGCGCGCGGTTTCGAAGGCGGCGGCCCGAGCGTTTCGCTCTATCGCCGCACGGCCCACTGGCTGATGCAGGAACCGGCACTGGAGGAGGAAGCGCTGACGGCGCGGGCCGCCAACCGAGCGCTGGAAATCACCCGGCAGACGATCCAGGGCGACCCCGGCACCGCTACCGTGACGACACCATCCGGGAAGACCCAACAGGTACCGTTGACCGAGGGCGAGCCGGGTCTCTACAAGGCCGAACTGCGCACCACCGAAACGGGGCTTTTCGAAATCGCCAATGGAGAACTGACGACACTCGTCCATGTCGGCAGCGTCGATGCCCCGGAATTCAAGGCGACGATCTCGACGGAAGAAACGCTGAAACCCTGGGCGGAAAAGAGCAAGGGACTGGTGCGCCGTGTCGCGGACGCCGGCGGCGCGATCGACCTGCCGCCGATCCTGCCGGTGCGCGGCGCAGTGCGCGTTGCCGACGACCAGCGCCTGTCGCTGCGGATGACCGACGAGACCGTGCTCAAAGGCATCAATTCGCTGTCGCTGTTTGCCGGTTTCCTCGGGCTTGCCGCCCTGCTCTTTGCGCTGTCCGCCACCTGGTATCGCGAGGGGCGGTGACGGGTTTCCGATTTTTGCTGTCAGACCTGAACGACCGCCCGGACTTCAGCGCGGCGGTCGCCGATCGCGTCTGGCGGGCCTGGTGGGCGGAAAAGGGCGTCGCGCTCGATCATATCGAAGGGCGCGTGCACGAAAACCTCAATACAAATGGGTTTCCCTTTGCCATCGTCGCCCATGACGGCGATCTCTTCATGGGGACCGCTTCGGTGATCGCATCCGACATGGACGAAAGACCGGACTACACACCCTGGATCGCTGCCGTGTGGGTCGACCCGCAACATCGTGGCAAGGGCGTCGGCGGCGCCATCGTGCAGCACGCAGCCGAACTTGCCCTCAAGCGCGGCTTTGAGACGATCCATCTGTGTGCCCTGCCGGAAAAGACCGGCTTCTATCAAGGGCTTGGCTGGCGCCTGAGGGAACGCGGCGTCGGCGAGCACGGGCTCGATATCCTCACCTATACCGGACCTCAAGCCACATAGTGCACTGTCAGACGGAGATACCAGGGGTGGCCCTATGCGCGGTAGCCGATGACGCCCACGAGCCGCGTGTGGATTTCCGCGCCCATCGGAACGATCAGAACCCGGTTCGGATCGACGGGTCCTGGAAATTCGAGCGCGCCGTATTTCACCTTCTCGAAGCCAAGCGGCTGATAGTAGGGCGGGTCTCCGACGAGGATCACACCTTCGGACCCCTGCCGTCGCGCCGCCTCGACGGCGATGCGCACCAGTTCGCGGCCGATGCCGCGGTTCTTGTGCGAGGGGCGCACCGCAAGCGGGCCGAGCAGATGGCCCCTGACCCCGCCCGCCATCACCGGCGTCATCCGCACGGAGGCGATCGTCTCGCCATCGTCGGTGCAGATGAAGGACAGGGAGAGATCGTGCGGCCCCTGCTCGCGGATGCGCGCGGCGGCGCGGGCGAAACGGCCGGGACCGAATGCCTCTTCATTGATGATTTCGATGGCGGCGTCGTGGGATGCGTCTTCGGTGAGATAGACGAGGTCGTGCTTTTTCATGAACATCAGAAAACCTGGCATGCGAGACGGAAACGGGAAGGCTTCGCCGGACAAGGCGTTGGCAGCTTCAGCGTCGTCGCAGGTTTCCTGAAAACATCATGGAACGGAGGCCCGATTGCAGGGATGAAAAAGTCTGGATGCGCGGATAGCAGAAAAAAACCGTACGTCAAAGCCAAAAACGCACTGTTCAGCGTTTATGATCTATATGCCGAAAAATTGTCCGCTATCTAAGAACAACGAATGACACGAGACGCGGCAAAATCGCCGCAGGAGACGGCCGATGGGCAAGCTGGTGAACGGCATCTGGCATGATGTCTGGTACGATACGAAGGAAAGCAAGGGGCATTTCAAGCGCTCGGAATCGCAGTTCCGCAATTGGGTGACGGCCGATGGCGCGGCAGGACCTTCCGGCGGCGGCGGCTTCAAGGCGGAGGCCGGACGCTACCACCTCTATGTGTCGCTCGCCTGTCCCTGGGCGCACCGAACGCTGATTTTCCGCAAGCTGAAAAAGCTTGAAGACCTGATCTCGGTTTCCATCGTCGATCCGCTGATGCTCGAAAAGGGCTGGGAATTCAAAGGCGAACATGGTGGCACGATCGATCATCTGTTCGGCTCGGACACGCTTTGGCAGGTCTATGTCAAGGCCGACCCCACCTATTCCGGCCGCGTGACGGTCCCCGTTTTATGGGACAAGCAGACCAACTCGATGGTCTCCAACGAATCCGCGGAGATCATCCGCATGTTCAACTCGGCCTTCGACGGCCTGACCGGATCGACGGACGATTTCTATCCGCAGTCGCTGCGCGGCGAAATCGACGCGCTCAATGCCAGGATCTACGATACGGTGAACAACGGCGTCTACAAGGCGGGCTTCGCCACGGCGCAAGCGCCCTACGAGGAAGCCGTGACGACGCTCTTCGCGACGCTGGACGAACTCGAAAACCGGCTTTCGACCCGCCGCTATCTGACGGGTTCGACGATCACCGAGGCGGATTGGCGGCTGTTCACGACGCTGGTGCGCTTCGATCCGGTCTATGTCGGCCATTTCAAGTGCAACATCCGCCGCATCGCCGATTACGGGAACCTGCAGGGCTATCTTCAGGATCTCTATCAGGTTCCGGGCGTGGCGGAGACGGTCAGCCTGCGCCACATCAAGGAGCACTATTACCGCAGCCACACGATGATCAACCCAACTGGCGTCGTGCCGGTCGGTCCGGTTCTCGATCTCGATGCTGCACATGGTCGCGCCAACCTGTAAGGCAGCCCGCACTTACCAGAGGTCGGCCGGCGGTGTCGCCGCCGACAGCTCTGCAAGCCGCCGATGCGTGGCGCTGGTTGTTCCCGGTGGTAAAGCGTCGAGTGCGAAGAAGCCGGTCTCGATGATCTCGCGGTCGGCCATTTTCGGGCTCGTCTGGCGGACATTGTCGCAGCGGTAGAAAAGGACGTGGTCGCGCTTGCTGGTGCGATTGTTGAAGTAGACGTGAAACAGCCGCGGTGTTTCCGTCAGGACGAGATTGCCCTCCTCGCGCAGTTCCTTGGCAAGTCCCTGCAGGGCGGTCTCGCGGCGCTCCAGACCGCCGCCCGGCATATGCCAGCCGGCGACATAAGAATGCTTGACCAGAAAAATCCGACCCTCTTCGTCGAAGCAGGCGGCGCGAACGCCGAGCGTCATGCCTCTGGCCAGCGCAAAATAGCCGTGAACCAGACGAGTGATCAGGCGCGCACGCCAGTTTCGCATTTCAGGCGGGTGGTCGTTGGTCATGATCGTATCCTACCGAAATGGCCTGTCAGGGATAAAGCGCCCAAATGATTCCCCTTTTCAGGAATATGCGCTAGGTAACCCTTATGTTCAAACTTGCCCATATGTCCGACGTCCATCTCGGTCCCCTGCCCGATCTTTCGTTCCGGGAACTCGCCTCCAAGCGCATCACCGGTTTCGTCAACTGGCATCGCAACCGCCGCAGTCATCTTGTCGGTGATACGCTGAACCTTCTGATGGACGAGATCGAGCGCTGCGATCCGGATCATCTGGCCATTACCGGCGACCTCGTCAATCTGGCCTCTTCCCGCGAAATCGAGACGGTATCCGCATGGCTGAAGGAGGCGGGCGAAGCTGAAAACATATCCATCGTTCCCGGCAATCACGATGCCTATGTGCCCGGAGCCTACGAAAAGACCACGCGGGCCTGGTATCCCTTCATGCGCGGCGAAAGCGGGCCGGAAAAATGGGACGAGGATTTTCACTGTTTCCCCTATCTCAGGGTCCGCGGCCCCGTCGCACTGATCGGCTGTTCGACAGCCGTCGCCACCCCGCCCTTCGCGGCCAGCGGCTATTTCGGCCGGCGGCAGGCGCGCGAAACGGTCAACCTGTTGCGCGCTGCCGGCGAAGCCGGCCTGTTTCGCGTCGTGATGATCCACCACCCGCCGATCCGCGGCGCAACGCCGATGCACAAGCGCATGCTCGGCATCCGCCGTTTTGCCGCGACGATCACGGCAGGCGGTGCCGAACTCGTCCTGCATGGCCACACCCATCTCAACACGGTATATTGGCTCAAAGGCCAGATTGCTCCGGTTCCCGTGGTCGGCATCGCTTCGGCATCGCAGGGCAATGGCGGCAAGAAGCCGCCGGCGGCGTTCAACCTGTTTTCGATCTCGGGAGGCCCGGGACACTGGAATTGCTCGCGCGAACGCTTCGCCCTGACCCCGGACGGACGCTCCGTGACGCTGGTGGAAAGCACCCGCTTCTGAAGTCGCCGATCGCATATCGCCAAACGCATAAAAGACGGTATGCTGGGGAATAATCGACGTGTGTCATCCGTTATCCCTGATTGACCGCAAGACGGTTCGGTGACGGCAACAGATGCTGCGCGACAACTGTTTTGACCGATATCCGTTTCAGCCAAGGGAGATAACCAATGATCAACCGCAAGACCGCTCTTATTGCCCTGTTTTCCGCCGTATCGGCATTCGCGCTGACCCATACCGCGCGCGCTGCCGGCGAAGATACGACGACACCTCCGGACACCACCAAGACATCGACAGAATGCACCGACGGCAAGGTCTGGGACGAGGAAAAGAAGGAATGCGTCGAGCCGAAGAAGAGCGGCATGAACGACGACATGCTGTTCAAGGCGGCACGCGAGCTGGCCTATGCCGGCCAGTATGAAAACTCCCTGAAGGTGCTGGATGCCGTCAAGGACCAGAACAGCGCGCGCATCCTCAACTATCGCGGCTATTCCAACCGCAAGGCCGGCCGCATGGAGCTCGGCATGAGCTACTACAAGCGCGCGCTCCAGGCCGACGAGAACTATATCCTTGCACGGTCCTATATGGGCCAGGCACTGGTCGAGCAGGGCCAGATCGAGGAAGCCAAGGTACAGCTGATCGAAATCCGCGATCGCGGCGGCGAGAACACCTGGGCCTATCGCGCCCTTCTCGAAACGCTCGGCGGCGTGCGCCAATACTGATCGAACGATCGACACCGGCCGGGCCCTGCGATGTTGCAAACCCGGCCGATGCCTTCGCCTGCCAATGGAAACCGCGGATGATGCGGTAAAATCTGGCCCTCCGCCCGGCTCCTGACTTGCGGACAGCCAGTCAAATGTTTCATATCAATCCGCGTGTTCCCTACACCGACGAATAAAAGATTGATCCGGAACGTTTCTTTGGAAGAGCAATGCGTCCAGCGACAGAATCGAATGAGTTCAGACGGGATTTGGTCAGTTTGCTGCCCAAATTGCGCCGTTTTGCGATGACGTTGACGCGAAATGCCGCCGATGCCGATGACCTGGTGCAGGAAGCCTGCGAGCGGGCCATCACACGCAGCCACCTTTGGAATGGCGAAGGGCGGCTGGAAAGCTGGATCTATGCAATGACACGCAATCTCTGGATCGATGAAATCAGGAAACGCAAGGTCCGCACCGGTGGCGGAACCGTCGATATCGCCGATCAGGACGAGTTGACCATCGAAGCCTCCGGTGAAAAGGCCGTGTATGCAAACCAGTTGCAGAAAATGATCCTCTCCATGCCGGAAGGCCTCGCCAGCGTGTTCGTGCTGGTCAATGTCGAAGGGCACAGCTATCGCGAAACGGCCACGATCCTCAACATCCCGATCGGGACAGTCATGAGCCGTCTGTCGACGGCCCGCATCCGGCTCGCCGCGATGATTTCGGAAACCACGGAAAGGAGGGCCTGAGCGTTGCAGAACACAAAAGGTCTTTCTCTGGAGGTCCGCCTCTCGGCCTATCTCGATGGTGAAGTGAGCGATACCGAACGCCGCGAACTGGAAGAACTGGTGACGCGCGACGACGAGGCGCGTCTGCTTTTCGAAATGCTTCAGGCCGGAAACACGTTTGGCAACAAGGCGTTCGAGGATTTCCTGCACGATCCCGTGCCGCTCTCTCTGGTACGCCGGATCAAGCAGGGCACGACCCTCAATCCGAAGTCCGAACGCGTGACAGCCACGGTCCCGGTCCATCACAGGGTAAAGCTCTGGCCCCGCGCACTTGCTGCCTCCATCGCTCTCCTGATCATCGGCGGTTCGACCGGCTACCTGCTCGGCATGGTCAACGGCAGTTCCCAATCGAACGTTGAGGTCGCTGCAGCGCGGTCCTGGCTCGACGATATCGCCGAATATCACCGTGTCTATTCGCGACAGGAAAAGCATCTGGTCGAGGTTCCCGCATCAGCAGGGGACGACGAGATCAGGACCTGGCTTGCTTCCAGCGTCGGCGTGAATTTCAAGTTGCCCGCGCTTGCGGGGGAAGGCCTGACGTTCGAAGGCGGACGTCTGCTGGTCGCCGCCGGAAAGCCGGTGGCACAGCTGATGTACAAGAATGCGGACGGCGACGTCTTTGCCATCTGCTTTCTGAAAAGCGAACCAACCGGCGAGCAGGGAAAGCTCAACGAAAGCATCCGCGACGATCTCGCCATGGTCTCCTGGCAGAAATCGGGCGCATCCTATGTTGTCATCGGCCCCTCCGCCGATGCCAAGCTGCGTCATCTCGCAGAAACCGTCTCCGCGGAAATCTGAAATCCGGCCGAACTTGCAATGACAAAGGCCGCATCCTTCCGGACGCGGCCTTCTGGTTTCATCAGTATCGGTACGGGGCTCAGAATTCCTGCCAGTCGCCGCCGGCCGTGGCCGCTGCCGCCTGACCGCCGGAGAATGCAGACGCGACCTTGCGCACCATGGCGCTGGCCGGTGACGGGCGCGGCTTCGAGGCGTGGCCTGCCGGCTGCACGTGGCGGCTCGTCGTATCGGCGCCTTCGAAGCGGAACTTGGCAAGCTGGGCGGAAAGCGACGCCGCTTCCGAAGCCAGGTTCTGGCTGGCTGCCGAGGTTTCTTCGACCATCGCCGCATTCTTCTGGGTCGACTGGTCCATCTCGTTGACGGCCGCGTTGATTTCCTTCAGCGCCAGCGACTGTTCCTTTGCCGATTCGACGATCGAATTGACGTGGCGGTTGATTTCCTGAACCTCCGCGACGATTTCGGTCAGCGCCTTGCCGGTTTCGCCGACCAGCGTCACGCCGGAGCGCACCTGCTCGCCGGAATTGTTGATCAACTGCTTGATCTCCTTGGCGGCATTGGCCGAACGTTGCGCCAGTTCGCGCACTTCCTGGGCGACGACGGCAAAGCCCTTTCCGGCTTCACCGGCCCGGGCCGCCTCGACGCCGGCGTTCAGCGCAAGCAGGTTGGTCTGGAACGCGATGTCGTCGATGACGCTGATGATGTTGTTGATCTCGTTCGACGAGCCTTCGATCTGGCCCATGGCGGCAACGGCACGCTTGACCACCTCGCCGGATCGTTCGGCGTTCTGACGCGTCTTGGCAACCAGCGAACCGGCCTCTTCGGCACGACGGGTCGAATCGTTGACAGTCGTGGAGATTTCATCGAGCGCCGCCGCTGTCTCCTCGATGGAGGCTGCCTGCTGTTCGGTGCGCCGGGCGAGATCGTTGGAAGCGGTGCTGATTTCACGGGCACCAGCGTCGATCGAAAACGCATTGCCGCCGATGGCCTTCAGGGCGGAGTGGAGCTTGTCGACGGAATTGTTGAAGTTGACGCGAAGCGCATCCAGCGTCGATCCAAAGGGCTGCGACAGACGGTATTCGAGATTGCCGTTCGCCATTTCCTCCAGAGCGCGACCGAGTTGGTCAACCGCATGGTTGGTCTCGTTTGCTTCGGCTTCGCGCTGACGGGCAGCGTTCTCAAGCTGATTGCGTTCGGCTGTCGCACGATTGGCATCGCTTTCCGCCTGGCGAGCCGCCTGACCGGAAACGGCGTCGCGCACGGCACCGACGGCGCGGGCAAGGCTGCCGATCTGGTCGTTGCGCGCGTCGAGCGTCTGGTCGCCTTCCATCTGGCCTTCGGCCATCTTGCGCAGCGATTCCTGCAGCTTGGCCATCGGCGCGGTGATCGAGCGGCTTGCCAGGAAGGCGGCGATGATCGCGAGAACCGCAGCGCCGGCCAGCGAGCCCAGCGCCAGGGTTTGGAAGCCGCTGGCCGAGGTGCGGATTTCGCCGCCGACCTGCTTGTTCAACGCTTCCTGATAATCGATGAACTTGTTGATGGCGCCGAGCCAGGACACGAAGAGCGGCCGGGCCTGTTCGAGCAGGAGCTTCTTGGCCCCGGCCGCGTCACCATTTTCCTGCAGACCGATGATCTCGGCAACCAGCGGGTTGGTCTTGGACTGGATATCGGCGATCTCGCCGATGATTGTCTTTTCCGCATCCGACGCGCCCGTTGCGAGCATGTCGGTCATCTTCTTTTCGTTCTCGGCATAGGTGGCGGCAAGCTTGGCGATCAGGTCGACCGCCGCCTGGCGCTCGTCCGGCGTTTCCACCAGCGTCACGTCGCGGATGGCGATGGCGCGGTCGTGGACGCTGCCGCGAAAATTGATGGCGAAGCGCTGCTTGACGCTGTTGACGTCGTTGATCTGGCCAAGGTCGGTGTTGATGGCATTGACCTGCGTCACCGACTGCTGGGTCAGGCCCATCATCAGGAGCAGCAGAAATCCGAAGCCTATGCTCAGACGCATTCCAATTCCAAAGCGCATTGCGGATTTCATGGTCGTTCCCCGTCTTGGCGGCCCATCCCTGCAGCCGATCCATGTATGATAGGTGTGAAAATTCCGGAGCCATTCGCGCTGGCCGGCGAATGCGGATGCCATCATGGCAGCGGCCGGAACGGCACGCATCTGCGTTTCCCGTTCCGAAGATGCCAAATCATAAGCAAACACGGTTAAAAATATGTTATTTAGATAATTCTAAAACTTTAAGGCGAGCGCCGTCGCGAAGCGTTAAACTGCAACTGTTCATAAATTATCGCAGATATTGGAAATTTCCGGCAGTTTTTATACTGCGGGCGCTACCCTGAGACGTAAAAACCGCGCCTTTGGGGGCGCGGCTTTCTACCACTACACTTTGCCGAATTGCCGCCGTTCAGGCTTTGGTTTCATCAAGCAGACGGTTCGCCGCCGAGACGATGGCTTCCAGCGAAGCCGCAACGATGTTGGTGTTGATGCCGACGCCGAAGAGCTTGCCACCGGAATGCTCCACCTCGACATAGGCGATAGCCGCGGCGTTCGAGCCGTGCTGCAGCGAATGCTCCGAGTAATCCGCAACCGACATATCGACGCCGAGATAGATGGAGAGGGCGTTGATGAAGCCGTCGATCGGGCCGGTCCCCTTGCCCTCGATCCGCCTGGTCTCGCCATTGTCGGTGATCTCGGCGGCGACGATGCGCGCACCCTTTTGCTCGCCGACAGGATAGGTGTGGTGATCGACATAGCGGATGCGGGCGTTGGGCTGGTCCACATAACGCTCTATGAAGCGCGCGTGGATGGCCTTCGAGGGCAGTTCCTTGCCCTCTTCGTCGGTGATGCGCTGGATGTCCTCACGGAACTCCACCTGCAGGTTGCGCGGCAGGTTGATGCCGTAATCCTCCTGTAGAATATAGGCGATGCCGCCCTTGCCGGACTGCGAGTTGATGCGGATGATCGCCTCGTAGGAGCGGCCCACGTCCCGCGGGTCGATCGGCAGATACGGGACTTCCCAGAGCGGCTTGTTGGCCTGCTTGATCGCCTTCATGCCCTTGTTGATGGCATCCTGATGCGAGCCCGAGAAGGCGGTATAGACCAGTTCGCCGACATACGGATGACGCTCGGGAATGATCATCTGGTTGGAATATTCGTAGACTTCCTTGATCCGCTCGATGTCGGAGCAATCCAGCTGCGGGTCGATCCCTTGCGTGAACATGTTCAAGGCCAGCGTCACCACATCGACATTGCCGGTGCGCTCGCCATTGCCGAACAGCGTGCCTTCGACGCGATCGGCACCGGCCATCAGGCCCAGTTCGGTGGCGGCGATGCCGGTTCCACGGTCATTGTGGGGATGCAGCGAGATGATCAGGTTCTCACGATTGTCGAGGTTGCGGCACATCCATTCGATCTGGTCGGCATAGATGTTCGGCGTCGCCATCTCGACCGTCGACGGCAGGTTGAGGATCAGCTTGTTGTCCTCGGTCGGCCGGATGATTTCCGCCACCGCATTGCAGATCTCCAGGGAGACTTCCAGTTCGGTGCCGGTAAAGCTCTCCGGCGAATATTCGAAGCGGAAGCCGCCGCCCGCCTTGGCGGCCATGTCGGCGATCATCTTCGCCGCATCGGTGGCGATCTGCTTGATGCCGTGCACGTCCTTGGCGAACACGACCCGGCGCTGCAATTCGCTGGTCGAATTGTAGAAATGCACGATCGGCTTGTTGGCGCCCTGCAGCGCTTCGAATGTGCGGGTGATCAGCTCCGGGCGGCACTGGACGAGGACCTGCAGCGACACATCAGCGGCGACATTGCCTTCCTCGACGCACCAACGGGCAAAGTCGAAGTCCGTCTGCGAGGCGGACGGAAAGCCGATTTCGATTTCCTTGAAACCCATGTCGAGCAGCAGCTGGAACATGCGGGCCTTGCGGTCGTGACCCATCGGATCGACCAGCGACTGGTTGCCATCGCGCAGGTCCACCGAACACCAGATCGGCGCCTTGGTGATGGTGTTGCCCGGCCAGGTGCGGTCCGGAATGTTGATCTGGGGATAGGGCTGGTACTTGACGCTGGCGTCGGGCATGCCCTGCTTGACGGTGTGGGACTTCAAAATCATTGCGGCTTCTCTTCGTCGTGAGGCGCTTTGCCCGCATGCAATAACCGATCATCGATCGCATTGCGATGGCAAATGGCGCCTGATGGGTTCTTTTGTCTTCAAGGATTTGTCAGAAAAGGCAAGGAGCTGGGGCCGGCGGGCTTTGGGCCACCGGGCGCTCCTTTAAAGAACCCGGCAACCGCGCGTAAGGCCGAGGAGAAGAAGCGAAGTGAATGCGCGCGAACGCTCGCGCATGGCGTTACGCCCGCGGGAAACCTGTTCGATAATCTGTGCGCCTGTCTTCAACATGAGGCGGTGTATACCCGCGGATCGAAAAAAGGGCAAGTGCCGCCGAAAGAAAAGGCATACGGCATCATTTTCAGCAATGATCGATATTTGCGATTGCAGCCACATGCAGCTACAATGGGTCCATGACCCAAATCCCGATCCGTGAAGCCAAGAACAAGCTGACCGAACTTGCCCGTCGCGTCGAGGCAGGAGAGAGCATCACCGTGACCCGCAACGGCAAGCCGGTGATGCAACTCATACCTGCGAAAAACAAGGGCGGCATCGATTGGGAGGGCGGCCGCGCTCATAAGCGCGAACGCGGCATAACCAGCTTTTTTGGGCAGATACCGGCGGATTTTGACGACCCGCTTCCGGAAGATATCCTCTTCACTCCCCTGCCTCCTTTGCCGGAAACATAGATGCGATTGCTGCTTGATACGCATATTTTCCTTGCCGTGATCGAGGATCGACGCGATGCGATACCCTTGGCGCTGCTTCGTCGGCTCGATGACGATAGTACGGAGCTGTTTCTCAGTGCGGCAAGTCTATGGGAAATCGCCATCAAATGGCGGCTCGGGAAGCTTGACCTAACGACAGCACTGGAGGAGTTACCGGAAACTGCCGCCAGCTATGCGATCGGTATTTTAGCAATTAATGAACACCATGCTCTTCGCCATATAGAACCAGAACCACCCACGCGCGATCCGTTCGACAGGCTGCTGCTTGCCCAATGCCAGATCGAAGGCATGCGTCTTGTCACCATTGACAGAGCACTCATCGATCACCCGCTCTCAGCAAGCGTGGCAATATAAATATGGAAAGACCCGCCAGTCGCCCGGCGGGTCCGCAAAATCCAGCGTAATACCCAGCTCAGATTTCCAAAGCGTTTGTCACGACCCGGGAAACCAAGCCGTAGGCCTTGGCTTCTTCGGCGGACAGCCAGTAGTCGCGGTCCGTGTCCTTGGCGATCTTTTCGATCGGCTGACCGGTGGCTTCGGAGAAGATCCGGTTCAGGCGCTCATTCATCTTGATGATCTCGCGGGCCTGGATCTCGATGTCGGACGCCATGCCGCGGGTACCGCCCGAGGGTTGATGAAGCAGGAAGCGGGTGTTCGGCAGGCAGATGCGCCGTTCCTTGGGAGCAGATACATAGATCAGCGCGCCGGCAGAGGCGACCCAGCCGGTACCGATCATCCAGACCTTCGGCTTGATGAACTTGATCAGGTCATGGATGGAATCGCCGGATTCCACATGGCCGCCGGGGGAATTGACGAAGATGCGGATATCATCGTCGCTTGCCGAGGAGAGCGCCACGAGCTGCGAGCAGACCTTTTGCGCCAGTTCCTGGTTGATCGGGCCGTAGATAAAGATCGAGCGCGACTTGAAAAGGTTCGCCTCTGTTTCCTTGCCCAAAGGCAGTTCCGTTTTCTTGTCGTCCTCGTCTTCGTTCATTCGCATTCTCCGCGATAAATGTGTGTTGTCCTGCCGCCATCAGATAAGGCGACTCGACTGCGAAAACAATGCAACAAAAGCCCATGGCCGCGAAAGGGGCAAACGAGCGGACTGTTGCCCTATGGTAAAGATGGCAGTTAAGGCAATTGCCGTATGGACAGCAAGGCAATCGCCCATAAGATGCGGAGGACAACGAATTCGCATCCGGCGGAAGCGGCTCCCACGCATCCGCCCAAGAAGTGGGGACCTCATGAAAAAACATATCATTTACGCCGCCATTGCCTTTGTCGCCTCAAGCGCGCCGGCCTTTGCCCATCTTGATCCGGCCGAGCACGGTTCGCTGATGGCAGGCATCAGCCATCCGCTGTCCGGCCTCGATCATATCCTGGTCATGATCGCCGTCGGTCTCTGGGCGGCGCAGGTTGGCGGCCGCGCCTTGTGGGCGGTTCCGGGCAGCTTCGTCGCCACCATGGCGGCTGGCTTCGCGCTGGCGATGGCGGGCGTTCAGCTTCCCTTGGTCGAGCCGGCCATCCTCGCCTCCGTCGTCGCGCTCGGCCTGCTTGTCGCCATGGCTATCCGCATGCAGACGGTCGCCTGTGCGGCGGTCGTCGGCGTGTTCGCGCTGTTCCACGGTTACGCCCATGGCGGCGAACTCGGCGCGGCAGGCGCCCTGCCCTTCAGCGCCGGATTCATTGTTGCCACAGCCCTGCTGCATGTCGCCGGTATCGGTGTTGGTGTCGGCGCAAACCGGCTGGCATCCGGCCCCATCCTGCAGCGGATCGTCGGCGGCCTGGCGGCCGCGGCGGGCGTCGCGCTGATCTTCAATTGATCTGCTGACCTGAAACAAATACGGCGGGCCAAAATCCCGCCGTTTTTTTTGCTTCAGCCCCGCCCGCGATAGGGCTGAACACCCTGTTCCGGCAGCCAGACGCCTTCCGGAGGCTTGCCCGTCTGCCAGAAGACATCGATCGGAATGCCGCCGCGCGGATACCAGTAGGCGCCGATCCTGAGCCATTTCGGCGCAAGAAGGTCTACCAGCCGCTTGGCGATGTCGATGGTGCAGTCCTCGTGGAAGGCGCCATGATTGCGGAAGGAATGCAGGTAGAGCTTCAGCGACTTCGATTCGACCAGCCAGCCATCCGGCACGTAGTCGATGACGATATGGGCGAAGTCGGGCTGTCCGGTCATCGGGCAGAGCGAGGTAAACTCCGGCGCGGTGAAGCGAACGACGAAATCGGTGCCGGCATGGTTGCTCGGCACGCGCTCCAGAACAGCCTCTTCCGGCGAATGCGGGGAGACAACGGCATTGCCGAGCTGCGACAGGCCGGACACATCGGTTTTGCTCATCTTTTCATTCCTTCAATAACCTTGACCCGGATTCCATGGGCCTTTTCGCTGTCCGGCTCGACATGGATGGCGATCTTGGCGCCGGGATTGACCTCGCGGATCGCATCCTCCAGGCGGTCGCAGATATCATGGGCGTCACCGACCGGCATGGCGGCGGGAACCACCATGTGGAAATCGACGAAGATGGCCGATCCGGCCTCGCGCGTCTTCAGGTCATGGACGCCGAGCGAGCCGGTCGCGTTTGCGGCGATCGCCCGCTTGATCGCATCCTCCTCTTCCGCGGCGACTGCCCGGTCCATCAGCCCGTCGATCGAACGGGCAATGACCTTCCAGCCCTGATAGAGGATGTTGCCGGCGACGAGGACCGCAAGCAACGGATCGAGCATCGCGTAGCCGGTGAGGATTGCAAGCACCAGGCCCACCAATACGCCGACGGAGGTCACCACGTCGGACAGGATATGATGGCCGTCGGCGGAAAGCGCCGGCGAACGATAGGCGCGACCCGCCCGGATCAGCACATAGGCCCAGACGGCATTGACAATGCCCGCCAGAAAATTGATGGCGAATCCCAGCGCCGGCGCATCCGGAAGGCGCGGCTCGAGAACTGCAGGAATAGCCTCGGCAACGATCAGCAGCGCCGCAACCACGATCAGAACGCCCTCGATGACCGCTGAGAAATATTCCGCCTTGTAGTGTCCGAAGGGATGATCGGCATCGGCGGGCTTGGCGGCATAGCCGATGACGACGAAGGCGACGATGGCGGCAATGACGTTGACGATCGATTCCAGCCCGTCCGACAGCAGCGCCACCGAACCAGTAACCCACCAGGCCAGCATTTTCAGGCCGAGCACGAGAAATGCGAGCGGAATGCCCCAGAACGCCAGCCGCTGCGCCTTGTTTTGGTGAGTCTCAGTCGCCAACGCTGGCCTCCATCTGCAATAAAAACGACCGCCGCACCGGATCGGATGCGACGGTCTTCAATCCTGGCATCCGATGATCAGGCAGCCTTGATCTTCGCCCGTTTGGCCAGATGCGCCACGACGTTCTCGATCATCCGCATACCGGCGTCGCCGCCGAGCGTCATGATCGATTCCGGATGGAACTGTACCGCCGCGATTGGCTCCTTCGTGTGCTCGATGCCCATGATGGTGCCGTCCTCGCTTTCCGCCGTGATCATGAAATCGCGCGGCAGGGTGGACGGATCGGCAAAGATCGAGTGATAGCGGCCGACGGTGACTTCCCGGCCGAGACCGGAAAAGACGATGCCCGGCTCCAGCACGCGGATGCGCGACGGCTTTCCGTGCATCGGGACCGCCAGATGCCGCAGCTCCCCGCCATAGGCTTCGGCGAGCGCCTGAAGCCCAAGGCAGACGCCGAAGATCGGCAGGCTGCGGGCGCGCGCCTTCTTGATCGTCGCCTTGCAGTCGAAATCCTTTGGCGTGCCCGGTCCGGGCGACAGCACGACGAGATCCGGCTTGACGCTGTCGAAGATATCTTCGGAGACCGGCGACCGCACGGTGCTGACGGTCGCACCCGTCTGGCGGAAATAATTGGCCAGCGTGTGGACGAAGCTGTCCTCGTGATCGACAAGCAGGATGCTGACGCCGGCACCGACGGCCGCGACGTCCCGTCCCGACTTGCGGCTGTTGGCAGATTTTGCATCGCGGATGGCGGAAATCATGGCGGATGCCTTCAGTTCGGTTTCGGCTTCTTCTTCTTCCGGATTGCTGTCGTTGAGCAATGTGGCACCGGCGCGCACCTCGGCAATGCCGTCCTTGATGCGGATGGTGCGCAGCGTCAGCCCGGTGTTCATGTCGCCATTGAAGCCAACCATGCCGATCGCACCGCCATACCAGGCGCGTGGGCTTTTTTCATGACCTTCGATGAAGCGCATCGCCCAGAGTTTCGGGGCACCGGTAACAGTCACGGCCCAGGCATGGGACAGGAAACCGTCGAAAGCATCCATGTCGTCGCGCAGCCGGCCTTCGATATGATCGACCGTATGGATGAGACGCGAATACATCTCGATCTGGCGGCGACCGATAACCTTGACCGAACCGGGCACGCAGACGCGGGACTTGTCGTTGCGATCGACGTCCGAGCACATGGTCAGCTCGGACTCGTCCTTCTTGGAATTCAGGAGCTTGAGGATCTGCTCGCTATCGGCGATCGGATCATCGCCCCGCTTGATCGTGCCGGAGATCGGGCAGGTCTCGATGCGGCGGCCGGAGACGCGCACGAACATTTCCGGCGAGGCGCCGACCAGATATTCCTGGTTTCCAAGGTTGATGAAGAAGGAATAGGGCGACGGATTGATCGCCTTCAGCCGGTTGGAGATTTCGGACGGCTTGCTGTCGCAGCGTTCGAAGAACTTCTGGCCGGGAACGACCTCGAACAGATCGCCGCGCCGGAAGCTCTCTTTCGCCTTGGTGACCAGCTCGGCATATTCGCCGGGGCGGTGATCGCCATGCGGCGGGATGCTGTCGACCGTGCGGAACGGTTCCGGGGCGATATCGCCCGCCTTGCCGTCGGTCGTTAGGCCGTTCTTCTCGAAGTCGTAGCGATCGATCCAGGCTTTGGCGGCATAGTGATCGACGACGAGGATTTCGTCGGGCAGGAACAGCACCATGTCACGCTGGTCGTCGGGGCGCTTGAGCTTCAGCTCGATGGCGTCGAACTGGAAGGCGAGATCATAGCCAAAGGCGCCATAAAGGCCGAGGCTTGCATCTTCCTGCGAATAGAACAGGCTGGTGACGGCACGCAGGACCGTGAAGACGGTCGGAATCTTCGAACGTTCCTCCTCGGTGAACACCCGGTCCGGCATGTTGATCGTCAGGTCGAGGCGACGGACGCTCGCCGCGCCGATCGTGATGTCCGCGACAGTCGCCAGATGCGCCGAGATCAGCTCCAGCAGCACCTCTCCACGTTCATTATAGGCTTCGATCCAGAGCGCCCGGCCGAAGGAGGAGATCGCCAGCGGCGGATCGATGATCGCGGTATCCCAGCGCGTGTAACGGCCCGGATATTCGTAGTTGGACGAAAACACCGCCCCCCGGCGCTCGTCCAACCGGTCCACATAGCCGGAGATCGCTTCCGCATAGGGAGCCTCCCGCCGCCGCCGCGTCACTGCGATCCCACCCTTGGTGGTGTAGGATTCCGCGCCGTCTTCCAGAATTGTCGTCGCCATTCTCTCGCTCCGTTCAGGCCCGGTTTCCGCGCGGCCCGAATACAAAAAAGCCGCCTCGAAACTTCGGGCGGCTTATCGTCTCAATCACGCATGACTGGTCAAGGCCGCTTTAGCGAGCCCACCACCAGATTGCAATGTTGCGTGCCTGTGTCATGGCGGAATTGTTAGCCTGCGAAAACGGATTGCGCAAGCGGGGGAGCCGGAAAAAGCAAGGCCACCCCCGTCCCGCGCAGCATTCCTTTACTTATGCGGGCAGCATCGCCGACATATAGGCCTGCACACCCTTGGGATTATCAGCAAAAGCGGCCGCGGTGTTGCGCGTCAGTTCACCCGGGAAAACCTCTTCCCGGCCCGCTTCCACGGCATCCAGCGTATCGTTGACGACCTCGGTCGGCTGCAGGCGCGGCTCCGGCAGATCACGGCCCATGTCGGTTTCCACCTGCACCGGCATACTGCCGACGACGTCCGTCCCCTGCGCCTTCAGTTCGGCACGGATGGAGCGTGTGGCTGCAAGGCTGGCGGCCTTTGAGGCCGAGTAGGTGCCGGCGGCCGGCATCGTGACGAGCGACAGGAAGGACAGGATATTGACGATCGCGCTTTCCGGCGCCTTGGCGAGAACCGGGGCGAAAGCCCTGGACAGCGACAGCACGCCGAAATAGTTGACCTCCATCTCCTGCCGGGCCACCGCCAGGTCTGGTGCAGAAACAACGCCCTGCCCCCCGGCAAATCCGGCGTTGTTAATAAGCAGCGTGACATCGCCTGCAACACCGGCCGCGGTCGCCACGTCCTCGGCATTGGTGACGTCGAGTTTGAGCGGTACCAGACGAGCAGGATCAAGCGCCACGAGATCTCCCAGGGATGCGGGATCGCGAGCCCCGAGGTAGATCTTGGACGCACCCCGGCGCAGGAGCTCGGTGACGAACGCCTTGCCGATGCCGCGATTGGCGCCGGTTACGAGAGCGACAGAGTTTTCGATCTGCAGTGACATGGTAGGCTTCCTTCTGTGCATATGCACTTTTTTTGTCAAAAAATTGCCGGGCATGTCCCGGTCCTTGTCCGTAAAATTGTCCTCAGGTCCGAATCCCGGCCGGGATAGCCAGCAGCAAAGCACGCAGAGTGTCCGCATTCTCCTGCCCCACCAGCTCGACATACTCGGCCTGCGCCGCATGCCAGCCCTTGACGGAATCGGCGAGTTTTGCCCGCCCGCTATCCGTCAGGAGATACAGAAGCTTGCGCGAACTCTTGCCTTCCGGCTTGCTGATCAGATGGCCATCCCTTTCGAGCGGCTTGATCGCCCGCACAAGGGTCGTGCGGTCCATGACCATGGCATCCGCCATCTCCAGAATGGAGGCCTTGCCGGCCTCATGCAGAAAGACCAACAGCGAAAACTGGTTCGCCGTCAGCCCTGTCCCGGCATAGTGCCGCTCATACAACTGCGACACGAAACGCGCCGCCTGCCGTATGGCGAAACAATTGCAAGAGGAGATGGATGATGTCTTGATCATGGATCGACCATATATGTGCATATGCACTATGTCAATCTGCTTTCTTTCAAACCTACAAAAAGGCGCGGCTCTTTCGAACCGCGCCCTGTTGCGACCGGAGATCGACGCCTAGAAGCGCTGGGTCAGCGAAACCTTGAACGTCCGGCCGGGCTCGGAATAATACGCGGCCGGCTGGGAGAAGGCGTTGCGGGTGTTCAGAGCATCGTAATAGGTCTTGTCCAAGATGTTGTAGACACCGGCCTGCACCTTCAGGCCCGCCACCTGCTGCGGCTCCCACCATGCTGTCAGGTCAACGAGACCGTAGCCCGGCGCCTTGAAGGTCGATGTGGACCTGTCCGAAACGCTCTTGACGGCTGTTAACGTCACATCCGTCCCCCAGCTTTCCGTTGCATATCCTGCGCCGATCACACCCTTCAGCGGCGCGACCGAATTCAAGACGGCGCCGGTATCGAGGTCCTTGCCATTGGCGTAGGCGACCGCGCCGTGAATGTTGAAGCCGCTGTCGAATGTCTTGTGTGCGGAAACTTCGACGCCGTTGATGCGCACGCGATTGCGGTTGATCGATTCGGTGATGCCGAAGGGGTAGGTGAAGGTCGGATCTGGGTAGAAGGTCGTGTCGATGAAGTTGCGATAGCGATTGTGGAAAAGGCTGATGCGGCCGCCGAAGTCCTCGTCGCCAAGCTTGGCGCCCACTTCAAAGCCATTGCTGGTCTCCGGCTTCAGGTCCGGATTGCCGATACGCAGATAGCTGCCCGGAGCGCCGTAGTCGAGATAAAGCTCCTGCGCCGTCGGAGAACGGAAGGCCATGGCCCACTGCGCGTAGACCTCGACATTCTCGGCCGCTTCATAGGTGGCGAGCAGCTTTGGTGAGAGGGCATCGCCGTTCTGGCCGGCCGGCAGACCGTTGTAGTTCGGGTTTGCCGTGTAGGCCGCCGTCTCTTTCGGCGCGTGATCGTACCAGTCGTACCGCAGGCCGGGCGTCAGAGACAAGGCGCTGTCACCCAGCGAGATGCGGTCCTGCAGGAAGACGCTCAGCTTCTGGCTGTCGACATTCGGCATGTCGGCCTGGTTCGTGTGCAGGAAATTGCAGGTCGGTACGGGCACCGTGTCGCAGCTGTCCTCGCCGGACGAGTACTGGTTTCTCTTGGAGAAGGAAATGTCGCCCCCCAGCGTGACGAGATGTGTCAGCGCACCCGTCTCGTACGTCTTCTCCACGGAGCCGGCGGCGCCGACCGAGCGATCCTCGAATTCGTTGAGACGCGAGTAGTCGCCAATGACGGAGAGCGAACGAAATCCATCGGTGCCGCTTTCGCGAACCAGACGCTGCCAATAGACGACGGCGCTCGCCTTGTCGAAGAGCGTGTTGTCGTCCACGGCCTCGTAATCATAGTGGAAGGACAGGCGATCGCGCTGCGTATCCTCGATACCGTCATTCTGACCCGGCAGGAAGTTGCCGCCCGGCAGCTGCGTCGTTTTCAGGTCGATGTCCTTGTTTCGGTCGAAACGCTCGGCCGTGAAGCCAAATGTATGGCCGCTGTCGGTTTCCTGCTTGATCTTGAAGAGCACGTTGTTCTGGTCGAAATCGAGAGGATTTGGTTCGGTGCGCGCCGTGGAATAGTCGTCGATGTCACCTTTGTTGTCACGCTCGTGGCCGCGTTTATAGCCGCCCTGGAACAAAACAGAGGTATTGTCGAAACGTCCCGCGACGGCGGCTGAAGAGCCCCAGCTCTTGTCCATGCTGTCATAGGTGAACTTGAAAACGCCACCCCAGGTTTTGCCGTCGCCGATCAGGTCCTCGGGCTCGAGCGTGCGCAGCACAACCGCGCCGCCCAGCGCACCTGAACCAGCCCGGCTGGAGTCCGCGCCGCGGACGATATCGACCGCCGAAAGCGTTGCGAAATCAAAACTGTCGATGCCACCGTCGGCATCGCGGGCGCCGTCGTCGAGATAGGGAATGGTGATGCCGTCTATCGACGTCTGGACTCGGGCGCCTTCGAGACCGCGAATGTTGACACTGCCGTTCGTGCGATTGAAGCCAACGCCCGGCTCAACGGTGCGGCCAAGATCCTCGAAACTGGTGATCTGCTTGTCTTCGATCGTCTCGGCGCTCGTTTCTGTCGCGAGCGGCGTATCGGCAACACTGCCCGGCTTGAGCCTGTCGCCCTTGACGACGAGTTTCTTCAGCACCGTCCCATCCCCGTCAATCGTTGGGTCTCCGGCAGTTTGTGCCAGCGCCAGAGAGGCGGGAAAAACAAAAACGGCCGCTGAAACCATGAGAATGGAGCGCCAATGCCGGACAACCATCAATTCAACCCTTTGTGGTGAGTAACCGGGCTGGCTGCTGAGAAAACGACTCGAGGGGCTGGCTAGGTATGTGTCTGAAACGCGGCAGAAAAGCCGCCTTGTTCCTGTCAAATAAAAAACATGATTATAATTGTCAACATATAAACATCCGTTCTCCTGCGCGGTGTTTCGGGCTGGCAAAGGACGTTGCCGAAACGCCACGATTTGTCCTTCTATGCAACCCAACGGCCCCTCAGGCGTTATCTTTCCGCAAACGGCCGCCGCTGCCGACCCGGAGACCGCCCATGCCCCCTCGCCTTCCCCTGATCATCCTGCTTGCCACCACGCTTTGCTCCGCCGCCGCCTTGCCGGATCGCGGGCCAGTCCCAGTTGAAAAACCGGAGACGGCACAGGAAAGCCAAGACGCACCGGTCCTGAAAAAGAAGCCTTCTGAAAAGCCGGCCGAAACACCGGCGGACAAAGACAAGCCGGGTGACGCAACGGACAAGGATGCGAACGGAGACAAGACCGAGGAAAAGGCGAAGGAAACGACGACGGAAAAGGATGAACCGGTAAAAGCACCGGAGCCCGTTCTCACCATCGAACCCGAAAGCGCGGTCGAACATGCCGCCTGTCTTGCCGACCTCAAGGCGATCGGCGCAACGTTTCACGAGACGGATCGAATCGATGACGGCAAGGGCTGCGGCATCGACAAACCGCTTGTACTCGAAGCGGTGCTTCCAGGCATCAAGCTCGCGCCAGAGGGAACGATGCGTTGTGAAACCGCGCTCGAACTGGCGCGCTGGACAAGGGAAGCCGTGATGCCGGCGGCAAAGGCAGCTCTTGAAGCGGAAGGGCCCTTGACGACGATCAATCAGGCCTCGAGCTATATCTGCCGCCTGCGCAACAATGCGACCACCGGCAAGATTTCGGAACATGCGCGCGGCAATGCCGTGGATATCGCCTCCTTCACATTCAAGAGCGGCAAGACGATCGCGATCGAACCGCGCGACGAAGATTCGACCCTGAACGGCGCCTTCCAGCGTGCCGTCACCGCGTCCGGCTGCCTTTATTTCGCAACCGTGCTCGATCCCGGCAGCGACGAGGCACATGAGGACCATCTGCATTTCGACGTGATGGAGCGGAAGAACGGCTATCGCTATTGCCGATAGGTGAAATGCATGTCGTTGCGAGCAACGGCTTGCTTATCCGGCCTGTCGTCCCCATGTGCTGAGGTTACATCGCATAGGGGAAAATCATGTCCGTCACTCTGTACAATCTCACCGTCCCGGTCTTCAGCCGCGGCCTTTCGGTTCTCTCGGCGTTGCTCGATAAAGCTGAGGCACATGCGGCGGCGACCGGCGTTTCCGTGGAGACCTACGTCAACGCCAGGTTAGCCGCAGACATGCTGCCGCTTGTCGGCCAGATCCAGCGCGTCAGCGACACATCGAAAAACACGATCGGCCGGCTGACGACGGTTGCGGCGCCAAGCTTTCCGGACACCGAAGAGACATTTGCCGCCTTGAAGGAGCGGGTTGCCAAGACATTGGCCTTTCTCGAAGCCGTCACGCCGCAGGACCTCGAAGGGAGTGAGACGCGCGAGGTGAGCATCAAGTTCGGCAAGCTTGCATTCACCTTCACCGGTGACGACTACGTGCTGAAATTTGCCATTCCGAACTTTTTCTTCCACGTCACCACCGCTTACGACATCCTGCGTCACCAGGGTGTGCCGATCGGCAAGGCGGATTATCTCGGCGCCTATGGCTGAACGGACGAACTCCCGGAGCCATCGGCTCCGGGGTCTCTTCCATGGGCTTCGTGATGTTTCAGAATAGTCCTTCGATATACCCCTCGTCGTTGAGAAAGATCTTTTCCGACGACGGCACGCGCGGCAGGCCGGGCATGGTCATGATCTCGCCGGTGATGACGACGATGAAACCGGCGCCGGCCGACAGCCGCACTTCCCGAACGGGAACCGTATGGCCGGTCGGGGCGCCCCGTAGGTTGGGATCGGTCGAGAAGGAATATTGCGTCTTGGCCATGCAGATCGGCAGCTTGCCATAGCCCTGGTCCTCCCAGGTCCGGAGCTGGTCGCGCACCGACTTGTCGGCGATCACTTCGCCGGCGTGATAGATGCTTTTTGCGATCGTCTCGATTTTCTCGAACAGTGGCATGTCGTCCGGATAGAGCGGCGAGAATTGTGATTTACCGGACTCTGCCAGTTCAACGACCTTGCGTGCCAGATCCTCGATACCGGCAGACCCTTGCGCCCAGTGCCGGCACAGGATCGCCTCGGCGCCGAGCGTCGCGACGTAATCCTTCACCGCCTGGATTTCCGCTTCCGTGTCGGCGATGAAATGATTGATCGCGACGACCACCGGAACACCGAATTTCTTGACGTTCTGGATGTGCCGCCCAAGATTGGCGCAGCCCTTGCGAACCGCCTCGACATTTTCCTTGCCGAGGTCTTCCTTCTTGACGCCGCCATTCATCTTCATAGCCCGCGCCGTGGCAACGATTACCGCCGCGTCGGGCTTCAATCCCGCCTTCCGGCATTTGATGTCGAAGAATTTTTCCGCTCCGAGATCGGCCCCGAACCCGGCTTCCGTGACGACATAGTCGGCAAGCTTCAGCGCCGTCGTCGTGGCAACGACGGAGTTGCAGCCATGGGCGATATTGGCGAACGGGCCGCCATGGACGAAGGCCGGGTTGTTCTCCAGCGTCTGCACGAGATTGGGCTGCATCGCATCCTTGAGCAGGACGGTCATGGCACCGTCGGCCTTGATGTCGCGGGCAAAGACCGGTGTCTTGTCCCGCCGGTAGCCGATGATGATGTTGCCCAGCCGCGTCTCCAGATCCTTGAGATCCGTGGACAGACACAGAATGGCCATGACTTCCGAAGCGACGGTGATGTCAAAGCCGGTTTCCCGGGGATAGCCATTGGCGACACCGCCGAGCGAGCCGACGATCTGGCGCAGCGCCCTATCGTTCATGTCCATCACGCGGCGCCAGGCGATACGGCGGATGTCGATGTTCTGTTCGTTGCCCCAGTAGATATGGTTGTCGATCAGCGCCGACAGAAGATTGTGGGCCGAGGTGATGGCATGGAAATCGCCTGTGAAATGCAGGTTCATGTCCTCCATCGGCACCACCTGGGCATAACCGCCGCCGGCCGCACCGCCCTTGACGCCGAAGCACGGCCCGAGCGAAGCCTCACGAATGCAGACGACGGCCTTCTTGCCGATCCGGTTCAATCCGTCGCCGAGCCCGACCGTCGTCGTCGTCTTGCCCTCGCCGGCGGGCGTCGGGTTGATCGCGGTGACGAGGATCAGCCGCCCATCCTTCTTCGCCTTCTGTTCGGCGATGAAGCCTGCGCTGATCTTGGCCTTGTCATGACCGTAGGGCAGCAGATGCTCGGCCGGAATGCCGAGCTTCTCGCCGATCTCCATGATCGGTCTTTTCTTCGCGGCACGTGCAATTTCGATGTCGGATTTTACCTCAGCCATGCGGTGTCTCTCCCGTTCCACCTTTTTTGGTCTTGAGGGCATAAGATCGTGAACCGGGGCCGGTTTCCACTCTTTAATTTGCCGTCCAATAAGCCAAAAACGACAATTTGACCCCGTCGAAGCGACAGACGGGATGGAAAGATTGGTTGAAGACCGTCAGCGACGCGGTGCCGTCATCGGAAGCGGGATTTTCGAAAGCGATGCGGCAGTCACGCAGTTGCCGGCCGGCGCCGCCCGGCGGCAGAGGGACGAGGCGACCAGCATGTCGGCCGTCCCCAGGCGTGTGATCAGCCCGAGCCGCAGAAGTTCGTCTTCCGGCAGGTGGCGCATGTCTTCCGGCGGCGTGCTCAGCATCGCATCCAGCGTCGAGGGTGCAATACCCATTTCGGCGAGATACCCGAGCAGTCTCTTGCGCATCGGCTTGCCGAGCGTCGTCGTCTTGTGGACAGGTCCGCGCTGTCGGCTGGACACGACCTTGTTCAGGACCTGCCTGCGGCCATCGACAATCCGGTAGCGGGTCTTGTAGACGACCTTCGTCCAGCTATAGGCCACCGTCACCTGATGGACGCCAACATAGGACCAGTGGCTTGCCAGCCGCTCGATGCCGCCGGCCAGCATCAGCGGACAGGCCGAAACGCAGAACGCACCGCCGGAGAAAGCCGCGCCGGTATAGACTCCACGCGCGTCAGCCGGCAGCTTGCAGCCGGGGTCCGCGGGTCGGCAGCCCGCGAAGCGGGTGCCGCTGACGCCGGTGTCGAGCTTTCGTTCGCGAATGAGGCGCCCCATCGCCATGGCCGCATCAACATCGCCGCCGGGCGACTGGATGAGGATCGGCAACCGGCGTTTTCCAGCCATTTTCAGGATGCGTTTCAGGCCGGCCGGCGACGTCCCGACAATCTGCCCTTCTGCGAAAATCCATTCCGGACAGTCCGGCTCGCAACCCGCTGCAGCACTGCGGACGATGGAAAACTGCATGGGCGAGAATTCCGGCGGCGCATGCAGTTCGCCGGCGGCGGATGCCATGGAAAAGGACACGCACAACGCCGATGCCGCTGCAGCGAGAAAGCGGAGCATCCTATTGCCCGGCGCCTGCTGACACGGTTCTCATCGCGCGAGAATGTCGCGCATCTCGACGAGATGCGAGCGAACCCGCAGCACATGGAAGCCCATGGTCGCCAGGTGGGTGGCGAAGATACCGCTTTCGCCGGCATTGGAGACGATCAGCGGCCGGACATCGAGGCCTCGGCGCAACTGACGCAGGCTTTCGGTCCAGATCGGCGTCAGGTTGCGCTGGGTGATGATGCCATCGAAATCGGCGCCAGTGGCCGAGAGAATGCCGTAATAGCCGTAAAGCTGGCCATAGGCGAACCAGAAACGGTCATCGGCGCGAAGATCGAACAGGCCGCCGTCATAATTGTCGGAACGTTCGCGCAGCATGTCGGAGGTGCTGCCGATCGAACTGGCGATGCGGTCCATGAATTCGAGAAAGTTGTCGGACCGGGCATCGAACAACGCGGAGCAGTTGGCAAGCTCGGTGTTGAAAGCACGCAGATCGGCGGCGGCAGCCCGGTACTGGGTCGGCGTCGGCGTCAGGAATCCGAAGGGCGAAAGACCGAAATACCAGTTGGTCTCCTCATACTGCATCTTGCTTCGGGCACTTTGCAGACGGGAATTAATGCTCGACGTTCCGCGCATCCGCACGAGCGAATCCACAAGCTCAACCGTCGTCCGGCGAACGGCTTCGTTCACGCCGCGCTGGAAGGACGCCTTGTTGTCGAGCCACGGCGTATGATCCCAGTCGATGCCGAAAAGTCCGGCCTTGTAGAGGATCATCGAAGACAGCCAGGCATTCTGGTTGACATTGTAATCGATCAGGTCGGCGGTCACGTCGACGATCGCGGAGCGCTCGCATGTGTTGGCCGGCGCCGTGGTGCCTGCCGCCGCTTTCACCGGCAAACCGGCATCATTCTTCCGCTCGGCAAAATTATAGGCGGTCACGTAATCCGGATTGAAATTCCGCCAGATGGTCGCCTGCCAGAGAAAGTAGCCGTAGAGCGCCAGGAGGGCGATAAGAACGATGCCGATCGGACCCTTGAGTATCCAGCTACGACCACTGTACCACTGGCCGGCAGCGATGAAGGGCCAGCAGATCCAAGCGATCACAAGGCCGATGCCGCGGCCGATCGCGGAGAAAATGCGCTGAAAAAACGCGACGATCGGATCAAGCATCAGTGTCCTCCTTCAACCCATACAGACGCCGGCGAAAGGCGACCTTGTCCTTCAGATAGGTCCCGGTCAGCGTTGCCACAACATAATCGCGGAACTTTTCGCTGTAGTGTTCATAGGCCGCATAAAATCCCTGCTTGTCAAAGACAAAGCGTGAGACGAAATCCTGCGGAACGAGCTGTGAAATCAACCGGTTCGTCAGCCATTGATCGGGGTGTTCAGGCGCAGAGCGAACGAGAAGGAAACGCCTGTCCGGCGCGACATCCTGCATCTTGACGCTGCCGGTGGTCGCAACGGTGCGGATCGTTTCCTGAAGGAACGGATAGAGCCCGTTTTTCGCTACCCGCTCGGCATTACGGTGCATCCACGTCTGCAGCCAGATGCGGTCGATGGCGGTCTGATCCGTCGTCGGATCCGCCTCGTTGATCAGCCCACGGATGATCATGTCAGCGCGATGCTGGTAAAGGCCGGAGCTTTCGACCCAGGACGCCTGCGGCAATTGCAGCCGGTTGGTGGTGACCAGGAAGTCGTAGATGCGCTGGTGATCGTTGAGCCCGATATAACCGACCTGCCAGGGACGCGAGCGGCGAAAGCCCGGAACGGAGGGATCGCAGATCACAGTCGTCGTCTTGTCGTCGAGGAAAACGTAGACGCCGCCGAAATGATTGGCCCAGAAGGCCTCGTGCCGGAAGACCAGCTGATCGGGCACCAGCGCATTCTGGCGGATGTCGCCGGTCACCTTGGCAAGCTCGACCATCCGGTTGAGCAAAACGTCGTCAGCCCAGGCCGTCGGTACCGATTTCAGCCGGTCGGCAAGAGACCGCAACTCCGCCGCCTTGCCCAGCATGTCCTCGGCCGACAGAACCCGGAAACGGACTTCATTGATCGAAAGCAGATCGTCGATGTCGTTGACGATCGACACACTGTCCTCGATCTCGCCGTAGAGCGCATCCTTGATCGTCACCGCATTGATGGCGCGGCTGTTGGCGTTGAAGAACTCGTGCATCAGCGCGGCGGTATTGGAAAAGCTGGTATGGACGACCGGAAGCTCCACCTGATCCGGCGTCATGATGATGAAACGGCGGTTCACCCTGTTGGGATCGAGATAGTCGCGGTCGCCGAGTTCGTCGGCAATCTCCGGCGAAAAGCCGGTCATGTCGATGCGGAAGGTCGTCAGCGCGGTGGGACGCAGGCCAAAACCCTGCAGCGCCTTGTTGTAGCGCGCAATCAGGTGCGGCTCGGAAATCTCGAGCAGACGGCCGTAGATGAGTTCGGCTTCAAGGAGACGTTTCATGCGGGATGGATCATGTGCGGATCACCTGTAGATTTCACGACGATGTCCGATTTCGACGACAAGGACAACAAGGCGCTCGTCCTGAATTTTGCAAAGAATTCGATAGTCTCCGACACGATATCGCCAGAGATGACCAAGCCCACTCCCCTGCAAGGCCTGACCGATCTGGCGGAGATCCTCGAGGATTGCCAAACGGCCAAAAAGAAATTCCCGAACACGCCGAATATCGGCGGACCCCATCTTCCGCAACGTCTTTTCAGCGTCATCGGTGATGTCAATCGTCCAGGCCAAGTTCTGCCATTACCTCCGCCAGCGGGCGCGTTGTGGTTTCGCCGCGCGCAAGTTTTTCCAGCACCTGCTCGGCCATATAGATATCCTCGAGATCCTCTAGATGCTCCTCGATGGCTTGCCGAATATAGAACGTAGCTGTCCGACCCGTTCTGGCGGCGAGCGCCTGAAGTCTATCATAAGTCTCCTCAGGGAGACGGACGGCGGTTTGTCTGGTCATAGCAACCCCTCCAGTGGGATACATGTATACCCATCTACCACGACAATCTTTCTAACGCCAGATAGTCGACCGTTCGGTGGCTACCACCGCCCATCGCCCTTCATCGCCTCGATCTCCCGAATCGCCTTTTCGCGCTGGCGTTCGCGGCGGATGATGTCGGTGACGGCGGCATCGTCGGATTTGTCGGTGTAGCGGAATTCGCTGTCGGCGTACCGGTTGATCTCCTGCAGCACCATTTCCAGCGTGACCGGCCCGCGCAGCTCCGCGATCATGCCTTTCTTCTCTTCATAGGACTTGTGCATGAAGGTGCCGGCGTCCTTGAACCAGTCGTCGGGCAATTCGACATCCATCGCCCGCATCTTGATCGCGTCGGTGATGTTCTTGATGGCCCGGCCGGTGAAACGCGGCTCGGCAAGCTTGATCATGTGCAGATAGGCGCCGACATCGGCGAGCGTCTCGATCCGGCCCTCTTCCTTCTCGAACCGTTCCCAGACGGCGAGCAGCCCCTCTTCCTTCGGCTTCCCGTGCGCCTCGTAGGATTGCGACACAGCTTTCTTGATCTCCTGCCCTTCGAACAAGGCATGCTCGCCGAGCGGAATCTTATGATTCTTGCCGACCAGCATGGCGAAGATGTCGATATAGTCACCCTCCGTCTGCGGCCCGTCGACCAGCCAGCGGGCGCCGGCGCGCTGGCGCAAAGCGTCGTCGACGTTTTCCGGATAGTTGGAAAACATACCGAAGGTGCAGTTGCCGCGAATGACGGTCGAGGCGCCGGCGAAGCTTTCCATCAGGACGGCGGTGACTTCATGCTGGCCGGCCGATGCCCGGTCGTCGGAGCGCTTGGCGGCCACCTGATCGACATCGTCGATGGTGCCAAAACCGATAGCCTTCGGGTTGATGATGTTGTTGACGAATTCCTTGCAGTTCTGTCCGGATTTGCCCTGATAGGAGGAAATCTGGTCGACGCCGAAATTCTCGTAGTGGAAAGCATAGCCGGCGATCTGGCAGTAGTCGTTCAGCAGGCCGGCCAGCATCTGGATGAGGATGGTCTTGCCGGTCCCCGGCATGCCGTCGCCGATGAAGGTGAAGAGGAAGCCGCCAAGTTCGACGAACGGATTCATCTGCCGCTCGAAATCATAGGCCATCAGCATCTTCGACAGTTTCAGCGCCTGGTATTTGGCGATGTGGTTGCCGATGATCTCCTCCGGTTTCTTGAAGGTCATCGACAGGGCTTTTCGCTTGACGCCGGGGGCAACGTCGAAGCCGTTGAGGGTGAAATCGTCCTGCTCGATGCGGATATGCACGTTTTCGAAGCTGGACAGCCCGGTGAACCGCGCCTTGCGTCCGATCAGCCCTTCGATCGCGATGCGCGCGAAAGCACGCGCGCGGCCGGTCAGCGCGGCGTCGTCCGGCGCGCCTGAGATCGTGCGGTCGAGCGCCGCGATCATCGATTTCAGTGCGTCCTGCGGCGTATCGAAGAGAAAATCAGGCTCTTTCGCCTCATCGACCGGCTCGCCTTCGCCGGAAAGCGTCGAGGACAGATAGGCCGCCAGCGTAAATGCGGAGACATAGGCGGAAGCCGATAGGAGCGCCTTGAATTGCGTCGCATCGTCGCCGGAGAGCGGCGCGGTGGCATTGCGCGATTGCAGTCCCTCAAGATTGGTCTGCCGGGCAAAGACGTCCGCCACCGCGAGCGCCACCTGCAACCCGCGACGGGTGCGAAACAGCAGTGCATGCTGGGCCGGCGACATCAAGGGATCGGAGACCCGCGCGGACTGGATGGTCTTCGAAAGCTCGACTTCGCGGGTCCGGCGGGTGCCCGACGTCGCGACCGTCGAAACGAAGCGTCGGCCGGTTCCGGCAAGTGCCGTCGCCGTTGCCGGATCGTCGGCCTCCAGAATGATGAGCCGCGTCACCATGCCCTGCGCCAGCGCCTGGTGCTTTGCGATGTCGTCTTCGTGGATGGTCGTCAAACCTGCGTTCAGGGACATGGCCTCAAACCTCGCTGATCACCTGGTTTCCGGATATCACGTGCACCTTGTAGTCGCCGAAGATGGCCGCCGCCTCGCCGCTGGCATACAGCGCCTGATAGGCGTCGTGCGGCACCAAAGCATGTTTTTCATAGGCGCTGACGCCCATCCGGGCTGCTTCGAGATTGTCGGTCTCGATATGGAATTCCTCCATCGCCGGCGTCGTCGACCAGAAGCCTTTCTTCGCCGGACGCTCAGCCTTGGAGAAAACCTCCTGCACCGTCCACGTCAAAAGCCAGGCATTTTCGGTCTTTCGTACCTTGGACAGAATATCGTTGATCTTGGCGTTGTTCTCGGTGATGCCGGCCGAATAGAAAGGCCCCAGCACGATGCGGCGCAGCTGCTTGGGATGCAGCTCGGGGAAATCCGTGTCGAGATTGGTGGCGATCGTCACCGGCGTCAGCGAATAGGAACTGTTCTTCAAGGCAAAATCGTCGAAGCGGCTGGCAAGCTCTGGGTTGAGGAGTCCTCCGACAGGCAGCACGATTTCCGTGTCCGGATTGAGCTTGCCGTCCGCGGTGACGAGAGTCCGGACGATGTTTTCAGACGAGTCCTCGATCATCGCCATGTAGATCATCGGCAAGGTGCTGGTGCCATCGAAGGCCCCCCAGGCGACGACGTAATAGGGGCGCATGGTCTTCGGGTTGACCGCAACCCTGATCGTTTCCGGCAGGATGAACGGCGAGAAGATTTCGCCCTTGCCGATCTGCTCGAGATAGAGCCGTTCGGCCATCCGTCCCTGCAGGGCATCGGGAAAAGCCTTCTGGCGGAGAATGAAATCGACCATTTCCTCGCGCAGGGCATCGGCGGCGGGGATGTTCGCCAGCCGCTTTTCCGAGGTCTGCCGGTCGTTTTCGAGTTCTAGCACGTTCTGGAAAACCGGAAACCCGCTTTCGGCCCGCGAAATCCGGAACTGCTCGATAAAACCGATGCGGTTCTCCCAGCAAGAGAAGGACGCCTTCAAGCGGTCGAGATAGGGAACCACGACCTCGCCGACCACGGAATTGCGATAGAGCGGCGAATTACGATCCCCAAGAAAGATTTCCAGACCGGCAAGCGCAGCGCGGATCGATGAGAAATATTGCCCGACGGGGCCTTCTGCGGCGGCGTTCATCGAAAGGCCGGAGGTTGCGGAGGCTTCCCCCCCTCTGTCGGCGACGCCGACATCTCCCCCTCAAGGGGGGAGATTAGCCGTGGGCTCTGTGCGTTCAAGAGAAAAGAACAATCTCCCCCCTTGAGGGGGAGATGTCGCAAAGCGACAGAGGGGGGGAAGTCTCCGCAACCTCCGGCCATCCACGACACCACGGAGATATCCATCACGGCTTCACGTAGTTCGCGGAATTATGCTTGTCCATGACGGCCTGGAACCGGCGGGCGAAGGCGTCGTCAGCCAGCTTCTTGCGGCGCTGGATGTCCTGCGTCGAGAGCATGTTCTTCTCGTGCATTTCGAGCAGGTCGCCGATGTGCCGCTGCGAGGCAGAGCCGATGCCGGCCATGGTTTCTTCCGCTGCGGTATCGACCTGACTGCCGAGCGTGTTGATCTTGTGGGCGACGTCCTGCTGGGCCGCCGTCTTCAACGAATCCTCGAGCGCCTTGTAGAGCACGATGCGCTGTTCGGTATCGATCGTCAGCTTGTTGATCAGCGTATTCTGGGCGGCGATCTGGTTGTTGAGCGAATCGACGAAGGTCTGGAACATCGAGGTGTAGCGTTCGAGCGTCTGGCTTTCGGCCAGCAGTTCCTGTTCCTTGGCCTGCTTCTGATTGTATTCGGTCGCGAGAGCCGAACGCTCGCCCTCGAGCTGCGTGCGCGACATCTGGTCGGTCGAGGCAGCGATCCGGTTCTCGATGTCCATCAGCATCGGGTTCAGTTCCTCGATCCGCTTCTGCGTTTCCTGCAGCGCGGCCATCGTGCCCTTGCGGCGCTCGATCACCTGGATGAGGCTGGCTTCCGACTGCTTGTAGCGCTGGTCGAGAATGGTTTTCTGCTCCTTGAGGATGCCGACGATCGTATCCGACTTCGACAGGAGTTGCTGCAGGTTGCCGGCGAGCGACATGTTGCGCACGCGGTCGGTGCGCATGCGCTGCATGCTCTGCTTGGAGAAGATGCCGATGAATTTTTCGTAGCCGGTATAGCTCTTCATCGTTTCGAATTCGGCGCCGAAGGTGTTGGTGGCGTCCTCGAGCCCGATGATCAGATCGGCGATATTGCCCTCCATCACCCGCTGCTGGTTGATGACGTCGTTGATCCTGGCATTCTCGATATCGAAATTGACGTCGCCGAGCTTGGTGTCGGCCTTGGCGAACTGGTCGAGAACCGCGCTGGACTGATCCATCTTGCCGCGCATCTGGGCGACGATGCCGCGCGTTTTCTCGATCTCGCTCTCAAAATTCTGTAACGTCGCCATCCCTCGTCCCCTTGATGCTGTTGTTCTGGCCTGACGCTTCGCCAGGCCCGATTATTCAGTCATGACATCAGCCTATATAATGGGACCGGGGATTTGAAGCACAAGTATCCCGCGATCGATTTTCGACACAACCTATTGCGGAACAGCCGTGGTCTTCAGATAGGCGAGCAGATTGGCGATATCGGAGGGCTTCCGCAGGCCGGCAAAGGCCATTTTCGTCCCCGGGACCATCGATTTCGGGCTGAGAAGATATTCGGAGAGCCGTGCTTCGTCCCAGAGCTTGCCGTCTTCGCCGAAAGACGTCATGGCAGCCGAATACCCATAATCCGGGACCGTCGCGACCGGCCGGCCGACGACCCCCATCAGGCTTGGTCCGATGCGATTCACCGCTTCCGTCGCCGTATGACAGGCGCCGCATTTCTTGAAGACCTGCGCCCCCGCCGCCGCATCGCCATCCGCATGCGCGCCGCCGGCAGCTGCAAAGAGACACAGGACGGTCAGGACGGTTCGAAACATCGGCTGGCTTCCCGGTTGAAACATGAACAGACCGCCATCATGACCGGCTTCAGCGCAAAACGATAGCCGCCCTCAGGCGTCGTTCATCTTGTCTTCCCAGTGACGACGGCAATAGACCACATATTTCTCATTGCCGCCGACCTCGACCTGCGCACCCTCGCGGACGATGTTGCCGTCGGCATCCAGGCGCGCCACCATAGTCGCCTTGCGGCCACAATGGCAGATGGTGCGGACTTCGCGCATCTCGTCGGCAATCGCCAGCAGCGCCATGGAGCCCGGAAAAAGCTTTCCCTGGAAATCGGTGCGCAGGCCGTAAGCCATCACCGGAATGCCGATCCGGTCGGCGACGCGCGCCAGCTGCCAGACCTGATCGGCGCCGAGGAACTGGGCCTCGTCGACGAAGACGCAGGCGATCGTCTCCTCCGCATGCAGACGCTCGACCAGTGCATAGAGATCGTCGCCATGGTGGAATGGTATGCCCTCTTCGCTGAGCCCGATGCGTGAGGAGACCCGCCCGGTGCCCGCCCGGTCGTCGAAGGCTGCGATCAGGATGACGGTGCGCATGCCGCGCTCGCGGTAATTATACGACGCCTGCAGCAGGAGCGTCGATTTTCCGGCGTTCATGGTGGCGTAGCTGAAATACAGTTTTGCCATGGCGTCCTCTCCTGTATGTTGACGAATGTTCATGACCAGAGCGGGAGCGGAAGGCCAGAGCACGACAACGAAAGTCACAGAAAATCGCGGACGGTGGACGGAACTTCAGCAATGCGACATTTTGCGTCGCTTTACGAAGCCGCCTCCGGCGAATGTCCCAATACACTCCGGCCAACATCAAAGACGCTTGAACTGGCGGACATTTGATGATTGGCTAAAATGATAAAGTCAGGGGAATAATCAGCATGACCAAAACTCTTTCACTGAAATTCATGGCTGCCGCAGCGGTTTCCTTCGCTGCTCTTTCCGCGGGAACGGCGTCCGCCGCCGAGCCGGAAGCCTGTGGCACCGTTCGCTTTGCCGATGTCGGCTGGACCGACATCACGGCAACGACGGCCACCGTATCGACCATCCTGAAGGGTCTCGGCTATGCGACGGACGTCAAGGTTCTGTCGGTTCCGGTCACCTACCAGTCGCTGAAGAACAAGGACATCGACATCTTCCTCGGCAACTGGATGCCGACGCAGGAAGCCGACGTGCGCCCGTTCCTCGACGACAAGTCGGTCGAATCCTTCGGCCCGAACCTCGAGGGCGCCAAGTACACGCTGGCGACCAACGCCAAGGGCGCCGAGCTCGGCATCAAGGATTTCAAGGATATTGCCGCTCACAAGGACGAACTGGAAGGCAAGATTTACGGCATCGAGCCGGGCAATGACGGCAACCGCCTGATCATCGACATGATCGACAAGGACACGTTCGGCCTCAAGGGCTTCGAAGTCGTCGAATCGTCCGAGCAGGGCATGCTGGCGCAGGTCGCCCGCACCGAGAAGGACGGCGCACCGGTTGTCTTCCTCGGCTGGGAACCGCACCCGATGAACGCCAACTTCAAGCTCACTTACCTCTCGGGCGGCGACGATGTCTTCGGCGCCAACTTCGGCGGCGCTACCGTCTTCACGAACGTTCGCGCCGGCTACACGACCGAATGCCCGAATGTCGGCAAGCTGATCACCAACCTGAAGTTCTCGCTGCCGATGGAAAACGAGATCATGGGCAAGATCCTCAACGACGGACAGGATCCGGAAGCCGCCGCGACGGCATGGCTAAAGGCCAACCCGACGGCGATCGATCCCTGGCTCGCAGGCGTCACCACCAAGGACGGTGGCGACGGTCCGGCAGCCGTCAAGGCCGCGCTCGGTCTCTGATCGAAAGACAAAAGGCAGGGCGAAGGTCCTGCCTTTTTTCACGCGCATCCGCTCCTTATCCTTGATCTCGAGAACCAGGCGAATTTTCCGTGGAATGGCTGACCGACCCTGAACGACGCATCCCGATAGGCCGCTGGGCGAAGGATTTCTTCACCTGGCTCACCACCAATTTCGAAAGCTTCTTCGACAACCTCTCCACCGTGCTGGCAGGTGTCGTCAACGTGATCCTCTGGGTGCTGCAAACGCCGCATCCGCTGATCGTCGTCGCGGTGGTGACGGCTGCATCCTACTGGTTTCGCCGCTCGATCGGCGTGACGCTGTTCACGCTTCTCGGCCTGCTCCTGATCATCAATCTGGGCTACTGGAAGGCGACGACCGAGACGCTGGCCCTGGTTCTCGCAGCCAGCTTCGTCTCCATGGCTGTCGGCATTCCGCTCGGCATCGCGGCGGCCCGCCGCGCCTGGATCTATGCCGTGATGCGGCCGATCCTCGATCTGATGCAGACCATCCCGACCTTCGTCTACCTGATCCCGGCGCTCGTTCTGTTCGGCCTCGGCATGGTCCCCGGCCTGATCGCCACGGTGATCTTCGCGATCCCGGCGCCGATCCGCCTGACGCGGCTTGGCATCATCTCGACGCCGCCGTCGCTCGTGGAAGCGGCCCAGTCCTTCGGCGCCACGCCCATGCAGGTGCTGCGCAAGATCGAATTGCCCTTCGCCATGCCGCAGATCATGGCGGGTCTGACGCAGACCATCATGCTGTCGCTGTCGATGGTGGTCATCTCGGCGCTGGTCGGCGCTGCCGGTCTCGGCGTCCCGGTCGTTCGGGCGCTCAACACCGTCAACATCGCCATGGGTTTCGAATCCGGTCTCTGCATCGTCATTCTCGCTATTATCCTCGACCGCCTATTCCGCTCGTCCGATGAAGGAGAAGGCGCATGACCGAAGCCGTCGTTTTCAAGAATGTCGACATCATCTTCGGCAACAAGCCGGAAGCGGCCATCGCCATGGTCGATCAAGGCAAGACCCGCGACGAGATCGGCGCAGCCACCGGCCTGGTGCTCGGCGTCGCGGATGCCTCTCTGGCGATCCGGGAGGGCGAAATCCTCGTCCTGATGGGCCTGTCGGGCTCCGGCAAGTCGACCCTTCTGCGCGCCGTCAACGGCCTTGCCCCGGTGGTGCGCGGCGAGGTCCAGGTGAAGACCGCCAACGGCCCGCTCAACCCCTACAAGACCAGCGCAAAATCGTTGCGCGATTTCCGCATGCACACCGTCTCGATGGTGTTCCAGCAGTTCGCGCTCCTGCCCTGGCGCACGGTCGCCGACAATGTCGGCTTCGGTCTCGAGCTTGCCGGCATGCCTGACAAGGAGCGCAAGGACCGCGTCAACGAACAGCTCGAACTCGTCAACCTGACGAAATGGGCGGGCCGGCAGGTCAAGGAACTGTCCGGCGGCATGCAGCAGCGTGTCGGCCTCGCCCGCGCCTTTGCCACCGGCGCACCGATCCTTCTGATGGACGAACCGTTCTCGGCGCTCGATCCGCTCATCCGCACGCGCCTGCAGGACGAGTTGCTGGAATTCCAGCGCCGCCTGAAAAAGACGATCCTGTTCGTCAGCCACGATCTCGACGAGGCCTTCCGCATCGGCAACCGCATCGCCATCATGGAAGGCGGGCGCATCATCCAGTGCGGCACGCCGCAGGATATCGTCAAGAACCCGGCCAACCAGTATGTCGCCGATTTCGTCCAGCACATGAACCCGATCACCATGCTGACGGCGCTCGACGTGATGAGCCAGGGCGTGAACCGGACGGACAGCGCTGCCGGCGTGACGGCGACCGCAAAGCCGACGACGCCGCTGATCGACATTCTCGACGCCATGTCCCGCCAGCCGGGCAGCATCGGCGTGGTTGACAACGGCGCAATCGTCGGCACGATCAACGCACAGAACGTCGTCGAGGGTTTGACGCGGCATCGCAACAAGACCTGACCGCAGCGGCAGAAAACGCGACGACGCCCGGACCTCAAAGCTCCGGGCGTTATCGTTGGAGGATCGAAACCTTGGCAGACAAACCTTCCGTCATCCGGGAAACCGACGATCCGGCCCGCAAGCAGGCACGCGTGCTGCTGCGCTCGGCCCGGAGTGCCGCGTTTGCCGTGGTGGAACCGAACAGCGACGGCTTCCCCTTCGTCAGTCGGGTCCTGCTGGGCATGGATACGGACGGGACGCCTGTCATTCTTGTATCTGCCCTATCGACCCACACGCAGGCGCTTGCCGCTGATCCGCGTTGCTCGCTGCTGACAGGCGAGATTGGCAAGGGCGACCCCCTCGCCCATCCGCGGCTAACCGTGCAGTGCACGGCAATGAAGGTGCCACGCGAGAGCACCGAACATGCGCGTGTTCGCGAACGTTTTGTCCGGCGCCACCCCAAGGCACAGCTTTACGTGGATTTTCCCGATTTCAGCTTTTTTCGTCTCGTACCGGTAAAGGCCAGTATGAACGGGGGCTTTGGCCGGGCCTTCCTGATGGAAGCCGCCGATCTGCTGATCGAATCACCAGCGGTTGCAGAGCTTGCCGAGATCGAAGCCGGAGCGATCGCGCATATGAACGCCGATCATGCCGACGCCGCCGGCCACTATGCTCGAACCTATTGCGGCGCAAAGGGCGAGAAGTGGCGGATCTGCGGCATCGACGCCGCCGGGCTTGACCTTGCAAGCGGCGACCAGCTGAAACGGCTGGAATTCGACGCACCGCTGCAAAACACTTCAGGATTGCGACCGCTTCTGAAAAAACTTTACGGTTAAATGCCCCAGCCTACCCCGATTTTTCGCAGGGGGTGGTTGTCCTTTTATTCATCACGTCTAATTATCTCGGCTTCACACTCATAACCAAGCGTGATGTAATTTTCGCATGGAGCCTGGAATGCAAACAATTTCGCCTCAAAAGCACGTCAAAGCAGAGGTTGCGGCCGGATTTTTGTCCGCCATGGCCAATCCGAAGCGATTGCTGATCCTCAGCTCGCTGGTCCGGGAAGAAATGGCCGTCGGCGCGCTGGCAAGCCAGGTCGGCCTCAGCCAGTCGGCGCTGTCGCAGCACCTGTCGAAACTGCGTGCCCAAAACCTCGTGACCACGCGTCGCGATGCGCAGACCATCTACTATTCGAGTTCGTCGGACGCCGTTCTGAAAATCCTTGAAACGCTCAAGGACATCTATCCGGAAGAAACGGCAACGGAAACAACCCCGCATCGCCGCAGGGCATGAAAAAATCCGGCCCTGATCGGCCGGAAATCGGCAATTTCTCAGACCCCGCTTCGGCTCCGGCCGGACGGGGTTTGTGTTTACGCGCTTTTGAAGGTTACCGTGCAGGATTGCCGGCATGACTCAGAACGATACATCCGTGAGGGCCGCATCTGTACGCTGGGGCGTTCTCGGCACCGGCACGATCGCAACCGCCTTTGCGCAGGACATCCGGCTTGTCCCCGAAGCGGACCTTGTCGCCGTATGCTCACGTAACATCGCCACGGCCCAGGACTTCGCCGAGCGGTTCGACAATATCCGAGCTTATGACGACCCTTCGTCCATGGCGCCCCATGTCGATGCCGTCTATATCGCCTCCCCGAATACGGCCCATGACGAGCAGGCGCGCAGCCTTCTAGCTGCGGGAAAACCCATCCTTGTCGAGAAACCGCTGGTGACATCATCGGATCAGGCCCGCTTGCTCGCTACCCTTGCCGACCAGACGCGGACTTTTGCGATGGAGGCGATGTGGACGGCTTATCTCCCAGCTGTCGCGCATCTTCGACTGCTGCTTGCCGAAAAGACGATCGGGACGATAATCGGTGTCACAGCCGAGCTTTCTTATAAAAAGCCCTTCGATGCCGGCAGTCGCTTCTTTTCACCCGCGCTCGGCGGAGGCGCGCTCCTTGATCTCGGCATCTACCCGATCGCGCTGATGCTGACGCTGTTCGGTTCGCCGAAAGCCGTTACGGGACAATGGAAAGCAGCACCAACCGGCGTCGATATGTCCGCCCTTGGGACACTACGCTATTCCGGTTTTGACGCCGAATTCCGCTGCGGCTTCGATCGTAATGGTGCAAACCGCTTCATCATCCGAGGGGAAACCGGGTCGCTGATCCTGGATGCGCCCTTCATGAAGGCGAGCCGCATCCACCTGGCGAGAAACGGATTTGCCCGGCGGCTTGTGGCTCCGAATATCGGGGGCCGGATGTCCGGCGTCATCAGCAAGATTACCCGTCGCCTGCCCGTGGCGGGTCTTCAGACCTTCGATCACGCCTTCCCCGGCAACGGATTGCAATTCGAAATCGCGGCTGCGAGCCGGGCGATCCTCGCCGGCGAGGGGCAAGAAGAGCGCATGCCGCTCAGCGCCAGCATCGAAGCCCTGGAAATTATCGAGACCATTCGCGCGCAGCCGGCATCATAACCGGGCTGGCGTATAATTCCGCTTGCCGCTGTTCAGCGCCAGGACGATGTCGGTGAGGTGCAGCGCCGTTTCACCGGAAAAAACCGGCGTCCGACCCGCCCGGATGGCGTCTGCCTGGGCTGCGATGCCACGCACGAAATCAATCTGCGACGGATAGTTCGGCAGCCGGGTTTTCGGCGCAGCGGACGGATAGGCGGCCGACCGTCCCGCCATCAACCGGAACGGAAACTTGCGCCGCGCCTGCCGTTCGAGGCGATCGATCACGCGATGCAGCCAAGGCCGCTTCTGGCCGGACAGCTCGACATGGATCGGCGACCGGTTGTCCCAGAGATCCCGCACGACAATGGTTCCCTTGTCGCCGATGATCGTGAGCGACCGATCGCGCGGCGCGGCCAGACCGCAGGTAATCCGCGCCGTCATTCCGGATTCGAAGCTCAGGCAGCCGATGGACAGATCCGGCCCCAGCGTCAAAGCCTCGGTTCCCGGCCCCTTGTTCGGAAAGGTCAGGGCCGAAAAGGCATCGAGATGCGCAACCGGACCGAACAGCGACACCAGCCAGCTCATACCGTAGCCGGCATGTTCCAGCGTACAGCCAATCTCGAATTCATGGACGCCGGGCCATCTTGCCCCGGAGCGGCTGCGCCACGTCTGCCAGTTGTCGAGAAAGACCGGCCCGTCCTCCATTTCCGCATAGGCGAGCCGCGGCGTGCCGATGACGCCGGAGGCGAGGATTTCAGCGCAATGGGCCTGCGCATCGCTGAGCGCATTGGCCGGTGCCGCGGCAAGCACCAGTCCGCGGCCTTTTGCCAGCGCAACCAGGTCGCGTGCTGCATCGACCTCCATCGCCAGCGGCTTTTCGCAATAGACGTGCTTGCCGGCAAGCAGGGCTGCCCTGTTCACGGCATAATGGCTTTCCGGCACCGTGAGGTTCACGACGATGCCGACACCGGCATCTGCCAGCAGTGCCTCTTCCGAGGCATAGGCCGTGACCTTCCAGTAATCGCAGAATTGCTCAAGCCGCGCCGGATCCCTGTCCCAGACACCGGCGAGCCGCAGGCCCGGATGATTGGCAAGCGTCGTCATGTAATAGTCGGCAACGAAACCCGTGCCGATAAAGGCGATGCCTGTTTCAGCCGACCCGCTCATCGCGCATCCGCCAGAAAGGACGCGATATAGACGAGCGGCGCGTTCCAGTTGATGGTGATCTCGTTTGTGCCCCAGGCCATGATGTCGTCGACATAGCAGGCCTGCGGCGCACAGCCCTGAAGCTTTGCCTTGGCGACATCGTCGACCAGCGTCGAATTCGGCCCGCCGGCCAGCGAGCCGATAGGAGGATTGGGAAGGCTGTCGTCCGTCTGGTTGGCATACCAGCGGCTGTGCTGGTTCTTCGACCAGACCGAGCCATAGCCGGTGACATAGGATAGATTCATGAGATTGCGTCCGAGAATGTAATCCATGCTTTCGCGCACAGCATTCAGGAAGCCACGCTCGTCGGTCAGGTCGAAGGCTGCCGACAGCACGATCATATTCTGCAGGATCAACTGGTTGGATCCCCAGTCATAGCGATTGCTGTTCGGGCGGTAGATCTGGCCGAAGGGCTCGTTGGCCTGAAGCGCCTGAAATTCGCGCGCGGCCGAAACAACACTGTCGCGGATCATTGCCCTGTCCTCGTCGGGCAGTGCCTTTCCATAAAGCGCCAGATCGAGGCGGGCAAGGCCGGCCGTGCTGCGCCAGTCGAAAGCGCCGATCGCCGAGAACACGGGACCTCCCCAATGCGGCGAGGTTTTCAGCGCCGCGAGATATTGCGCTTCACCGGTGGTGATATAGAGCTCGGCCGCCGCCCAATAGGTTTCGTCGGTAACGTCGTCGTCGAAATAGTCGCCGCCGCCCTGCAGACCATCCGACTGCGGCGCATAGAGCACCGGATTGGCTGCGGCCGCGAGCCAGGCTTTCCCGGATGCCGCAAGGAGGCGCTCCGCGAAATCGGCGTCATAGCTGGCAAAAAGCCGCGCGCCCTGCGCCGCCGCGGCCGCCAGATTGAGGGTCGCCGCCGTCGAGGGGCGATGCAGCGCCCGCAATCTCGGATCGAGGTGCGGCAGCATCGGCACGCCCGTCCATTCGGTATCGTGGACCTTGTGATGCACCATTCCGGCAAGCGGCTGGCCGTCCGGCACCATCATTTTCAGCAGGAATTCCAGCTCCCAGCGGGCCTCGTCGAGGAGATCGGGAATACCGTTGCCGTTTTCGGGAAGACGCGACAGGCTGTCGCTCAAAACCGGAGAAGCGCCGCCGCCGAAGGTTACGCCGCGCTCGAAGGTACCGAGCAGCTGGGCGACGGCAATACCGCCATTGACCACATATTTTCCCTGGTCGCCGGCATCGTACCAACCACCCGAAACATCGAGCTGGTAGCTGCAGGACCAGTCACCGAACAGCTTTGCCGAAGCCTCGCCCGAAAGGCAGGGCACGCCGGTATCGCCGTCATTCGGGCGAAGACCGAGATGGCCGGCCGGCCGCGCATAGGCTTCGCCTGCGATCCCGCCCTTGATTTCAATCCCGCTGCGCTGCGGGTAGAACCACGACAGCGCATCGATGCGCAGCTTGCCGTAAATATCATGCCCGATCGAAAACGGCTGGCTTTGCTTGCCGCCGACGATCAGTCTGTACCCGTCTCCGACGGTTTGAAATGACGAAAAATCCGCAACCTGCGTGCCCGCCTCGACAGTCGGGTCGATACCTCTCGGCTCCGTCATCCCTTCGTCAAGGACGCTTCCGGAGGCATCGACCAGCTGGAACGGCAGCGGCTCCTGATCATCGCTTGGGATCGTCGATCGTTTCGGCCCGTCCGCAAAATAGCCGGTTTGGTTGACGCGCGGCGTGGCATCTGCCGCCATGTGCGGTGACGCTTCCGGCGCGGCCTGCTCCGCCTCTTCGGCGGAGGCCTCCCGCATCGACAGAACGTCCAGGCACAGGCGCCACGGCGCAGCGCCGCCGCCAAGCTGGAAGATAATTTGCGCCGGTTTGTCTTCTTTTGCCCGGAACACGGACGAGAACGCCTGCATATCCGCACCGGATGCAACGCTGAATGTCGCCTGCGCCGTCCAAGGCTCCTCGTTGCGCTGGACGAGTACGGGAATGGTCCGGGTCTCGCTGCTCTGGAGGCGAACGGAAAAACGATAGGACATATCCGCGGCGAAGCTCAGATCGTTGACGCCGATCAGCCGACCCCACGGTTCGCCACCGGCCGGAACGGAGGCGCAAAGCTTGCCGTCTTCGCGCGACAGGCTGACATCGCCGCTGGCCCAGACCAGATCGCCGCCCGTCTCGAACGCACCGTCCGCGATCATCTCGTCCGCCTGAACCGCAGAGAGGGGAAAAAACAAGGCAGGCAGCGCAAGAGCCGCCAAAAATTTGCGCAAGGTCATCATGTCCAAGCCCGATTTCGGGGAAATGTGCCCGCACTCTGCAACAAACAGGTTAAACTTCGGGAAAGAGCAGAAAGCATCCCCTACAAATCGAGCGCGAAGGCTCGCACCAAACCGATTTTGCACGGCCGGGCAGACACTTGACGCTGCAAGGTGCCCTGTTAGTTTGACCATCAGGTAAAGATTCCCCCATTCCCTGGACCTGGCTGCCGGGCACGTAAAAAGAGCCGTGGAGAAACCGATGTCGAACCGCCTGAATGCAACACCCAACGACCTGCGCGCCTTCTGGATGCCATTCACCGCGAACCGCCAGTTCAAGAAAGAGCCGCGCCTGTTCGTCAAGGCGAAGGACATGCACTACACCACCCATGACGGCCGCACCGTGCTCGACGGCACCGCCGGCCTCTGGTGCGTCAATGCCGGCCATTGCCGCCCGCTGATTACCGAGGCCATCGCGCAACAGGCGGGAGAGTTGGACTATGCGCCCGCCTTTCAGCTCGGCCATCCCAAGGCCTTCGAACTCGCCAGCCGCCTGGTCGATATCGCGCCGGAAGGCATGAACCATGTTCTCTATACCAATTCCGGTTCGGAATCCGTCGATACGGCGCTCAAGGTGGCGCTCGCCTATCATCGCGTGAAGGGCGACGGGTCGCGCACCCGCCTGATCGGCCGCGAGCGCGGCTATCACGGCGTCAACTTCGGCGGCATCTCGGTCGGCGGCATCGTCTCCAACCGCAAGATGTTCGGTACGCTGCTGACCGGCGTCGACCACATGCCGCACACCCACCAGCCGGACAAGAACGCGTTTACCAAGGGCGAGCCGGAGCATGGCGGCGACATCGCCACCGAACTGGAACGCATCGTTACGCTGCATGACGCGTCGACCATCGCCGCCGTCATCGTCGAGCCGGTCGCCGGCTCCACCGGCGTGCTGATCCCGCCGAAGGGCTACCTCCAGAAGCTGCGCGACATCTGCACCAAACACGGCATCCTGTTGATCTTCGACGAGGTCATCACCGGCTATGGCCGCCTCGGCACGCCGTTCGCCGCACAATATTTCGACGTCATGCCGGACATGATCGTCACAGCCAAGGGCCTGACCAACGGCGTCATTCCGATGGGCGCCGTCTTCGTGACCTCGGCGATCCACGACGCCTTCATGAGCGGCCCTGAGCACATGATCGAGTTTTTCCATGGCTATACCTATTCCGGCAACCCGATCGCGTCGGCCGCCGCCCTCGCCACGCTCGACACCTATCGCGACGAGGGTCTTTTGACTCGTGCCGCCACGCTGGCCCCCTATTGGGAAAAGGCCCTGCACTCGCTCGCCGATTGCCCGCATGTCATCGACATCCGCAATATCGGCCTGATCGGCGCCATCGAGCTGTCACCGATATCAGGCGAACCGACGAAGCGGGCCTTCTCGGCCTTCCTCAAGGCCTATGAAAGCGGCTTCCTGATCCGCACCACCGGCGACATCATCGCGCTGTCGCCGCCGCTCATCATTTCCGAAGCCCAGATCGACGAACTGGTCGCCGGCATCCGCACGGTGTTGCAAAGCAATATCTGACGCCGATGCCCGTAAGCGATGAGAATCCCGGCCGGGTAAACAGGTCCCCGGCCGGTTCCTTGGGTGAAACGAGCAGTCCGTGAGCATTCCGACCGATCACCCCTTCGAGTTCGATCCGACCTACGGCATGACGCTTGAGGCGCTTCTGGCGATCGTTCCCCCCGAAGCGCCGGCCGGCTTCGATGCCTTCTGGGCCGAGCGCTACGTCCAAGCTCTGGCGGTCGATCCAAAGCCGGAGATCCGTGAAAGCACGGCCAGCCATCCCCGATGGCTGGTTCACGATATCACCTATACCTCCACCGATGGTTTCCGGATCGGCGGCTGGTTGCTTTTGCCGCGCGAGGGGCTAGTGCGGCGCGGGTTGGTCGTCGGTCACGGCTATGGCGGACGGGACGCGCCGGACTACGACATTCCGGTCGAAGACACCGCCATTCTGTTTCCCTGCTTTCGCGGCCTGTCACGAAGTGCCGATCCATCGATACCGCCGGATGCGCCTTGGCATGTGCTCAGGCATATCGACAGTCCGGAGAATTATGTCATCGGCGGCTGCGTTGCGGATCTCTGGGTGGCGGTCTCCGTTCTGGAGAAGTTTTTTCCGCAGGTCGCCAACCGCGTCGGCTATAGCGGTATCAGCTTCGGCGGCGGCATCGGCGCGCTCGCCCTGCCCTTCGACGCGCGCATCGACCGCGGCCATCTGATCGTTCCGACATTCGGCAACAGACCGCTCTGGCTCACGCTGCCGACCATCGGCAGCGCCGCTTCCGTCCAGGCCTACCAAAGAAGGCATCCGGAGGTCCTGGAAACACTGCGCCTTTTCGATGCGGCAACGGCGGCGGCACGAATCCGGATACCCATGCTGATGGCGGTCGCGCTGTTCGACCCGGCCGTCGCCCCGCCCTGCCAGTTCTCGGTCGCCAATGCCCTGCCGCCATCAAAATTTAATGAAACCTTCATCCTCGATGCCGGGCATTTCGATTATCCTCAATCAGAGGCGCAACATCAGGCGCTAACAGAGAAAGTCAGGCAATTTTTCGGGGCGCCATGAACCGGGAATATCACCGCTGGTACAGTCCACGTCTCCATCGCGACATGGAGCTACTCGTCTTTGGTCATGCCGGTTCCAAGGTGCTGATGTTTCCGACGCGGGATGGGCGCTTCTGGGAGTACGAACAGCTCGGCGTCGTGGCGAGCCTCGCCGACAAGATCAATGCCGGCCATCTGCAGCTCTACTGCATCGAGGGGCTGGCCAACGAAAGCTTCTACGACGGCCACCGGCATCCCGCAGCACGCATCCGCCGCCATGCTGCGCTCGAGGACTATATCCTGAACGAGGTCCTGCCCTTGATGGCGCAAAAGAACCCGGAAGGCTGCACCATCGTGCAAGGGTGCAGCCTGGGGGCGTTTCAGGCCGCCAGCCTCGTCTTCCGCCATCCGCACCTGTTTCGCAAGCTGGTCGCCTTTTCCGGTCGCTACGATCTGACAATCCAGGTTGAGTGTTTCGGCGACCTGTTCCACGGATATTACGACGACGAAATCTATTTCCGGACGCCGACCCACTTCCTTGCTGGGCTACACAGCGACTGGCGGCTGGACAGGCTGCGCGAGATCGACATCGTTCTGACCATCGGCGATGCCGATCCCTTCCTCGACAACAATCTCCACCTGACCCGGCTGCTTGCGGACAGAGGCGTGCGGCACCAGTTGCACCGTTGGGACGGCCGTGCCCATCGCGGCAACGCCTGGCGCAAGATGGCAGCCTTGTACATATGAAAGACATATTGGCGGGGCTTTTGAAGGCCTTGCACCTTCCATACCGGCCCCTCCCGCCGCTATGGTGCTCCGGATCGAACAGGAGCCCGACATGCGCCCAACTCTTCCCGACCTCATCGACCAGGGCACTGGCCGCGAACCCGCAGACCTCGTGCTCAAGGGCGGACGCTTTTTCGATCTGGTGACCGGCGACCTGGTCGAGAGTGACATCGCGATTTGCGGCGACCGGATCGTCGGCACCTGCGGCACCTATCGCGGCAAAACGGAAATCGATATCTCCGGGCGGATCGTTGTTCCGGGCTTCATCGATACGCATCTGCACATTGAATCCTCCCTGGTCACCCCGCATGAATTCGATCGCTGCGTGCTGCCATACGGCGTCACCACGGTGATCTGCGATCCGCACGAAATCGCCAATGTTCTGGGCACGCAGGGCATCCAGTTCTTTCTCGACAGTGCCTGCGAAACCATCATGGATATCCGCGTGCAGCTGTCATCCTGCGTGCCGGCGACGCATCTGGAAACCTCCGGCGCATCCTTGCCGATTGAGAAGCTTTTGCCGTTCCGCAACCATGAAAAAGTCATCGGCCTTGCGGAATTCATGAATTTTCCCGGCGTGATCCATAAGGACCCGATCTGCCTCGCCAAGCTCGAAGCCTTTCAGGACGGCCATATCGACGGCCACGCGCCGCTTCTGCGCGGGCTCGACCTCAACGGCTATCTCGCAACCGGAATCCGCACCGACCACGAATGCACGACGGCTGAGGAAGCCCTGGAAAAAATCCGTAAGGGTATGCACATCCTTGTGCGCGAAGGCTCGGTCTCCAAGGATTTGCATGCCCTCCTGCCGATCCTGACGGAGCGCCTTTCACCCTTCGTGGCGCTCTGCACCGACGACCGCAATCCGCTCGACATCGCCGAACAGGGGCATCTCGACTACATGATCCGCGAGGCGATCGCCCAAGGCATCGAGCCGCTCGCCGTCTATCGCGCCGCCTCGATCTCGGCTGCGCGCGCTTTCGGCCTGCGGGACCGCGGGCTTGTCGCACCGGGCTGGCGCGCCGATCTGGTGGTGATCGACAATCTTGAAAGCTGCAAGGCGCAGATGGTGTTTTCGGGCGGCCGCCACGTGGACGACGCGCTGTTTGCAACCCGCAGACCCGTGGCCCCGGTCGGTCTCGACAGCGTCAAGGCGGGCCATGTCAACGCCGCCGACTTCGGCGTGCCCTATGCCGAAAACGAAACATCGGTGATCGGCGTCCTGCCCGGAAAGATCATCACCGAGCACCGCCGCTTCCATCTGCCGGCCATGGGCAACCAGACCGGCGTCGATCTTGGCCGCGATATCATCAAGGTCGCCGTCATCGAGCGCCACGGCATCAACGGCAACCATGCCAACGGCTTCGTCCAGGGTTTCGGCCTGAAGAAAGGCGCCATCGCCTCGACCGTCGGCCATGACAGCCATAATATCTGCGTTGTCGGGGTCAGCGACGACGATATGGCGCTGGCCGCCAACCGGCTGGGCGAGATCAAAGGCGGCTTTGTCGTCGTTGAAGACGGCAAGGTCACGGGCGAGATCGCGCTTCCCGTCGCCGGACTGATGAGCCTCGAGCCCTATGAAAGCGTGCGCGACACGCTGCATCACCTGCGCGAGGCCGCCTTCGCCCTCGGCGCAACCCTGCAGGAACCCTTCCTGCAACTCGCCTTCCTGCCGCTGCCGGTCATCCCGCACCTGAAGATCTCGGACATGGGGCTGGTGGACGTCGACAAGTTCGCGCTGATCGGGTGATGGGCTACTCTTGGCATACCGGCACCTTCGATCTAAATTCACTGCCAAAAGGAGTTGAAAATGACCAAACTGGAACAACTCGAAAAATCAGTCCGTGAGCTGGATAAAGGGGATTTGGAAAAGTTCGCCGCATGGTTTGACCAGCTGCAGTCCGAGCGCTGGGACGCGCAATTTTCGGCGGACGTCGAAAGAGGCGCCTTGGACGGAATGGCAAAAGACGCAATTGCCGATTTCAAATCGGGCCGGTCGCGTTCGCTTTGAAACATCACGCAACTAGCGCGTTCTGGAAAAACTATGATGCGTTGCCGCGACATGTTCGTGAACTGGCCGATCAGAACTTTGAAAAATTAAAGCAAAATCCCAAGCATCCCTCCTTGCACCTCAAGCAAGTTGGTCGCTTCTGGTCCGCTCGCGTTGGTCAATCGTGGCGTGCTCTCGCCGTGCGCGACGATGACGACATGATCTGGTTCTGGATTGGATCGCATGCGGACTACGACAAATTGCTAAAATCATGATGTGGTTGCAAATTCCCGATGTGGATTGATGGACGTAGACAAGTTCGCGCTGATCGGTTGATTACTTCCTTACTTCCAACCATCCGGCATCTCGTCACCCTCGTTAGAAGCAATGTCCCGAACCTGTTCAAGGGATTTTAGAAAGCCGTCGGCCGTGATGCTGCCGGCACGGCGCTGAAGAAATTCCGCAGCAGTTTCAACGGCGCCGACCTTTTGCGCGACGGCTGAGGAAATCCATTGATTGAGAGAAACGCCATCCTGTTTGTAAAGCCTTGCGGCGGCTGCCTTGATGGACGCCGGAAGTTTCAACGGTTAGGTATTCGTACTCATCGACCCATATGCTCCAAAAGTTCGCGCGGGCGCAGGACGGCCAAACCGAACTGCTCGCTGGCCGGTAATCCATCCCAGAGGATGTATCAACATCAATCACGGTGCCACCTTCCCGCAAAACACGTCCAGCGCATCCAGCGTAATTTCGCCCTTGTCAAACCCCGGCGCAAAACCCGGCATCGGAACAACGTCAGCGACCTTCACGCTCTTGGGTAGGCGCACGACCTGGGGGCCGCGACGCAGGTTGAAGACGAAGAGCAGTTTTTCGCCGGCTTTTTCGCGGGTAAACGCCAGGATATCCTCATTGGTGTCGAGGAATGTCATGCTGCCGTCGAGAAGCGGCGCATGGGCTTTCCGGAAGGCGAGCGTCTCGCGATAGTGGGCCAGAACCGAATCCGGCAGCTTTTCCTGCACATCGGCCGCCAGCGCCTTGTGCACGTCCGGCACCGGCAGCCACGGCTTGACCGTGGAAAATCCCGCATTCGGCGCCTTCTTGTCCCAGACCATCGGCGTGCGGCACCCGTCGCGGCCCTTGAAGGCCGGCCAGAAGCGGATGCCGTAGGGGTCGCGCAGATCCTCGAAGGCGAGATCCGCCTCCGGCAGCGCCAGTTCCTCTCCCTGATAGAGGCAGATCGATCCCCGGAGCGAGGCCAGCACCGAAATCGCCAGCTTCGCCACGCGATCACGCTCGTCGTCGATCAGCGTGAAGCGGGTGATGTGGCGCATGACGTCGTGGTTTGAGAAGGCCCAGCAGACCCAGCCGTCGGTGACGGCATTGTGGAAGGCGGTGACGCAGCGACGGATATGGGTGGCGGTGAAGTCCGGCCCGAGAAGATCGAAGGTGTAGCACATATGCAGCTTGTCGCCGCCGCTGGTATAGGCGGCGACCGTCTTGAGAGACCGCGCGCCATCGCCAACCTCACCCACCGTGGCGCGATCGCCATACTCGTCGAGCAACGCCCGGAACCGTTGCAGGAAGCCGATGTTTTCAGGCTGGGTCTTGTCGTAAAGATGGTTCTGCATGCCATAAGGGTTGACGTCCGGCGCATCGAGCCCGATCGCATCCGGATCGTGGACAAGCGGTGGATTGTCCCGCAACTCCTTGTCGTGGAAATAGAAATTCACGGTGTCCAGCCGGAACCCGTCGACGCCGCGCTCCAGCCAGAAGCGAACCGTGCCGAGCAGCGCGTCCTGCACATCCGGATTGTGGAAATTCAGGTCCGGCTGCGAGCCGAGGAAATTGTGCATGTAATACTGTTTGCGCACACCATCCCATTCCCAGCCCGGACCGCCAAAGATCGACATCCAGTTGTTCGGCGCCGTGCCATCCGGCTTGGGATCGGCCCAGACGTACCAGTCCGCCTTGGGATTGGTGCGATCCGAGCGGCTTTCCTTGAACCAGGGATGCTGGTCGGAGGTATGGGAAATCACCTGATCGATGATGATCTTGAGCCCGAGCTTGTGGGCCTTCTTCAACATGTCGTCGAAATCGGCCAGCGTCCCGAACATCGGATCGACATCGCAATAATCCGAGACGTCGTAACCCATGTCGGCCATCGGCGAGGTGAAGAACGGCGAGAGCCAGATCGCATCGACGCCGAGCGCCGCGATGTAGGGCAGACGTTGGGTCACACCCTTGAGGTCTCCCAGACCATCGCCCTTCGTATCCTGAAACGACCGCGGATAGACCTGATAGATGACAGCACCGCGCCACCAGTCGGGATTCGTCGTCGGGGAAGATGTCATGGAGGCTCCGGCGTTCGAGAACTGACGCCACCAGATGTAACCGTGGAGAAGCATTGAGTAAACGCCGTATCGCGTCGTTTCCGGCGATTGACGCGGATCGCCGTGCATCTGATGATGGCAGTGCTTCCTTTGCCAGCTATGCCCCTTGGAGACGCCCGTGCAGCGCCAGTTTTCCAAAACCTTCTCGCCGATCCGCCTGCGCCATAAAACCTTGCGCAACCGTATCGTCTTTGGTGCGCACACGGCCAACATGGCCGAGAACGGCCTGCCGGGAGAGCGCCATATCGGCTATTATGCCGAACGCGCCATGGGCGGCGCTGCCATGATCGTTGTCGAGCCCATGCCGGTGCATCCCGCGACCATCCTGACGCGCGGCAATTTCCGTCCCTGCGACGACAGTGTCATCCCGCACTTCCGCAAGGTGGCCGATGCCATCAAGAGCCATGGGGCCGTGGCCATCCAGCAACTCTACCATATCGGCAGCCATGGGGATTCCGACAACTCCTACCATGCCCACTGGTCGCCCTCCGGCATGCCGAGCTATCACGACAGCGACGGCAGCCATGAAATGAGCGAGGCGGAGATCGAGGAGACGATCGATGCTTTCGTCGAGGCTGCGCGCCGCTGTCGCGATGCCGGCTTCGACGGCGTCGAGGTCTGGGCCGCCTATCATGGCCTGACCGACCAGTTCTGGACGCCCTGGTCGAACCGGCGCACAGACAAATGGGGTGGTTCGCTGGAGAACCGCACCCGCTTTTCCCGCGAAATCCTCCGCCGTATCCGATCGGTCTGTGGCGAGGACTTCATTGTCGGGCTGGCGGTCAATGACGAACCCGATGTCGGGATCGCCCTGCAGAAGGAGGACATTGCCGAGATCGTTGCGCTGCACGACGCGGACCGGCTGATGGATTATGTCACCTGCGGCTCAGGCAGCTATTTCGATTTCTACAAGATCATGCCGACGGTGCTTTATCCGGAAAAGCTTGGTGCCGATCTTGCAGCCCGGCTGAAAGCGGTGGTGAAAAACTGTCTCGTCACGGCAGAAAGCCATATCCGAACGCCCGACAACGCCGAAACCGTCATCGGTCAGGGCGAAGCCGATCTCGTCTCGATCGTGCGCGGCCAGATCGCCGATCCGCATCTGGCCAACAAGGCGGCGGAAGGCCGGGCGGACGATATCCGCGGCTGCCTGTCCTGCAACCAGATGTGCTGGGGACGCCGCTCCCGAGACTACTGGATAAGCTGCCTCATCAATCCTTCCGCCGGTCGCGAGTTCGAATGGGGCGGCGACCGTTTCGACAGGGTCGCCGATCCGAAGAAGGTGCTGGTGGTTGGCGGAGGGCCGGCCGGGCTCGAGGCTGCGCGCGCCGCGGCGGAGCGCGGTCATCATGTGGTGCTGATCGAGGCATCCGATCGCCTCGGCGGTCATTTCCGGCTGGCCGGCCTGCAGCCGCGACGGGCGCAGATCACCGACCTGATCGAATGGTACGAGCGGCAACTGGCTAAGCTCGATGTCGATGTGCGGCCCAACACCTATATCGAGGCGGCCGATATCAGCGAGATCAATGCCGATGCCATTCTGCTGGCCACCGGCTCGCTGCCGCCGGAGACCGGCTTCCAGCGCGCGCTTCCGCAATTC
>UCJH01000022.1 GCA_900472785.1 Hyphomicrobiales bacterium | reverse complement strand
TCCCGTCGCCATCTGGGGCCTGATCGTCGCGGCGGGGCTCGTCATCGGCTCGATCCCGGTTTTCGTCGGGCTTGCCGTCATCATGCCCATTTTGGGGCATGCGACCTGGCATCTCTATCGCAAGCTGATCGAGCCGGAAAAATTGGGCTGAAAGCGTCAGCATCAAACACAAAGGCCGCCTGTCCGGCGGCCTTTGTCGTGATGGATACTGCCGCTCAGCGGAAAAATTTGTAATAGGATGAAATCTGTGCGGCGGTATTCGATGATATGTTGAGTTTGATGCCGATCTTGTCACTGCGGTACCAGTGCACGATCCCGGTTAGGTGGCCCAATTCCTCGCTCTCGATCGTCACTTCCTGCCCCGTCTTGGCGTTGATGTCGAAGTAAAGCTGGAAGCAGATGCCGGCCGGGGACAGGTCCTTGACGATGCCGCGGCTCGTTCCGTTCTTGCAGGCGACCGTTCCGGTGAATTTTGTCACCGTTCGCTTGGCTTTTCGCTCGATGACTTGCTGCTGCGGCATGTGTTCCTCTCCAAACCTGATGGATCCCCTGCAAAAACTGTTGCAGAAAAAGTTGAAGGAGGTCTCACGAATTTCGGTGGGTTTTTATTGGTCTGAACCGCTTTCGCACATATGCGGAGAGGGAGCCGTTGCCGGCTCCCTTCAGGGTTTTCAGCCGAACACGCGGCGGAAGATCGTGTCGACGTGCTTGGTGTGATAGCCAAGGTCGAATTTCTCGCGGATTTCACTTTCCGGCAGCAGTGCGCGGACTTCGCTGTCGGCCAGCAGTTCCTCAAGGAAGTCCTTGCCTTCCTCCCAGACGCGCATGGCATTGCGCTGCACGAGGCGATAGGAATCCTCGCGCGATGCGCCGGCCTGGGTCAGTGCCAGGAGAACGCGCTGCGAGTGAACCAGCCCGCGGAACTTGTTCATGTTCTTCATCATGTTGTCGGGATAGACGAGCAGCTTGTCGATGACGCCGGTGAGGCGCGCCAGCGCGAAATCGAGCGTTACCGTTGCGTCCGGGCCGATCATGCGTTCGACGGAAGAGTGCGAAATGTCGCGCTCGTGCCAGAGCGCCACGTTTTCCATGGCGGGCAGGGCAAAGGCGCGGACCATGCGCGACAGGCCCGTCAGGTTTTCGGTCAGCACGGGGTTGCGCTTGTGCGGCATGGCCGAGGAACCCTTCTGGCCCGGCGAAAAATACTCTTCCGCTTCCAGGACTTCGGTGCGCTGCAGATGGCGGATTTCTGTCGCCAGCCGCTCGACGCAGGAGGCGATGACGCCGAGCGTCGCGAAATACATGGCATGGCGGTCGCGAGGGATGACCTGCGTCGAAACCGGCTCCGCAGCCAGGCCAAGCGCCTTGGCGACGTGTTCCTCGACCCGCGGGTCGATATTGGCGAATGTGCCGACGGCGCCGGAAATCGCGCAGGTCGCGACTTCTTCACGGGCGGCGATCAGACGCGTCCTGCACCGCTCGAACTCGGCGTAGGCGAGGGCCAGCTTGACGCCGAAAGTGGTCGGCTCGGCATGGATGCCGTGCGAGCGGCCGATGGTGACCGTGTCCTTATGCTCGAAGGCCCGGCGCTTGAGCGCGTCCAGCAGCTTGTCGAGATCGGCGAGCAGAAGGTCGCTGGCCCGGACCAGCTGGATATTGAAGCAAGTGTCGAGAACGTCGGACGAGGTCATGCCCTGATGCACGAAACGCGCATCTGGACCGACGATTTCAGCAAGATGCGTAAGGAAAGCGATGACATCGTGCTTGGTGACGGCCTCGATTTCGTCGATGCGGGCGACATCGAACGTGGCGGCTCCGCCCTTTTCCCAGATGGTGCGCGCAGCCTCCTTCGGGATGACACCGAGCTCCGCCAGCGCGTCGCAGGCATGGGCCTCGATCTCGAACCAGATGCGGAATTTGGTTTCCGGCGACCAGATGGCCACCATTTCCGGACGGGAGTAACGCGGGATCATGGGCTTTCAGCTTTCGTCATCAGGGAAGTTTGCCAGAGCCTCTAGCAAAGATGACAGGCAATCTCAACGCCGCATATCGTGCGGACGTGCCGCGAGCCACAGGCTGGTTGCTGCCAGTGCCGCCAATCCGAAAGGAAGATAGAGCCTGACGCCCATGACCACGAACTGGTAGGCGGCGCCTGCAGACGTCACCACAAACTGGTATACCCAAATTTTCGTGCCGAAGGGCGCATGCCAGCGTTCGTAAAAAAGCCGGTAGTCCATGGCAAACAGGAAGGCCGTGGCGGCGATCGTCAAAAGGGTAAAACAGAGGAAATAGGCGGCAAAGCGTGTTTCGATGCTGCGATCAAGCGCGCAGAACCGTCCGACGAAAAGCGACACCGGCCAGGAGAGCATGCCGCCGGCGAAAAACAGGATGAGGATTTTCGTCAACTGGAAGGTGGCTTCTCCCTCGCGCAACACCAACGCAACGAAAGCCGACAAGGCCATGAGAACGCCCCAGAGCGGCATTCCCAGCACCATTTCACGTGCCGTCGGCAGGGCTGACCGGAGGCGCTGACCCAAATGCCCAATCAACTTGGGCCTGTCCGATAGGTTTTGGGGGTCACCCGTCATCCGCCGCAACCGGCGCAACAGCGGCATCGTCTGTTGCAAATCATTTCCGGCCACTTTCCGCCGATGCCCGCAACTGGGTGACGGCATTCCTGTAGCCTTCGACGGAACCGGCCTTGAAGATCGCAGAGCCCGCAACGAAGACGTTGGCGCCTGCGGCCGAAGCCTTCGCGATCGTATCGGGGGCGATGCCGCCATCGACTTCGAGATCGATCGGCCGGTCACCGATCATTTCCCGGATGCGGCGGATCTTTTCCGCCGTCGCCTCGACGAATTTCTGTCCGCCAAACCCCGGGTTCACCGTCATCACGAGGACAAGATCGACCGTATCGAGCACGTACTCGATGACGCTTTCCGGGGTAGCCGGATTGAGCGAGACGCCAGCCTTTTTTCCGAGTGCACGGATGGTTTGCAGCGAGCGATGAAGGTGCGGGCCGGCTTCAGCATGAACGGTGATGATATCGCAGCCGGCCTTGGCGAAGGCTTCGAGATAGGGATCGGCCGGGGCGATCATCAGATGGCAGTCGAAGGTCGCCGTCGTGTAGGGTCGCAGCGACTTGATGACGTCCGGGCCGAAGGAGATGTTGGGCACGAAATGCCCGTCCATCACGTCGAGATGGATCCAGTCGGCGCCGGCTTCCGCCACATCACTCACCTCCTGTCCGAGCTTTGCGAAATCGGCAGCGAGAATCGACGGGGAAATCCGGATCGGCAGAGGCATGATGATGGGCGCTCCATAAGTTTTTCCGGCCATAGCATTGCTGCCGAAATCAAACAACATTTCCAGGCGCCGCATTCTCTTTATTGCGGATTTCAGGCCGATTGCCATGCCGGCAGAAGATCGCCTGCTGCAGGTCTTGCGTCATGAACGCCGCGGGCGATGGCGCGCGCCATCGTCGACGCGGCTGCCGCCCCCAGATCGATGAAATCCTGAAGGGAAACGGTCTTGCCGCTCGTGCCTGTGGCAAGAGCGAAAACCAGGTCGCCGTCGAGCGGCGTATGCGACGGCCACAGCGCTCGCGAAAAACCGTCATGGGCGGCGATCGCCAGCCGTTTGGCCTCTGCCTTGGACAGAACCGCGTCGGTCGCGATAACGGCGATCGTCGTATTCTGCGCTTCGATGTTCCAGTCACGGAACTTGATACGCAGGTTGCGTGCGTTCAGGGGGAAGGGCCGCGGCATGCCAAGGTCGCCGAATTCGCCGTTTTCCTCGAAAGGTGCGGCCCAGAAATGCCGCGTGTCGCCGATCGTCGCCGAGCCGAGGGCGTTGACCGCCACCAGAGCGCCGATAGTGATGCCGTTCGGCAATAGCGTCGAGGCCGAACCGAGGCCGCCCTTGAAGGTCGCGGTCAGGGCACCGGTGCCGGCCCCCGCCGTTCCCGTTGCAAATTCTCTGGTCGCCGCAGCAACCACCGCATAACCAAGGTCGCGATAGGGCGGATAGCGCCCCCAGTCCTTATTGCCGCCGTTTATGAGGTCGAACAGGATCGCGGCGGGAACGATCGGAATGCGAAGCGGGCCGACGGCAAAGCCGCGTCCCATCTCGCGCAGCGCCGCTTGCGTACCGGAGGCGGCATCCAGCCCGAAGGCCGATCCGCCGGAAAGAACAATCGCATCCACCGTCTGGACCGTGTTGTGCGGTTCGAGAAGGTCGGTTTCGCGCGTGCCCGGTGCCCCGCCGAGAACCTGAACGGCGGCAACGGCCGGCGGATCGCAGAGGATGACGGAGACGCCGGATTTCAGCGCGTCGTCCGACGCATTCCCGACCGTCAGGCCGCCGACGTCGGTGATCAGGTTGAGCGGGCCCGGCCGCATCAGTTTGCCGGGACGACGGATGGCAGGGGCACGAAACGTCCGTCCCGCCATTGCATCAGCTGATAGGGGTTGTCCGCCAATTCATGGTTCTTGTCGAAGCGAATGGAGCCCAGAACGGTTGGATACGGGCCCTTGGTCAGCCCGTCCAGCAGCCCGGTCCCGTCTTTTACGGCCTGATCTTTTGCTTGCTCAAGAAGGGAAACGGCGGCGAAAGCCGGGAGCACATAGCCCTCCGGGACAAGACCGGCGGTTTTCATAGCGTCTCCAACGGATCTCGCATCGGGAAGGGCGGCATAGTCGGGCAGGGTGACGGCCAGCACGCCGTTTTCGAGAGGGACCGGCTGATCGGCTGCATTGAGCGTTTCGCCCCCCATTAGCGTCAGGTCGAACTGTTCCGATTTCGCATCCCGCGCGATGATTGCGGTGTCGATCCGGTCGCCGCCGGTGAAGACATGGGTCGCGCCGCTCTTGGCCAGTCTGCGGACAAGCGCCACCTGCTGCTCCTGCGCCGGCCGATAGGTGTCGTTGAAAACAGGCGTCAGTCCGATGCCGGCAAGCGCTTCGCGCACGCTCTCCACAAGCTCGCGCCCGTGGATGGTGCCGTCATCGATCAGGCCGAGCGGCTCGTCCGTCCAGCGCGACAGGATGACGTCGGTGATGCGCTGGGCTTCCGCCTTTGCGCTGGGCACTAGCCGGAAGAACGGCCATTTCTTGCGCAGCACATCCTCCATCAGGATATCGGAGCGGACACTGAGGGAAAGTGCCGGGATGGACGATTCGGCCAGTGCGGGCAGCACTGCCTCGAGGCTTTCGGTGCAGAGAAAACCGATGGCCGCCTCGGCTCCGGCCGCAACGAGCGCTTTGGCAAGGGCAGCGCCATCGCTTGCTTCGCAGGTTTCATGGATCGAAATGATTTCCGAGCCGCGGTCCTGCGCCTGAAACTGCGCACCATCCAGAATCTGTTTGCCGAGAAGAGCAAACGGCCCCTCGGTTGGCGCGACGACGGCGATCTTCAGCCCCTGAGCCGATGCCGGCGTCATCACGGCCGTATTCAGGCCGGTCAGGATCAGGATTGCAACGAACGAACGGAACATGCAGCTTTCCACGTGAAGAAAGGCCATGTTTTAAAGATGTGGCCGCGAGCGTCAAAGGAAAAGATCGGAGCCGCTATTCACGGTGCGGCAATTGCCGTTATTAAGGCAGGAAATTGCCGTCTGCCGGGTTTCATAATTCGCTTCAACGGCTATGTATGGGGCTGCTATCGTTCAGGAGAAAGCAGTGTTGGACAAGCCCCGACTCGATCCGCCGATCTACCGCGATGCCATGAGCCGGCTTGCGGCGCATGTGCAGGTCGTCACCGCCGCCAAGGATGGCGAGCGCCGCGGCGTCACGGTGACGGCTGCCTGCTCCGTATCGGACAGCCCGCCGACCTTGCTGGTCTGCCTGAACGGCTCCAATCCGCGCAATGCAATTTTCTCTGCAGGCGGCAGCTTTGCCCTCAACCTGCTGTCCGCCGATCAGACAGACATCGCCCATGCCTTTTCCGGGCGCGACCAGCTCGATTCGGCCCTGCGTTTTTCGACGGCCGCATGGACGACGCTGGAGACGGGCTCTCCCATATTGGCGGATGCCACAGCCGCCTTCGATTGCCGGATCATCGATATCAAAACGATGGCGACGCACATCGTGCTGTTCGGAGAGGTGGTTGCCCTAAGGCTTGGTGAGAAGAAACCGGCCTTGCTTTATCTGGACCGTGGCTACCGCACGCTGTAGGTTTTCCTTCGGGGAGCAAGAACCATGACGTCATACCGCGACGGGACATTGCCGGCGTCCATCGACGAGACGATGGCGATGCTGGAATCCGCCGACTATCTGGTCGGAACGGCGCTGGCGACGGTGCTCTTTTTGTCCCTGCGCATGAAACGCCCGCTGTTTCTCGAAGGCGAGGCCGGCGTCGGCAAGACGGAAATCGCCAAGGTTCTGGCCCGCGCGCTCGATCGGCCGCTGATTCGCCTCCAATGCTACGAAGGGCTCGATGTCTCCTCGGCTGTCTATGAATGGAACTATCCCGCCCAGATGCTGGAGATCCGCCTGTCCGAGGCGTCGGGAACCACGGATCGGAACCGTATCGAGAGCGATCTGTTTTCCGAGAAGTATTTGATTCGCCGCCCGGTGCTGCAGGCCATTTCAGGCGATGCGGGCAGGGCGCCGGTGTTTTTGATCGACGAACTTGACAGGGCGGACGAGGCCTTCGAAGCTTTTCTCCTCGAAGTACTGTCGGATTTTCAGGTGACGATCCCCGAACTCGGCACCATCAGGGCTTGCGAACCGCCGATCGTCATCATCACCAGCAACCGGACGCGGGAGGTTCACGATGCGCTGAAGCGGCGCTGCCTCTACCATTGGGTCGATTATCCGAAGGCCGCGCAGGAACTGGAAATCATCCGGCGTAAGGTTCCAGGCTGCAATGCCACCCTCTCGCGGGAAATCGTCTCCTATGTGCAGAAGCTGCGGACCATCGATCTCTTCAAGAATCCCGGCGTTGCCGAAACCATCGACTGGGCGACCGCCTTGACCGAACTGGACCGGCTGTCGCTCGATCCGGAAATCATCGCCGACACGCTCGGAACCCTGCTGAAATATCAGGACGACATAACGCGTATCGAAGGCACCGATGGTCGCAGGATCCTGGACGAGGTCCGGAGCGAGCAGAGGGCGGTGGGCTGAGCATGGAAACCGCAGCAACACCGTCTGAAAGCGCCGTCAGTCGGCCGGGCGAGCAGCGGGACGAAGGGCATTCGGGCGTGGGATATCTCACCGACAATATCGTCTTCTTTGCCCGTGGGCTGCGAAAGGCCGGGCTGAAGATCGGGCCTGATGCCGTCGCAGACGCCATTCAGGCCGTGGTTCTGATCGGTATCGGATCGCGGGTTGAGTTTCATGCAGCTCTGCACAGCGTCTTCGTCAAGCGGCATGAGGACAGCGCGATCTTCGATGATGCGTTCCGGCTGTTTTGGCGGTCGCGCCATCTCGTCGAAAGGATGATCGCCACGCTGTCTTTAAATATTGCAGACCATAGGGAGAAGGGGAAGCGAAGGGCTGGAGGGGACAGTGTCCGCGACGCCTTGTTTTTCGACAAGGACGCAGACCGGTCAACACGCGGCGAGCTGGAGATCGGCGGTGATTCCCGACCTGATGCATCCGCCGGCGCACTGTTCCGCAGGACGGACTTCGCGCAGATGACGAAGGTCGAAATCGCAGCCGCGAAAAAGGCGATGCAGGCTTTGGTCCTGCCGATGGATCGCCTGAAGATNNCCTGAAGACGCGGCGGTTCCGCCCGTCCAATCGCCCGCGTCGGATCGATCCGCGCGCCACTCTTCGCGATGCGGCGAAAACCGGCGGCGCGCTCGTCCTGCCGCGATACCGCAAGCCGAAGACGATCCATCCGCCGCTGGTGGTGCTTGCCGATATTTCCGGATCGATGAGCCAATACACCCGGATTTTCCTGCATTTCCTGCATGTGCTGACGGAAAAGCGTCGTCGCGTTCATGCCTTTCTGTTCGGCACGCAACTGACCAACGTCACCCGGCAGATGAAGGCCCGCGATCCGGACAGGGCAATCGACGAATGCGCCGGTGCGGTCAAGGACTGGTCCGGCGGAACGCGGATTGGCGAGGCATTGCATGAATTCAACCGTCTTTGGTCGCGACGGGTGCTCGGTCAGGGCGCTATGGTACTCTTGATCACCGATGGCCTTGAGCGCGATGAGGTTTCCGAACTGGCGCGCGAAATGGATCGCCTGCACCGTTCCTGCCGACGGCTCATCTGGCTGAACCCACTGTTGCGGTTCGAGGGTTTTGAAGCGCGCGCCCGCGGCGTCCGGGCGATGCTGCCCCATGTCGACGAATTCCGCGCTGTCCACAATCTTCAGGCGATCGCCGATCTCGTTGCAGCGCTGTCCGAATCGCGGTGTCGAGACAGCGACCCGCGCCGCTTCATGACCCGGCTATGACATTGCCACACCTTGTGGCAGCACTGAAGTTTTGAAAGGAAAATCATCATGGACAATGATGCCATCGAGGAGATGTTCGAAACGCTCGGTCCGGTCAGCATCAAGCGAATGTTCGGCGGCAAGGGCATCTATGTTGATGGCCGCATTCTCGCACTGGAAGTCGATGGAGACATCCTGCTCAAGGCAGACGACATCAGTGCGCCAGAATTCGAGGCCGCGTCGAGCCGCCAATGGGCCTATGACGGCAAAGAAAAGCCAGTCTACATGCCCTACTGGTCTGTCCCAGAAGAGGCTTTCGATGATCCCGACGAGATGGCGCGCTGGGTGAGGCTTGCCTACGAGGCGGCACGACGCGCCAAGAAATAGAGTCAGGTCAGACGCGACCTCAATGCCATGACGGCATCCTCGGCGAAGCACGATAAAGGCTGGGGTAGGGCATCGAGCGCGAACCAGCCGATGTCCGAAAGCTTGTCGGGTTCGGTCAGTTGCGGTTCGCCGGAAAATTCCTGTGTGACATAGATCAGCGACACCCAATGCTGGCGGTCGGCTGCGATGATCTGTTCGCTGACGCAAAGAAAATCGACCGCACCGATGGACAGGCCGCTTTCCTCTTCGGCCTCACGACGCGCGCCCACGCTCGAGAGTTCGAGGTGATCGACCTTGCCGCCGACGATGCTCCAATGCCCGGCTTCGGGCGCTTTCATCCTGCGGCAAAGCAAAAGCTTGCCGTCTTTTACAACGGCAAGCCCACATCCCACACCGGGAAAATCAAGTCCTGGAAGGCTCATGCAAAGGCCTGAAAGATCAGGCCTTGCCGGCGATCAGCATGAACGCAGGAATATCGTCGCCAAAACCGACCGGCGTCGGGCCGTCGTCCTGGTCGCGGCGGTAACGGTTGCGCCGATCGCGGTTGTCGTCGTTAGCCGGATAAGGAGCAGGGGCAGAACGATTGCTGTTGCGGCCGGCATGCTGCGGTTTCGTTTCTGCCTTGCGTTCTGATTTCACAGGTTCTGCCTTTATGATGACCGGTTCGAGCTCTTTGGGAATATCGTCTGATTTGATGTCCGATTTGTGACCGGACGCTGCACCATGGCTGTGCGTCGGGCGGTGACCGCGTTCGCGATCCTGCTCATGACGGCGACCGCCACGTTTGCCGTCCCGTCCGCCGCGATCCGATTTGCCGCCGCTGTCATGGCTTTCCATGGGTGCGGGCAGCGCGGAGAGATCGCCGTTCAGCCACTCGATCTTCTTGTCGATCAGCTTCTCGATAGCATCGGCAAACTTGCTGTCGCGCTTGGAAACGAGCGTGAATGCGGCACCAGAACGACCGGCGCGACCCGTCCGGCCGATGCGGTGAACATAGTCTTCCGCATGGATCGGCACGTCGAAATTGAAGACGTGGCTGACATCCGGAATATCGAGGCCGCGGGCCGCGACGTCGGACGCGACGAGCAGCTGGATCTGGCCGTCCTTGAAGCTTGCCAGCATCTTCGTGCGCGAGCTCTGGTCCATGTCGCCATGCAGCGCACCAACGGAAAAACCGTGACGGCTAAGCGAACGAAAGAGATCGGCCACGTCGAGCTTGCGATTGCAGAAGATGATGGCGTTCTTCAGCTCTTCCTGCTTCTGGATCAGATCACGCAGGATGGCGCGCTTCTCATAGTCCTTGCTGTGGGTGGCGACGAAGCGCTGCGTCACGGTCGTTGCCGTCGAAGAACGAACCGAGACCTCGACGCGTTCCGGATTCTGCAGGAACCGATCGGCGAGTTTCTGGATTTCCGGCGGCATGGTGGCCGAGAAAAACAATGTCTGGCGCGTGAAGGGGATGAGCTTGGCGATACGTTCGATATCCGGGATGAAGCCCATGTCGAGCATGCGGTCGGCTTCGTCGATGACCAGAACTTCGACGCCGGTCATGAGAAGCTTGCCGCGCTCGCAATGGTCGAGCAGCCGGCCGGGGGTGCAGATCAGCACGTCGGCACCGCGTTCGATCTTGCGGTCCTGCTCCTCAAAGGAGACCCCGCCGATCAAGAGCGCGACGTTCAGCTTGTGGTTCTTGCCATATTTTTCGAAATTCTCGGCGACCTGCGCGGCCAGTTCGCGCGTCGGTTCGAGGATCAGCGTGCGGGGCATCCGCGCGCGCGCGCGCCCCTTTTCGAGCAGCGTCAGCATCGGCAGAACGAAGGAGGCCGTCTTGCCTGTTCCGGTCTGGGCGATGCCCAGAATATCGCGCCGCTGAAGGGCCGGCGGAATGGCCCCCGCCTGAATGGGGGTCGGAATTGTGTAGCCCGCGTCGGTGACTGCGGAAAGAACTTTTTGGCTCAGGCCAAGATCAGAAAAAGTGGTCAAAGGGGAATCTGTTTCCGTTCCGGTTCAATCGAACTCTGGTGACTCGGCAATGCTTTGACTGCCGTCGCAGGGCCTCATAAGCCCAACCTCAGGCAAAGTCAAGAAAACCGGGCATTTCAGGGAAGGAACGGTAAATATAAAAGGTGAATGACGGCTCTGCGCGATCAGTTGATATATTGCGACAATTTTATGCCGGCATTCAGGAAACGCATCGGGTCCACGGCTTGCCCGTGCAGGCGGACTTCATAGTGCAGATGCGGCCCGGTCGAGCGGCCCGTGCTGCCCGATTTTGCGATGGCATCCCCGGTCGCAATCTTGTCTCCGACATTGACGAGAATGCTCGACAGATGCGCGTAGCGCGTCGTGATGCCGTTGCCGTGGTCGATCTCGACCATGTTGCCGTAACCGCCCGTGCGGGCTGCGGTGATCACCGTGCCGGGGCCGGTCGCGTGGATCTTCGTGCCGACCGGTGCGCGAAAATCGATGCCGGCATGAAGAGCAAGGCGTCCGAGGAAAGGATCAAGCCGGTTTCCGAAGCGGCTGGTGATGTCGCTTGCCGGCGAAGGATTGTTGAACGGCAGGCTTTTCGCCTGCGTGCGGGCGCGCTCCAGCCGCAAAAGGGCGCTGTCCAGGGCAACCAGGGAATTATCGAAGGCTTCCGTGGTTTCCGGCTCGAGGAAGGGGCCGCCGATCGCCGTGTCGTTGCTTTCATCGGCGCGGAGCGACGCAGCCTTGTCCGCAGCGCGTTCGTCTGGCTTGATACCCGTATGTGCCAGGATCGTATCGATCGCATCTGCCGTTTCGAACGCACCGGTCGTCAAGGTCTGAATCCGGGCCACCTGATCACGTTCGATGTCCTTCAACGAAAGCGTGACCTTTGAAAACAGCCGGTCGGCGCGATCCGACATCGTTTCCTGCCTGCCGACCTGCACGACAGAGGCCGGCGCGTAAGCTGCAAGCGTTGTCTTTTCCTCCGCTCCGCCGAGCCCCATCAGGCGCTCGATCGCCTTGACGCCGCCACTGGCGTCGGCGCGTTTGTCGAAGGCCTTCGGGTTGATGGCCGGAATTGGGATTTCTCCGCTGGAAAGGCCCGAATCTTCGGCCCGTTCGAGCAGAGAGCCCAGCTTTCCGTGGCGCGAAGACAGTGCCATCTGCTGCTCGAGAAGCTTTTCGACCTTCTCCTCGACGACTTGCTGATCCAGCAATTGGCGGCTGGTGACGCGATCGACCTGAGCGCGCAAGGCCGCGATCCGGTCTTCATAATCATATTGCATGCGCGCCTGACGGGCCATGGTGCCGCCGATGAGATCGTCGCGCAGAACAAGGTAGGAGGTCGCCGCGAAGTAGCCGATGGTGAAGACGCAGAGGAAGCAAACGGCAAGCGCGGCCATCCACGGCTCCACCGTCATATGCCGGACGCGGTCGCCGCTTGCCAGGATGATGATGTGCTTTTGCGTGCGTTTGCCGAAAACCCGGCTTTCCGAATGAGCAGACACCAAATCACCCCCGAAACCTGCGATTCTCGCCGTCCTTATGGTGGGGAATTAGACACTGTTAAGGTTAACAAAGGCTTGCCGGGCCGGTGTTTTGCCGCTGCTTTCAGCTGTTCACCGAGGCCGTCATCGATCGGTAGAAGGATGGCGTCAGCCCGGCCTCGGCGCGGGCGATGTCGTTGAAGGGCGCCTTCAGCGGGCCGCGGAAATTGGCGCGGACCAGCGCCTGGAAAGCCTTGGCGGGATCGCGTTTTTCACGGGCGCACAGAAACCGGAACCACTTTGCGCCGACCGCCACGTGTCCTTTCTCGTCCTGATAGATGACATCGAGGACGGCGGCGCTGTCATGGTCGCCGACGTCGCGCATCTTTGCCTGCAGCGCCGGGGTCACGTCCAGTCCGCGCGCTTCCAGGATCAGCGGCACGACGGCCAGTCGTGTCGTCAGGTCGTTGCGGGTGTCATGGGCGGCCTGCCACAGCCCGTCATGGGCCGGCAGGTCGCCATAGTCGGCGCCCATCTGCCTGAGGCGGTCGCGCACCATGCGAAAATGCTTGGCCTCCTCGAAGGCCACGCGCATCCAGCCGTCAAAAAAAGAGTTCGGGACCGGTTCGGTGACGAAGCGGGCGACGATATCCAGCGCGAGGTCAACGGCATTGAGTTCGATATGGGCGATGGCATGCATGAGCGCGATGCGGCCCCGCTCCGTTGTGAGCGCACGCTTGGCAACCTGTCGCGGAGGAATCAATTCGGGTTTTTCGGGTCGGCCCGGCCGGTCCGGAACCGTGGCATCGAGCGGCGATCTTAACGAAAGCCGGCGCTCGCTCCAGCGCCGTGCCGTTTCCTGCGCGAGTTCCGTCTTCAGGTCGAGGTCGTCTGCCCGGATCGCCAGGGCGGCGCCGTCGCGTAGGCTGCGGATTGCCGGAAGCTCGCTCATCGCTCTCTGTCCCGTACCGCCTTCACAGGGCCTTGACGGCGGTCAGAACCTCTTCGGCGTGTCCCGGAACCTTGACCTTCTCCCAAACCTTCGCAACCTTGCCGTCCGTGTCGATCAAAACCGTCGTGCGCTCGACGCCCATGTATTTCCGGCCGTACATGCTCTTTTCGACCCATACGCCGTAAGCGGACAGAATGGTCTTTTCCTCGTCCGAGGCGAGGATCACCGAAAGGGAGTGCTTCTTTGCGAACTTGTCGTGGCTTTTGACCGAATCGGGAGAGAGCCCGATGATGACGGCATTGGCTGCCTCGAAATTGTCGGCGAGTGCGGTAAAGGCAATGGATTCTGCCGTGCAGCCGCTTGTATCGTCCTTCGGGTAAAAGAACAGCACAACCGCCTTGCCCCTGAACTGCGAAAGCGAGACCGTCGCGCCCCCGTCGCGGGGAAGCGTGAAATCGGGCGCCGATGTTCCAACTGTCAGTTCGGTCATGAAAATCCCTTTTCTGTGCAGGTTAGTTGCGAGAGCGCAATTGTTTGCTTTGAGACAGAACCATCTACGCTGCGATGCGCAATCCGGATTTCGACAGCGTTTTGACAGGGATCGGATGCAAGCACCAGAGTTCGATTGCCCTGCGGTGGCAGTATGACTACAGTTTTTCGCGGAGGTCCTTATACATCGATGGTCTTTTCGGTGTGAACTGGCATCGTAAGGACATGATGCAGGCCGGTTTTGGTATCCGCACGGACTTTGATTCGCCACCCGACTAGGTTCGGACATGGCGTAACAGGCAGAATGCGCTATGTCCGGATTTTGATTTCAGGAGGCTCATCGACTCGATGAACGAAATACCCAGCGAAAAGGTCAGTTTTCGCAAGCAAGACATTGTTGCGCTTCATTCGCTGCCTTCCGCCCAGGCACACGATCCCTGTATCGTGCATGCACCGTCCGGCCGTGGCCGTATCTGGGGTTTCTGCCGCGGCCTGATTTATCTCGCCTTGATCGTCGTGGTGCTGTTTGCCGGTCTTCTGGCGACGATAGAAAGCGGTGCTCTGGACGCGCCGCTCAATGCCCGGGCACAGACGGCTCTGAATGCGGCCCTTGGCGAGGCCTATCATGCCGAGGTCGAAAGCACAGTCTTGCGGTTGACCATGAACGGGTCTCTGGCGCTCAAGGCGCGCAACGTCACGATTGTCGAAAACCTTTCCGACAAGCGGCTGGCAACCACGGATTCCGTCTCGATCGAACTGGATGCCCTTGCTCTGCTCGGCGGCAGAGTTGCCGTCTCGCGGCTGGAGGCCGACGGCGCGATGCTGGATTCCGCGCTTTTGTCGCAAGGCAGGGCGATCGATCTCAGCACGCTGCGGGTCGCCGAGGTCGGCGAGGGGCTTGAGGCCGTCTTCGGCCATATCGACCGGATCTCTCAACTGATCGCACGCAGCAATACGCAGGTCGTACGGGTATCGGATGTGAAGCTTTCGTTCATGGGGCCGCGCAAGCGAATCGTTCCCGTGGTCGTCGAAGCGCTCGATTTTAACCGTGCGGCGGATGGTTCGATGCAGATTTCCGGCCTGATCCAGGTCGATGGGCAAGCAACCGAACTGAAACTGCAGGCCGCCAGCAGGGATGGCCGGATCGTCAGCCTGGATGGCAGCGGCGAGGGTATTCCGCTGACGCCCTTCCTCTATCGTCCGCAGACTGGGCCGGAACTGGCTTTCGGAATTGTTTCCAGCGCCAATCTCGAAATCAATGCGATTCGGGCCGGTGACGGGGTCAAGCCGGCCATGCGCGTCACCGCGCAAACCGGCGAGGGCCTGTTCCACGCCGGCGGTTTTACCTCCGACCTGAAAAAGTCCGAGATCGCCATAGCCTATGATTTCGAGCACCGTTCCGTCGAGATTCTTCCATCTGCCGTCAATTTCGGCCGCTCGTCTTTCCCCTTCACCGGTGCCGTCAGCGATCTTGATTCATCGGTGGCCCCGGCTCGCAGCGGTTTTGCGCTCGATCTTCTGTTGCAGTCCGCGAGCGCGTCGCCGGTGGATGTCGGCGAACGTCCGTTGATTTTCGACGCCAAGGCGCATGGACGGTTTTTCAGCGACAGCCACGAGCTTGTTTTCAACGAGTTGACGGTGTCCAGTCCGCTGGGTTCGCTCGCCGGCTCGCTGGCGATGACATTCGGCGAAACCTCGCCGCAGATCAGCTTTGCGGCGCTGACCGACCGGGTACAGTCCGCTGCCGTCAAGCAGCTCTGGCCCTGGTGGGTGGGCAAGAACGCACGCCGCTGGGTTGTCGCCAACATCTATGGGGGCACGGTCACGAATGCCAAGCTGGAAGTCTTCCTGCCGAAGGGGCGGATCAGCAACACCGTCGGGCCGTTGGAACTCAACGACCGCGAACTGAATGTCAGCTTCGATATCGAGGATGCCCGGATCAACATTGCCGGCGATATCCCGCCGTTGCGTGACGCATCCGGCAAGTTCACCCTGAACGGCGCGCATATGGACGTCGAGATCCAGGAAGGAACCGCCTATTTCCCGTCGGGCCGCTCCGTCAGCCTGAAAGGGGGCAATTTCCTGATCCCGGAAGTGCACGAAAAACCGTTGATGGCGGAAATGAAGCTTGAGGTGGCCGGCCAGGCCGATGCCATCGCCGAGCTGGTCAGCTATCGGCCGATCCGCGCGCTGCAGCGTACCGCCTTTGTTGCGGAGGACTTTTCCGGTCCGATTACGGCGCAGGTCGGCGCGCGCTTTGGCCTTGTCAACGCCCAGAACCCGCCGCCGCCGCAATGGCAGACGGAAATGGTTCTCGACGGCGTGACGCTCAACAAGCAAATCGCCGGCCGGGATATTTCCGATATCGAAGGCACGTTGCGCATCGATGAGCACCAGGCCGTGCTGGATTCCAAAGCCATGATCGACGGCACGCCGATGGATCTTGCCGTGGTCGAGCCTGTCGGTTCCGCCAGCACCGTCAAGCGAAAGCGCGAAATTTCCGGAACGCTGAAAAGCGACGCGATCCGCAAGATGGCACCGGGGCTTTCTGGCATCGTCGAAGGGCCGATCGGCTTGAGCATCTCGATCGACGACACGGACAAGCAGACTGTATCAGCCGATCTCGATAAGGCTTCCATCTCGCTGCCTTGGGTCGGTTGGTCGAAAGGCCCCGGCATCGGAGCAAGCGCTAAATTTTCGGCCGCGACCAAGGACGGCATCACGACGATTGACGATTTTGCCCTGTCGGGCGACGGGTTTGGAGCCCGCGGCGACATGCAGATCGACAAGGCCGGGCTGAACAAGGCGCAGTTCACATCGGTACGCCTGGCATCGGGCGATGACTATTCCGTCAGCGTCGCCCGCCAAAAAGGCGGCTACAGCATGGACGTCAAGGGCAGTTCGGCCGATGTCCGCCCGGTCATCGAGCAGTTGCGCAAACCGTCGGATGGCCCGGGCGACGGAGATGGAAAAAGCGTGACGATAGACGCGCATCTCGACCGGGTTCAGGGATTCCACAACGAGACCCTCTCGAATGTCAATTTCACGTACAGAGTTCGCGGTTCGCAGATCAACGGGCTCGATCTGTCGGCAATCACCGACAGTGGCCAGGCGGTGGTCGCCAAGCTCGTAAAAGGTGATCCCGACAATGTGCTGGAACTGACCAGCGGCGACGCAGCGTCCCTTGCCCGATTTGCGGATATCTACAGCAATATGCGTGGTGGTCTCCTGAACCTGAAGCTCCGCGATCGCGGCGCGGGCTCCTGGCGTGGTTCGATCGATATCCGAAAATTCACTCTGGTTGACGAAGACCGGCTGAAATCGATGGTTTCCACGCCGGCCGACGCCAGCGGGCGTAGCCTCAACCAAGCCGTCAAGCGCGACATCGACGTCAGCACCGCACGTTTCGAACGCGGTTATGCCGAACTGCTGCTCGATCGGGGCTCCGTCAGGGTCGACCGCGGCGTGGTGCGCGGCACGGACATCGGAGCGACGTTTCAAGGGACGATCCGCGATGCCAACGGCAACATGGATATGACTGGTACCTTCATGCCGGCCTATGGTCTCAACCGGCTGTTCGGAGAGCTGCCGCTGATCGGCGCCATCCTCGGTAACGGTCGTGACCGCGGCCTGCTGGGGATCACGTTCAAGCTGGACGGCCCCTTCAGGAAGCCGCGCCTGACCATCAACCCCCTGTCGATCATCGCGCCCGGCGTCTTCCGCAGCATCTTCGAATTCCAATAAAAAACCGGCGGTCAGGCCGCCGGTTCGCTTACTTCATTTTCGGTAGCGCCGGGATCAGACGGGACGCACCAGAATATGCTTCTTCTTGCCGAGCGACAGTTTGACGACGCCGTCTCCCGTCACCTCGCCGGAGCCGATAACGGCACGGTCATCGCTCATCGGCTTGTCGTTGACGCGGACTGCGCCGTCCTTGAGGAATTGCCGAACCTTGCCGTTGGATTCCGCGAGGCCGGCGCGGACAAACAGGGCCAGAATGCCGATGCCGGCTTCGAGTTCGGAAGCTGGAACCTCGATCGACGGCAGGTTGTCGGCAAGCGCACCTTCCTCAAAGGTCTTGCGGGCTGTTTCCGCGGCCTGTTCGGCCGCCTGCCGGCCATGCAGCATCGCGGTGATCTCGGTTGCGAGGATCTTCTTGACCTCGTTGATCTCCGCTCCGCCGAGCTGCGACAGCCGCGAGATTTCGTCCATCGGCAATGTCGTGTACAGCTTCAGGAACCGCGAGACGTCGGCATCCTCGGTGTTGCGCCAGTATTGCCAGAAATCATAGGCCGACAGCATGTCCGGATTGAGCCAGACGGCACCGTTGATGGACTTGCCCATCTTCGCGCCGGACGAAGTGGTCAGGAGCGGCGAGGTCAGCGCGTAGAGCTGCGGCGTGCCCATGCGGTGGCCGAGATCAATGCCGTTGATGATATTGCCCCACTGGTCGGAACCGCCCATCTGTAGCCTGCAACCGGTGCGCTTGCTCAGTTCGACGAAATCATAGGCCTGCAGGATCATGTAGTTGAATTCGAGGAAGGACAGCGACTGCTCGCGGTCGAGCCTGGTCTTGACGCTGTCGAATGCGAGCATGCGATTGACCGAGAAATGCCGGCCGACATCGCGCAGGAATTCAAGGTAGTTGATGCCGAGCAGCCAGTCGGCATTGTTGATCATCAGGGCGTCCTTCGGGCCTTCCCCATAGGTCAGGTAGTTGGAGAATACCGTCTTGATGCTGGCGATGTTGGAGGTGATCGTCTCCGGCGTCATCAGCTGGCGGGCCTCGTCCTTGAACGACGGGTCGCCGACCATGCCGGTACCGCCGCCCATCAGCGAGATCGGCCGGTGGCCCGTCTTCTGCAGCCAGTGCAGCATCATGATCTGGATCAGGCCGCCGGCATGCAGGCTTGGCGCCGTCGGGTCGAAGCCGATATAGGCCGTCACGGTTTCCTTGGCGAACAGCGCATCCAGGCCCGCATCGTCGGATGTCTGATGAATGAAGCCGCGCTCCTTGAGCGTGTGCAGGAAATCGGACTTGAATTCGGACATGATCTGTCTCTTTCGGCTGGCTGTTTTCCGGTGAACGGAATTTTTAGCGCTTGTTGGATATTGGCGCGGCGTTTAGCACTGTTTTCGCCAAAATACATCTGTGTGCACCGTGTTTGTTGCGGAAGGAAAGACGCTTTCATGGCGGAAATCAAGACGGCGATTGGCCTGATGAGCGGGACCAGCATGGACGGCATCGACGTGGCGCTGCTGCGCACCGATGGTCGCGACCACGTGGAACGGGGACCATCCATGGGAATCGCCTATGACCCAGCCTTCCGCAACAGCCTGAAACAGGCCCTTGATGACGCAAAGACAATCACCGAACGGAGGCAGCGGCCCGCAAATCTTATTGAGATCGAGCGCGAACTGACGTTACGGCATGCAAAAGCAATTCGAATTTTTCTCAAGGAAAACAGGATTGTGCCTGCCGATATCGATGTTGTGGGCTTTCACGGCCAGACGGTGCTGCACCGGCCGGACCAGGCCTTGACGGTCCAGCTAGGCGACGGGGCGCTGCTTTCGCAAGAGACGGGGATTGCCGTCGTCTACGACATGCGCGCCAACGACATGGTCCATGGCGGGCAGGGTGCGCCGCTCATCCCGATCTACCATGCATCCCTGGCGGCGACATTGGCGAGCACTGCGGATGTGCAGCGTCCCGTGACGTTCGTCAATATCGGCGGCATTTCCAACCTGACGTTCGTCGGCACGGACGGCAGCATCGTCGCCTATGACAGCGGTCCCGGCAACGCGCTGATCGACCAATGGGTGGAAACGCATGCCGGCATTCCCTACGATCAGGGCGGCATGATCGCCAGCGAGGGCCGCGTGCTGTCCGAACTCAGCGATCGCTATCTGTCGAGCCCGTTTTTCACCGCGCCGAAACGACGCTCGCTCGACCGCAACGACTTTCTGCCCCCGCAAAGACGCGACGCGAGCCTGGAGGACGGCGCGCGGACGCTGGCGCATGTCACCGCCGCCGCCATCCTCAAATCGGCCGGCCACCTGCCGGAGCCGCCGAAGTCGTTTATCATCTGTGGCGGCGGCCGATTGAACCGGATCATCATGGATGATCTCGCGGTCCTGGCCGCCGAGCAGCATGCCGTCGCGATCACGGCCGAAGCCGTCGGCCTGAACGGCGACACGATGGAGGCCGAGGCCTGGGCCTATCTGGCGGTGCGCTCGCTCGCCGGCCTGCCGCTGACTTTTCCGGCAACGACCGGCGTTCGAAAACCGGTCAGCGGCGGCGTTTTTGCCGCACCCGATCTGGCACAGGCGGCGGTTTCCGTACCATCCGGTTAACGTTTTTTTTGCTGCATTCGATTAAGCTGGCGCCCGTTCAGGATTGCGGCGTTTCTATCGGGCAGGGGGCTGGTCGATGGGATGTCCGCGTCGGTGCGAAGGGTACGCAGGTTGCTGGCCCAAAACAGGGATACGAATGGGCGGCGCTTTTTTTCTTCTGACGGTCAATTTTCTCATCGCGCAGCTTTTCTGCGTGTTTTTCCTCGTCATCGCCAAACGCAGCCGCATCCCCGAAGCCGGTCGCTGGTTCGCCCTGTCTTTCGCCGTCGCTTCGCTTTCGGCACTCTTCGAGCTTGCCATCCGCTTTGCCGATTTCGACAGGCTTGCCAGTTTCGGCGCGTTTTCCTCGGTGCTGGCGGCGCTGTTCATGATACGCCTCGGCATCGGCCGGCTCTATTCCATCCCCGTGAACATCGTCCTGGCCGGCTGGTTTTTTGCGGTGTCGCTTGCGGTCAATCTGATGATCTTCGATCTGCCGCGCAGCACCCCGCTGCACGCATTCGGCTACCAGTCGCCATTCTTCGTTGCCGCAATCGTCAGCGCGCTTGCGATCTACAGGTCTGGGCGGCGGGAACGGGCCGATCTCATTCTGATGGCGCTTCTGACAGCGACCGCCCTGCAGTTTCTATTCAAGGTCTATTTCATCGTCACCTTCGGTGCCGGTGCGGACGCCCAGTCCTATCTCGCCAGTGCCTATGCGCTGATTTCGCAGAGCCTGAGCGCCGTTCTCGTCGTCTCGATCGGTCTGACGCTGCTGGCGGTTCTGGTCGTCGAGATCATGGACGATGCCAAGGCGCGTTCGGAAACCGACCCGCTGTCCGCGCTCTACAACAGGCGCGGCTTCAATGAGCGGGTCGCAGGAATTCTCGCCCGTCCCGTCGCAGCTTACCCGCATTGCCTGGTGGTCTGCGATATCGATCACTTCAAGGCGGTGAACGATACCCATGGGCATCAGGTTGGTGATCAGGTGATTGCCGCCTTTGGCGCCATGCTGAACGACCGCGCGCCGAGGGAGGCGATCTGCGCGCGTCTGGGGGGCGAGGAGTTCGCAATCTTCCTGCCGAGCGCCGGCGAGACGATCGGCTATCTTTTTGCCCAGGGACTGCGCAGTTCTTTTGCCGGCCTGAGTATCTCCGGCATTCCCCGCAGCGAACCGTTGACGGCCAGCTTCGGTGTCTGCGAACTCGCGAATGCAAATGATCTGATCGCCGATGTCATGCGCCGCGCCGACGCAGCGCTTTACAGCGCCAAGAAGAGCGGCCGCAACCGGGTCAATCGCGCCAGTATCGTCGAGCCATTGTGGGCGGAACAACAGGCAAAGGCCTGAGGCATAATTGAAAAAGGCCGGATCGCTCCGGCCTTTTCCGATTCTGATGGGCCGTCAGCGGATCCGCTTGGCTGCCGGTTCCGGCGTCAGCTCGCCGGCAAGACGGCGGTCGAGGTAATCCTCGCATTCGGCCATCAGCGTATCCACCTGTCCGTTAAAGAAGTGGTTGGCGCCGGGCACCGTCTTGTGGGTGATCAGGATACCCTTCTGCGCCTTCAGCTTGTCGACGAGGCCGTTGACGTCCTTTTCAGGGGCCACCTTGTCGAGATCGCCATTGATGATCAGGCCCGACGAGGGGCAGGGCGCCAGGAACGAGAAGTCATAGGTGTTGGGCTGCGGCGCGATCGACATGAAGCCTTCGATTTCCGGGCGGCGCATCAGAAGCTGCATGCCGATCCAGGCTCCGAAGGAATAGCCGGCGACCCAGCAGCTTTTCGAATCGGGATGCAGGCTCTGGACCCAGTCGAGGGCGGACGCTGCATCCGACAATTCGCCGGCACCATGGTCAAATTCGCCCTGGCTGCGGCCGATGGAGCGGAAGTTGAAACGCAGCGTGGTAAAACCCCGCTTCTGAAACATGTAGAACAGCTGGTAGACGATCTGGTTGTTCATCGTGCCGCCGAACTGCGGATGCGGATGCAGAATGATCGCGATCGGCGCGCTTTTCTGCTTGGAAGGCTGGTATCGGCCTTCGAGACGACCGGCGGGTCCGTTGAAAATGATTTCGGGCATTGGCTCTCCGGGCATGTTTTCGATGCTAAAATGCGATTCCATCCGCTGACCTGTCTTGACGAAAGCAGTCAGCTTTTTTAAAACGCAGTTTAGAACCGTTCAAAACTTTGACACGGGCTTTCCGTGGCGAGTGTCGTCTCTTACGGCAAGGGACAAGAAAAATTCAAGGAAAATGCGCCGGCTCCGAACCTTTCCGTCGGTCGCCGGCCTGTTGATGCAGGGAGATCATGGTCGCGTCGCGCCTTTACATGGACTGGAATGCCACGGCGCCGCTGCATGATGCAGCGCGCGCGGCGGTCCTGTCCGCGCTCGATATGACCGGCAATGCCTCTTCCGTGCACGCCGAGGGTCGCAAGGCCCGGACGCTGATCGAAAATGCCCGCCGCGACGTCGCGCAGCTCTGCGGAGCTTCGGCTTCCGGCGTGATCTTCACCAGCGGCGCGACGGAAGCGGCCAATGCCGTGCTGACGCCGAATTTCCGCATGGGCCGCACGCCGCTTTCGATCGGGCATCTGTATATATCGGCGATCGAACATCCGGCCATCCGCGAGGGCGGCCGTTTCGACAAGACGCAGATTTCCGAAGTTGCCGTGACTGCACGGGGCATGATCGATCTTGCGGCGCTCGAAGCGGCGCTCGCCGCACATGATCGCACCAAAGGCCTTCCGATGGTTGCGGTGATGCTGGCCAACAACGAAACCGGCATCGTCCAGCCGATTGCGGCCGTGTCCGCGCTCGTCAAGGCGGCCGGTGGCATTCTCGTGGTTGACGCCGTTCAGGCGGCCGGACGTCTTGCGATTTCGATCGAGGATCTGGGAGCGGATTTTCTCATCATCTCCTCGCACAAGATCGGCGGCCCGAAAGGGGCAGGCGCGCTCGTCGCGCGCGGCGAAGTGATGATGCCGGCTGCGCTGATCCGCGGCGGCGGCCAGGAAAAGGGCCATCGTTCTGGCACGGAAAACATCGCTGCGATTGCCGGTTTCGGGGCCGTCGCCCGGATTGCCGCCGAAGGCATCGACGCGCGGAGGCTGGCGTTGTCGCTGCAGCGCGACAGGCTTGAGGCCGCCATGCTTGCGGCGGCACCCGATGTGCTGATACATGGCCGCGATGTCGAGCGCCTCTGCAACACCAGTTTCTTCAGCCTTCCCGGACTGAAGGCCGAAACAGGACAGATCGCCTTCGACCTTGAAGGAATTGCCTTGTCGGCCGGGTCTGCCTGTTCTTCCGGCAGGGTGGGCCAGAGCTACGTCCTGTCGGCGATGGGGTTTGATCCACGCCTCGGCGCGCTGCGCTTGTCGATCGGCGAAGCGACGACGGACGACGAGATTGATCGTTGCGCACAGGTTTTCGCGCGGATTGCTGCGAGGCGCAGGCTTTCGGGCGCCGCGGCGTGAGACGGAAATAAACTGCGGAAATCCGAATTTCCGCTTGGCAAACGGGGTGAAAATCGCCCTTTAGCCACTTACATAACCGATACAACGAACATTGTATCGTATTGACAAGCTGCCGGACCTTGTATCCGGCTTGATTGGAGAACGACATGGCTGCTGTGCAGGAAACAATCGATCAGGTCGCTCTGATCGATGTCGACCAGTACAAATACGGGTTTGAGACGACCATCGAAATGGACAAGGCGCCCAAGGGCCTGTCCGAAGAGATCATCCGCTTCATTTCGGCGAAGAAACAGGAGCCGGACTGGATGCTGGAATGGCGTCTGGACGCCTACAACCGCTGGCTGACGATGGAAGAGCCGACATGGGCGCGCGTCGACTATCCGAAGATCGACTTCAACGACATCTATTTCTATGCCGCGCCGAAAAGCACGCCCGGCCCGACTTCGATCGACGATGTCGATCCTGAACTGCTCAAGGTCTATGAGAAGCTCGGCATCCCGTTGCGCGAGCAGGAAATCCTCGCCGGCGTGAAGACGTCGAAGATCGCCGTCGATGCGGTTTTCGATTCCGTCTCGGTCGTCACGACCTTCAAGGAAGAGCTGAAAAAGGCCGGCGTGATCTTCATGTCGATCTCGGAAGCCGTTCGCGAGCATCCGGAACTCGTGAAGAAATATCTGGGCTCGGTCGTACCGCCGACGGACAATTATTACGCGACGCTGAACTGCGCGGTCTTCACCGACGGGTCTTTCGTCTATATCCCCAAGGGCGTCCGCTGCCCGATGGAACTGTCGACCTATTTCCGCATCAACGAGAAGGGCACCGGCCAGTTCGAGCGCACCCTGATCATTGCCGAGGAAGGTGCCTACGTCTCCTATCTCGAAGGCTGCACCGCGCCGCAGCGCGACGAAAACCAGTTGCACGCGGCAGTCGTCGAGCTGGTGGCGCTGGATGACGCCGAAATCAAGTATTCCACCGTCCAGAACTGGTATCCGGGCGACAAGCAGGGCAAGGGCGGCATCTACAACTTCGTGACCAAGCGCGGCGATTGCCGTGGCGACCGCTCGAAGATTTCGTGGACGCAGGTCGAGACCGGTTCTGCGATCACCTGGAAATATCCGTCCTGCATCCTGCGCGGCGACGGCTCGCGCGGCGAGTTCTACTCGATTGCGGTGTCGAACGGTTATCAGCAGATCGATTCAGGCACGAAGATGATCCATCTCGGCAAGAACACGTCGAGCCGCATTGTCTCCAAGGGTATTGCCGCCGGCTTCAGCCAGAACACTTATCGCGGCCAGGTTTCCACCCATCGCAAAGCATCGAACGCCCGCAACTTTACCCAGTGCGATTCGCTTTTGATCGGCGACAAGTGCGGCGCGCATACCGTTCCCTATATCGAGGCGAAGAACTCGACGGCTCAGTTCGAGCATGAAGCGACAACCTCGAAAATTTCCGAGGATCAGTTGTTCTACTGCCTGCAGCGCGGCATCCCGACGGAAGCCGCGATCGCCCTGATCGTCAACGGCTTCGTCAAGGAAGTCATCCAGGAACTGCCGATGGAATTCGCGGTCGAAGCGCAGAAACTGATCGGGATTTCGTTGGAAGGTTCGGTTGGCTAACGGGCTCCGCCGTCATCCTCGGGCTTGTCCCGAGGATCTGCTAAAGCTGCTTCGGAGACGTGATTGACCGGTTTCGTCTACATGATGTCTGAAAAGCCCCGAGGCGTTATTTACATCGGAGTGACGTCGGATCTTGCCGGAAGAATTTGGGAACACCGTAATCGCGTTCACGAAGGATTTACGGCGAAGTATCGAATCGAGAACCTTGTTTGGTTCGAAAGCCACCCGAACATTGTTCTTGCGATACAGCGCGAGAAGTCGTTGAAGCGGTATAGACGAGAATGGAAAATCAGGTTGATCGAGGGCTTTAACCCAACTTGGCTGGATTTGTTCGAACGTATTGGAGAGCTCGAAAACGCCTTTCGTCCGCACCCGACTACGAAGATGTGGAGCGACTACAACTGATGGGCCAGCAGATCCTCGGGACAAGCCCGAGGATGACGAGGGGCTCAATGTTTGAAGGACAAGATGCAAAAGCCATCGAAGCGACCGCATGTTTTTCTCAAGGATCAGTCTGAGAAAATTATGAAGGGTTTTGAAATCGCGGCATTCCTGCTGTTTGTCGCAATCGCTGGCTATGTGACTTGCTATTCGAAATATGATTGGCCGGAATTATTGTTCAACGTGCTGCGTTTCTTCACAAGAAACACGTGACGCAAATGTCCAAAGATACCTGGCGGTTCAAATACCGCTGAAAGCAAACCGCCTCGACGATCGGGGCAACGACATCGAGATATGAAACATGCTTGAAATCAGAAACCTCCATGCCCGCATCGCCGAAGACGGCACCGAGATCATCCGTGGTCTGAACCTCACGGTAAAGGCCGGCGAAGTGGCGGCCATCATGGGACCGAACGGGTCGGGAAAGTCGACGCTGTCCTACATCCTGTCGGGTCGCTCCGATTATGAAGTGACCGAAGGCGACATCCTCTATAACGGCGAAAGCATTCTCGAACTCGATCCGTCCGAGCGGGCCGCAAAAGGCGTTTTCCTTGCCTTCCAGTATCCTGTCGAGATCCCGGGCGTCGCCACCATGCAGTTTCTGAAGGTAGCGCTGAACGAGCAGCGCAAGTTCCGTGGTGAAGCCGAGTTGTCGACGCCGGATTTCATCCGCCGCGTCAAGGAGGCAGCCGCCAAGCTGCAGATCAACCCGGATATGCTGAAGCGGCCGCTGAATGTCGGCTTTTCCGGCGGCGAGAAGAAGCGCGCCGAGATCCTGCAGATGGCGCTCTTGGAGCCGAAGCTGTGCATTCTCGATGAAACCGACAGCGGTCTCGATATCGACGCGCTGAAGATCGTCGCCGATGGCGTCAATGCGCTGCGCTCGCCCGATCGCGCCGTCATCGTCATCACCCATTACCAGCGCCTGCTCGAATACATCGTGCCGGACAGCGTCCATGTTCTCTACAAGGGCCAGGTCATCAAGTCGGGCGACAAGTCGCTGGCGCTCGATCTCGAAGCCAATGGCTACGCAGACATCATCGACGCGGCGGCGTAAGGAGCAAATCCATGAACATCCAGACAGCGATCAAGATGACCGCGGCGGAAACGGCGCTCGTCGATGCCTACACCGCGCAGATCGGTGATCTGATCGGCGACGGCGCCGTGCTTTCGGCCCGCGACACGCTGGTCCACGGCCTGAAGACACAAGGCTTGCCGACCCGCCGCGTCGAATCCTGGCACTATACCGACCTGCGGGCGTTGCTCCGCACGGTCCCTGCCGCCGACCCGACGGCCTTCGCCGAGCGCGTCGAGCCGCTGGTCGCCGGTTCCTCGGTTCTCACCGTGCTCAACGGCAAGGCGGACCCGAAGACGGCGCCTGCCGGCATCAATGTCCGCAGCTACGCCGAAAGCCTCGCGGACGGCGTTGCCGCTCCGGACCTGATCGAGCGCGGCCCTGACGACGCAATCGGCCGGATCAACGGCAGCTTCGTGCGCGACGGCTTCGAGATCGAGATCCCGGAAGGCACCGAACTTGAAGTGCCGCTGGAAATTCAGCTCGTCCAGAGCCTCGGCCAGAGCCACACGCGCTTCCCGGTTACCTTCGGCGCCGGCGCCAAGGCGACGATCATCGAGCGCCATCTGTCGGTCAGCGATGCGCCGAGCCTCGTCACCTCCGTCAGCGATCTGATCCTCGATGAAGGTGCGGAAATCACATGGATCATCCTGCAGCAGCAGGGCGCTGCCGATAGCCATCTCGGCCAGGTCAATTTTGATCTCGGCACCAATGCGCAGTTGAAGCTCTTCGTCATCAATGCCGGCGCCAAGCTGGTGCGCCAGGAAATCCATGGCGTGACGACCGGCGAGGGCGCGGACTTCAAGCTCCGCGGCATCAATCTTCTCGGCGGCGAGACGCATACGGACGTCACCTTCACGCTCGGCCACGACGTGCCGAACACGACATCCACGGAAGTGATCCGCAACGTTCTGTTCGATCGCGCCAAGGGCGTGTTCCAAGGCCAGATCCGGGTTGCCCCGGACGCGCAGAAGACCGACGCCAAGATGGCCTGTAACACGCTGCTGCTCTCCGACGACGCCGATTTTTCGGCCAAGCCGGAGTTGGAGATCTTCGCCGACGACGTCCAGTGCGGTCATGGTGCAACGGTCATCGATATCAACCCGACGCATCTCTACTATCTGCAGGCCCGCGGCATTCCGGAGAACAAGGCCCGCGCCATGCTCGTCAATGCCTTCGTCGACGAGATCGTCGAGGAGCTGGAAAACGAAGCCCTGATCGAGACGCTTGAGACGATCATCGCTAACTGGCTGGAAAAGCACGCCTGATACAGCCGTGCGGGTTCGCTCGCATGGCCATCGATTGCACGTTGATTGGACGCCTGACATGGAACATTCGGTACCGGTGCCTGCTTACGACGTCGAAGCGATCCGCAGGGATTTCCCGATCCTGTCGCGGAGCGTTTATGGCAAGCCGCTCGTCTATCTCGACAACGGCGCTTCGGCGCAGAAGCCGCAGGTGGTCATCGACGCCGTCTCCAATGCCTATTCCAACGAATATGCCAATGTCCACCGCGGCCTGCATTTCCTCTCGAATGCCGCGACGGACGCCTATGAAGCCTCGCGCGAAAAAGTCCGCCGCTTCCTGAACGCGCCGTCCGTCGATGATATCATCTTCACGAAATCCTCGACGGAGGCGATCAATACGGTTGCCTACGGATACGGCATGCCCAAGATCGGCGATGGCGACGAGATCGTCGTGTCGATCATGGAGCATCACTCCAATATCGTGCCGTGGCATTTCATCCGCGAACGGCAGGGCGCAAAGCTGGTCTGGGCGCCGGTCGACGATCAGGGTGCGTTCCACATCGACGATTTCGTCAAATGCCTGACGGACAAGACCAAGCTCGTCGCGATCACCCATATGTCCAACGCGCTTGGCACGGTGGTTCCGGTCAAGGAAATCTGCCGGATCGCCCATGAACGCGGCATTCCCGTTCTCGTCGATGGCAGCCAGGGCGCGGTGCATATGCCCGTCGATGTCCAGGATATCGATTGCGACTGGTATGTAATGACCGGTCACAAGCTCTACGGCCCTTCGGGCATCGGCGTGCTGTACGGAAAGACCGATCGTCTGAAGGAGATGCGGCCGTTCATGGGCGGCGGCGAGATGATCTTCGACGTTTCGCAGGATGCCGTCACCTACAACGAACCACCGCATCGTTTCGAAGCCGGCACGCCGCCGATCGTCCAGGCAATCGGCCTCGGTTATGCGCTCGACTACATGGAAGCGATCGGACGCTCCGCCATCGCCGCCCATGAGGCGGATCTGGCGGCCTATGCGCATGAACGGTTGTCCGGAATTAATTCCCTGCGGATCATCGGGACGGCGCCGGGCAAAGGTGGTATCTTTTCGTTCGAGCTCGAAGGCATCCATGCGCACGACGTGTCGATGGTGATCGACCGGGCGGGGGTTGCGGTTCGGGCCGGCACCCATTGTGCCCAGCCGCTCTTGAAACGTTTCGGCGTCACCTCCACATGCCGGGCATCCTTCGGTCTCTACAACACGCGCGCCGAAGTGGACGTGCTGGTGGATGCGCTGGATCATGCCCGCACATTCTTTGCGTAAGGAACAGATTGATGAGCCTTGATACGACCGAAGAAAAGATCGACGTGCGCGCAGGTATCGTGCATTCCGCCATTCCGGCAGACGAGCTGGCGCGTCTCAGCGACGATGTCATCTCGGCGCTGAAGACCGTCTATGACCCGGAAATTCCCGCCGATATCTTCGAACTCGGGCTGATCTACAAGATCGACATCGAGGATGACCGCATGGTCAAGATCGCCATGACGCTGACCGCGCCAGGCTGCCCGGTTGCCGGCGAAATGCCGGGATGGGTCGAGAATGCTGTGAGTTCGGTCGAAGGCGTCTCCGGCGTCGAGGTCTCGATGACCTTCGACCCGCCATGGACGCCGGACCGGATGTCGGAAGAGGCGCAGGTTGCCGTCGGCTGGTATTGAGTGCTGCGGGATAATCAGGCTGGCGCCATATTGATCCGTTAACTGTCCGGCATTACATTTTGAACGTGAAGCGTCAGGCCTTGAACCTGATCGTGCATGGAGACCCGGCCGATGGCCTTTGCTGTAATGACTTTGACGGATGCGGCCGCAGGCCGCGTGAAGGCGATCGTTGACAATGCCGGCGGCGACGCCAAGGGTATTCGCGTCGGAATCAAGAAGGGCGGCTGCGCCGGCATGGAATATGCCATCGACCTGGTGACGGATCCCAATCCCAAGGATGACCTTGTCGAGCATCAGGGTTCGAAAATCTGGGTTGCGCCTGAGGCTGTGCTTTATCTTCTCGGCACGCAGATGGATTTCGAGGTCACGACCCTGCGGTCCGGCTTTACCTTCCACAATCCCAATCAGACGTCCGCCTGCGGTTGCGGCGAATCGGTCGAGCTGAAGCCGGCCGATCTCGCTGCATTGGCCGCCAAGGGTGGCGCCGTGGTGCAGGCCGGCTGATCGCCGGTTCTTCTTTAAATTGAAAAAGTGACAGGGGGACTGGTATGCGCCGGTCCCTTTTTCTGTTCTTATGCGCGGCGATCAGATGCGGAGCAGGGAAGGCCGAAGACCGCGAATGCAGGACCATTTCGTAAGGGCGCTGTACGAGACGTTTCCCGAGCCGGTCGTTATGGTCGACACGGCCAAAACAATCCTTTCCGTCAATCAGGCGACCCTGCAGCAGTTCGGCTATGCCGAGGATGAACTGCTCGGCCAGCATGTCCGCATCCTTTATGCCACGGAGCAGGATTACAATTCCTGCCTCAACAAGCGGAGCATGGATGGCAATACCGGGGCTGTCTCCGATTCCGTTTACGGCTACAGACGCAAGGACGATACCGTCTTCTCGGCACAGTTGCGCTCGACCATGGTCAGCGGACCCGACGGCGAGAATTGCGGCTTTGTCGGCGTGATCCATGATATTTCCAACATCCTGAAGCTCGACAAGGCCCGGCAGGACGCGAGCAAAATTCTCGACACGGCGCTTGCCGCCATTCCGGAAGGCTTTGCCATATTCGACCATGAGGAACGGCTGCTCGTCTACAACGAGGCCTATCGCCGTGTCTGCGGCCCGGCCGGGCCTTTCCTGCGCTTGGGCATGCCGGCGGAAGAGATCATCCAGATCGCCTTTGCAGGCGGCCATTACCCGGAGGCGAAGATCGGCTCGGCTGCGGGACGAGAGTGGATCGACAACCGCATGTTCGATTTTCGCAATCCGACCGGTCGCTCGAAAGTGTTTCCCTATGGAGACGGCCGTTGGTTGCGGGTGGAGAATTTCAAGACCAACGATGGCAACACGGTGGTCATCCGGATCGACGTCACCGAACTCAAGGAGACGGAGATGGCGCTGCGGCGTCAGCAACTGGAATATTACACTCTGGTCCAGAATATCCCCGACCTGATCACCCGAATATCCAAGGACGGCGTCGTAACCTTCGCCAACGATCACTATTGCCGTTTTGTAGGCAAGACAGCGGAAGAGCTTGTCGGTACGCCGTTTCTCGATATCGTGCCCGTCGCCGACCGCGCGCGCGTTGCCAGCGTCCTTGAATCACTGACCCCCGATACCCCCCTTGCCGTCGGCGAGCAGCATCGCATTCTTCCAGACGGCAGCGACATCTGGCTTCTGTGGTCGAACATGGCGGTGTTCGACAACGAGATGCTGATGGAATACGTGACCGTCGGGCGCGATATCACGATGCAGAAGCGCCAGCAGGAACGCATTGCCCGGCAAAGCTCCGAGTTGCAGCGGAAAAATGACGCGCTGAACCAGTTCACCGGAACCGTCTCGCACGACCTCAAGGCGCCGCTCAGGCATATTGCGATGTTTTCGGACATGATCAACGACGATATCCAGTCCGGCAGCCTGGAAGAACTGCCGGGCTACGCAACACATTTGCGCCAGAGCGCGCGCCGCATGGACCGCCTGATCGAAAGCCTGCTCGACTATTCCCAGATCGCCTACCAGATCGGCAACTGGTCCCCGGTTCCGCTGTCCGACGTGGTGGCCGACGCCATTCTCAACCTCGACAGCCTGATCCGCGATGCCGGCGCGAAAATCGAGGTCGGCGCCCTGCCGGTCGTCCGCGGCGACGCCGAACTCCTGAAGCGTTTAGCCCAGAACCTGATCGGGAATGCGGTCAAATACCGGCGGGCAGGCGTCCAGCCCGTCGTCCGTATCCTCGGCGAGAGCCGCGACGATACCGATTACCTTCATGTCGAGGACAATGGGATCGGCATCGACCCGCGGTTTGCCAGCAAGATTTTCGACGTGTTCCAAAGGCTGCATCGGGATGAGAGCGTGTATCAGGGAACCGGTATCGGACTGGCGCTGGCCAAGCGCATTGTCGAAAGCCACAACGGTCGGATTGAGCTTGACACGAGCTTTACCGAGGGCGCACGATTTAGCGTCGCTTTTCCGAAGAACAACAGTACCGGGAAGGAGGGGGCTTGGACAGCAGATTGAAAAAACTGCTGGTCGTCGATGATGACATCATAGATGCCCGATTCGTCGTGCGCGCCTTTTCCGAGGTCGGCGGCAGCCTTGAAATCATCCATGTGGATGATGCGGATATTGCAAGCCTGAGGCTTGCGGCGGAACAGTTCGATTATGTCCTGCTCGATATCAACATGCCGGGCCTCAGCGGTATGGAGCTTCTCAAGCGCATCCGCACCAATGAAAAGACGGCGATCCTGCCGGTGATCATGCTGACCTCGTCGATGAATCCGAGGGATATCGACAGTTCATACGCCTGTGGCGCCAACGCCTATGCGCTTAAGCCTTCGTCGGTGAGCGGCTACCGGAAGTTTGCGGAAGGCTTTACCCGGTTCTGGGTCGATGTAGCGGTGACGCCCCGCCAGAACTGATGGTGGACCGTCTCTGGAAAAAAAAGGGCGCCCGAAGCGCCCTTTCATGATTTTGCCTATTCGGCCGCTTCCGCATAGTCCTCGAGAGGAGGGCAGGTGCAGACGAGGTTTCTGTCCCCATAGACATTGTCGACCCGATTGACCGGCGACCAATATTTGTCGACCCGGAAAGCCCCCGGCGGATAGCAGGCCTGTTCGCGGGTATACGGACGGTCCCATTCGCCGACGAGATCCTCGACCGTGTGCGGCGCATTTTTCAGCGGGTTGTTCGTGCGGTCCATCCTGCCGTCCTCGATCGCCTGCGCTTCGGCGCGGATTGCCAGCATCGCATCGCAGAAGCGGTCGAGTTCGGCTTTCGTCTCCGACTCCGTCGGTTCGATCATCAGCGTGCCGGCAACGGGCCAGCTCATGGTCGGGGCATGGAAACCGCAGTCGATCAGGCGCTTGGCGACATCATCGACCGTGACCCCGGCACTATCGACCAGCGGTCGCGTATCGATGATGCATTCATGCGCGACACGACCCTTCGTCGACTTGTAAAGCACGTCATAGGCGCCCTTCAGCCGGGCGGCGATGTAGTTGGCGTTGAGAATCGCAACCTTGGTCGCCTGCGTCAGGCCTTCGCCACCCATCATCAGGCAGTAGCTCCAGGAGATCGGCAGGATCGAGGCCGAGCCGAATGGGGCCGCCGAAACGGCGCCCTGGCCGTCACCGGTCTCCGGATGGCCGGGCAGGAAGGGTGCCAGATGCGCCTTGACGCCGATCGGCCCCATACCGGGTCCACCACCGCCATGCGGGATGCAGAAGGTCTTGTGCAGATTGAGATGGCTGACATCCGAGCCGATGTCGCCAGGACGTGCGAGCCCGACCATCGCGTTCATATTGGCGCCGTCCATATAGACCTGGCCGCCATGCGTATGGACAATCTCGCAGACCTCGCGAACATTCTCCTCGAAGACCCCGTGCGTCGAGGGATAGGTGATCATGCAGCAGGAGAGATTGGCCGCATGCTGCATGGCCTTGGCACGAAAATCCTCCATGTCGATATCGCCATTGTCGCTGACCTTGACGACGACCACCTTCATGCCGGCCATCTGGGCCGACGCAGGATTGGTGCCATGCGCCGAGGTCGGGATCAGGCAGACGTCGCGATGTGCATCGCCGTTGGCAATGTGGTAGGCACGGATCGTCAAAAGCCCGGCATATTCGCCCTGTGCGCCGGAATTGGGCTGCATAGACAGCGCGTCATAGCCGGTGATCGTGCAGAGTTTCTGGCTGAGATCGGTGATCATGTGGCGATAGCCCTCGGCCTGGTCTGCCGGCACGAAGGGGTGGATTTCGGAGAACTCCGGCCAGGTGATCGGCAGCATTTCGGCCGTTGCATTCAGCTTCATCGTGCACGAACCAAGCGGGATCATCGAGCGGTCGAGCGCAAGATCCCGGTCAGACAGCCGGCGAATGTAGCGGGTCATCTCGCTTTCGGCGCGGTTCATGTGGAAGATCGGATGCTCGAGATAGGCGCTGGTGCGCAACAGGCTTTTCGGCAGGCGATAGCCTGGCTCGAAATCCGCGACCGCAAATTCTCCGCCGAAGGCCCGCCAGACGGCTTCGAGCGTGACCGGACGCGACCGTTCGTCGAGGCTGATGCCGATCTTGGTCGTGCCGATCCGGCGCAAATTGACCTCTTCGGCAACCGCGGTCTTCAGGATGACGCCCTGCAGCTTGCCGACTTCGACGGTGATCGTGTCGAAGAAGACATCAGGCTCGACGGTATAACCGAGTTTTTCCAGGCCCATGGCGAGCCTCACCGTCTTCTGGTGCACGCTCTGGGCGATCGCCTTGATGCCTTGCGGACCATGGAAGACCGCATACATCGAGGCCATGACGGCCAGCAGCACCTGCGCGGTGCAGATGTTCGATGTCGCTTTTTCGCGGCGGATATGCTGCTCGCGGGTTTGAAGAGACAGGCGATAGGCGCGGTTGCCGCGGCTGTCGACGGAAACGCCGACCAGACGGCCGGGCATCGAGCGCTTGTAGACGTCCTTGACCGCCATGTAGGCCGCGTGCGGCCCGCCGTAGCCGACCGGCACGCCGAAGCGCTGTGTGCAGCCGATGGCAATGTCAGCGCCCATTTCGCCGGGTGATTTCAACAGGGCCAAAGCCAACGGGTCCGCGGCCATTGTCGCGATTGCGCCGGTCTGGTGCAGCCTTGCGATCAGGCCGGTGAAATCGTGAACGTGACCATAGGTGCCGGGATACTGGAAGATCGCGCCGAAGACGTCGACTGGATCGAGATCGGTGAAGGGATTGCCGACGATGATCGTCCAGCCAAGCGGTTCCGCCCGTGTCTTCAGAAGCGCGATTGTCTGCGGATGGCAGTTTTCATCGACGAAGAAGGCCGTCGCCTTGCTCTTGGAGACACGCTCGGCCATAGCCATGGCTTCCGCGGCCGCTGTCGCCTCGTCCAGCAGCGACGCATTGGCGACGTCGAGGCCGGTGAGGTCGCAGACCATGGTCTGGTAGTTCAGCAGCGCTTCGAGGCGCCCCTGGCTGATCTCCGGCTGGTAGGGCGTATAGGCTGTGTACCATGCCGGATTTTCCAGGATATTGCGCTGGATGACCGGTGGCGTGATCGTACCGTAATAGCCCTGACCTATCAGCGAAACGAGTTTTTTGTTGCGATTGGCCGTCTCGCGCATCTTGTCCAGCGCCTCGCGTTCGGTCATCGCCACGCCCCAGGCGAGCGGCTCCTTCTGGCGGATCGAGGGCGGTACGGTGTCGTCGATCAAAGCGTCGAGGGTTTTGTAGCCGACGACCGCGAGCATGGCGTCCATCTCGCTGGGCGAGGGGCCGATATGCCGCCGGTTGGCGAAATCGTATGGCTTGTAGTCGGTGAAGGTGAAATCTGCCGCGGTCGTCATTACGCGATCAGCTCCTTGTAGGCGGATTCATCCAGAAGGGCGTTGGCCGCGGACGGATCGGACAGTTTCAGTTTGAAGAACCAGCCGGCTCCTTGTGGATCGCTGTTGACCAGCGAGGGATCATCGACGATCGCCGGGTTCACTTCGACGATTTCGCCATCCAGCGGACAATAGACATCGGACGCCGCCTTGACGGATTCGACGGTCGCCGAGCTGTCGCCCTTGGCGAAGGTCGCTCCGGCCTCAGGCAGTTCGACAAAGACCAGGTCACCCAGTTGCTCGGCCGCATGGCTTGTGATGCCGACGGTCGCAACGCCGTCTTCGATTTTCAGCCACTCGTGTTCATCGGTAAATTTCAGCATCGGACGGGTTCTCCTGATCAGCGCTTGTAGGTTGTGGTTATGAAGGGCAGGGCGGTGACGGCAACCGTGAGGTATTTGCCGCGGACTTCCGCATAGAGTTTGGTGCCGTCGGCGGTATGGGCCTGATCGACATAGCCTATGGCGACGGGACCATCGACGCTCGGTCCGAAACCGCCAGATGTTACGGTTCCGACCGATGTCTTGCCGTCCGCATCTGCAAAGAGCGCGACGCCGCCGCGAACCGGCGCGCGGCCTTCGGGCTTCAACCCGACGCGGCGGCGCGTGGCGCCATCCGCAAAATCGGCAAGGATGCGATCGGCTCCGGGAAAGCCTCCTGCACGCGCGCCACCGCTGCGCCGGACTTTCTGCAGTGCCCATTCCAGGGCCGCTTCGACTGGCGTCGTGCCCGTGTCGATATCGTTTCCGTAGAGACACAGGCCGGCCTCGAGCCGGAGCGAATCGCGGGCGCCAAGGCCGATCGGCATGACGTCGGGGTGTTCCAGAATACGGCGCGTCACATCGGCGGCATCGGCGGCGGGGATGGAAATTTCGAACCCGTCCTCGCCGGTGTAACCCGATCGGGAGATGATGCAGGGCACATCGTGCAGCGCCGCCTCGGCAACATCCATGAAGCGCATGGTGGCGACATCGGCCCAGAGTTCAGCCAGCACGCATTCGGCGTGCGGCCCCTGCAGCGCGATCAGCGCCCGGTCTTCAAGCATCTCGATATCGCAGCTATCGCTGAGATGCGTCTTCAGATGGGTAAAGTCCGCCTCCTTGCAGGAGGCATTGACGACGAGGAAGAGGTGATCGCCGCGATTGGCGATCATCAGGTCGTCGAGGATGCCGCCGTTCTCATTGGTGAACAGGCCGTAGCGCTGGCGGCCTTCCGCAAGGCCCAGCACATCGACGGGAACGAGGCGCTCGAGCGCCAGCGCCGCATCCTCGAGCCGGCCGGATTTCGGGCGGATGGTCACCTGTCCCATATGCGAGACATCGAACAGGCCGGCGGAGGTGCGGGTGAAAAGATGCTCCTTCATCACGCCGGCCGGATATTGCACCGGCATGTCATAGCCGGCGAAGGGCACCATGCGGGCACCAAGCGACAGATGCAGGTCATGCAGCGGCGTCTGTTTCAAGGATGTGTGATCGTCCAAGTCCGGCCTCCAGGTCTGGTGCGCAACGCACCGGCTCACGTCTGCAATGCCTCAGGCACCGCGTCTTCGAGCCCCCTCTGTCCGTCTGCCTGAGATTGTTATCCCTTCGGCGAGCGTTCTACGCTTCTCTCCAGAGTCCTACCGGCACCTTGCTGGTCCTTTGGCCTGAGAGTTTCCGGGGCGGTTGCTCCTTCGGCACCGGCGTGAAGCCGGATTCTCCCAACAAGATCGGGTTCAGATAACGGTGATCGCCGGTTTTTGGCAAGTGCAAAATGTCGCGTCCGAACAGATTTTTGTCGTCCTCATTCAAGCCGCGTGCCGACGATGCTGCGGCAAATCGGCCTTTGCATTTTTATGGCAGGCGCGATAACCCACTCGTGAACACGGGATCGACCATGGCGAAGACGCGACCGACATTGCAGAGGGGAGTGCGCATGCTGGCGGCGCTCGCCCTGCTGTTGCTTTCGTTTGCCCACCAGCCCGTCCTTGCCGGCCAGCTTCCGCCGCGGATCGCGTCAGACTATGTGCTGCCCGATGGAACGATCGCCGAAATCTGTTTCGGCCTGGATGGTCTAAGCGGTGATGCGCGCCACGGCGGACATCACGACGGCCAGCCGCCGCTCTGCGATGCGTGCCGCCTGTCGGCTTCCACGCTTCTGCCACTGCCCGCAGATACAAGCTATCTTCTTGTCCGCTCCGAAGCCGAGCCCGCAGAGGCACGGAAGCTTCCGGCGCCTGTCATTGCCTATCCGCGTCTGCTGCCGCCTTCGCATGGACCACCTGTCCTTATCTGATCGCGACTGCACCTACACCATTCGGATCATTGGGCCGCAAACGCGGTATCGACCGGCGCGCATGAGGATTCCGCGCAGCCGGTCCGGAGAGATTTCATGACACAGACACGTTCCAGCCTTCTGGCCGCCGCCTTCCTGATTGCCGGCGTCGGCATGGCGCATGCGCATGCTTCACTGGAGACCGACACCGCGACCTCGGAGCGCAGCTTCAAGGCTGTGATCCAGATTCCGCACGGCTGCGACGGCAAGCCGACGACCGAAGTGCAGGTCAAGCTGCCGGAAGGTTTCGTCTTCGCCAAGCCGCAACCGAAGGCCGGCTGGGAGCTCGAGATCATCAAGGGCGACTATCAAAAGACCTACGACAATCACGGCAAGCCGGTGAGCGCCGGTCCGCTGGAAATCCGCTGGAAGGGCGGCAACCTGTCGGACGAGCACTACGACACCTTCCTGATTAGCGGTCGTATCTCGGGTTTCGACAAGCAGACCACGATCGCCTTTCCGGTGACGCAGCTTTGCGGCACGGACGCTCAGGTTGTCTGGGACCAGATACCGGCAGAGGGCCAGAATGCCCACGCGCTCGAGCATCCGGCCCCCTCATTGACCGTGATGCCAGCCGATGCCTCGGGAGAGCACGACCATATGGCTGCCATGGCAGGAATGGCTGTAACGCCGGCTGCAGAGGGTACGCCGGTCACGGTCGGCGACCTGGAGATTTCGGGCGGTGCCGTCAAGGCGATGCTGCCGGGGGCCAAGGTCGGCGGCGGCGGGTTCAGCATCCGCAATGACGGTGCTCACGCCGACCGCCTGATTTCGGTCGAGAGCCCGGCTGCGGGGCGGGTCGAGCTGCACGAGATGACGATGGAAAACGACGTCATGAAGATGCGCAAGCTCGACGACGGCATCGCGATTCCGGCCGGCGGAACAGTGGAACTGACGACCGGCGGGTTGCACCTGATGTTCATGGAGGTGGCCAAGCCCTTTGCGGCCGGCGAAACGGTGCCGGTGACGCTGACCTTCGAGAAGGCCGGCAAGATCGACTACGTGTTGCCCGTCGGCGCGGCCGGCGGAAGCGGGCACAAGCACAAGTGATCGCGGGATAAAATCGATGAAAGCCGGCGCATCGGATCCGCCGGCTTTTTCCGACCATTTCCTTCAGAGCACCTCGTCCTGCGAAGGAAGTTCGTCACCGGCTTCTGAAGGCTGTTCCTCCGGCTCGGGCACGTCCCATTCGTTTTCCCGGTAGCGGCGCAGGGCTTCGGCGCGGCTTTCCTGCGGCATGCGGCCCTTGGCATTCATCAGCATCAGAGAGAGCGCCGTCGGATTTTGCAGAGCGGCGACCGAGCGATGGATAAGGGCCGCTTCCTGTGCCGGCCGTGCCGACAGAAGCGTGATCGCCTCGTCCGCAGGCCCGTCGCCACTCACGCGCGCGGACGGCTTAAGGGGTTGCGCCGCGTAAGCCGCCGTGCTGGCTGACATGGTAACGACCTGGCTCATTGCAATTACATGCCCGCGAAGGGTCTCCTGAGGTTTGGAATTTCATTTTTAAGGTCGATGTTTTTCCGCTCCGTCAATTTGGGTGACTGCCTTTGAATTGAATTTTACTTATATATATCTTTCTCCATCACCCCTCTTGCAGGGCAGGGCGAATATGCCACAATCAACTGCAACCGGAGGGAGATCGGAATGGCTGACAGGAAAGCGCTTGAGGGGATAGTCACTGCGTTTTATGAAGCGCGCGCGGCGGGTGACAGGGAGAAGGCAATGTCCTGGGCCGCTCCGGACGTCAGCTTCTGTATCGTCGCCAGCGGCAGGATGGCCGCGATGGGCCAGCGCGTGAGCGAACCGGAGGCTTTGGATGCCGTCGTCCAGCAATTGTTTGCCGACTGGGACATGTCGCGGATGAAAACCCCAAGTCTCCATATCGATGGCGATACCGTCTTTGCCCACCGCACCGGCGTGCTTCGCTATGTTCCGACCGGACGGGAAATCGAGACCGAGTATATCGACCGCTTCACCTTCAAGGATGGCAAGATCATCGATCTCACGGAATTCGTCGATACGCTGCTGATCGCCGAAACGGTCGGCCTGATTCCGTCTTAATCTCACCGGCGTCTCCTTTTTGGTCCATAGCGCCTGTCCCGGCGAATGCACATCATCGCACGAGCGGCATGAGCGGGGATGCGGAGACATGGAGAAAGCGGCGCTTCACCATGTGGATTGAGGCCTTGCGGACACGGTCCATCACAATCTGGTGACCGCGCGCGAATCTCCTCGTCCTGCGCGTTGGAAAGCGGCGTCATTGTCTGCATAACAATAGTCTCGGCTGCGGCTTCTCCAGGGGAGGTCCGCAGGCATGGCCCGTTCTTCCCAGCCGGGCTGGACTTGTCGCCGAAGCAGATTGATGGAGCCCATGATCGAACACACCTTGTCGCGCCGCGGCTTCCTTGCCGTCCTTTCCGCCGCAGGCCTTTCCACTGCAGGTCTTGCCGGTTGCTCGCCCACGATCCGTGGTCGCCCGGCTCCCCTCCCGGGCGTCAGCCGCCGTCTCACCGGCGCACCGGATGACGCGGAACTCTCCGTCATGTACGGTCCGGTGTCCGACGGCGGGTTTCTGATCCCGGCGGTGCCCTACGAACAGATCGATCCGCGCTACTACCGGCAGCGCGTCGACGATCCGACCGGCGAGGCGCCGGGCACGGTCGTCGTCGATACGCCCTCGCGACTGCTTTATGTGGTCGAACCCGGCGGCACGGCAATGCGCTACGGCGTCGGCATCGGCCGCGACGGCTTTTCCTGGCAGGGCGACGGCGTGATCCACTGGCGCCAGACTTGGCCGCGCTGGAAGCCGCCGAACGAGATGGTCGCCCGCCAGCCGCAGCTTGCGAAATATTCGATCGAGAACGGCGGCATGGAGCCGGGGCTGAAGAACCCGCTCGGCGCTCGCGCCCTCTACATCTTCCAGAATGGCGAGGACACGCTTTACCGGCTGCACGGCAATCCCGACTGGACCTCGATCGGCAAGGCCGTGTCTTCCGGCTGCGTGCGGCTGCTCAATCAGGATATCATCGACCTCTACAGCCGCGTTCCGGCCAAGGCGAAGATCGTCGTTCGCCAGTAAATATCGACTTGGGACGGGCGCCAGGCGCCCGTTTCCGGCTCTTCCGGTCCTTCGGTTAACGAAGCGGTAACCGAATATGCGGAATCTATGTCATAAGACGGGACAATGTCGATTGCTCGACAAAACTTCGTCGCGATTCGGATCCATAGAGTTTCCATGCACGCTTTTTCTGCCCTTTATCGCGCTATGAACCGCATCCTTGCCGCTCGCCGCGTCCTCGCCCGGACTGCCGCGGTGCTGGCGATGGGCGTTTCACTTTCGGCCTGCATGTCGCTCGAGGATATTTCCGAAGCGCCGCCAGAGCTTTCGGGCAAGGTCAAGGCGGCGATGGCCAAGAAGGGCATGACGCCGGAAAGCGCCGTTCTGGTGCGCATCTTCAAGCAGGAGAGCGAACTGGAGGTTTGGAAGGTCGATCGCTCCGGAACCTATGCGCTGTTCAAGACCTATCCGATCTGCCGCTGGTCCGGCGAACTCGGGCCGAAGACCAAGGCCGGCGACCGGCATGCGCCGGAAGGCTTCTATCATGTCTCGAAGGGCATGCTGAATCCGAATTCGCAATTCTACGTCTCGTTCAACCTCGGCTATCCCAACAAGTTGGAATCGGCGCTCGGCTATACCGGCGAGGCGCTGATGGTGCACGGCGCCTGTTCCTCTTCGGGCTGCTATGCGATGACCGACCAGGGGGTCGGCGAGATCTACGCGATCGTCGAGAAAGCGCTTTCGGCAGGACAGGACCGGTTCCAGGTGCAGGCCTATCCCTTCCGGATGACCGCCGGCAACATGGCGCAGCATCGCGGCGATCCCAATATGAGCTTCTGGCGGACAATGAAGGAAGGCTACGACGCCTTCGCCGTCACGCACCGCCAGCCGAAGGTTTCCGTCTGCGGCGGCCGCTATGTCTTCAACCGCGAATTTGCCGATGGCGAGCCCGCCGATGCGCTGGCCGCATGCCCGCCGGCCACCAACCAGCTCGAGCCGCAGGCCATCGCCAAGATCGATGCCGAAGCTCACAAGCTCGATGCGGCGATCACCGCTTCGGTTCCGGCCATGTCCTCGATGAACGCCTATTCCGACGGCGGCATGCATCCGAGCTTCCGCGCGCTTTTGAAGACGCAGGGGCCGAAGCGGCTGGCCGCCAGCATCTCGGCAACCAAATATCCGATCAGCCGGCCGGAAGCGGCGCTCGCCGATCCGTTTTCCGGCCGGTAAAGCGGCCGCTTTTATCTGCCACAGCCGGGCGTCAGGGGAGGACATCATGGGCTTCAGGTTCGGTCTCGATCACTTCGCGCTCCTGGTGCGCAATGTCGAGCGCAGCGTTGCGTTCTACCGAGACGTGATGGGTTTCGTGCCGATCGAGCGCGAGGGCAGCGCCGGGGTGCAGTGGCTGGAGATCGGCGGCGGCGATGCCATCCACCTGATCGAGGGCGATTTCGGCGCCACGCATGTGACCAAGGACACGCATGTCGCGGTCTCCACCGCCGATTTCGACGCCTTTGTCGCCCATCTGACCGAGCGCGGCATTCTTTTTACAGACTGGCCCGGCAATCCCGGCAAGATTGGCCATCATCGCCTCGGTTTCCGGCAGGTCTATGTACAGGATCCCGATCTCTACTGGATCGAGATCAACGACCAGCGGCCGCCGGCTGTCTGACGGCATTCCGGTCCGGGTATGCGGGTGCGTTCACGCGGCAGGCCTGCCCGTGGTTTGTCAAAGAGCATCGGACGGGGCGCTGAAAGCTGCCGCGTTTGGTTAGTAAAAGTGACACCTTTCAGCGCCC